>NZ_JAOWGA010000018.1:0-212878 GCF_030333395.1 Citrobacter sp. CK194
AGGCCGGGTGTGTAAGCGCAGCGATGCGTTGAGCTAACCGGTACTAATGAACCGTGAGGCTTAACCTTACAACGCCGAAGGTGTTTTGGCGGACTGAGAGACGATTTTCAGCTTTGATTACAGATTTTGCGAAAACGAAAGATTTTACGCTGAGACAAGGCGGCAAGCGAAGGAAAGGAAGGAGCATACACAGGTATGTGACTGAGTTTACGAGCGCAGCCAACGCAGTATCAGGGTAAAAGATTCGTTTTAAGGGCACAAAGAATTTGCCTGGCGGCCGTAGCGCGGTGGTCCCACCTGACCCCATGCCGAACTCAGAAGTGAAACGCCGTAGCGCCGATGGTAGTGTGGGGTCTCCCCATGCGAGAGTAGGGAACTGCCAGGCATCAAATAAAGCAAAGGGCTCAGTCGGAAGACTGGGCCCTTTGCTTTATCTGTTGTTTGTCGGTGAGCGCTCTCCTGAGCAGGACAAATCCGCCGGGAGCGGATTTGAACGTTGCGGAGCAACGGCCCGGAGGGTGGCGGGCAGGACGCCCGCCATAAACTGCCAGGCATTAATTAAGTGAAGAGGCCATCCTGAGGGATGGCCTTTTTGCGTTTATGCGTCCGGGCGCAGCCGGATGGCGGCTGCGCCTTATCCGGCCTACGTATGAACCAGATTCAATAACGGATACGGTCTGCCAAGATCGTCTACCTCTGAACGTCCTGTCACTTTAAATCCCATCTTTTTGTAGAACCCAACCGCTTGTTCATTCTGTTCGTTAACGTTGGTTGTTAACTCGGGGGCCAGCGTAAACGCATGCTCAACCAGCAATTTCCCTACGCCGCAGCCACGAACGTCGGGATCGACAAACAGGGCATCCATGTGCTGCCCGGTCAGCAGCATAAACGCGACAGGCTCATCCTGCTCTGTCACTGCCACCCATAACGGCGCTTCTGGTAAAAAAGAACGCACCAGCTCTTCCAGCTCGCTCCGATAGGATGCAGACAGAAAATGGTGCGTAGCATCAACAGAACGACACCAGATAGCAATCAGTTTTTCCCCTTCATCCTGCCGCGATCGGCGAATGCTAATAACCATATTATCTCCTTTTCTTTGTGCTTATATTCTATCGTAAACACCGCCGTGAAACTTTCTCACCTTCAACATGCAGGCTCGACATTAGAAGAATTTCTGGGTATCTTCAGCTATCTGGATGTCTAAACGTTTAAACGTATGTAGTGAGGTTATCAGGTTATGCCAATTCGCGTGCTGGACGAGCTACCCGCCGTCAATTTCTTACGTGAGGAAAACGTCTTTGTTATGACGACATCCCGCGCTTCTGGCCAGGAAATTCGTCCGCTGAAGGTGCTTATCCTCAACCTGATGCCGAAGAAGATCGAAACGGAAAACCAGTTCCTGCGCCTGTTGTCAAACTCACCGCTTCAGGTCGATGTTCAGCTCTTGCGGATTGATGCCCGTGAATCGCGTAATACACCGGCAGAGCATCTGAACAACTTCTACTGTAACTTCGAGGATATCTGCGATCAGAATTTCGATGGGCTGATTGTCACCGGCGCGCCTCTGGGTCTGGTGGAGTTTAATGATGTTGCGTATTGGCCGCAGATTAAGCAGGTGCTGGAGTGGGCGAAAGATCACGTCACCTCAACGCTGTTTGTCTGTTGGGCGGTACAGGCCGCGCTTAATATTCTCTATGGCATTCCGAAGCAAACCCGCACAGATAAACTTTCCGGCGTCTACGAACATCACATCCTTCATCCTCATGCTTTACTGACTCGTGGTTTTGATGATTCATTCCTTGCTCCGCACTCACGCTATGCCGACTTCCCGGCGGCGCTGATTCGGGACTATACCGACCTTGAGATCCTCGCGGAAACCGAAGATGGAGATGCCTACCTGTTCGCCAGCAAAGATAAACGAATCGCGTTTGTAACCGGTCACCCGGAGTACGATGCCCATACGCTGGCCAGTGAATATTTCCGGGATGTTGAAGCAGGTTTAAGTCCGAATGTACCGTACAACTATTTCCCGAAAAACGATCCGCAAAACAAACCTCGCGCGACCTGGCGCAGCCACGGTAATTTGCTGTTTACCAACTGGCTCAACTATTACGTCTACCAGATCACGCCATATGATCTGCGTCACATGAATCCAACGCTGGATTAATCTTCTGTAGCGCACGATCCTAAAGCGTTTCAGCATGTTGAAACAGGCACCTTCGGGTGCCTTTTTTATTTCTGAAATGCCGCTCATCTTGTAATTAAACTTTATTTTTATTGTTATCAATAAGTTAACTGATAATTAAATTAAAAATGGAAATTGTTTTTGATTTTGAAATTTAATTGAGTAGTCTTAGTTGTGCTGAACGAAAACCACACAACGATCCTTCGTTCGCATTGGGGATGTATTCGGATCAATGACGAGGAGCTGCATAATGAATCAACAGGCAACGACAACCGATGAACTGACCTTTACCAGGCCTTATGGTGAGCAGGAGAAGCAAATTCTGGCCGCAGAAGCGGTAGAGTTTCTGACCGAACTGGTGACGCGTTTTACGCCAAAGCGTAACAAACTCCTCGCTGCTCGTATTCAGCAACAGCAGGATATTGATGACGGTAAGTTGCCTGATTTTATTTCGGAAACAGCTTCCATTCGTGAAGGTGACTGGAAAATTCGCGGTATTCCTGACGATTTACAGGATCGTCGCGTGGAAATCACCGGCCCGGTAGAACGTAAAATGGTGATTAACGCGCTGAATGCTAACGTGAAAGTGTTCATGGCTGACTTTGAGGATTCACTGGCGCCGGAGTGGAGCAAAGTGATTGATGGCCAGATCAACCTACGTGATGCGGTGAACGGCACCATCAGCTACACCAACGAAGCCGGGAAAATCTATCAACTCAAGCCGGACCCGGCGTTACTGATTTGTCGCGTACGCGGTTTACACCTGCCGGAAAAACATGTGACCTGGCGTGGTGAAGCCATTCCTGGCAGCCTGTTTGATTTCGCTCTCTACTTTTTCCACAACTATAAAGCGTTGCTGGCAAAAGGCAGCGGCCCGTATTTCTACCTGCCGAAAACTCAGGCCTGGCAGGAAGCCGCCTGGTGGAGCGAAGTCTTCAGCTATGCCGAAGACCGTTTTAATCTGCCGCGCGGCACCATCAAAGCCACCTTGCTGATTGAAACGCTGCCTGCCGTCTTCCAGATGGATGAGATCCTGCATGCGCTGCGTGACCATATTGTTGGTCTTAACTGCGGCCGCTGGGATTACATTTTCAGCTATATCAAAACACTGAAAAATCACCCGGATCGCGTCCTGCCGGACCGTCAGGTGGTGACAATGGATAAACCGTTCCTCAGCGCCTATTCACGGCTGTTGATCAAAACCTGCCACAAGCGCGGTGCATTTGCGATGGGCGGCATGGCGGCGTTTATCCCGAGCAAAGACGCCGAGCGCAACAATCAAGTGCTCAACAAAGTGAAAGCGGACAAAGCGCTGGAAGCCAATAACGGTCATGACGGCACCTGGATCGCGCACCCGGGGCTGGCGGACACCGCGATGACGGTCTTTAACGAGGCGCTGGGCGAAAACCAGAACCAGCTGTTTGTTACCCGTGATGAAGATGCGCCCATTACTGCCGAACAGCTGCTGGCGCCCTGCGAGGGCGATCGTACCGAAGAGGGAATGCGCGCCAATATTCGCGTGGCGGTGCAGTACATCGAAGCATGGATCTCCGGCAATGGCTGCGTACCGATTTATGGCCTGATGGAAGATGCGGCAACGGCTGAAATCTCCCGTACCTCTATCTGGCAATGGATTCATCACGAGAAAACCCTGAGCAACGGCAAACCCGTCACGAAAGCGCTATTCCGCCAGATGCTGGCCGAAGAGATGCTGGTGATCCAGGACGAGCTGGGAGAGCACCGCTTCAGCAGCGGGCGCTTTGATGAAGCCGCGCGCCTGATGGAGCAGATCACTACCTCTGATGAACTGATCGATTTCTTGACCCTGCCAGGCTACCGCCTGCTGGCTTAACTCACCACATAACAATATGGAGCATCTGCACATGAAAACCCGTACCCAACAAATCGAAGAGTTACAGAAAGAATGGACGCAACCGCGCTGGGAAGGCATCCGTCGCCCGTATAGCGCGGAGGAAGTGGTGAAATTACGCGGCTCGGTCAACCCGGAATGTACGCTGGCGCAGCTTGGCGCGGCCAAAATGTGGCGTCTGCTGCATGGCGACGCGAAAAAAGGCTACATCAACAGCCTCGGCGCACTGACCGGCGGCCAGGCGCTGCAACAGGCGAAAGCGGGCATTGAGGCGGTCTATCTGTCCGGCTGGCAGGTGGCGGCGGACGCTAACCTGGCCTCCAGCATGTACCCGGATCAATCGCTGTACCCGGCAAACTCTGTTCCGGCGGTCGTGGATCGGATCAACAACACTTTCCGTCGTGCGGATCAGATCCAGTGGGCGTCCGGCATTGAGCCTGGCGATCCGCGCTTTGTCGATTACTTCCTGCCGATCGTTGCCGATGCGGAGGCCGGTTTTGGCGGCGTACTGAACGCGTTTGAACTGATGAAATCGATGATCGAAGCCGGTGCAGCGGCTGTTCACTTCGAAGATCAGCTTGCGTCGGTGAAGAAGTGCGGCCATATGGGCGGCAAAGTTCTGGTGCCGACGCAGGAAGCCATTCAGAAACTGGTGGCTGCGCGTCTGGCGGCTGACGTGATGGGCGTACCGACGTTGCTGATTGCCCGTACCGACGCGGATGCGGCAGATCTGATAACCTCCGACTGCGACGCGTACGACAGTGAATTTATTACCGGCGAACGCACCAGCGAAGGCTTCTTCCGCACGCGTGCCGGTATTGAGCAGGCGATCAGCCGTGGGCTGGCGTATGCGCCTTACGCAGACCTGGTGTGGTGCGAAACCTCCACGCCGGACCTTGAACTGGCGAAGCGCTTTGCCGATGCCATCCATGCGAAATACCCGGGTAAACTGCTGGCCTACAACTGCTCACCGTCGTTCAACTGGCAGAAGAACCTGGACGATAAAACCATCGCCAGCTTCCAGCAGCAGCTGTCGGACATGGGCTACAAGTACCAGTTCATCACCCTGGCGGGCATCCACAGCATGTGGTTCAACATGTTCGACCTGGCACATTCCTATGCGCAGGGTGAAGGCATGCGCCACTACGTTGAGAAGGTTCAGCAGCCAGAATTTGCGGCGGCCAAAGACGGTTACACCTTCGTGTCCCATCAGCAGGAAGTGGGGACAGGCTACTTCGACAAAGTGACCACCATTATTCAGGGTGGCACCTCCTCAGTGACGGCATTAACGGGTTCTACTGAAGAATCGCAGTTCTGATCCATGCCGGATGGCGCTTACGCTGATCCGGCCTACCCCGAACCGTAGGCCGGATAAGGCGCTTGCACCGCCATCCGGCAACCGATGAGGACAAACCATGTCGCGTGGCCTGGAATTACTGATTGCTCAAACCATCCTGCAAGGCTTTGACGCGCAGTATGGTCGATTTCTGGAAGTGACTTCCGGCGCGCAGCAGCGCTTTGAACAGGCCGACTGGCATGCCGTGCAGCAGGCGATGAAAAGCCGTATCCATCTCTACGATCATCACGTTGGTCTGGTGGTGGAACAGTTGCGCTGCATTACTGACGGCAAAAGCACCGATGCGGCTTTTTTACTGCGTGTCAAAGAGCATTACACCCGGCTGTTGCCGGATTACCCGCGCTTCGAGATTGCGGAGAGCTTTTTTAACTCCGTCTACTGTCGGTTATTTGACCACCGCTCGCTCACTCCCGAGCGGCTTTTTATCTTTAGCTCCCAGCCTGAACGCCGGTTTCGCACGATCCCGCGCCCGCTGGCGAAAGATTTCTTCCCCGATCACGGCTGGGAACCGCTGTTGACGCGTATTCTCAGCGATCTACCGCTGCGTTTGCCCTGGCAAAACAAAAGCCGTGATATTCATTACATCATTGCTCACCTGACGGAAACGTTCGGAGCGGAGGCTTTGCACCGCAGCCATTTGCAGGTGGCGAATGAGCTGTTTTATCGCAATAAAGCCGCCTGGCTGGTGGGGAAGTTGCTGACCCCTGCCGGCACGTTGCCGTTTTTGCTGCCGATTCATCGCACCGATGAAGGCGAACTGTTTGTCGATACCTGCCTGACCACCACGGCTGAGGCCAGTATCGTGTTTGGTTTTGCCCGTTCCTACTTCATGGTGTACGCGCCGTTGCCTGCCGCGCTGGTTGAGTGGCTGCGTGAGATCCTGCCAGGTAAAACCACCGCTGAGCTGTACATGGCGATTGGCTGTCAGAAGCATGCGAAAACCGAGAGCTATCGCGAGTATTTACTGTATCTGGCGAACAGCGATGAGCAGTTTATTGAAGCGCCCGGTATTCGTGGCATGGTGATGCTGGTGTTTACGCTGCCGGGCTTTGACCGGGTGTTTAAGATCATCAAGGATACGTTTGCCCCACAAAAGGAGATGTCGGCCGCCCATGTGCGCGCCTGCTATCAACTCGTTAAAGAACACGATCGCGTCGGGCGGATGGCCGATACGCAGGAGTTCGAGAACTTTGTGCTGGAGAAGCGGCGAATCGCGCCAGCGCTGATGACGCTGTTGCGCCAGGAGGCGCCGGAGAAAATCATCGACCTTGGCGATCAGATAGTGATTCGCCATCTCTACATTGAGCGTCGTATGGTGCCGCTGAATATCTGGCTGGAGCAGGTGGAGGGCCAGCAACTGCGTGACGCGATTGAAGAGTACGGCAATGCGATTCGCCAGCTTGCCGCCGCCAACATCTTCCCCGGCGACATGCTGTTTAAAAACTTTGGCGTCACCCGCCACGGGCGCGTGGTGTTCTACGATTACGATGAAATTTGCTATATGACGGAAGTGAATTTCCGCGACATTCCGCAAGCGCGCTACCCGGAAGATGAGCTGGCCAGCGAGCCCTGGTACAGCGTTTCGCCAGGGGATGTTTTCCCGGAAGAGTTTCGCCACTGGCTGTGCGCTGACCCAAGAATTGGGCCGTTATTTGAGGAGATGCACGCCGACCTGTTCCGCGCCGACTACTGGCGGGCGTTACAGACGCGTATCCGCGAAGGACATGTGGAAGATGTTTACGCCTATCGGCGCAAACAGCGGTTTTGCTTCAGATTTGCGGCTTGACGCCCGGTGGCGCTGCGCTTACCGGGCCTACACGTGACTGTAGGCTGGATAAGGCGCTTGCGCCGCCATCCGGCAAGCCTTGCTTATCTAAACCCGCCGTATGCCAGCGTGACTTCTTTCGCCGCTTTAATCACCATCGCGCCAAACTCGGTGACGCGATCGTCAGTGATGCGGGAAATCGGCCCGGAAATTGAGATCGCAGCAAACGGCTCGCGGTGCTCGTCGTAAATGCACGACGCAACGCAACGCAGGCCAAGCGCGTGCTCTTCATCATCAAAGGAATAACCGCGCTTGCGCGTCTGGGCGAGGTCGTCTTTCAGATGTACCGGCGACACCAGCGTGGCGTGGGTATAGGCATGCAGCCCTTTACGGTGCAGCAGGCCAGTCACCTGCTCTTCGCTGAGTTGCGCCAGAAACGCTTTCCCGGCGCCGGAAGCGTGCATTGGCAGTTTGCCGCCGATGGGCGCAGACATGCGCATCAGCTGTGTGCACTGTACCTGGTCGATAATAATCGCCTGGTGATCGCTCTGATCCAGTACCGCCAGATTGACCGTCTCACCGGAGTCTTCCATCAGTTTGCGCAGGATAGGATGGACAATCGCCAGCAGATTACGGCTCTGCAAAAAACTGCTGCCGACGATAAACGCATGGGCGCCCACGGCCCAGTGGCCCAGCTCTCCCACCTGCCGCACAAAGCCCTGCTGCTGCATGGTGGTTAACAAACGGTGTGTCGTGGAGTTCGGCAGGCCCGCCTGCTGCGCCAGTTCGGTCAGCGCGACGCTGCCGTTGGATTCGGCAATCCACTCCAGCAGCTTCAGGCCACGGGTCAACGACTGAACCTGCCCGGTTGCGGGCGCAGTGGCAGCGGCGGGTTTTCTACCGCGTTTCGCGGGGACAGGGGCAACCATGGCGGACTCCTTTTCTGTATCGTGGAAATCATTTTCGTTTTATTAAAATATAATGCAAGAATTCCTGCACTGATCGGAGGAGTGAAGCTGAACATGTCTCATGTTGCCCGTTGTTCTCTTTTCCGCCTGTCGTGTTTATGCCAGTATGGTTTGTTGGCCTTTTTTCGGTCCAGGTTGAGTGTTGTCGGGAGCAAGTCGTGAGCAGCAAAGTTGAACAACTGCGTGCGCAGTTAGATGAACGTATTCTGGTTCTGGATGGTGGCATGGGGACAATGATCCAGAGCTATCGCCTGAGTGAAGAGGATTTTCGCGGCGAGCGTTTTGCTGACTGGCCCTGCGATTTGAAAGGCAACAACGACCTGCTGGTACTCAGCAAGCCGGAGGTGATTACCGCGATTCATCACGCTTACTTTGAGGCGGGTGCGGATATCATCGAAACCAACACGTTTAACTCCACGACGATTGCGATGGCGGATTACCAGATGGAATCCCTGTCGGCGGAAATCAACTTTACCGCTGCGAAACTGGCCCGCGCCTGCGCCGATGAATGGACGGCGCGCACGCCGGAAAAACCGCGCTACGTTGCGGGCGTGCTTGGCCCAACCAACCGCACCGCATCCATCTCGCCGGACGTGAATGACCCGGCGTTTCGCAATATCTCCTTCGATCAGCTGGTCGCGGCCTATCGCGAATCCACTAAAGCGCTGGTGGAAGGCGGGTCAGACCTGATTCTGATTGAAACCGTCTTTGACACGCTGAATGCGAAAGCCGCCGTTTTTGCGGTGAAAGAAGAATTTGAAGCGCTGGGCGTCGAGCTGCCGATTATGATCTCCGGCACGATCACCGATGCGTCCGGGCGCACGCTCTCCGGCCAGACTACCGAAGCGTTTTATAACTCGCTGCGCCACGCCGAAGCGCTCACCTTTGGTCTTAACTGCGCGCTGGGGCCGGATGAACTGCGCCAGTATGTGCAGGAACTGGCGCGCATTGCCGAATGCTATGTCACCGCGCACCCGAATGCCGGTCTGCCTAACGCCTTCGGCGAATACGATCTTGATGCTGATACGATGGCGAAGCAGATCCGCGAGTGGGCGGAGTCGGGCTTTCTCAACATTGTCGGCGGCTGCTGTGGGACGACGCCGGAACACATTGCCGCGATGAGCCGCGCGGTTGATGGTTTAGCGCCGCGTAAACTGCCCGATATTCCGGTTGCCTGTCGCCTCTCTGGCCTTGAGCCGTTGAATATTGGCGATGACAGCCTGTTTGTAAACGTGGGGGAGCGTACTAACGTCACTGGTTCCGCTAAATTTAAGCGGCTGATCAAAGAAGATAAATACAGCGAAGCGCTGGATGTCGCCCGCCAGCAGGTGGAGAGCGGCGCGCAGATTATCGATATCAACATGGATGAGGGGATGCTCGATGCCGAAGTCGCGATGGTGCGCTTCCTCAACCTGATTGCCGGTGAGCCGGATATCGCCCGCGTACCGATCATGATCGACTCCTCAAAATGGGAGGTCATCGAAAAAGGGCTGAAATGCATTCAGGGTAAAGGCATCGTTAACTCCATTTCGATGAAAGAGGGCGTGGAAACCTTTATCCACCATGCGAAGCTGCTGCGTCGCTATGGTGCGGCGGTGGTGGTAATGGCCTTTGATGAACAAGGGCAGGCCGATACCCGCGCGCGTAAGATCGAGATTTGCCGCCGGGCGTACAACATTCTCACCAAAGAGGTGGGCTTCCCGCCGGAAGACATTATCTTTGACCCGAACATTTTTGCCGTAGCGACCGGTATCGACGAACACAACAACTACGCGCAGGACTTTATCGGCGCCTGTGAAGATATCAAACGCGAACTGCCGCACGCGCTGATCTCCGGCGGCGTCTCTAACGTCTCCTTCTCGTTTCGCGGCAACGATCCGGTGCGCGAAGCGATTCATGCGGTGTTCCTCTACTACGCCATCCGTAACGGCATGGACATGGGGATCGTCAACGCCGGGCAACTGGCGATTTATGACGACCTGCCCGCCGAACTGCGCGACGCGGTGGAAGATGTGATCCTCAATCGCCGCGACGATAGCACCGAGCGTCTGCTGGCGCTGGCGGAAAAATACCGTGGTAGCAAAGCCGATGATTCAGCCAATGCGCAACAGGCGGAATGGCGCAGTTGGGAAGTGAAAAAACGCCTTGAGTATTCGCTGGTAAAAGGCATTACCGAGTTTATCGAACAGGATACCGAAGAAGCCCGTCAGCAGGCGACGCGTCCGATCGAGGTTATCGAAGGGCCGCTGATGGACGGTATGAACGTGGTGGGCGACCTGTTTGGCGAAGGCAAAATGTTCCTGCCGCAGGTGGTGAAATCGGCCCGCGTCATGAAGCAGGCGGTGGCGTATCTGGAACCGTTTATTGAAGCCAGCAAAGAGCAGGGCTCCAGCAACGGTAAAATGGTTATCGCCACCGTGAAGGGCGACGTGCATGACATTGGCAAAAACATTGTTGGCGTCGTTTTACAGTGCAACAACTATGAAATCATCGATCTTGGCGTCATGGTGCCGGCAGAAAAAATCCTCAAAACCGCGAAAGAAGTGAATGCGGATTTGATTGGTCTCTCCGGCCTGATTACCCCGTCGCTGGATGAAATGGTCAACGTGGCGAAGGAGATGGAACGTCAGGGCTTCACCATCCCGCTGCTGATTGGCGGCGCGACCACGTCCAAAGCGCACACGGCGGTGAAGATTGAGCAGAACTACAGCGGCCCGACGGTCTATGTCCAGAACGCCTCGCGTACCGTGGGCGTCGTGGCGGCGTTGCTGTCTGAAACCCAGCACGATGAGTTTGTCGCCCGTACCCGTAAAGAGTATGAAACCGTGCGCATCCAGCATGCGCGTAAGAAACCGCGCACGCCGCCAGTGACGCTGGCCGCCGCGCGTGATAATGACCTGGCATTTGACTGGGAAAGCTATACACCGCCTGTCGCTCATCGTCTGGGCGTGCAGGACGTTGAGGCCAGTATCGAAACGCTGCGCAACTACATCGACTGGACGCCGTTCTTTATGACCTGGTCGCTGGCCGGGAAATATCCGCGCATTCTCGAAGACGAAGTGGTGGGCGAAGAGGCGAAACGCCTGTTTAAAGACGCCAACGACATGCTGGATAAACTGAGTGCCGAGAAGACGCTCAACCCGCGTGGCGTGGTGGGGCTGTTCCCGGCAAACCGTGTGGGTGATGATATCGAAATTTACCGCGATGAGACGCGTACCCATGTGCTGGCGGTCAGCCATCATCTGCGTCAGCAAACGGAGAAGGTGGGTTTCGCCAACTACTGCCTGTCTGACTTTGTTGCGCCGAAACAGAGCGGCAAAGAGGATTACATCGGCGCCTTCGCCGTCACGGGCGGTCTGGAAGAGGATGCGCTGGCAGAGGCATTCGAGGCGCAGCATGATGATTACAACAAGATTATGGTCAAAGCGATCGCCGACCGTCTGGCGGAAGCCTTTGCGGAATACCTGCATGAGCGGGTGCGTAAAGTTTACTGGGGCTATGCGGCGAATGAGAACCTCAGCAACGAGGAGCTGATCCGCGAAAACTATCAGGGGATTCGTCCGGCGCCAGGCTATCCGGCCTGCCCGGAGCACACTGAGAAGGGCACCATCTGGCAACTGCTGGACGTGGAAAAACACACCGGCATGAAGCTGACCGAATCTTACGCCATGTGGCCGGGCGCTTCCGTTTCCGGTTGGTACTTCAGCCATCCTGACAGCAAGTACTACACCGTCGCGCAAATACAGCGCGATCAGGTGGAGGATTATGCGCAGCGTAAAGGGATGACGGTCGCGGAGGTGGAGCGCTGGTTGGCTTCCAACCTGGGCTATGATGCCGACTAGTTCATAAAACTGTCATTTTTCCTTACAACAAACAGGGTGCTCATCGGGCGCCCTGTCTCTTTATTGTTTTGAAACCCTTATACTGGAAGAAGGTTCACGGGGCAGCTTGCCGGATGGCGGCGTAAACGCCTATCCGGCCTATAAATATCCCCGTAAGCCGGATAAGCGCAGCGCCATCCGGTAAAAAGGCTGAACATCATAATAATGATAAGGAGTACCTGATTCTGTGTTAACTCTGCTACACCTGCTTTCTGCTGTTGCCCTGCTGGTGTGGGGCACCCATATTGTGCGTACCGGCGTGATGCGCGTTTTCGGCGCCCGTCTGCGTACCGTTCTCAGCCGCAGTGTTGAAAAGAAACCGCTCGCCTTCTGCGCGGGTATCGGCGTTACTGCGCTGGTGCAAAGCAGTAACGCCACGACTATGCTGGTGACGTCATTTGTCGCCCAAGATCTGGTCGCCCTGACGCCTGCACTGGTGATTGTGTTGGGGGCCGACGTGGGGACCGCGCTGATGGCGCGTATCCTTACCTTTGATTTGTCATGGTTATCGCCGCTGCTGATTTTCATCGGCGTTATCTTCTTTTTGGGGCGTAAGCAGTCACGCGCCGGACAACTGGGGCGAGTGGGGATCGGTCTTGGCCTGATACTGCTGGCGCTGGAGCTGATTGTGCAGGCGGTGACGCCGATTACTCAGGCGAATGGCGTACAGGTCATCTTCGCCTCGCTGACCGGCGACATCATGCTGGATGCGCTGATTGGCGCCATGTTTGCCATCATCAGCTATTCCAGCCTGGCAGCCGTCCTGCTGACGGCCACGCTGACGGCGGCGGGTATCATATCGTTCCCGGTCGCGTTGTGCCTGGTCATCGGCGCCAACCTCGGTTCCGGCCTGCTGGCGATGCTCAACAACAGCGCAGCCAATGCCGCCGCTCGCCGCGTGGCGCTGGGCAGTCTGCTGTTTAAGCTGGTGGGCAGCCTGATTATCCTGCCGTTTGTCCATGTGCTGGCCGATACGATGGATGCGTTACCGCTGCCAAAATCCGAACTGGTTATCTACTTCCACGTTTTTTACAACCTGGCGCGGTGTCTGGTGATGATTCCGTTCGCCGAACCGATGGCGCGTTTCTGTAAACGTATTATCCGCGATGAACCGGAACTGGATGCCCATCTGAAGCCTAAACATCTGGATGTCAGCGCGCTGGACACGCCAACGCTCGCGCTGGCCAATGCCGCCCGGGAAGCGCTACGCATTGGTGATGCGATGGAGCAGATGATGGAAGGTCTGAAAAAGGTGATGCACGGCGAGCCGCGCGAAGAGAAAGAGCTGCGCAAGCTGGCGGATGATATCAACGTGCTTTACACCGCCATCAAACTCTATCTGGCGCGGATGCCGAAAGAGGAACTGGCGGAGGAAGAGTCGCGGCGCTGGGCGGAAATCATCGAGATGTCCCTGAACCTGGAGCAGGCCTCGGATATCGTCGAACGGATGGGCAGCGAGATTGCCGACAAGTCGCTGGCGGCGCGGCGGGCGTTTTCCATTGAAGGGCTGAAAGAGCTGGATGCGCTGTATGATCAGTTACTCAGCAACCTGCAACTGGCGATGTCGGTGTTTTTCTCCGGCGACGTCACCAGCGCCCGACGTTTGCGTCGCAGCAAACATCGTTTCCGTATTCTCAATCGTCGTTATTCACATGCGCATGTGGATCGCCTGCACCAGCAGAACGTACAGAGCATCGAAACCAGCTCATTGCATCTGGGACTGCTGGGCGATATGCAACGCCTGAATTCGCTGTTTTGTTCGGTGGCTTACAGCGTGCTGGAGCAGCCGGATGAAGACGACGTGCGGGATGACTATTGATTGCTGATTGCCGGATGGCGGCGTGAAATGCCTTATCCGGCCTACGTTATAAACACTATCCTGTAGGCCTGATAAACGTAGCGCCATCAGGCATTTTACATTCTACATGGCGACGATCAGAAGCGATGACCGGCTTCAAGAGGAACCGCTTCTTCACCCGCGTTGAACACATACGTCGTGTTCGGGCCGCCGAGCGTCGCCTGCCCCTTGCTCACCTGAATCCAGTTGCCTTCCGGCAGGCCAATCACCGTTAACTCTGGCGCGACCACCAGCAGCTCGCGAATACGCTGTTCGCGGGTTTCGCCTTTGTGACCTTCCGGCAACGCGTTAGTGAAGTGCGGGTTAATCTGCAACGGGAACAGACCCAGCGCATCAAATCCTTGTGGGTCAACGATTGGCATATCGTTGGTGGTGCGAATAGTCGGACAGGCAAGGTTCGCGCCCGCGCTCCAGCCGATATACAACGCGCCACGCTTAACGGCAGCCACGATGGGCGCCAGCAGCCCACGTTCACGGCTCTCTTTTAGCAACTGGAAAGTGTTCCCACCGCCGACAATCACCACTTCCGCATCGGCAATCGCTGCGACCGGATCGGCGACGCTATGAATACCGGTCACTGAAACGCCGAGCGGCGCAAGGACTGCGGCGGTTTTCGCTGTGTAGTCGTCCCAGGTTTGCGTGACGCCAGCAAACGGGAGAAACACCGCTGAACGGCGGCCATGCAGTTGTTCCGCCACCAGCGGCAGCGCGTGTTCCAGCCAGGCTTTTCCCGGCAGAGTGGAGTTACTCAATAACAGCAGTTCCATGACATCTCCAGTAATCAAAAAGTAAAAACATCCGTGATGCTACCACCGCTCATCTTACCGCTTGCTGATGTGGCTCACGATGTGGTTATCGATATTCTGGAACGCGTCTCGCAGGGGGATTTCGTGATGTCATCGACTTTATGAGCAGCGGTGAGCCGCACTCCTGTCATTCGACGCTTTTTCCCTGACCGCAAGGTGCGGTATATTTCGCTTTTACAGGAGAATTTATGCTGCCCGACTCATCTGTCCGATTAAATAAATACATCAGTGAAAGCGGAATTTGCTCGCGTCGCGAGGCGGATCGCTACATTGAACAAGGGAATGTCTTCATTAATGGCAAACGCGCCACCATTGGCGATCAGGTGATGCCTGGCGACGTGGTGAAGGTGAATGGTCGGTTGATTGAGCCGCGCGAAGCGGAAGATCTGGTCTTTATCGCGCTGAACAAGCCGGTAGGGATTGTCAGTACCACGGAAGACAGCGAACGCGATAACATCGTGGACTTCGTGAACCATAGCAAACGTATTTTCCCGATTGGCCGCCTGGATAAAGACTCCCAGGGGCTTATCTTTCTTACCAATCACGGCGATCTGGTCAACAAAATCCTCCGTGCCGGTAACGATCACGAGAAAGAGTATCTGGTCACGGTTGATAAGCCGGTAACGGATGACTTTATTCGCGGTATGGGCGCGGGCGTCCCGATCCTCGGCACGGTGACCAAAAAGTGCAAGGTGAAGAAGGAAGCGCCGTTTGTTTTCCGCATTACCCTGATTCAGGGGCTGAACCGCCAGATCCGCCGCATGTGCGAGCACTTTGGCTATGAAGTGACGAAACTCGAACGCACGCGCATTATGAACGTGAGTTTATCCGGTCTGCCGCCCGGCGAGTGGCGGGATCTGACGGATGACGAACTCATCGCTCTGTTTAAGCTGATCGAAAACTCTTCATCAGAAGCCAAACCGACGTCGAAGGCGAAAGCGAAGCCGAAAACGGCGGGCATTAAGCGTCCGGTGGTGAAAATCGAAAAAACCAATGAGAAAGCGCGCCCGGCGTCAAACGGAAAACGCTTTACCTCGCCGGGGCGGAAGAAGAAAGGGCGTTAACGTCTGCCGCGCGTCGGCGTATTGGCCGACCAGGAAAACGACGCCTCAGTATCTGGTTTATAAGCCTGCTTTTTCTTCAACTGGCGGGCTTTTTTGGCCTCTGCTTCGCGCAGCGCCATTAACTTATCAATGTACTCCTTTTTCACGCTGTTGGTTTCCGCATTCGTGAGCGGACGGCCATGTGCAATGCGCGCGCGGTCGAGCAGCGTTTTCAGTTCACGCTGCTCGCGCTCGGTCATCTCTTTTTGGGTGATGCGTGGGAGTGCCATAAATGTACCCTCGGTCAGTCAGATAACCCAGTGTACGGCAAAGTGCAGAGGCTGTGTAGGCCGGATAAGACGTTAGCCACCATCCGGCGACGTACACGGGTTGCGCCTGATGGCGCTACGCTTATCAGGTCTACACCTTCACCCTATCACGCGGCTTCTCGGCAATCGGCTTGCCTGACCAGTAACCGGCCAGCAGTGAGCCGGAGAGGTTATGCCAGACCGAGAACAGCGCGCCGGGGAGCGCGGCCAGCGGAGAGAAGTAAATTTTACCGAGCGCCGCCGCAAGGCCGGAGTTCTGCATTCCAACTTCAATCGCCAGCGTGCGGCAGGTGGACTCATCAAAGCCAAACAGGCGACCGCCCCAGTAACCGCCGAGCAGACCAATGGTGTTGTGCAGGATCACCGCCACAATCACCACAAAACCAACGGATGCGATATGCGAGGCGGAACCGGCCACCACTGCGCTGATGATCGCCAGAATGCACACCATTGAGAACGCAGGCAGATAAGGCTCCACGGTTTTTACCACGCGAGGAAACAGGTGGTGAATGACCAGCCCAAGCGCGATTGGAATCACGACGATCTGTAAAATGCTGAGCAGCATCCCCATCACATCCACCTGAATATGCGCATCCACATACAGGCGCGTCAGCAGCGGTGTCGCGACCACGCCAACCAGCGTGGAAACCGATGAGATAGTAACCGAAAGCGCCACATCCCCTTTCGCCAGATAGATCATGACGTTAGATGCCGTTCCGCTGGCGACGCTGCCCACCAGTACCATCCCGGCAGAGAGGTCCGGCGGCATGTTAAACAGTATCGCCAGTAGCCAGGCGGCGAGCGGCATCACCAGATAATGCAGGAAAATACCGGCAGCGACAGGCGCCGGGCGGGAAAGCACGCGTTTAAAGTCGTCGAGCTTAAGGTGTACGCCCATGCCGAACATAATCAGCATCAGCAGCGTGGTCACCCACGAGCCAATGGGGGTGAAGGTCGATGGCGTGTAATACGCAATAACAGAGAGCAGCAGCGCCCATAACGGGAACAGCCGGGTGATAACGGATAACATAATAAATTCCTTGCAGTATTGTCGTGTTGTTTAGTTATAAAAAAGCCGGGTTCGAGCCCGGCTATAGGTATTATTTATCGCGTGAGGAAATTTTATTCAAACAAATTATGATGAAGCTTCTGCACGACCTGCTCCGCTTCGGCGCCAGGCACCAGGAAACAGAGGTTATGGCTGGATGCGCCATAGCAAATCATGCGGATGTTGAACGGTTCCAGTACGCCGAACACTTCTTTACCGACGCCGCAGGCTTTAGACAGATCGTTGCCAATCAGCGCGACCAGCGCGAGATTTTCTTCCACTTCTACCCGGCATAGCGCGGAAAGCTCCATCAGCAAAGACTGCGTCAGCAGCGTGTCGCCCGTTGAAGTGGAACCGGTGGTATCCAGCGTCAGCGCCACGCTCACTTCCGAGGTGGTGATTAAATCTACGGAGATATTGTGCCGCGCCAGAATGCCGAACACTTCCGCCAGGAAACCACGCGAATGCAGCATATTCAGGCTGTGCAGCGTTAACAGCGTCTGTTTGCGACGTAGCGCCAGCGCGCGGAAGAGCGGTGGGTTTTGGGTTTTATTGCATACCAGCGTCCCGCCCGCTTTTGGATCTTTACTGGAGCCGACGAAAACCGGGATATCGCTGCGTACGGCGGGCAGCAGCGTTGCAGGATGCAGCACCTTCGCGCCAAAGGTCGCCATTTCCGCCGCTTCTTCAAAGGCGATTTCATCGATACGCTGCGCGGCAGGCACCACGCGCGGGTCGGTGGTGTAGATACCCGGTACATCCGTCCAGATATCGACGCGCGCCGCGTGCAGCGCTTCTGCAAGCAGCGCCGCCGTGTAGTCGCTGCCGCCGCGTCCCAGCGTCGTTGTGCGGCCTTTGCTTTCGCTGCCGATAAAGCCCTGGGTGATGACCAGACCCTCTGCCAGGCGTGGGGCAAGCTGTAGCGTGGCCAGCTCCGACAGCGCTGCGATATCCGGTTCCGCGCGGCCAAAACGATCGCTGGTGCGCATCACCTTACGCACGTCAAACCACTGCGCCTGAATATTGCGCTCGCGCAGGATCTCCACAAACAGCAGGGTGGACATCAGCTCGCCGTGACTCACCAGCTCGTCGGTCAGGGCCATTGACGTCGCCAGTGAAGCCGCTTCGGCAAGCGTGGTAATGTTTTCCAGCAGACGCTCGATCTCTTCGCGGATAACGTTCGGGTAACGCAGACGCTCCAGAATATCGAACTGAATTTTACGGATGGCGTCGAGTTTTTCGAAGCGCTCTGGCGGTTCCAGCCCTTCTGCCAGCGCTACCAGCAGATTGGTGACGCCCGCAGAGGCGGAAAGCACCACTAAGCGTGCGTTAGCATCGGAAAGCACCACGTCGGCGCTGCGGTTCATGGCGTCAAAATCGGCGACGCTGGTTCCGCCAAATTTGGCGACGACGAGCGGGGAAACAGCAGTTGTCATATCAACCTCGTGTCAGGGAATGAAAAAAGCGACCATGGCACAAGGGCAGAACAGAAACCGGTGCAGGCGCAAATACCGTATTTATAAATAAAATGTGTGGCTGGGACTGTCAACGCCGGGATTATGCGGATTTTTTATGCTGTCCTGGCCCTCAGTAACAGTGCTTATAACGACTATACCCGTCATACTTCAAGTTGCAGATGTGTTGGCTGCACTCAGAAACCCCAGTCACATAGTTATCTATGCTCCTGGGGATTTCTTCCCTTGCCGCCTTCCTGCAACTCGAATTATTTAGGGTATATACTTTTCGCTGCTTTTTATCCGCGTTTGATTCGCGTTCGGGCTAACGGCACTAAAACAATCACACTTTTTTGTGACTGGCGTTACAATCGATCTCAGTCACAATTCTCAAATCAGAAGAGTATTGCTAATGAAAAACATCAATCCGACGCAGACTTCTGCCTGGCAGGCACTACAAAAACACTACGACGACATGAAGGACGTTACTATCGCGGATCTTTTCGCGAAAGATAGCGACCGTTTTACCCGATTTTCCGCGACGTTTGACGATTTGATGCTGGTGGATTTCTCTAAAAACCGCATCACCGAAGAGACGCTGGCGAAATTGCAGGATCTGGCGAAAGAGACCGATCTGGCCGGTGCGATTAAGTCCATGTTCTCTGGCGAAAAAATCAACCGTACCGAAGACCGTGCCGTGCTGCACGTTGCGCTGCGTAACCGTAGCAATACCCCGATTATCGTTGACGGCAAAGATGTGATGCCGGAAGTGAATGCGGTGCTGGAGAAGATGAAAGCCTTCTCTGAAGCGATTATTTCAGGTCAATGGAAAGGTTACACCGGTAAAGCGATCACTGACGTGGTCAACATCGGTATCGGTGGTTCCGACCTGGGGCCGTTCATGGTGACTGAAGCGCTGCGCCCGTACAAAAACCATCTGAATATGCACTTTGTGTCTAACGTCGATGGCACCCACATCGCCGAAGTGCTGAAGAAAGTAAACCCGGAAACCACCCTGTTCCTGGTGGCGTCTAAAACCTTCACAACGCAGGAAACCATGACCAACGCCCACAGCGCGCGCGACTGGTTCCTGAGCACCGCAAATGATGAAAAACACGTCGCGAAACACTTTGCGGCGCTTTCCACTA
Source organism: Citrobacter sp. CK194 (assembly GCF_030333395.1). NCBI lineage: Bacteria > Pseudomonadati > Pseudomonadota > Gammaproteobacteria > Enterobacterales > Enterobacteriaceae > Citrobacter > Citrobacter sp. CK194. Next base: position 19,713 of record NZ_JAOWGA010000018.1, read on the forward strand.
ATGCAAAAGCGGTGGGTGAGTTTGGTATCGACACCGCCAACATGTTCGAGTTCTGGGACTGGGTCGGCGGTCGTTACTCTCTGTGGTCGGCGATTGGCTTGTCTATCATCCTGTCCGTCGGCTTTGACAACTTCGTTGAACTGCTGTCCGGCGCGCATGCGATGGATAAACACTTCTCCACAACACCGGCTGAGAAAAACCTGCCGGTGCTGCTGGCGCTGATCGGTATCTGGTACAACAATTTCTTTGGCGCAGAAACCGAAGCGATTCTGCCGTACGACCAGTATATGCACCGTTTTGCGGCCTACTTCCAGCAGGGCAATATGGAGTCCAACGGCAAGTATGTTGACCGTAACGGCAATGCCGTAGACTACCAGACTGGCCCAATCATCTGGGGTGAACCGGGCACCAACGGCCAGCACGCGTTCTACCAGCTGATTCACCAGGGGACGAAGATGGTGCCTTGCGACTTTATCGCCCCGGCGATAACCCATAACCCGTTGTCCGATCACCATCAGAAACTGCTGTCTAACTTCTTCGCTCAGACCGAAGCGCTGGCGTTCGGCAAATCCCGCGAGGTGGTTGAGCAGGAATATCGCGATCAGGGGAAAGATCCGTCTCAGCTTGAGCATGTGGTGCCGTTCAAAGTGTTCGAAGGCAACCGCCCGACGAACTCCATCCTGCTGCGTGAAATCACGCCGTTTAGCCTGGGGGCGTTGATTGCGCTGTATGAGCACAAAATCTTCACTCAGGGCGCGATCCTGAACATCTTCACCTTCGACCAGTGGGGCGTTGAGCTGGGCAAACAGCTGGCTAACCGTATCCTGCCGGAACTGGGTGATGATAAAGCGATTTCCAGCCATGACAGTTCAACTAACGGTCTGATTAACCGTTATAAAGCATGGCGTGCCTGATGGCGTAACGCCCGGTGGCGCTACGCTTACCGGGCCTACAAATGGTGCGTCCTGTAGGCCGGATAAGGCGTTCCGCCGCCATCCGGCAGAAAAGTGATATATCTGCAATTAAAGCCGATATTATTATCGGCTTTTTTTATAAGATAATTCCGGTTGTCTGTGCTATTCCGCAAAAATTTATATTGAGCTTAATCCTAAAATAATGAATGACCCGTAAGTTACTCGGTGTTATTTTCAGAGTATACGGATAATAAATATTGCATTGTTTTATTTTAATATGATGTTTTTAAAACATATTTAATTAGCATATAAATGCCATTCCAGCCAAAAGTTTAATTATCCTAAAACCGCCTCGCTATTTAGACCTGTCGCAATCCACATGCTTTAGTTGTGTATACTCGATCCCGCCTGAATCGTTTTTCGGGTAAATCTCCATTCATTCAATGAAGGGATATTGTGATGAAAAAAGCTCTGTATGGCATTTTTGCCATATCTGCGCTTGCGGCGACTTCTGTCTGGGCCGCCCCCGTTCAGGTGGGTGAAGCAGCAGGGTCGGCGGCGACGTCGGTATCAGCGGGAAGTTCCTCCGCGACCAGCGTCAGCACCGTAAGCTCGGCGGTGGGCGTCGCTCTGGCGGCGACCGGCGGTGGCGATGGTTCTAATACCGGAACCACTACCACCACAACCACCAGTACCCAGTAACACCGGTACGTTTAATCATAACCACACTTCGGTGTGGTTATTTTAGCTTGCCTGAGCCTGTGGGACTTCCTGGCCGGGGCCTCCCGGCAATAATGCGGAGAAGAGTCGTGAAGCGACCTGGAATTATCATCATTTGCCTGCTGTTACAGGCTTGCTCAGCCACCACTAAAGGTCTGGGTAATTCGCTGTGGGACAGTCTGTTCGGTACGCCGGGCGTACAACTGACGGACGATGACATTCAAAACATGCCTTATGCCAGCCAGTACATGCAGCTCAATGGCGGGCCGCAGCTGTTTGTGGTGCTCGCTTTCGCAGAGAACGGGCAGCAGAAATGGGTGACGCAGGATCAGGCCACCATCGTGACCCAGCATGGTCGCCTGATTAAAACCCTGCTCGGCGGCGACAATCTGATCGGTGTGAATAATCTGGCGGCTGACCCATTGGCCAGACCGGCACAAATCGTAGATGGCGCAACGTGGACGCGCACGATGGGCTGGACGGAACATAAACAGGTGCGTTACGCCACCGCCCGCTCGGTCTTCAAATGGGATGGCACTGACAGCATTAAGGTCGGTAGCGATGTAACCGCCGTTCGCGTACTGGATGAAGAGGTTACAACCGACCAGGCGCGCTGGCATAACCGCTACTGGATCGATAGCGAAGGGCAAATCCGCCAGTCGGAACAGTATCTGGGGGCGGACTACTTCCCGGTGAAAACCACGCTCATTAAGGCGGCAAAACAATGATGAAACAGACCATTGCAGCGCTGGCCCTGAGTTTGTGCGCTTCCTCATCTTTTGCCGCAGGCACCGTGAAGGTGTTTGCCGCAGGCAGCACTGAACCGAAGACGCTCACCGGCGCGGAACATCTGATCGATCTGGTCGGGCAGCCGAGACTGGCGAACAGCTGGTGGCCTGGCGCGGTTATCAGCGAAGAGCGGGCTACCGCCACGGCGCAGCGCCAGCAGCAGGAATTATTGAGCCGCCTGGCTGCGTTTGGCGCAGAGAAAAGCGGAGATGACGCCGCCGCAATCAATACGCTGCGCCAGCAGGTGCAGACATTGAAAGTGACTGGCAGACAGCTCGTTAACCTTGACCCGGATACCGTGCGCGTCAGCGAACGGGGCAATCCGCCGTTGCAGGGCCATTACACGCTGTGGGTTGGCGGGCAGCCGACAGATATTACGCTGTTTGGATTGGTTAGCCAGCCGGGTAAACGGCCCTTCAGCCCGGGGCGGGACGTAGCCAGCTACCTTGATGAGCAAAGCCTGCTCAGCGGGGCGGATCGCAGCTATGCGTGGGTTGTCTATCCCGACGGACGCACGCAGAAAGCGCCGGTCGCTTACTGGAATAAGCGTCACGTTGAGCCGATGCCAGGCAGCATCATTTTTGTCGGTCTTACGGATTCTCTATGGAGCAACACGCCGGATGCGCTTAACGCCGACATTCTTCGTACTCTGACGCAGCGGATACCCGAATAATGAAAAAAACACATCTGCTCAGCTTACTGGCGCTGGGCATCAGCGCAGCCTGCCATGCCGAAACATATCCGGCCCCCATTGGGCCGTCACAATCTGACTTCGGCGGCGTGGGGCTGCTGCAAACGCCAACGGCGCGAATGGCGCGGGAAGGGGAGATGAGCCTGAACTATCGTGATAACGATCAGTATCGCTACTACTCCGCGTCGATACAGTTGTTCCCGTGGCTGGAAACCACGCTGCGCTATACCGACGTGCGTACCAGACAATACAGCAGCGTGGAGTCGTTTTCCGGCAACCAGACCTACAAAGACAAAGCCTTCGACCTGAAACTGCGGTTATGGGAAGAGAGCTACTGGATGCCGCAGGTGGCGGTCGGCGCAAGGGATATCGGCGGGACGGGGCTGTTCGATGCGGAATACATTGTGGCGAACAAAGCCTGGGGGCCGTTTGATTTCTCGCTCGGTCTTGGCTGGGGTTATCTGGGCACCAGCGGCAACGTGAGCAATCCGTTTTGCTCATACAGCGATAAATTCTGTCACCGCGATAACAGTTATAAACAGGCCGGTTCCGTCAACGGCAGTGATATGTTCCACGGGCCAGCGTCGCTGTTTGGCGGGGTGGAGTATCAAACGCCCTGGCAGCCGCTGCGCCTGAAACTGGAGTATGAAGGCAACAATTATCAGCAGGATTTCGCGGGTAAGCTGGAGCAGAAGAGCAAGTTTAACGTCGGCGCCATTTACCGCGTCACCGATTGGGCCGACGTTAACCTCAGCTATGAACGCGGCAACACCTTCATGTTTGGCGTGACGCTGCGGACAAACTTCAACGATTTGCGCCCATCGTATAACGATAACGCGCGACCGAAATATCAGCCTGAGCCGCAGGACGCCATCCTGCAACACTCGGTCGTCGCTAACCAGTTGACGCTGCTGAAATACAACGCCGGACTGGCGGACCCTAAAATTCAGGTGAAAGGCGATACGCTGTACGTCACCGGCGAGCAGGTGAAATACCGTGACTCGCGGGAAGGGATCGAACGCGCGAATCGGATCGTCATGAACGATCTGCCAGAAGGGGTTCGCACGATCCGCGTGACGGAAAACCGTCTCAATATGCCGCAGGTCACTACGGAAACCGATGTCGCCAGCCTGAAACGCCATCTGGAAGGCGAGCCATTAGGACACGAGACCCCACTGGCGCAAAAACGTGTGGAGCCGATCGTGCCGGAAACAACCGAGCAGGGTTGGTATATCGATAAATCGCGCTTTGATTTCCATATCGATCCGGTGTTGAACCAGTCTGTCGGCGGCCCGGAAAATTTCTATATGTACCAGCTTGGCGTGATGGGGACGGCGGATCTGTGGGTAACGGATCATCTGCTTACCACCGGCAGTTTGTTTGCCAATATCGCCAACAATTACGACAAATTTAACTACACCAATCCACCGAACGATTCGCATCTTCCGCGTGTGCGTACCCATGTGCGTGAATATGTGCAGAACGATATCTATGTGAATAACCTGCAAGCCAACTACTTCCAGTACCTCGGCAACGGTTTCTACGGCCAGGTTTACGGCGGTTATCTGGAGACCATGTACGGCGGCGCAGGGGCGGAGGTGCTGTATCGCCCGGTCGACAGCAACTGGGCGTTTGGTCTTGACGCTAACTACGTGAAACAGCGTGACTGGCGTAGCGCGCAGGATATGATGAAATTCACCGATTACAGCGTGAAAACCGGCCACTTGACCGCCTACTGGACGCCGTCGTTCGCGCAGGATGTGCTGGTGAAAGCGAGCGTCGGTCAATATCTGGCTGGCGACAAGGGCGGTACGCTGGAAATCGCGAAACGCTTTGACAGCGGCGTGGTGGTTGGCGGCTATGCCACGATCACCGATGTGTCGCCGGACGAGTACGGGGAAGGGGATTTCACCAAAGGCGTGTACGTGTCGGTACCGTTGGATCTCTTCTCGTCCAGCCCAACCCGCAGCCGCGCAGCGATTGGCTGGACGCCGCTGACGCGTGACGGCGGTCAGCAGCTTGGCCGGAAGTTTGGTCTGTACGATATGACCAGCGACCGCAACGTGAATTTCCGCTGATCGAGCCGTTGCCAGCCGGATGGCGCTACGCTTATCCGGCCTACAAACCGCATTCATTGTAGGCCGGATAAGGCGTTTACGCCGCCATCCGGCAATTTACCACGCTTCCCGCGCCGATCACTGTGCCGTCGCTTTTCCCTTCTCTTTGAAACATGCCATGACAGAGATAATTCTCCGCTGACCTTTGCTGCACAAAACATAAACAAAAAATATAGATCTCCGTCACATTTTTGCGTTATACAGGAACCTTGCTACTGAGAAAGAGGGTGCTGCTATGACGTCACTATCTCGTCCACGCGTGGAGTTTATCTCCACGATCCTACAGACCGTGCTGAATCTTGGGCTGTTAAGTCTGGGCCTGATCCTGGTCGTTTTCCTCGGTAAAGAGACCTTACATCTGGCGGATGTGCTGTTCGCGCCGGAGCAAACCAGCAAATACGAGCTGGTGGAAGGGTTGGTGGTCTACTTTCTCTACTTTGAGTTTATTGCGTTGATTGTGAAGTACTTCCAGTCAGGTTTTCATTTCCCGCTGCGCTACTTTGTCTATATCGGGATCACCGCGATTGTGCGCCTGATCATCGTCGATCATAAATCGCCGATGGATGTGCTGATCTACTCTGCGGCGATCCTGTTATTGGTGATCACCCTGTGGTTATGTAATTCGAAACGGTTAAAACGGGAATAAAAAAAGGCGCTCCGAGGAGCGCCGAAGAACAGTCACAAGTTGGGATAATATAAGTTGAGGGTTGCAGTGGCATTGCCCGTTTCCGGGCAGGTACATCAATGAAACTTAGCCTTTCACACCGCCTGCCGTCAGGCCGTTGACCAGCCAACGCTGGGCCAGCAAGAACACCAGCGTGATCGGGATGGCGGACAACACGGCAGCGGCGGCAAAATCGCCCCACAGATAGTTTTGCGGGTTGAGGTACTGCTGCATACCTACCGCCAGGGTATAGCTGTTTACATCACGCAGTAACAGCGAGGCGACAGGAACTTCAGTGATGGCGGCAATGAACGACAGAATAAAGACCACCGCCAGAATCGGCACCGAGAGCGGCAGCAGCACCAGACGGAAAGCCTGCCACGGCGTCGCGCCATCCAGCGCCGCCGCTTCTTCCAGCGAACCGTCGATGGTTTCGAAATAGCCTTTAATCGTCCAGACGTGCAGCGCAATCCCGCCCAGGTAAGCGAAAATCACCCCGCCGTGGGTATTCAGACCGATAAACGGAATGTACTGGCCGAGACGGTCGAACAACGCGTACAACGCCACCAGTGACAGCACCGCCGGGAACATCTGGAAAATCAGCATCCCTTTGAGCAACGTCGCTTTGCCGGGAAAGCGCATACGGGCAAACGCGTAAGCACAGGTCGTAGAGAGCGCCACGATGCCAATGGCGGTGATCGCCGCGACTTTGATCGAGTTCCACAGCCATAACAGAACCGGGAAGGGGGGCGGCGTGACACGGCCATCAGCGTGTTCCACGCTGAAGCCCAATGCCAGCCGCCAGTGCTCCCAGGAGATGCGTTCCGGGATCAGGCTCCCGGTTGCGAAGTTGCCTTCACGCAGCGAAATGGCGACGACCATCAGCAGCGGGAACATGATTGCCGCGATAAAAATCAGCAGCCCTAAGTGCGTGATGAAGAGACGCAGCTTTTGAGATTTGGGTTGAACCATTGCCATTGTTGTTATCTCCCTTAATCAAACTTCATACGCGTGGCTTTCAGGTTCACGATGGCCAGCGCGCCGACCAGCAGGAAGATCAGCGTGGCGATCGCGGCCGCCAGACCGAAGTCCTGGCCCCCGCCGCCTTCAAAGGCGATGCGGTAAGTGTAGCTCACGAGCAGGTCGGTATAACCGGCTGGCGTAGTGGTGCCGAGGCGGTCCGGGCCGCCGTTGGTCAGAAGCTGAATCAGTACGAAGTTGTTAAAGTTAAAGGCAAAGCTGGCGATCATCAGCGGCGTCAGCGGCTTAATCAGCAGCGGGAATGTAATCTTAAAGAAGTTCTGGAACGGCCCCGCGCCGTCCATTGCCGACGCTTCGTACAGATCGTCTGGAATCGCTTTCAGCAGGCCCATGCAGAGGATCATCATGTACGGATAGCCCAGCCAGGTGTTGACGATAATGACCATCGTGCGGGCGGTGTTCGGGTCGCTGAACCAGGCCGGTTTGAGGCCAAACAGCGCGCTCAGCATCATGTTGATCTCACCAAAGCTCTGGTTGAACAAACCTTTGAAGATCAGAATCGAGATGAACGACGGCACCGCATACGGCAGAATCAGCAGCACGCGGTAAATCGCTTTACCTTTCAGCGCTTCCCACTGTACGAGGCAGGCCAGCACCATCCCAACCGCCACGGTCAGCAGCACGGTGAGAACGGAGAACACCACGGTCCAGACGAAGATCGCGAAGAACGGTTTCTGGATGCCCTCGTCAGTAAAGACGCGGGAGAAATTGTCCCAGCCGATGGTCACGGTGTAGCCTGGGCTCAGTTTTTCGTCGCCCCAGTTGCCGTCCGCGTTGATGGCCTGATAGTAGCCAATATCGTTGTTTGGCCGATACGCCACGCCGCTCTGGTTATTTGTCAGCGTGCCGTCGCTGGCGAGGGTATAGAGCGGCTGGGTGCCGGAAAACTGGCGCAGCGAGCTCATGATGACCTTGCTTTCATCGGGCAAAACGGCGGTAAGCTGGTTCAGCGCCTGACGATTTTGGGTGATGATGCGCAGGTTGGCGCGTTCACCGGCCGGCAGCGCGTCAGCCTCTTTCAGTTGCAGTTTTTGTTCGCCGCCGAATTTAAAGGCGTCGGAGAGATAATTCTTGCCGGTTTCGCCGTCGGTGAGGGCCAGTTGCCACTCGTCACCCGCCGGATACAGGCCAAAGTTATAGGTTTTGCCCGCCTGATAAGAACGATCCATCAGCACCTGCTGGGCGCGTTCAAAGGTGAGCTGGTTGGTGCTGCTGTAGTTGGTAAAGGCGATGGCGATAGTGCAGACCAGCGGGAACAGGACAAACAGCCCCATACCGGCCATGCCCGGATAAACATAGCGCCAGGCATAGGTTTTACGATTCGCGAAAATATACAGGCCAGCAGAGCTTAAAATCAGCGTCATGATGGCAAACAGGTACTCCCCTTGTGCGTACATTAAAACTACAAGGTAACCCACCAGCAGACCCAGCAGACCAATCGCTGACCACTTCAGCGAGTCGCTTTGCCACCAATGTTTCTTTTTAATGACATCCATGGGGATCTTCCTCTACAACTTTGAAATCCTGTAGGTCAGCGTGCCTGATGGCGCTGCGCTTCTCCGGCCTACCTGTTCTGTAGGCCGGAGAAGGCATTGATGCCGCCATCCGGCACACGACCTGAACATTACTTGGTGATACGGCCCTGCGCGTCTTTCAGCGCGGCGTCGACAGTCTGACGACCGCTGGCAGCGTTGATAACTGCCGTACGAACCGCATACCAGAAGGCTGACATCTGCGGAATGTTCGGCATGATTTCGCCTTTCTGGGCGTTATCCATCGTGGCGGCGATACGCGGATCTTTCGCTAACTGATCCTGGAAGGATTTCAGCGCAACCGCGCCCAGCGGTTTGTCCTTGTTCACGACGTCCAGACCCTGATCGGTCAGCAGGTAGTTTTCGAGGAACTCTTTCGCCAGCTCTTTGTTCGGGCTGGCGGCGTTAATGCCCGCGCTCAGCACGCCAACGAACGGTTTAGACGGTTTGCCTTTGAATGTCGGCAGCAGTGTCACGCCGTAATTGATTTTGCTCTTGTCGATGTTTGACCACGCCCACGGACCGTTGATGGTCATCGCCGTTTCGCCTTTGTTAAAGGCGGCTTCCGCGATGGAGTAATCGGTATCGGCGTTCATGTGTTTGTTTTTGATCATATCGACCAGGAAGCCCAGACCGGCTTTCGCCCCTGCGCTGTCTACGCCGACATCTTTCACGTCATACTTACCGTTCTCAAACTTGAACGCGTAACCGCCATCGGCAGCAATCAGCGGCCAGGTGAAGTACGGTTCTTGCAGGTTGAACATCAGCGCGCTCTTACCTTTCGCTTTCAGCTCTTTATCCAACGCCGGGATCTCTTCCCAGGTTTTCGGCGGGTTCGGAACGAGGTCTTTGTTGTAAATCAGGGACAGCGCTTCAACGGCGATCGGGTAGGCGATCAGCTTGCCATTGTAACGCACCGCATCCCAGGTGAACGGATAGAGCTTGTCCTGGAACGCCTGGTCCGGGGTGATCTCAGCCAGCAGGCCAGACTGTGCGTAGCCGCCAAAACGGTCATGCGCCCAGAAGATGATGTCCGGGCCGTCACCGGTGGCCGCAACCTGAGGGAATTTCTCTTCCAGCTTGTCCGGGTGCTCAACGGTGACTTTAATGCCGGTGTCTTGTTCGAATTTTTTGCCCACTTCAGCGAGGCCGTTGTAGCCTTTGTCGCCGTTAATCCAGATAACCAGCTTACCTTCTTCAATCTTGGCGAGAGCCGAGGCGGAAAACATCATCGTCGTCAGTGCGGACAATGCGAGGATGCGTGCGCCAGTTTTGATTTTCATATCTCCCATCCTTTTTGGTGATGTGCTCGTGGATACACAGAGGTGGCTTAACGGTATCTAGTTTCTTTATACGGCAACCTCTTTCCATCCTCCTTACCCCTACGCCCCACCCCTTCTTTATGTGATCTGTGTTGCATAAATGTGAGTAATGCGTGTTGGCGCACATAAAAACACCGCGATTTTTGCAGGTGACATCACGAAATTCCTCGGCGGGGCGCGGCCCGGGTCTCAGACGCTGCTCCCTCATCCTCCCGCCTCCTCCCCCATAAAAAAGCCGGGGGGTGGAGGATTTACGCAATCAAGGGATCACGCATAGTCAGGCCATCATGAATGTTGCTGTCGATGACAGGTTGTAACGAAGGGAGAAGGGCATGGCGAGCGTACAGCTGCGAAATGTAACGAAAGCCTGGGGTGACGTGGTGGTATCGAAAGATATCAATCTCGACATTCACGAAGGGGAATTCGTGGTGTTTGTCGGACCGTCAGGCTGCGGGAAATCGACCTTGCTGCGTATGATCGCCGGACTTGAAACCATCACCAGCGGAGATCTGTTCATTGGGGAAGCCCGTATGAACGACATCCCGCCCGCCGAACGCGGCGTGGGGATGGTTTTCCAGTCCTATGCGCTCTATCCCCACCTGTCCGTGGCAGAAAACATGTCTTTTGGTTTGAAGCTGGCGGGGGCCAAAAAAGAGGTGATGAATCAGCGTGTGAATCAGGTGGCGGAAGTGCTGCAACTGGCGCACCTGCTGGAGCGCAAGCCGAAAGCGCTCTCCGGCGGCCAGCGCCAGCGCGTGGCGATAGGCCGCACGCTGGTGGCGGAACCGCGCGTGTTCCTGCTTGATGAGCCGCTGTCTAACCTTGATGCCGCCCTGCGCGTGCAGATGCGTATCGAAATCTCCCGCCTGCATAAGCGTCTGGGCCGCACGATGATTTACGTCACCCACGATCAGGTCGAAGCGATGACGCTGGCCGACAAAATCGTGGTGCTGGATGCCGGCCGCGTGGCGCAGGTCGGTAAGCCGCTGGAGCTGTACCACTATCCGGCGGATCGCTTCGTCGCAGGTTTTATCGGTTCCCCGAAAATGAACTTCCTGCCGGTGAAAGTCACCGCGACCGCTATCGAGCAGGTGCAGGTTGAGCTGCCGAACCGCCAGAACGTCTGGCTGCCGGTAGAAAGCAACGGCGTTCAGGTCGGGGCAAATATGTCTTTAGGTATTCGTCCAGAGCATCTGCTGCCCAGCGACATCGCCGATGTCACCCTGGAAGGCGAGGTTCAGGTCGTCGAACAACTTGGTCACGAAACACAAATTCATATCCAGATCCCCGCCATTCGTCAAAACCTGGTTTACCGCCAGAACGACGTGGTGTTGGTAGAAGAGGGTGCCACATTCGCTATCGGTCTGCCGCCAGAGCGTTGCCATCTGTTCCGTGAAGATGGTTCCGCATGCCGTCGGCTGCATAAGGAGCCGGGCGTTTAAGGTCCCCATTAAAAAACAAAACGCAAAACCATTCGAGGATGCATCGAGGCGGCAAGTGAAAAAACACCGCCAACAAAGAGGCAGTCCGAAGGGGGACGCGTTTAAAGAAAAGCAATGATCTCAGGAGATAGAATAATGATTACTCTGCGCAAACTTCCTCTGGCGGTTGCCGTCGCAGCAGGCGTTATGTCTGCTCAGGCAATGGCAGTGGATTTTCATGGTTATGCTCGTTCCGGTATCGGCTGGACGGGTAGTGGCGGCGAACAACAATGTTTCCAGGCAACTGGCGCTCAAAGTAAATACCGTCTTGGTAACGAATGTGAAACCTATGCGGAATTGAAACTGGGTCAGGAAGTGTGGAAAGAAGGCGACAAGAGCTTTTATTTCGACACTAACGTGGCCTACTCCGTAGCGCAACAGAATGACTGGGAAGCAACCGATCCGGCGTTCCGTGAAGCCAACGTGCAGGGTAAAAACCTGATTGACTGGCTGCCAGGCTCCACCATCTGGGCGGGTAAGCGCTTCTATCAGCGTCATGACGTTCACATGATCGACTTCTACTACTGGGATATTTCTGGTCCTGGTGCGGGTATCGAAAACATCGACCTGGGCTTCGGTAAACTGTCTCTGGCAGCGACCCGCTCTCAGGAAGCCGGTGGTTCCTACACCTTCAGCAGCCAGGATATTTACAACTCTTCTAAAGACACCGCCAACGACGTCTTCGACGTGCGTTTAGCCGGTCTGGAAACGAACCCGGACGGCGTGCTGGAACTGGGTGTCGACTATGGTCGCGCAAACACCACTGACGATTATCGTCTGGCTGACGGCGCATCTAAAGACGGCTGGATGTTCACTGCTGAACATACCCAGAGCATGCTGAAGGGCTACAACAAGTTTGTGGTTCAGTACGCCACTGACGCGATGACCACGCAGGGTAAAGGTATTCCTCAGGGTTCTTACGGCTCGACTTTTGATATCGGCGAAGGCGACGATCAGCTCCACTATGTCGATCGTTACGTCAATAACAACGGTAAGCTGTGGCGTATTCTGGACCACGGGGCGATCTCTCTGGGCGACCGTTGGGACCTGATGTACGTCGGTATGTTCCAGAAACAGGACCTGGATAACGATCTGGGTACTGACTGGTGGACCGTAGGCGTTCGTCCGATGTTCAAATGGACGCCGATCATGAGCACCCTGCTGGAAGTCGGTTACGACAACGTCAAATCTCAGCAGACTGGCGATCGCAACAACCAGTACAAAATCACCCTGGCGCAACAATGGCAGGCTGGCGACAGCATCTGGTCCCGCCCGGCCATCCGTCTCTTCGCAACCTACGCGAAGTGGGATGAGAAATGGGGTTACATCAAAGACGGCGATAACACATTGCGTTATGCCGCATCGAATAACTCCGGCTTCAACACAACCAGCCGTGGCGACAACGATGAGTGGTCCTTCGGCGCCCAGATGGAAATCTGGTGGTAATACGTGACATAACGAGGGGGGCGCAAGTCCCCCGGTAACGAGATGCAGGCCGGATAAGGCGTAGCCGCTATCCGGCATTATCTGCACCGTTTCTCGCGGTTTAGCGCGCTATTGCCTGGCCACCGCTGAACCCGTGCTATCTGAGGTGATAACAATGAAAATGAAGAAAAGTCTCGTCGCCCTTTGTTTATCTGCGGGGTTGCTGGCAAGCGCACCAGGCATCAGCCTGGCGGAGGTAAACTATGTTCCGCAAAACACCAGCGCAGCGCCTGCGATTCCGACCGCCGCACTACAACAACTCACCTGGACGCCTGTCGACCAGTCCAGTACGCAGTCCACACAGCTTTCTACCGGTGGTCAGCGGCTTGACGTCGCCGGTATTACAGGCCCGGTTGCCGCGTATAGCGTACCGGCGAACATCGGTGAGCTCACGCTGACATTGAGCAGCGAAGTTAACAAACAAACCAGCGTATTTGCACCGAACGTGCTGATTCTCGACCAGAACCTGACGCCTTCAGCGTTTTTCCCCAGCAGCTACTTTACCTACCAGGCCCCCGGCGTAATGAGCGCGGATCGTCTGGAAGGGGTGATGCGCCTGACGCCTGCGCTGGGCCAGCAGAAGCTGTACGTTCTGGTGTTTACTACCAATAACGATCTCCAGCAGACCACCACGCTGCTTGACCCGGCAAAAGCGTATGCGAAAGGCGTGGGTAATGCCGTCCCGGATATTCCCGATCCGATCGCGCGCCACACGACTGATGGCCTGCTGAAACTGAAAGTGAAAACCAACAGCAGCTCCAGCGTACTGGTTGGCCCGCTGTTTGGTTCTTCCGGTCCGGGACCGGTCACCGTCGGCAATACTGCGGCACCGGCGACCGCCTATACCGCACCAGCCGTTGCCGCGCCAGCGCCTGCCCCGGCGAAGAAAAGCGAGCCAATGCTGAACGACACGGAAAGCTACTTCAACAATGCGATTAAGGACGCGGTAGCGAAAGGTGACGTTGATAAAGCTCTGAAACTGCTTGATGAAGCCGAACGCCTGGGATCGACATCTGCCCGTTCCACGTTTATCAGCAGTGTAAAAGGCAAGGGGTAAGCGTCTCCCCACATTGCTGATTTTGCAACAACTGGTGCGTCTCCTGGCGCACCTTTTTTTTAGCATTCCATGCGAGTTGTTACACTTCTGTTGCGCAACCGATCACTTAATTATGTTTACGCCTCCCGTAATCTCTTTTCTGCGATACAATGCCTTTACGTTATGAAACGGAGAGTACGGCATGTCACACCCTGCGTTAACGCAACTGCGTGCGCTGCGCTATTTTAAAGAGATTCCTGCGCTGGATTCCCGGTTGCTCGACTGGTTACTTCTGGAAGATTCCATGACCAAACGTTTTGAGCAAGAAGGGAAACGGGTAAGCGTGACATTGCTTCGGGAAGCGTTTGTTGGTCCACATGAAGTGGCTGAAGAGGTGGCGCTGCTACCGGTCGAATCTCGCTACTGGTTACGTGAAATTTTGTTATGTGCAGACGGCGAACCCTGGCTTGCCGGGCGTACCGTCGTGCCTGAATCAACGTTGTGCGGCCCTGAGCTGGCCTTACAAAATCTGGGAAAAACGCCGTTAGGGCGCTACCTGTTTACATCATCAACGTTGACCCGAGATTTTATTGAGATTGGTCGTGATGCCGCACTGTGGGGGCGTCGTTCCCGCCTGCGTCTGAGCGGTAAGCCGCTGATGCTTACCGAGCTGTTTTTGCCCGCATCACCGTTGTATTAAGAGGAAAACAAAATGGAGTGGAGTCTGACGCAGAATAAGCTGTTGGCGTTTCACCGCCTGATGCGTACGGATAAGCCAATCGGCGCCTTACTGCTGCTCTGGCCGACATTATGGGCGCTGTGGGTAGCGACGCCGGGAGTACCGCAACTGTGGATTCTGGCGGTGTTTGTCGCCGGGGTCTGGTTAATGCGCGCCGCCGGTTGCGTGGTCAACGATTATGCCGATCGTAAGTTTGATGGACATGTGAAACGCACGGCCAACCGACCGTTGCCCAGCGGGGCGGTTACGGAGAAAGAGGCGCGCACGCTGTTTGTCGTACTGGTAGCGCTCTCCTTCCTGCTGGTGTTAACGCTGAATACGATGACCATTCTGCTGTCGATTGCGGCGCTGGCGCTGGCGTGGGTCTATCCCTTCATGAAGCGTTACACCCATTTGCCGCAGGTTGTGCTGGGCGCGGCGTTCGGCTGGTCTATTCCTATGGCGTTTGCGGCGGTGAGTGAGTCCGTGCCGCTGAGCTGCTGGCTGATGTTCCTGGCCAATATCCTCTGGGCGGTGGCCTACGACACGCAGTATGCGATGGTTGACCGGGACGACGATCTGAAAATCGGCATTAAATCGACGGCCATTCTGTTCGGGCGACATGACAAACTTATTATCGGGATTTTGCAGATTGCGGTGCTGGCGCTAATGGCGCTGATTGGCTGGCTGAACGGGCTGGGCTGGGGGTATTACTGGTCGGTGCTGGTGGCCGGCGCGCTGTTTGTGTATCAGCAGAAACTGATTATCGGGCGCGAACGTGAAGCCTGTTTTAAAGCGTTTATGAACAATAACTACGTCGGCCTGGTGCTGTTTTTAGGGCTGGCGATGAGTTACGTTGGCTGAAAAAAAGCCCGGTAGCGCTTACCGGGCCTACATAACATATTGCGCAGAACGTAGGCCGGGTAGGGCGAAGCCGCCACCCGGCTTTTTATTGTCACTCGCCCTGCGTTGCGCTCTCAATGGTCAGACGCACATCCGACGTGATCAAATCGGCCAACATCTGATACACCTTCATCGTCTGCTCAGGCTCGGCGTCTCCGGTATCGCTGATGTATTTCTCATCACGCAGAGTCAGCACCAGAGAACTGAACACCGCTTTATCGAAGAACTCCGGCGCGTTAATGCCGTGCAGAACGGAAAGACGTTGCGCGACCGTGCGGCTCTCTTTTTCCAGCGTACTGCGGTTGATCGACGGATTCGCGCTCAGCAGCCAGAAGGTGATGGCATAGCGTTGCAGTGTTTCGCGCGCGCCAGCCGCCAGCAGTTGCAGCGTGCGAGAATGTGCCGGATTGATATGCAGCTCATCGTTCTGCACGGCGATCAGCCCCTGACGTTGCATCTCACTGCTCAGCGCGTCAATCACGCTGGCAAGCTCATCGTGTTCCCAGCGCAGGAACAGTTCCGCTTTCAGCATCGGATAGAGCACGTCAACATGCTGCATCAGCGCGTCACGCGAGATGTGGCGGTGCTGGGTAATGATGGCCGCCATCAGGGAAGGCAGAACCAGCATATGCGCGATGTTGTTGCGATAGTAGGTCATCAACACGGCCTGCTCGCGCGGTAGAATGATGATATCGCCGATGGTGTCTTTCTCGACCTCAAACTTGTTCATCTGCAAGGCGTGGTCGATCAGTTCACTGGCGCTCTGCGCAGGAACCGTAGAATCCGCCGCGTACGGCACGTTGCGCAGCAGACTCAGATAGCAGTCGAGCTGTTCAGTCAGTTGCTCACGGGTCAGAGAGCGCTGGCGGGAAGCCAGCAGCGCGGTGCAGCACAGGTTCATGGCGTTGGCCGCGCCTGCGTTGTTAATGCGCACCATCAGATCGGCGGCAATGTTATTCACCGTCGGCGTCAGCCAGGCCGGGCGGATAGACTCGATAGGATCGATGGATTCACGCCACTCCGGCACATGCTGGTTGAGGTAAGTCATCAATGGCATCGGTTCGCCAAAGTTGACGTAACCCTGGCCCAGATTACGCAGCTTGCTTAAGCCGCGCAGCATCTGCGGCAGGCTCTCTTTCTCTTTCGTCGCGCCACGCAGTTCTTTGGCGTAAGTGCCCACTTCCATCACATGCTCATAGCCGATGTAGATCGGCACCAGTGTGATAGGACGTGTGCCGCCGCGCAACATCGCCTGAATGGTCATCGACAGCGTGCCGGTTTTCGGGTCGAGCAGACGACCGGTACGCGAGCGACCGCCTTCCACGAAATATTCGACCGAGTAACCACGGCTGAACAGCTCGCCCAGGTATTCACGGAAAACGGTGGAGTAGAGCTTGTTGCCCTTGAAGGTACGACGAATAAAGAACGCGCCCAGACGGCGGAAAATCGGACCCGCCGGCCAGAAGTTCAGGTTGATGCCCGCAGCGATATGCGGCGGCACCAACCCCTGGTGATACAGCACGTAGGAAAGCAGCATATAGTCCATATGGCTGCGGTGGCAGGGCACATAGACAATTTCATGCCCGTCGTGCGCCAACTGACGAACGCGCTCGGCGTTATGGACGTTAATCCCCTGATAAAGACGGTTCCAGGTAAAGCCCAGAATACGGTCGGTCAGACGGATCATCTCGTAGGAGAAGTTGGCGGCAATCTCTTCCATCAGCGCAATGGCGTTTTGCTGCGCCTTTTCATGGGAGATTTTTTTGCTGCGCGCTTCATCTTCCACGGCGCGAGCGATGGCTTTTGAAGCCAGCAGCTTGTTAAACAGATCCTGACGGGCTGGCAGACGCGGCCCGACCGCCGCCAGACGTTGACGGGCGAAGTGCATACGCGCCACGCGCGCCAGTTTCTGCGCTATTGTCTTGTCAGTGCCGTGTTCGTCAGCCATCCGACGCAAAGACACGGACGGCGAGAAACGAACAAAGCTGTCGCGTCCCAGCCAGGAGACGGCAAAGAATTTCTGCACGCCGTTCAGCATACGTAAAGGCGGGTTCTCTTCTCCTTTTTCGCGCCCCGGAGAGCGGCCAAACATCACCGATACCGGCACCATTTGCACATCCAGATCGGGATTGCTGCGGTGGAGATCGAGATAGTTGTGGAAAAGCTTAATGGACTCTTCTTTTGGCGTGTAATAGGTGAAGACACGCGGCCCGCCGTGAATAAAGACATAACGCGGCAGCAGCGTTCCGTCGATCTCCAGCGGCTCCAGCGGGTCGGGAAGATCGTGCGCCAGGCACTGGGCGCGCAGCGTCAGCAGGTCTGCTTTGGAGTTGTACGGCAATACGTACATAATAGGGCGCGATGTATCAAGCCCCAACTCCGGGGCAGGATCTGCCGGAATAGACTTGCTTTTTACCAGCACGCTTAATGGTAAATTCAGTAATTTGTAGTAAATTCGTGGCCAGCCGGACATAAACGATGTAAAGCCTCTGGTTAATAATGCAAATGCGCTGCAAGGATATCAGAAAGTCTGGTGAATTTCTGGTGTATCCCGTCATACTTCGCGCTGCGTTGCCGTCGCCCGAATCATACGGGCCAACGATATAATTTCATTGACGCTAATAATGCAAAAAGGTTCTTTTAATGGCCAATAATACCACTGGATTCACCCGAATCATTAAAGCCGCAGGCTATTCCTGGAAAGGTTTTCGCGCCGCATGGGTCAACGAAGCGGCGTTTCGCCAGGAAAGCATCGCCGTGCTGGCAGGTGTGCTGATTGCCTGCTGGCTGGATGTGGATGCCATTACTCGCGTATTGCTGATTGGTTCCGTGATGCTGGTGATGATTGTTGAAATCCTTAACAGCGCCATTGAAGCTGTTGTTGACCGTATTGGCTCTGAATACCATGAACTCTCCGGCCGCGCGAAGGACATGGGGTCTGCGGCGGTGCTGCTGTCTATTTTCGTCGCGCTGATGACCTGGGGTCTCCTGCTATGGTCACATTTCCGCTAAGGTTTTTTCGATAAAGATTCCATAACGGTATAAAACTCCTGTTTTCTGCGCAGTTTATGGTTCCAAAATCACCTTTAGCTGTATATACTCACAGCATAACTGTATATACACCCAGGGGGCGGAATGAAAGCGTTAACGGCCAGGCAGCAAGAGGTGTTTGATCTCATTCGGGATCACATCAGCCAGACAGGTATGCCACCAACGCGTGCGGAGATCGCGCAGCGTTTGGGGTTCCGTTCCCCAAACGCCGCTGAAGAACACCTGAAAGCGCTGGCGCGTAAAGGGGTGATTGAAATTGTTTCCGGCGCATCGCGCGGTATTCGCCTGCTTCTGGACGAAGAAGAAGGGTTGCCGTTGGTCGGTCGTGTCGCCGCCGGTGAACCGCTGCTGGCGCAGCAGCATATCGAAGGCCATTATCAGGTCGATCCCTCGCTGTTTAAACCCAATGCTGATTTTCTGCTGCGTGTTAGCGGCATGTCGATGAAAGATATCGGAATTATGGACGGCGATCTGCTGGCGGTGCATAAAACCCAGGATGTCCGTAACGGCCAGGTGGTTGTGGCGCGTATTGACGATGAAGTCACGGTAAAACGCCTGAAAAAACAGGGCAATAAAGTTGAACTTTTGCCAGAAAATAGCGAATTTAAACCGATTGTGGTTGACCTGCGTGAGCAGAGCTTCACCATCGAAGGACTGGCGGTAGGCGTTATCCGTAACGGTGAATGGTTGTAATCAGGTGCCGGCACAACGCCTGATGGCGCTGCGCTTATCAGGCCTACAAATATCCCCGTAGGCCGGATAAGGCATTTACGCCGCCATCCGGCAAATGTACCCGTAGAACCGTAGGCCGGATAAGGCGTTTACGCCGCCATCCGGCAAATGTACCCGTAGTACCGTAGGCCAGATAAGGCGTTTATGCCGCCATCCGGCAAATGTATCCGTAGTACCGTAGGCCGGATAAAGCGTTTACGCCGCCATCCGGCGATTAATCGATTGGTTTATTTGACTTTTTCTCAGGCTCATCTGCATGCCTTTCTTCACATCCTCTGATAAAGCACTCTGGCGCCTCGCCTTACCCATGATTTTTTCCAACATCACTGTCCCCTTACTGGGTCTGGTGGATACGGCTGTTATTGGTCATCTCGATAGCCCCGTCTACTTGGGTGGTGTTGCCATTGGCGCAACCGCAACCAGCTTCCTTTTCATGCTGTTGCTCTTCTTACGCATGAGCACTACCGGGTTAACGGCGCAGGCCTTTGGCGCGAAAAATCCGCAAGCGCTGGCGAGAGCGTTGGTGCAACCACTCATCCTGGCGCTGAGCGCGGGGGCACTGATTGCGCTGCTGCGCACGCCGATTATCGATCTGGCATTGCATATCGTTGGCGGTAGCGAAGCGGTGCTGGAGCAGGCAAGACGCTTTCTGGCGATCCGCTGGCTGAGCGCCCCGGCATCTCTGGCGAATCTGGTTTTGCTTGGTTGGCTGCTTGGCGCCCAGTACGCCCGTGCGCCGGTTATCCTGCTGATTGTCGGGAATATCCTGAACATCGTCCTCGACCTGTGGCTGGTTATGGGGCTGCACATGAACGTGCAAGGAGCTGCGCTGGCGACGGTCATCGCTGAATATGCCACGCTGTTAATTGGTCTGCTGATGGTACGCAAAGTCCTTCGTTTGCGCGGTGTCTCTCCCGGTATGTTGAAACAGGCCTGGCGCGGGAACTTCCGTCGTTTGCTGGCGCTTAATCGCGACATCATGCTGCGTTCGCTGCTGCTGCAACTCTGTTTTGGCGCAATCACGGTACTGGGCGCCCGTATGGGAAGCGATATCATTGCGGTGAATGCCGTTCTTATGACGTTGCTGACCTTTACTGCCTATGCGCTGGACGGCTTCGCCTATGCGGTAGAAGCCCATTCGGGTCAGGCTTATGGCGCGCGGGACGGCAGCCAGCTACTGGACGTATGGCGGGCGGCGTGTCGCCAGTCGGGAATTGTGGCGCTGCTGTTTGCGCTGGTTTATGTGCTGGCGGGTGAGTACATCATCGCACTGCTGACTTCGCTGCCGCAGATTCAGCTTCTGGCCGATCGCTATCTTATCTGGCAGGTGATTCTGCCGTTGGTGGGCGTCTGGTGCTATTTGCTGGACGGTATGTTTATCGGGGCGACGCGGGCGGCTGAAATGCGTAACAGCATGGCTGTCGCCGCAGCCGGGTTTGCGCTCACCCTACTGACGATACCGCTGCTGGGGAACCACGGACTGTGGCTTGCGCTAACCGTTTTTCTGGCGCTTCGTGGGCTTTCTCTGGCATTTATCTGGCGGCGACACTGGCGAAAAGGGACCTGGTTTGCCTGAGTCCGGTGGTTAAAAACTCTGAATTAAAAAACGAAGGCTGAATCACTGACTACAATTAATCTCACGTTCAGCAGAAAACGTAATGCGTTTGAGCGACGTTCTCCCGCTATTCACAACCGAACGATGAGGACTTGATGATGAATAAAGACGAAATCGGCGGCAACTGGAAACAGTTTAAAGGTAAAGTGAAAGAGCAATGGGGCAAACTGACCGATGACGATATGACAGTCATCGAAGGTAAGCGTGATCAACTGGTGGGTAAAGTCCAGGAACGCTATGGTTACGCAAAAGATGAGGCGGAAAAAGAAGTGAAAGAATGGGAAAACCGTAACGACTACCGCTGGTAATCAACTTCTCCTGCCCGTGAGTACAAGGACGTACTCCCCTCTGTTCAACGTACTTGCTTTGGGCGGCGTCTGCGGATTAGCCGCCCGATTTATTTAACGTGGTTTCTTCTTCACCAGAATAGAATGGTCGTGCTGGCACTCGCCGGGGTGGCGACAGGCTTCGACTTCCACACACGCCGGGCATAACCCGTGTGCTTCAATCACGTTATGGCGCAGAGCGAACCCCATTTTTGCCGCCAGCGTATGCATAATGTCTTCCACGCCTTCAGCACACTCCTCTTTTACCACACCACAACGGTCGCAGATAAACATGGCCGAGCTATGGGTCGGCTGATCGAACAGGTGACAGAGCACGTAGCTGTTGGTGGATTCGACCTTGTGAACAAAACCCTGCTCAAGCAGAAAATCGAGCGCACGATACACCGTCGGCGGTTTGGCCTGCGGCTCCGTTTCACGCAGCAGATCCAGCAGGTCATAGGCGCTGATCGCGCCTTCCTGCAGGCTCATCAGACGCAACACTTCGAGGCGCTGGGGTGTCAGCCGCACATTGCGTTGCGCACAGAGCTTTTCAGCTTGCGCTAAAAGCTCTTGCGTGGTGGTCTTTTCCATGTGGCACCTCGGATTGCGTGAAAGGTTAATCTTCTACTTTACCATGTTCTGCGTAAAACGCCGAGAAGCAGCCCTAACGATATATCGTCAGCTAATCTTTCAGTGGGCTGTGCTATAGTAGCGCCCCAAATTCACCAGATGCTTAAAATTTCGCCATGTCTACAGAATCACAGTTCGCTTTTCCTGCTCATCGTTTTTCTATCGCGCCGATGCTCGACTGGACGGACAGACATTGTCGCTACTTCCTGCGTCTGCTGTCTCGCCAGACGTTGCTCTATACCGAGATGGTAACTACCGGGGCGATCATTCATGGCAAAGGCGACTATCTGGCATACAGCGAGGAAGAGCATCCGGTGGCGTTGCAGCTTGGCGGCAGCGATCCGGCTGCGCTGGCGCAATGCGCGAAACTGGCGCAGGCGC
This sequence comes from Citrobacter sp. CK194, assembly GCF_030333395.1. Classification (NCBI taxonomy): domain Bacteria; kingdom Pseudomonadati; phylum Pseudomonadota; class Gammaproteobacteria; order Enterobacterales; family Enterobacteriaceae; genus Citrobacter; species Citrobacter sp. CK194. The sequence continues at coordinate 41,861 of NZ_JAOWGA010000018.1, forward strand.
GAGGATATGACGAAATTAACCTTAACGTAGGCTGCCCGTCTGACCGTGTACAAAACGGCATGTTTGGCGCCTGTCTGATGGGAAATGCGCAACTGGTGGCGGATTGCGTGAAGGCGATGCGGGATGTAGTGTCGATCCCGGTAACGGTCAAAACCCGTATCGGTATTGACGATCAGGATAGCTACGAATTTCTCTGTGACTTCATCAATACGGTCGCCGGTAAAGGCGAATGCGAGATGTTTATTATCCACGCGCGCAAGGCATGGCTCTCCGGGCTCAGTCCGAAGGAAAACCGCGAGATCCCGCCGCTGGATTACCCGCGCGTTTACCAGTTAAAGCGTGACTTCCCGCATCTGACCATGTCCATCAACGGCGGTATTACGTCGCTGGAAGAGGCGAAAGCGCATCTGGAGCATATGGATGGCGTGATGATCGGGCGCGAAGCCTATCAAAACCCGGGTATTCTGGCCTCCGTTGACCGTGAAATCTTTGGCGCGACCACGGCGGATGCCGATCCTGTGGCTGTCGTTCGCGCCATGTATCCGTACATTGAGCGTGAACTGAGCCAGGGGACATACCTCGGGCATATTACCCGTCATATGCTGGGGCTGTTTCAGGGGATTCCTGGCGCGCGCCAGTGGCGCCGTTATCTGAGCGAAAATGCCCATAAAGCAGGCGCCGACATTGACGTGCTGGAACATGCGCTGAAACGGGTGGCGGATAAGCGTTAAGTTCTCACTAAAAGTTAGTCAATTTCACCACGCCCTGCGCACAGTCGCGGGGCGTTTTGTTTGCAAATCAATAGATTAATTTTGGCATGTTTCTTGTAATGGTCTGAATATGTCGGCCCGCAAAGCGCTACGCCACCGGGCATTCCATATTCAGGGGGAATCATGCTGGAACTACTTTTTGTGATGGGCTTTTTTATCATGCTGATGGCCACCGGCGTGTCATTGTTGGGAATTCTGGCCGCGCTGATGGTGGCGACCGCCGTGATGTTCCTGGGCGGGATGTTTGCGTTGGTGATCAAACTGCTGCCGTGGTTGCTGTTGGCTGTTGCCGTGGTGTGGGTCATCAAAGCGGTAAAAACGCCAAAAATCCCACAGTATCAGCGCAATAACCGTCGGTTTTACTAAGGTATTGTGCAGAGGATCACAACCTGTAACTTTCTTCTTAGAAGCAAATAGGAATTGATTATCAAATCTGTCACTATTGCGCGGCTAATGAATTCATCGAGCTGTACCCTACATACAGCCGAACTAAAAAAGAAAGGGCTTCCCATGTGGAAGCCCTAATTCTTTTCCCTGTCATACTACGGAATGAGCAGGCTCGATCCCTGCGTTGCCCGGCTTTCCAGCACCTCATGCGCGCGCTGCGCATCTTTCAACGCGTATTTCTGATTCTCCGCGACCTCGACTTTTATCACGCCGCTGGCAATCAGTGAAAACAGCTCGTTGCTGGCTTCGGTCAATTCATCGCGACTGGTGATATAACCCTGAAGAGAAGGGCGAGTGACGTACAGCGAGCCTTTTTGGTTCAGGATGCCTAAGTTAACGCCGGTCACCGGGCCGGAAGCGTTACCAAAACTCACCATCAGCCCCCGGCGTTGCAGGCAATCCAGCGACGCTTCCCAGGTATCTTTCCCGACTGAATCGTAAACCACCCGTACTTTTTTGCCGCCGGTAATCTCTTTCACCCGTTCAGCGATATTTTCTTCACGATAATTAATCACTTTCCATGCGCCAGCCTGTAAGGCAATTTGCGCTTTCTGCGCGCTGCCTACCGTGCCGATAAGTTTCGCGCCCAGCGCTTTAGCCCACTGGCAGGCGATAAGGCCCACGCCCCCGGCGGCGGCATGGAACAAAAACGGTTCGTCGGGTTTAACCTCATAGGTCTTGCGCAGCAGATAAAAGACCGTTAACCCTTTCAGAAAAGAGGCGGCAGCCTGCTCGAAAGAGATCGCTTTAGGGAGAATGGCGGCCTTATCGGCGGGAACATTGTGTACCGAACTGTAAGCCCCGAGCGCAGACTGGGCATAAACGACGCGGTCGCCTGCTTTAATATGTTTAACGTTGCTGCCGACTTTACTCACCACGCCCGCCGCTTCGGTGCCCAACCCGCTGGGCAGGGATGGCGGTGGATAGAGCCCGCTGCGAATATAGGTATCAATGTAGTTGATGCCAATCGCTTTATTTTCGACCTGGATTTCGTTTTCTGCCGGGTCTACAGGGGAAAAGTCCACTGCTTTCAGGACGTCAGGGCCACCGTGCTTGTGAAATTCAATTCGTGTTGCCATGCTTCCTCCAGAACGTATCGTAAGGGTCCACTTATATGGTAAAGTTTCGACCCATTCTTTATCTCGGTAACTCCATTCACTATGGCAGGAAATAAACCCTTCAACAAACAACAGACTGATGCGCGTGACCGTGATTTGCAGGTTGACGGGCTGAAAGTGCCGCCGCACTCGATTGAAGCGGAACAGTCGGTGTTGGGCGGTTTAATGCTGGATAACGAACGCTGGGACGATGTCGCCGAACGCGTAGTGGCGGATGACTTTTATACCCGGCCGCACCGGCATATTTTTACCGAAATGCACCGTTTACAGGAAATGGGGAAACCCATTGACTTGATCACGCTGGCGGAGTCGCTGGAAATTCAGGGGCAGCTGGACAGCGTTGGTGGTTTTGCTTACCTGGCGGAGTTATCCAAAAATACGCCAAGTGCGGCGAACATCAGCGCTTATGCGGATATTGTCCGCGAACGTGCCGTTGTTCGCGATATGATTTCCGTCGCCCATGAAATTGCCGATGCGGGTTACGATCCGCAGGGGCGCAACAGCGACGAGCTGCTGGATCTCGCGGAATCTCGCGTTTTCCAGATTGCGGAAAACCGCGCCAATAAAGACGAAGGCCCGAAAAGCATCGATCAAATCCTCGATGCGACCGTGGCGCGCATTGAAACCCTTTTCCAGCAGCCGCATGACGGTGTGACAGGGGTCGATACCGGTTATCAGGACTTAAACAAAAAAACCGCCGGTTTGCAGCGCTCGGATCTGATCATCGTTGCGGCGCGTCCGTCGATGGGTAAAACGACATTTGCGATGAACCTCTGCGAAAACGCCGCGATGTTGCAGGAGAAACCGGTACTGATCTTCAGTCTGGAGATGCCCGGCGAACAGATTATGATGCGTATGCTGGCGTCGCTGTCGCGCGTGGACCAGACGCGCATTCGTACGGGTCAGCTGGATGACGAAGACTGGGCACGTATTTCCGGTACGATGGGCATCCTGCTGGAGAAGCGCAATATGTATATTGACGATTCATCCGGCCTGACGCCGACGGAAGTTCGCTCGCGCGCCCGTCGTATCTACCGTGAACATGGCGGGTTAAGCCTGATCATGATCGACTACCTGCAACTGATGCGCGTGCCGTCGCTCTCCGATAACCGTACGCTGGAAATCGCGGAAATCTCCCGCTCGCTGAAAGCGCTGGCAAAAGAGCTACAGGTGCCGGTGGTGGCGCTGTCGCAGCTTAACCGCTCTCTGGAACAACGCGCCGATAAACGCCCGGTCAACTCGGATCTGCGTGAATCCGGCTCCATCGAGCAGGATGCCGACTTGATCATGTTTATCTATCGTGACGAGGTTTATCACGAAAACAGCGACTTAAAAGGCATCGCAGAAATTATTATTGGTAAACAACGTAACGGCCCAATCGGTACGGTACGTCTGACGTTTAACGGGCAATGGTCGCGTTTCGATAACTATGCGGGACCGCAATACGACGACGAGTAAATCTCCTTCATCATTCACGCCGCAGATGCGTTGACTGCGCCCGCTTACCCCTTCGGGGACAGCGCGTTTTGTCCTGCAACGCGAATGATTTTGGCGATTCTTTTTATAAGGAATTCAAATGCAAGCGGCAACTGTAGTCATTAACCGCCGCGCTCTGCGACACAATCTGCAACGTCTGCGTGAACTGGCGCCTGCCAGCAAGCTGGTTGCGGTCGTGAAAGCGAACGCTTACGGACACGGTCTTCTGGAGACCGCGCGAACGCTCCCTGATGCCGACGCGTTCGGCGTCGCCCGCCTTGAAGAAGCCCTGCGCCTGCGGGCGGGCGGGATCACGCAGCCCATTCTGTTGCTGGAAGGTTTTTTTGAAGCCACCGATCTGCCAGTCATCTCTGCGCAGCATCTGCATACCGCCGTGCATAATGAAGAACAGCTTGCCGCGCTGGAAGCCGCCGGGCTGGATGAACCGGTAACGGTGTGGATGAAACTGGATACGGGAATGCATCGTCTGGGCGTGCGTCCTGAAAAAGCCGAAGCGTTTTATCAACGGCTTACGCAGTGTAAAAACGTGCGCCAGCCGGTAAATATCGTCAGCCATTTCGCCCGCGCCGATGAGCCGGAATGCGGTGCGACCGAGCAGCAACTCGATATTTTTAATACCTTCTGCGAAGGTAAACCGGGGCAACGTTCCATCGCCGCTTCCGGCGGCATCCTGCTGTGGCCACAGTCTCATTTTGACTGGGCGCGACCGGGCATCATCCTCTACGGCGTCTCGCCGCTGGAAAATCAGTCAACTGGCGAAGATTTTGGCTGCCAGCCGGTCATGTCGCTAGCCTCCAGCCTCATTGCCGTTCGCGAGCATAAAGCGGGCGAACCGGTGGGCTACGGCGGCACATGGATCAGCGAGCGCGATACGTGTCTGGGCGTGGTTGCTATGGGCTATGGCGATGGTTATCCGCGTGCGGCGCCGTCCGGTACGCCGGTGCTGGTTAACGGTCGGGAAGTGACGATTGTCGGTCGCGTGGCGATGGACATGATCTGCGTCGATTTAGGCCCTCAGGCGCAGGACAAAGCAGGCGATCCGGTCATTTTGTGGGGTGAAGGTCTGCCCGTTGAGCGCATTGCGGAAATGACAAAAGTGAGTGCTTACGAACTTATCACACGCCTGACATCAAGGGTTGCGATGAAGTACATCGATTAATGCGTGCCGGGTGGCGCATTGATCCCAGGCCGGATAAGGCGGATACCCCCGCCATCCGGCGATATTCACATCAACATCCTCTCGATCTTCTCTCGCTTCCGGTTTATTGTGTTTTAACCCCCTGCCTGTAAACCTGGAGAACCACAGCGTGTTTCAAAAAGTTGACGCCTACGCTGGCGACCCGATTCTTTCGCTTATGGAGCGTTTCAAAGAGGATTCGCGTAGCGACAAAGTGAATCTCAGCATCGGTCTGTATTACAACGAAGAGGGCATTATTCCTCAGCTTAAAGCCGTTGCCGAAGCGGAAGCCCGGATTAATGCGCAGCCGCACGGCGCGTCGCTGTACCTGCCAATGGAAGGTCTCAATACCTATCGCCATACCATTGCGCCGTTGCTGTTTGGCGCCGATCATCCGGTTCTTCAGCAGCAACGCGTGGCGACAATTCAGACGCTGGGCGGTTCCGGCGCGCTGAAGGTAGGGGCGGATTTCCTGAAACGTTATTTTCCTGAATCCGCCGTGTGGGTCAGTGACCCGACCTGGGAAAACCACATCGCAATTTTTGAAGGCGCAGGTTTCGAAGTAAGTACTTACCCCTGGTATGACAACGCCACTAACGGCGTGCGTTTCAACGACTTGCTGACGACCCTCAACACCTTGCCTGCTCGCAGTATTGTGCTGCTGCATCCGTGCTGCCATAACCCGACCGGTGCCGATTTAACCCATTCGCAGTGGGACGCGATTATTGAGATCCTGAAAGCGCGCGAGTTGATTCCGTTCCTCGACATTGCCTATCAGGGATTTGGCGCAGGTATGGAAGATGATGCCTACGCAATTCGCACTATTGCCAGCGCCGGATTGCCCGCGCTGGTCAGTAACTCTTTCTCGAAGATCTTCTCGCTGTATGGCGAGCGTGTGGGCGGGCTTTCGGTGGTCTGTGAAGACGCTGAGGCCGCTGGCCGCGTGTTGGGTCAGCTCAAAGCCACCGTGCGCCGTAACTACTCCAGCCCGCCGAATTTTGGCGCGCAGGTGGTTGCCGCCGTACTGAACGATGAGGCGCTCAAAGCCAGCTGGCTGGCGGAAGTGGAAGCAATGCGCACGCGTATCCTGGCGATGCGTCAGGAACTGGTGAATGTCCTGAACGCCGAGATACCGGGCCGTAACTTTGATTATCTGCTGCAACAGCGCGGCATGTTCAGCTATACCGGCCTGAGCGTTGCACAGGTGGACCGTCTGCGTGATGAGTTCGGCGTCTACCTGATCGCCAGCGGGCGCATGTGCGTAGCGGGTCTGAATTCCGGCAATGTCCAGCGCGTGGCGAAGGCGTTTGCTGCGGTGATGTAAGTGATTGTGTTGCCGGATGGCGGCGTTGCCTTATCCGGCCTACAAAGCAGCCCGTAGGCCCGGGGGCGACCTGCCGGATGGCGGCGTTGCCTTATCCGGCCTACAAAGCAACTCGTAGGCCCGGTAAGCGGTAGCGCTGCCCCCTCCATTCATATGTGATCATCCTCTTTTTCTGTAACAAAACCGCAGAAAATTCTTCCTTTCACCTGCCGCTGGGGTTATGGTCAGAGAGTTTTTTGACCAGTCAATATAATTAAAAATCATAACTAACTGACTATTTAGGGAAAAATATGCGCAAGATAACCCTGGCCTTGAGCGCCTTTTGTTTACTTTTCACGTTAAATAATTCAGCAATCGCCCTGGCGTCCTCGCCGTCGCCGCTAAATCCTGGCACCAACGTTGCGAAACTCGCCGAGCAGTCTCCCATCCACTGGGTTTCTGTCGCGCAGATCGAAAATAGCCTGGCGGGTCGTCCTCCCATTGCTGTCGGGTTTGATATTGATGACACCGTGCTGTTTTCCAGCCCTGGCTTCTGGCGCGGCAAAAAAGTCTATTCGCCAGAAAGTGAGGATTATCTGAAAAATCCGGCATTCTGGGAGAAGATGAACAACGGTTGGGATGAGTTCAGCATTCCGAAAGAGGTGGCGCGTCTGCTTATTGATATGCACGTCCGGCGTGGCGACAGCATCTTTTTTGTCACGGGGCGGAGCCAGACGAAAACCGAAACCGTCTCGAAAACGCTGGCTGATGATTTCCACATTCCCGCAGCCAATATGAATCCTGTGATTTTTGCAGGCGACAAGCCGGGCCAGAACACCAAAACGCAGTGGCTACAGGAGAAAAATATCCGCATCTTCTACGGCGACTCCGACAATGACATTACGGCAGCCCGTGACGCGGGCATTCGTGGCATCCGCATCCTGCGCGCCTCCAACTCTACCTATAAACCGTTGCCACAGGCCGGCGCGTTTGGGGAAGAGGTGATTGTGAACTCGGAATATTAAAACCGGCGGAACCTTTTGCCCCAGGACTGATAAAACGCATTAGCGTCGCCATCAGGCCTACAGTGGCATCATCCGGTAAGATTCTCAATCGCTGTTTTTTTGAACAAAATTGAGCTGCTGGCTTTTACCTTTGGCGGACTTGCTGCAAACTGAGTAAGAGACGTTCTCAGTGGGGCAATATGCTTAAAAGGGGAATAAGAAGATGACCAATTCGGAGTTACTGCAATATTGCATGGCAAAAACAGGCGCGGAACAGAGCGTTCACAGTGACTGGAAAGCCACACAAATCAAGGTTGAAGATGTGCTTTTTGCCATGGTGAAAGAGGTGGAAAATCGCCCGGCGGTATCTTTGAAAACCAGCCCTGAACTGGCGGAGTTGCTGCGCCAGCAACACAGCGATGTGCGACCAAGCCGACATCTTAATAAAGCGCACTGGAGCACCGTCTACCTGGACGGTTCGCTACCGGATTCGCAAATCTATTATCTGGTGGATGCCTCTTATCAACTGGCGGTAAGTACCCTGCCGGAGGACAAGCGTAAGCTGTTGGTGCAGCCGTGAGCCGTTTTGCCGGATGCGGCGCAAGCGCCTTATCGGGCCTACAAACTATTACGCATATTCTGTAGGCCCGATAAGCGCAGCGCCATCGGGCATTATTACAGCATTGGCTTGAGGAAACGGGCAGTATGTGACGCTTCACACTCTGCGACCGTCTCCGGCGTCCCGGAAACAAGAATTTCGCCGCCGCCGCTGCCGCCTTCCGGGCCGAGATCGACAATCCAGTCCGCCGTCTTAATGACGTCCAGGTTGTGCTCAATCACCACAATGGTGTTGCCCTGGTCGCGCAACTGGTGCAGCACGTCCAGCAGTTGCTGAATATCGGCAAAATGCAGACCGGTGGTCGGTTCATCCAGAATGTACAGCGTCTGCCCGGTGCCGCGTTTCGACAATTCACGCGCCAGCTTCACGCGCTGTGCTTCACCGCCAGAGAGCGTGGTGGCGGACTGACCGAGACGGATGTAGGTCAGACCCACGTCCATCAGCGTTTGCAGCTTACGCGCCAGCGCCGGAACGGCGTCAAAAAATTCGCGCGCTTCTTCGATGGTCATATCCAGCACTTCGTGGATAGTCTTGCCCTTGTACTTAATCTCCAGCGTTTCGCGGTTATAGCGCTTGCCTTTGCACTGGTCGCACGGTACGTAAATATCCGGCAGGAAGTGCATTTCAACCTTGATGACGCCGTCGCCCTGACAGGCTTCACAGCGCCCGCCGCGCACGTTAAAGCTGAAACGTCCCGGCGTATAGCCGCGTGAGCGTGATTCCGGCACGCCAGCGAACAGCTCACGTACGGGAGTAAACACGCCGGTATACGTTGCCGGGTTAGAGCGCGGCGTACGGCCAATCGGACTCTGGTCGATGTCGATGACTTTGTCGAAATGCTCCAGCCCCTGAATATCACGATACGGCGCAGGTTCCGCAATGGTCGCCCCGTTTAACTGGCGCTGGGCAATCGGGAACAGCGTGTCGTTGATAAGCGTAGACTTACCCGACCCGGATACGCCGGTAATACAGGTAAACAGGCCAACCGGCAGCGTCAGGGTGACGTCTTTCAGGTTGTTGCCGCGCGCGCCGGTCAGCTTCAGCACTTTCTCCGGGTTCGCGGGAACGCGCTGTTTCGGCACTTCAATCTTGCGTTTGCCGCTCATGTACTGGCCGGTGAGGGATTCCGGCACCGCCATAATCGCCTCCAACGGCCCTTCGGCCACGACCTGACCGCCGTGTACGCCAGCGCCGGGGCCGATATCGATCACATGGTCGGCGGCGCGGATGGCGTCTTCGTCATGCTCCACCACAATCACGGTATTGCCGAGGTTACGCAGGTGAATCAGCGTTCCCAGCAAACGTTCGTTATCGCGCTGATGGAGACCGATAGACGGTTCATCCAGCACATACATCACGCCTACCAGCCCGGCGCCAATCTGGCTGGCCAGACGGATACGCTGGGCTTCGCCGCCGGACAAGGTCTCTGCCGAACGGGACAGCGTCAGGTAGTTGAGGCCGACGTTTACCAGAAACTTGAGGCGGTCGCCAATCTCCTTGAGGATCTTCTCCGCAATCTTTGCACGCTGGCCTGCGAGCTTGAGATTGTTGAAGAAGTCCATCGCATGGCCGATGCTCATGTCGGAGATCGCAGGCAGCGGAGTATTCTCGACGAAGACATGACGTGCTTCACGGCGCAGACGCGTGCCTTCACAGCTGGCGCACGGACGGTTGCTGATGAATTTAGCTAACTCTTCACGTACCGCGCTGGACTCCGTCTCTTTGTAACGGCGCTCCATGTTGTGCAGTACGCCTTCGAACGGATGGCGGCGCACGGAGGTGTCGCCACGATCGTTGATGTATTTGAACTCGATGCTCTCTTTGCCGGAACCGTACAGAACGACTTTATGCACGTTCTGACTCAGACTTCCCCACGGCGCTTCCACGTCGAACTTATAGTGTTCCGCCAGCGATTTCAGCATCTGGAAATAATAGAAGTTACGGCGATCCCAGCCGCGAATCGCGCCGCCAGCCAGAGAAAGCTCCGGGTTCTGGATCACGCGATCGGGATCGAAATATTGCTGTACGCCGAGGCCGTCGCAGGTCGGGCAGGCTCCCGCCGGGTTGTTAAACGAGAACAGACGTGGTTCCAGCTCGCGCATACTGTAGCCGCAAATTGGGCAGGCGAAGTTGGCGGAAAAGAGCAGCTCTTCCGCTTTCGTATCGTCCATATCTGCGACGATCGCGGTGCCGCCGGAGAGTTCCAGCGCGGTTTCAAAAGATTCCGCCAGGCGCTGGGACAGATCGCTACGGACTTTGAAACGATCGATCACGACCTCAATGGTGTGTTTCTTTTGCAGCTCCAGCTTCGGCGGATCGGAGAGATCGCAGACCTCGCCATCAATACGGGCGCGGATGTAGCCCTGGCTGGCCAGGTTTTCCAGCGTTTTGGCGTGCTCGCCTTTGCGCTCTTTAATAATGGGCGCCAGCAGCATCAGGCGTTTGCCTTCCGGCTGAGACAGCACGTTATCCACCATCTGGCTGACGGTTTGCGCCGCCAGCGGGACGTCATGATCCGGGCAGCGCGGTTCACCCACGCGGGCGAACAGCAGACGCAGATAGTCATGTATTTCGGTAATTGTACCTACCGTAGAGCGCGGGTTATGGGATGTCGATTTCTGCTCAATTGAGATAGCGGGCGACAGCCCCTCAATATGGTCGACATCTGGTTTTTCCATCAAAGACAGAAACTGACGCGCATACGCGGAAAGGGATTCAACGTAGCGACGCTGCCCTTCGGCATACAAGGTGTCAAAAGCGAGCGAGGATTTGCCAGAACCCGAAAGCCCGGTGACGACAATCAGTTTGTCGCGCGGGATGACGAGGTTGATGTTTTTGAGATTATGGGTGCGGGCGCCCCGAACTTCGATCTTATCCATTCACCTTTCCCGGATTAAAACGCTTTTTCCCGGCCGCATGGCGCTACCGGCGATCACAAACGGTTAATTATGACACAACTCAACCTGAATGGATATACAGTATTGGAATGCAAAACACAGGCTACTGTGTAACAATGTCCGCCCAAGGTTGTTTACTGGAATCAGCCTCGCATCGTAGTAAAAACGCTATTGGTAATGCTACAATCGCGCGTTTACACTTATTCAGAAACGTTTTTCAGGAGACTCGATCATGGCCAGCAGAGGCGTAAACAAGGTGATTCTCGTCGGTAATCTGGGCCAGGACCCGGAAGTACGCTACATGCCAAATGGTGGCGCAGTTGCCAACATTACGCTGGCTACTTCCGAATCCTGGCGTGATAAGCAGACCGGTGAGATGAAAGAGCAGACGGAATGGCACCGCGTTGTGCTGTTCGGCAAACTGGCGGAAGTGGCCAGCGAATATCTGCGTAAAGGTTCTCAGGTTTACATTGAAGGTCAGCTGCGTACCCGTAAATGGACCGATCAGTCCGGTCAGGACAAATACACCACTGAAGTGGTGGTCAACGTTGGCGGCACCATGCAGATGCTGGGTGGCCGTCAGGGCGGCGGCGCTCCGGCTGGCGGCAATATGGGCGGCGGTCAGCAGCAGGGCGGTTGGGGTCAGCCTCAGCAACCGCAGGGCGGCAACCAGTTCAGCGGCGGCGCGCAGTCCCGTCCGCAGCAACAATCTGCTCCGGCACCGTCTAACGAACCGCCAATGGATTTCGACGACGACATCCCGTTCTGATGAATTAAAAAAGCTCCCTTTTCGGGAGCTTTTTTTTGGGCTGAAATAGCGTGCAATTAAATAGCAGGCTTGTCAGTTTTGTCACCGGACGTAAATATATCTACAGACTTTATGGGTTATTTCCTTTCTTGCTTATGATCAAAAAATACAGGGTATTATTGATTATTATTCCCCCGTTATTTTGGTCAAATGAATGCTGAATCTTGCCAGGTCTTTTCAGGGATATGTGATTGACCTGTCAGCTAACTTAAGGAAATCATCATGAATAAAGTCATTTTAATGCCCGTTGATATTCTGGCGATGGATCTCTCTGACAAAGCCATTGCCTACGCTGATCATATGGTGGACAAAGAAAACGGCGTGATCCATCTGCTGCATGTTTTCCCTAAACTGGGTACCTCCCCAATGCGTGGTTTTGCCTCGGATATCAGAAAATACGAGGAATACATGACGAATGACGCGCAAGAAAAAATGCTTAACCTTGCGAGAAAATTCAAAACGCCGTTGGAGAATATTCGTTTTGAAGTCCGTCATGGCAATATTCGTGATGAAGTAAATAACGCGGTAGAAGCGCATAACGCCGAGATGATTATCATCGGTTCGCGCAAGCCGGGTATTGCAACGCATTTGCTCGGTTCGGCTGCGGCGAATATTTTGCGATACGCGAAAATTCCGGTGATGGTCATTCGTTAATCTGCCTGCCCGGTGGCGCTTTGCTTACCGGGCCGACAAAACCTCTCTCCCGTAGGCCGGATAAGGCGCTTGCGCCGCCATCCGGCGTTATGCCCGGTGGCGCTTCGCTTACCGGGCCTACAAAATCCCTCTCTCGTAGGCCGGGTAAGGCGCTTGTGCCGCCATCCGTCGCCATGCCCGGTGGCGCTTTGCTTACCGGGCCTACAAAATCCCTCTCTCGTAGGCCGGGTAAGGCGCTTGCGCCGCCATCCGGCGTCATGCCCGGTGGCGCTTCGCTTACCGGGCCTACAAGATTCACTCCCGTAGGCCCGGTAAGGCGCTTGTGCCGCCATCCGGCGCTATGCCCGGTGGTGCTTCGCTTACCGGGCCGACAAAACCTCTCTCCCGTAGGCCGGATAAGGCGCTTGCGCCGCCATCCGGCGTCATGCCTGGTGGCGCTTCACTTACCGGGCCGACAAAACCTCTCTCCCGTAGGCCGGATAAGGCGCTTGCGCCGCCATCCGGCGTTATGCCCGGTGGCGCTTTGCTTACCGGGCCTACAAAACTTCTCTCCCGTAGGCCGGATAAGGCGCTTGCGCCGCCATCCGGCGCTATGCCCGGTGGCGCTTTGCTTACCGGGCCGACAAAATGCCTCCCCCATCGGCAAAAAAAAGCCTCCGCTACGGGAGGCTTTTTGCTTCGCGGTGAACCGCTGGCTATTTCCGGCGGAATTTACGGGTGAGCGGTTTCTCTATCTCCACAATGCAGAACAGCACTGCGCCGATAGCGAAGGTTATGCCCCAGTAACGCAGCGGCAGCGCTTCTGTGCCAAACAGCATCTGCATGAAAGGCATATAGATAATCGCCAGCTGTAACAGCAACAGAATGCCGCTGACCATCCAGATGCCTTTATTCATCAGCAGCCCGCGTCCCAGCGAGAAACCATCCGAAACCCGGCAGTTGAGCATATATACCCACTGTGCGGTGACCAGCGTCTGCAACAGCACGGTACGGATAAACTCCGGGCTGTGGCCGCGAGGCTGCAACCAGGCTTCCAGCGCAAAGGCGCAGGCCGCAATTAACGTTCCGACAAAACCGACGCGCCAGATAGCAAAGGCATCCATGACGTTCTCATTACTCTGGCGTGGCGGGCGTCGCATGATGTTGCGCTCACCGGCTTCAAATGCCAGCCCGAACGACAGCGTGGCGGAGGTCGCCATATTCATCCACAGAATCAGTACCGGCGTGAGCGGGATCAGGTTCCCAGCCAACAGGGCAATGATGATCAGCAGACCCTGTGCCAGGTTGGTGGGCATGATGAACAGAATCGTTTTCTTCAGGTTGTCGTAAACGCGACGCCCCTCCTGCACGGCGCTGGCGATGGTGGCGAAGTTATCGTCCGTCAGTACCATGTCAGCGGCTTCTTTTGTCACTTCCGTGCCTTTGATGCCCATCGCGATGCCGACGTCCGCCTGCTTCAACGCGGGGGCGTCGTTGACTCCGTCGCCGGTCATACCGACAATCTCGCCTTTGTTTTGCAGCGCCTTCACCAGACGCAGTTTATGTTCGGGGCTGGTGCGGGCAAAGATGTCGTAAGTGACAGCGGCTTCGGCTAATGCCGCATCGTCCATCTGCTCCAGTTCGTAGCCCGTTACCGCGTGGGTGCTGTTATGAATCCCCAGCATGCCGCCGATACTCATGGCCGTTTGCGGGTGATCGCCGGTGATCATCTTCACGCGAATCCCCGCCTGCTGGCAGGCCTGGATTGCGTCAATGGCCTCTGGACGCGGCGGGTCCATCATACCTGCGATGCCCAGGAAGATCAGGCCGTCATTCAGGCACTCATGGGTGAGAGAGGCGGCTTCTGCACGCCCTGGCTTCCAGGCTGCCGCAACCATGCGCAGACCTTCTTTCGCATAGCGCGCGATCTCCGCTTCCCAGTGATTTTGCGTAAAAGCTTCAGTACCGGTAGCGGTTTGCTGTAGCTGGCACAGTTTAAACAACACATCTGGCGCGCCGGTCACCAGTACGCGCTCTTCATTTCCAATGCGATGGTGCGTCGCCATGTATTTGTACTGCGAATCGAACGGGATTTTGCTGCGCAGTTCAGTTTCAATGGCGGGAAGGCGCGCTTTTGCCGCCAGCACTTTTAAGGCCCCTTCCGTTGGCCCGCCAGTGATGCCCCAGTGACCGTTTTCGTCCTGAATCAATTGGCTGTCATTACACAGGTCGATAGTGCGAAGGTAGTTCTCCAGCAGGCTGCCGGGCAGGATCTCTACCGCAGTGTCGCTCTCCTCAGTATGGATCTCGCCCATTGGCTCATAGCTGTTGCCCTGAACGCGGTAATTTTTGTCCGCCGTAATAATGGCTTTTACCGTCATCTCATTCATGGTCAGGGTGCCCGTTTTATCGGAACAGATCACGGACATTGCACCCAGCGTCTCGACCGTTGGCAGCTTGCGGATAATGGCGCGTTTGCGGGCCATTGTCTGTACGCCGAGCGACAGAATAATCGAGATGATCGCGGGCAGCCCTTCCGGTACGGCCGCGACGGCAAGGCTAATCAGAGAAAGCAGCAGTTCGCCCATCGGCATATCGCGCAGCAGCAGGCTGAACACAAATAGTCCTGCCATCATGGCGACGATAATGGCGAAAATGGCTTTGCCGAGTTTATCCATCTGAACCAGCAGCGGGGTACGGTGCTTCTCAATGCCCGTCATCATCTGGTTGATGTGGCCGAGTTCAGTCTCTTCACCGGTGGCGATAACCACGCCCAGCCCGGCGCCTGCGCTGATGGTGGTGCCGGAGAACAGCAGATTTTTACGATCGCCTAACGGCAGTTCGCCGGTAAGGGTGTCGGCTGTTTTATCGACAACGGTGGACTCACCCGTCAGGATGGCCTCTTCAACCCGCAGATTATGGGCTTCCATAACGCGAAGATCTGCCGGGATGCGATCGCCTGCGCGCAGCACGACGATATCGCCCACCACCAGTTCGGTTGTGGGGACGGTTTCATGTTGACCGTTGCGGATCGCGACCGCTGAGTTCGACAGCATATTGCGGATGCTTTTCAGCGACTTTTCCGCGTTATTTTCCTGAATGTGGCCAATCAGGGCGTTGATAACGGCAACACCCAAAATGACGGCCGTATCCACCCAATGACCCATGACCGCAGTCAGCACCGCCGCAGCGATCAGGACATAAATCAGAACATCGTGGAAATGCGCCAGGAAGCGTAACCATGCCGGTTTGCCTGCTTTTTCTGGCAGCGCGTTAGGCCCATGCTGCGCGAGGCGCGCGCTGGCTTCATTTTGCGTCAGCCCGGAAGGCTGACTCTGCTTTTTTTCAAGTACCTCGTTAACAGATTGCTGGTACGGTTTTTTTTCAACGCATGGCGCAGAATGGAGACGATTTTTATTCGGCATTCTGGTCAATTTAAAATTCCTCGAAGTATAAAATGCATAATGTTTTGAATCGCGCTTATACTATTAAAATAAAGAGTCTGAATTATTGACATTAATCAATGGCGTTTCTTTAAAGATTATTTTATCTTGATGGTTAGATAACGCTTGTAGCGTATATTTTCAGTGTTTTGATGGAAGTGTAAATTTAGTAAAGGAGGTAATTATGTTAGGAATATATAGCGGTAGGCGATTGATGTTACTGGTTATTTTTGCAATCATCATCGCGGTAATTAGCGGGATTTCAACCTACGCCTTCGTTAAATACCTGGGTTGAAAAACACTAAATATAGTGTTCCTTACATAACTTTTAAATATTTAAAGTTAATGACAGAGAATAAAAATAAAGGGCATAAGAATATATTTTTGATGAGCAGTCTGACAGGATGAACAGACTGCTCTGGACAGGTAAAAATATGGCTAGCAGACTAACGAATAATACACATTGGTTTTCCTGTCAGCGGTTCAGGGTGAATTTCCGCATCAACCTGAAATACCTTGCGTAATAATTCTGGTTGCATCACATCAACAGGTTGCCCTTGCGCAATCACATTCCCCTGCGCCAGCACGACAAGATGATCGCAATAGCGACTTGCCTGATTCAGATCGTGCAGTACCGTCACGACCGTTTTTCCCGCCTGTTTTAGCATCTGCATGAGCGCCATCAACTCCACCTGATGATTAATGTCGAGCCAGGTGGTGGGTTCATCCAGTAATACAATGGGCGTATCCTGCGCTAACACCATCGCCAGAAACACGCGCTGCCGCTGACCGCCGGACAGCTCCGTCAGCCGCCTTTCTGCCAGCGCGTCAGTGTGCGTCTGCGCCATTGCCCGGTTGACATGCTGATGGTCGTCGCGAGAAAGCCGCCCCCACAGCGGCAGCCACGGGCTGCGGCCATAGCTGACCAGTTCCCGCACGGTGATCCCTTCCGGCGTCATGTGCTGTTGCGGCAGTAGCGCCAGGTGACGCGAAAGCGCGCGGGGTGAGAAGGCCGACAGCGGCTTACCCGCAATGTGCAAGGTGCCGGATTGCGGTATGAGCAGGCGGGCAAGGCATTTCAGCAGCGTCGATTTGCCGCAGCCATTAGGCCCCAGTAATGCGGTGATCTGCCCGGCGGGTAGCGTAACCGACAGGCCGTCAAGAATGCGTTTATCACCGTATCCGGCAGTCAGGTTTTCACATCTGATATCCATTTAGCGCATCCTCACAAGCAACCAGATAAACCACGGCGCGCCGATAATGGCGGTGAGCATGCCTGCCGGAAGCTCCGTGGGAGGGTTAATGATCCTTGCCAGCAAATCGGCCAGCGTTAAGACAAATGCGCCGATTAGCGCAGCGCCGGGCAGTAGCCAGTGATGGCGCCCTCCCAGCAGGCGTCGGGTCAGGTGGGGCACGACCAGGCTGACGAAAGCCATCGGCCCGCAAACTGCCACGCTGGTGGCTGCCAGCGCGACGGCGAGGAGCAATCCCAGGCGCTGCGCCCGCCTGACCGGGACGCCGAGCGTGCTGGCGCGATCATCGCCCAGCGCCAGCAGATCCAGATCGCGGCAAAACCAGGCGCTGAGTGGAATAAGCGCCAGCATTACCGGCAGCGCCACATACACAAACGACCAGCCGCGTCCCCATAAACTGCCGGTCAGCCACAGCAGCGCGTTGTTAACGTCCTGCGGGCGGGAGAGCATCAGGTAATCCGTCAGGCTGGCCCAGGTTGCCGACAACGCCACGCCGATTAACGCCAGACGCAGGGGGGAGGAGCGACCCGCAATCGCACGCAGTAAGATCAGCGCACAAAGCCCGCCCACAAATGCCAGCAGCGGCAGCCAGACGACCGACAGCGATGGCAGCAGCATGAGTGCGCTTACCGTTGCCAGACTGGCGGCATGGTTCACCCCTAAAATATCCGGCGAGGCCAGCGGATTACGCACGATGCCTTGCACCAGTACGCCGGAAATCGCCAGGGCGGCGCCGACGAATATCGCCAGCAGCAGTCGCGGCAGACGATACTGAGTCAGAACATAGTGGTGCTCGTGACCGGTATGCCAGCCATCGATCAGCGCGGACCAGGGCAGGGGAACCACGCCCAGACGCAATGACAGCAGCGCGGTGATGCTCAGCAGGAACAACGTGATGAGCAGAATAAAGGCTTTCATCCACGCCTCCTTGCCAGCCAGACAAAACACGGCGCGCCAATCAGCGCCAGCACTGCGCCTGCCGGAAGCTCGCCCGGCCAGGCCAGCGCTCGCGCCAGAATATCCGCCAGCAGCATAAACGTTGCGCCCATCAGCAGGCTCATCGGCAGCAACTTACGCTGGTCGTGACCTGACCACGCCCTGGCCAGATGCGGCATTAACAGGCCGATAAACGCCACCGGCCCCGCCACGCTGACGCAGGCGCCGACCAGCACCAGCACGCCGATATTGACGGTAAGCCGCAGCCGAAACAGGTTTACGCCGAGTGTGTGTGCGGCGACATCGCTGACGTTGAGCAGATTAAGGGCGTTCGCCAGCAGCAGCATGACGGGAATAATCACCAGAACAAAAGGAAAGAGCTGCCAGAACTCGGCCCAGCGCACATGGGCAATACCGCCCGCCAGCCATGAAAAAATGCCGTAAGCGTGGTCTTCCGCCAATAACAGCGTGATGCGGGTCAGCGCCATACACAGCGCGGAGAGCGCGATTCCGGCGAGAATCAGTTTGTTGCGGTCGGGCTCCTGTCGCCAGCCGCCGCCAGCCAGCATCACCAGAAGCCAGGCGAGGCCTCCGCCTGCGGCGGCGATAAACGCGATGGAATACCCGCTGAGCAACATGGGGCTGAATGCGCTGGTTAACGCTATCGCCAGTGCCGCACCGCTGTTAATGCCGGTCAGAGAAGGGGAGGCTAGCGGGTTATGGGTCAGGGTTTGCAGCAATGTTCCCGCCAGGGCAAGGCTGGCGCCAATCAGCAATGCCACCAGGCTGCGCGGCAGACGTAAATTACGTACCAACGCCTCCGAAAGCGGAGGCGTTGAAGAAGGAAACAGGGCATGCAGAGCACTGACGGGTGAAATCGGGATCGCCGAGTAGCAGAACAGGCTCAGCCAGAACGCTGCCAGGAGCGCCAGTACGGGCGCTCCCCAAATGATCAATGTCCTCATTGCGTGGTATCAGGCGTCTGGTGATGAAAGATTTTCACCGTATCGCCGGCAATGCGTTCCGCAGCGAAAATCCCGCGCATCCGCGCCCAGCTATTGCTATCGACAGCGGCAACCTGGTGGTGTTGCGACGCCTGGAGCATGGACCACAACGTATCCTGCTGCCAGCGTTTAACGATGCTCTCCTGGCGGTAGTGCGCGACAATCAGCCACTGCGGATCGAGCGCCAGTAGCCGCTCCAGATTAATCGTGGTCATTGGCGCAGAGTTGATTGCCTCCGGCACGCGCAGACCCAGCGCAGCGAGCACGCCGCCCGTATACGATTCGCGGCTGTGCAGATTAAACTGCTGTTCGCGTGAGGTGCCGAATACCACGCTGGCCCCTTTCGGCAAGTGGGCGGCAAACGCGCGCATACGTTCCCGATGCAACGTCAGCCGTTTTTGCATTTCCGCATCTTTACCTGATACTTTCCCGATGATCGCGGCGGATTGCAGATTTTCTGCGTACGTTTCATTGCGGGATTTGAGCAACAACACGGGGGCGATCTCTTGCAGCGCGGCGTAAATCCCTGCGTGGCGGCTGCTGTCAGCGATAATCAGGTCAGGCTTTAGCGCGCCGATCGCCTCAAGACTCGGCTGAGCGCGGGTGCCGACGGACTGCCATTGCCCGATAATCTGGCGCACTTCCGGTAGCAGACGCGTGGGATCGTTGTCATCGGCGATCCCCACCGGACTGACGTTCACCGCCGCCAGCGCATCGGCAAACGACAGTTCCAGTACGACAATCCGTTGAGGCGTTTTATTCAGGGTAAAGGCGCCGTGTTCATCCTGCACCGTCACAGCAAAAACCGGCGCTGCCAGGACGATCAGGCTGAAAAAATAAACGCGAATAAAAGCAAACATAGTCAACTCCGGTTGCCGGATGGCGCTGCGCTTACCTGGCCTACGTCACTCTGTAGGCCAGGTAAGGCATTTACGCCGCCACCCGGCAACAAATGAACAATCAGAACTTCAGTGACCCTTGCAGATACAGCGTTCGCGGCTGTCCGGCATAGATGCCTTTGTTGTTGTCATCATACGAGCGGGTGTAATACTCGTGGTCGAAGATATTCTTCACGCCAAACGCCAGGTTCAGGTTGGCCATCTCGGGGCCGAAGTCATACGCCACGCGCGCGCCCCACAACATGTAACCCGGAATACGCCCGGTGCTGCCGTCCGCGCTCTCTTTCCTGGTATTGGCGTTGTCGGCAAACTGGCTGGACTGGAAATCGCTGTTCAGGTTGAACGTCCAGTTGCCGGGTTTGTAATCCACGCCCAGCGTCCCTTTATGCTTCGGTGAGAACGGCACCTGATTGCCGTAAGTGTCGCCTTTTTCGCGAATTTCGGCGTTAACGTACGCGTAGTTAGCGTAAACGGCGACATTTTCCAGCGTGGGCGTCATATCGCCGAGATCGTAACGTACCTGCGTTTCCAGCCCGGTATGACGGGTTTTGCCACGGGCGGTGACCGTATCGTTAGTCTGGTTGGAGTCGTACTGATTATTAAAGTTAATCAGGAACAGCCCCATTTCCGCCGTCAGCGCGCCGTTGTCGAATCGGGTTCCGACTTCCCAGGTTCGCGCTTTTTCCGGTTCCACATTGCCGCTTTGCACAGCCTTGCCAATTTGACTGTACTGTACGGTGCCGAACGAGCCTTCAGTGTTGGCATAAAGATTCCAGCTGTCAGTGAGGTGGTAGAGGACGTTAAGCGCCGGAAGCGGGGCGTTGTAGCTCACCTCTTCGTGCGTACCTTTAACGTTGTTGTCCTGGTAGGATTCAATGTGCTCAAAACGCATACCTGGCGTAATGGTCCAGTTGCCGATATCAATTTTGTCATCGAGATACCAGGCGTGAGCTTCGGTCCCTGAACGCGTATCACGGTCATAAGGGCTGGATGTTGACGGCAACTGACCGCTGGTGGTTGCGGTGTAGTAGCGCATTTCATGCGTGGATTCATTGACATAGCGATAGCCTACGCCGACTTCATGCGCAGACGGGCCAATCATAAAGCTCTGGCTGTAGCGCGGTTCAATGCCGCGAACCCAGTAGTAGCGCGGTGAGAGCGTAATGCGTTTTCCTTGCTCTAAATAACCGCTGCGCAGGGTGCGGGTGTAGAAACCCTGAATATTGAATTTGTGCTGGCTGTCGGGCTGGTATTGATATCCCAGACTGGCAAGCTGGCGGCGGCCCCAGAAGCTGTCATACGGGCGCGTGGACTGCCAGCGATCGGCGTCGTAGTCGGCGCGGGACAGACCGCCGGGCATATCGGCGTGACCGTCATAGTATTGCAGCAGGCTATTGAAGGTGTGTACCTCGTCAGGCGCATATTTGCTTTTCAGCATCACGTCGTCGATACGGGTGTTGCTGTGTTCGCGCCAGTCGCTGCCGCGCGTGCCGGAGTAGAGCAGGGCCGTGCCGAAACCGTTATCCGCCGTTCCGCCTACCATCAGGTTGTGCGTCTCTTTTGGATTGTTTTGCGACGAGGTGGGGCTGAGTTGCCCTTCAACGCCGGCTTCAATACCGAAATCCTGCGGAATCGCGCGGGTCACGAAGTTCACCACGCCACCCACGCTTTGCGGCCCATAGCGCACCGCGCCGCCGCCGCGCACCACGTCAACGGCATCCATATTGCCCAGAGAGACCGGCGCGAGCGATAGCTGCGGCTGACCGTATGGCGCAAAAGGTACGGGGATGCCGTCCATCAATACCGTAGAGCGGCTGGCCAGGCGTGGGTTAAGGCCGCGAATACCGAAGTTCATCGCCAGGTCATGGCTGCCGGTGCCGTTGTTTTCCGGGGCGTTGACGCCGGGGATACGGTTCAGCGCTTCGCGCATGGTCGTCGCGCCGGTTTTGGTGAAATCATCCCGACGGATAACGTCACGCGCGCCGGCATGTTCGAACACGTCGTTTTCCCGGGCTTCACCCAGCCAGTCGCCGACTACGGTCAACGAGTCCTCGCTGGCAACCGGGGCGGCTTCCAGCGTCCAGGTGTTATCGCCTAACGATTTTTCCTGTAGGCCGCTCCCCTTTAGCAGCGTGCGCAGGCCATCTTCAAGCGCGTAGTCGCCGTGCAGCCCGTCACTGTGTTTGCCCCGCGTGAGCGAAGCATCCACTGACATAATAATGCCGCTGCGGGCAGCGTATTGATTAAGTGCTTTGTCTAAGTCTCCGGCGGCAATATCGAACTGCGTAGCAAATGCAGGCAGTGAAGCCAGTCCGGCAAGCGGAAGCAGGCTTAAACGAATCGCCATCACCAGAGGTGCTGTGTTATGAAAGGCCATCACGTCTCCATCATCATTTCTTTATTTGTATTCAGTTATGAAGTCGAACGAGCGGGGTAAAAGGGACAATAAAAATGATAATTTTTTTCGTTATCGTTTAAATGGCGGGAGACAGTGTGACCCAGTAGCGCGTAACAAAATGAATTTTCACAGGAAGCGTTTTCGCGATCGCATTCAGTACGGCATCGGTGTTGCCGAGCGGGAACGTCCCTGTCAGGCGTAATCCGGCAACGGCCGGGTCACAACGCAGTATGCCGTGCCGGTAGCGCGAGAGTGTGGCGATGACGTCGCCCAGAGGTTTGTCGCTGAAACTTAATACGCCCTGCGTCCAGCTTGCAGACTCATCATTCAATGATGCGACGTCGCCAAACTGCGAGGCGCTGAAGCGCACCGTTTCACCTTGCTGAATAACCCGTTTTTGTTGTGGATCTCCGGCGAGAATCGCTTCGACGGCATGTTGGCGGACGCTAAGGACGGTTTCATCGCCGTCCTGGCGTACGGTAAATTCCGTACCCAATGCGGTGAGCTGGCCCTGGCGCGTCTGTACACGAAACGGGCGTTGCAGCGCGTCTTTACCGGTGGTAATGGCGATCTCGCCGTACCAGAGCTGGATCTGGCGCTGGCTACTGTCAAATCGCACGTTAACCGCGCTGTCGGTATTCAGCGAAAGCAACGTGCCATCCTCCAGCGTCTGCTGGCGAGTCTGCCCCCGGGCGGTACGATAATCAGCACGCAGGCCTTCGCCCAACTCCGATCGCCAGAGCTGCCAGCTGCCGCCCGCGCAGACCAGCAACAGCAACCCTTTCAGTACGTGGCGGCGCGTCAGGCGGCTGTCTTTCAGCGTGTGGCTGGCGAGTTTGCCGGGGACGCTGCTCATCTGGCAGCGCAGGTTTTCGACCTGCTGCCAGGCCCATTGATTATCCTGATCTTGTTCATACCACTGCTGCCAGCGCGCTTCCTGCTGGGGGCTTACGCGCTCCCCGCTTAAAACGGCATACCAGTGTGAGGCTGAACGTAGCGCCTGGCGGCGGGCATCGGTGAGGGAGGTTTTCACAGGCCATGCTCCAGGCGGAACAGCAGGCAGTGTTCCGTGGCTTTCGCGACGTACTTTTTCACCGAGCTGACGGAAACATTCAGACGTTGCGCGATGGCGCTGTAGGTCAGCCCGTCAAGCTGAGAAAGCAGGAAGGCCGTTCTCGCTTTGGCGCTCAACCCGTCCAGCATCCTGTCGACAAGTTGCAGCGTTTCGAGATGCGACTGCTTTTCTTCAGCGGAAGGCGCCAGCGTTTCGGGTAACTGCGCAAGCATCTCCAGATACGCTTTTTCCAGCGCATTGCGGCGGAAAAGGTCGATCATCACCCGTTTGGCGACGGTGCAGAGAAACGACTTTGGGTCGCGAATCGCCGTCAGAGATTCACCGTTAATAATACGCAGGAAGGTGTCCTGGGCGACGTCGTCGGCGTCGAACGCCGACTGTAACTTTCGCGCCAGCCAGTGCGTCAGCCAGCCGTGATGCGCGCGATACAGCGATTCAAACGTTAAAGGAGCGCACTGAACTGGAGTCGGCATAGCGGAAAAGTATCAAAAGTTAATCATCACGGCGGGGATGTTAATATGAGAATAGTTCTCATTACAATAAATGATACGGCGATTTTAGCGGGAGAAAGGTTAACTGGCTGTTTTTGAGAGAATAAAAAAGCCTCCGGGCGGAGGCTTTTATCAGCATCAGGTCAACACCATCGGCCACTCTGGCGGGGTATGGCTCATGGCTTCCACCATCACGGCTTCGATATTGTTCCAGATTGCGGAGACATCCATCAGAGTGATGCCGAGTAACCCGGTTGCAAACCAGCAGGCCGATACGACGCCAAGGCCGCTACTGATCACCGCGAGTCCGATATAGTCGGATTTACGAAAGCGAATATTGAGCGTGCTGGCTAAAAACATGAGCACAGCGCTCAGCAGTTGCCAGCGGAGAAGAACCACGCCAGTGGTTATGGTAGCCATGAAACATTTCCTCTGAGAATAGCAGGTGCCCTGGACAGCGCGGCGTTGCTCACGGAAGGCGTGGTACACTCTGGCTATCGACGGGCATGACATCGACACTGAATGAAACAACGTTTCTGTTTCATCATTTTTGTGAACTATATCACAATAAATTGTTTGTTAGCCAGTGCAGGGCACCCTTTTTTGTGTGTTTTATAACCATAAATTAAGTATGGGTATCTGGAGGGGCTATACCGGAAGATTATGGAGCTGGTTATTGAAGATGTATTTTTATTACCATTTTATTAGCGCCGGAAAATTAACCAGCCTGGAAATTTAACTTAATTTTTCTGCATTAATCGGAAAAAACCCTGGAAAATTCTTACTCCTTTTGGATTAGAATATTCCCTAATAAAAATAAGCATAACTTTAAGTTTGCCTTACGGGAAAATATTATCGTCATCCGTCAATATCAGACTTTTACCAGGAAAAGTCTGTTGCTAATGTCGCTTAATTCATGCAACGTAATCACCTGTTTGTTATAGCATCCGCCTTGATGATGACAGGCACAGACAATTCAGGGATACAGGGCCGAAATGAATCATAGCGCGCAACGAAAGTTGCTGAGATTCCTTGGAACAATCATGGTGGTATTACTCCCCGTGATGCTGGCGCTATGGTTTGCCCACATGCGGGCGGTGTCTGAAACCCGTAATCAACTGCACTCTTTTGCCGAGCTGGCATTAGAAAAAACGGAACTGGTTGTCCAGCAGGTGGAGCTGGCCCGCGACGCGATACAGCAGTATCAGGGAAAAGCCTGTACTCCTGCGCATCAAAAACGAATGCAGGATATTATTCGCGGTCGTCTGTATATCAGCGAGTTAATTTATGCGCAAGACGATCATTTTTTATGCTCTACGGTAATGGCGCCTGCCAGTCCTTATATTATCCCTGCCGCAGATTATAAACGAGAACCAGATGTTTCTATTTATTACTATCGTGATACGCCGTTCTTTGCTGGCTACAAAATGACGTATATGCAAAGAGGACACTATGTCGCGGTAATAAATCCGTTGTCTTACAGCGAGGTGATGTCAGACGATCCCACTCTGGCCTGGGGCGTATATGACACGGTGACGAACTCCTTTTTCTCCGTGAGCGAGCAGGCAAACGTCGAACAATTATTACCGTTGCTACACCGTGATGAATCTACCTTTCAGCAAAATAATCGCTTCTATACTATTGCTCATTCAGAAAAACGTCCGATCGCGATAATTGTTTCCACTGATAACGCGCGTTTCTATCAGAACCTGTACCATCAGGCGACGTTAACGCTGCCGTTAGGCATTATCTGTAGTATCATTGTGTTATTGATGTGGTCGCGTACGCGCGAGGAATATCATTCACCGCGCCGTTTGTTGCAGCGAGCGATCGATAAACGTCAACTGCGTCTTTATTATCAGCCCATTATTGATATTCAAAATGAAAAATGCGTGGGGGCGGAGGCGCTATTGCGCTGGCCTGGTTTTGAAGGGCAGGTGATGAGCCCGGCAGAGTTTATCCCGCTGGCTGAAAAAGAGGGGATGATTGCGCAGATTACCGATTACGTGGTGGAAGAAGTATTCAACGATCTGGGACATTTTCTCGCCTCGCAACCTCATCTTTATATCTCTATTAATCTCTCCGCTTCTGATTTCCACTCCTCCCGGCTTATCGCGTTAATTGCGGAGAAAGCCCGCCAGCATTCCGTTCTTGCGCAACAAATTAAGGTGGAAGTGACGGAGCGCGGCTTTATTGACGTGCCGAAAACCACGCCGGTTATTCAGGCATTTCGTCAGGCAGGTTTTGAAGTGGCGATTGATGATTTTGGAACAGGGTATTCAAACCTGCACAACCTGTATTCATTGAATGTCGATATTCTGAAGATTGATAAATCCTTTATCGACACGCTGACCACCAATAGCACCAGCCATCTGATCGCGGAACATATCATCGAAATGGCGCAAAGCTTACACCTGAAGGCCATTGCCGAAGGCGTGGAAACGGCAGATCAGGTGAACTGGCTGTTCAAGCGCGGCGTTCAGTATTGTCAGGGATGGTATTTTGCGAAGGCGATGCCGCCGCAGGCGTTTATTCAGTGGCTGCAACAGTCGCCCGCACTCCTGATGCAGCGCGGGCAGTAAGGTTACAGACGATGACGGTAGTCGCTGGGCGTGCGGTCAAACTCGCGGCGGAAGACGCGCGAAAATGTCTGTTGCGACACATATCCCAGATCCATCGCGATATCAAAAATGGGGCGCTCGGTCGTTCGTAGCTCTACGGCGGCCAGCAGGAGTCGGCGCTGACGAATATAGTCGCCCAGCGTCTGATGCATCACCGTGCGGAACATCCGCTGTAAATACCACTTCGAGTAACCTGATTTTTTTGCGACCACATCAATGTTCAGCGGTTGGTCGATATGTTCATCAATCCATTCAATAAGGGTCTGAATTATCTGCTGATGGGACATATTGCTGCCTCTTTCTCAGTGTTCGATTCGTCGTTTTGTCTGCGGGCGAGTATAATTCCTCAAGTTAACTTGAGGTAAAGCGATTTATGGAAAAGAAATTACCGCGTATAAAGTCCCTGCTTACGCCGGGTGAGGTGGCGAAACGTAGCGGTGTGGCGGTATCGGCGCTGCACTTTTATGAGAGCAAAGGGCTTATCAGCAGTGTCCGTAACAGCGGCAATCAGCGGCGATATAAGCGCGATGTGCTGCGCTATGTGGCGATCATCAAGATTGCTCAACGTATTGGCATTCCGCTGGCGACCATTGGCGAAGCGTTTGGCGTATTGCCTGAGGGGCATACGCTGAGCGCAAAGGAGTGGAAGCAGCTTTCTTCGCAATGGCGCGAGGAGCTGGACAGACGTATTCATACTCTGGTGGCGTTGCGCGATGAGCTGGACGGCTGCATCGGCTGCGGCTGTTTGTCGCGTAGCGATTGCCCGCTGCGCAACCCTGGTGATCAGCTCGGCACGCAGGGAACAGGGGCGCGATTGCTGGAAGATTATTAAATGTCGTTTCGCCGGGACGCGCGTAGGCCGGATAAGCGAGCGCCATATCGCCGCGCATAAAACTAAAGCGCCGCAAGGGCGCTTTAGTTTGTTTCCGGTCTTTGTCTTTCGCTCTATCCCGTTGGTTCACGGGAGGGTTTCCCCCGACATCAACACCCCTCAGTCGAGCACGTGGTGGAGGTTCCGGTTTGTGTTGATACTGTAATTGTATGCCATGCCCGCCCGTTTGCCAGTGTATTGTCTGTTTTTTAGCCGAAATTTTTACGCCATCTCTCGCTCTTTTCTATAGTTAATTTGAATGAAAAACAGGAGACAGCCATGCTGACGGTGCATCATTTGAATCAATCTCGTTCCCAGCGCGTGCTCTGGGCGCTGGAGGAGCTGTCGCTGCCCTACCAGATTGTTCGCTACCAGCGTGAAAAAACCATGCTTGCGCCACCGGCGCTGAAAAAAATCCACCCGCTTGGAAAATCGCCCGTTATTGAAGATAACGGTGAGATCCTCGCCGAATCCGGCGCCATCCTGGAGTATTTGCAGGAAACCTATGACCACGCAGGGCAGTTTAAACCTGCCGATGCCCGGCAAAAACGGCAGTATCGGTTCTGGCTGCATTATGCGGAAGGCTCGTTAATGCCAATGCTGTTAATGAAACTGGTGTTTGTCAGCCTGGGTAAACCGCCGGTGCCATTTGGGTTACGCACGCTGGGCGGCATTCTGGGGCAGGGCGTGCAAAAAGCGTATCTCAACCCGCAACTGGAGACGCATGCGCGCTACATTGATGCGCATCTTGCCGCGCAGCCCTGGTTTGCCGGGGAACATATCAGCATGGCGGATATCCAGATGAGTTTTCCTCTGTTTGCGTTACTGAGCCGAGGCGGAATTAACGACCTGACGCACATTAGCGCCTGGAAGAAGCGCGTAGAGATGCGCCCGGCGTGGCAAAGGGCTATCCAGCAAGGCGGTCCTTTTGAGATCCCTGGCGGATAGACGGATGTGTCAGTCGTCCGCCCGAGAAAAAATGTTATCAGATTGCGCATTGACGATAACGTTTGCGCATCGACTGGCGATTTATTGAGCGTGATGAAAAGAAATAAGCAAAAAGCCGCAAAGTTTAGTTGAAAAGCCCCGTATTATCGCTGGATAATCGTTTGCTTTTTTTACTACCCGTTTTGTATGCGCGGAGTTAAACGTTTGCTTTTTTGCGACACCCCTTATTGTTGCAAACGTAGCACAAGGAGATGACGTTTCGCTGGCAGTGGATTGTCCACCACGCATACTCGACGAAAAATAAACTCTCAGGGGATGTTTTCTATGTCTACGCCTTCAGCGCGTACCGGCGGTTCACTCGACGCCTGGTTTAAAATTTCACACCGTGGAAGCACCGTCCGTCAGGAAGTGGTTGCCGGATTAACGACTTTCCTGGCGATGGTCTACTCCGTTATCGTGGTTCCGGGGATGCTGGGTAAAGCCGGATTCCCGCCTGCCGCCGTATTTGTGGCGACCTGCCTGGTGGCTGGCGTCGGTTCTATTGTTATGGGTCTGTGGGCGAACCTGCCGTTGGCTATCGGTTGCGCCATCTCGCTGACCGCCTTCACCGCGTTTAGCCTGGTGCTGGGTCAGCACATTAGCGTTCCGGTAGCGTTGGGTGCGGTATTCCTGATGGGCGTGCTGTTTACCATCATCTCGGCGACCGGTATCCGTAGCTGGATCCTGCGCAATCTGCCGCATGGCGTGGCGCACGGCACCGGCATCGGTATCGGCCTGTTCCTGTTGCTGATCGCCGCGAATGGCGTGGGTCTGGTGATTAAGAACCCGCTGGACGGTCTGCCGGTCGCGCTGGGTAACTTTGATTCTTTCCCGGTTATCATGTCGCTGATTGGTCTGGCGGTCATTATCGGCCTGGAAAAACTGAAGGTGCCGGGCGGCATTCTGCTGACCATTATTGGTATTTCGGTTGTGGGTTTGATCTTCGATCCATCCGTCCATTTCTCCGGCTTTTTTGCTATGCCGTCTTTAAGTGATGAACACGGCAACTCGCTGATTGGCAGCCTGGATATTATGGGCGCGCTGAACCCGATCGTCCTGCCGAGCGTGCTGGCGCTGGTGATGACCGCTGTTTTCGACGCCACCGGCACGATTCGCGCGGTCGCTGGCCAGGCGAACCTGCTGGATAAAGACGGGCAGATTATCGATGGCGGCAAAGCGCTGACCACCGACTCCCTGAGCAGCGTGTTCTCTGGTCTGGTTGGCGCAGCGCCTGCGGCGGTATACATTGAATCGGCGGCGGGTACGGCGGCAGGCGGTAAAACGGGTCTGACGGCGATCACCGTCGGCGTCCTGTTCCTGCTGATCCTGTTCCTCTCTCCGCTCTCTTATCTGGTTCCGGTCTACGCGACCGCGCCCGCGCTGATGTACGTCGGTCTGCTGATGCTGAGCAACGTGGCGAAAATCGACTTCGCTGACTTTGTGGATGCGATGGCGGGTCTGATCACGGCGGTGTTTATCGTCCTGACCTGCAACATCGTAACCGGCATTATGATTGGTTTTGCTACGCTGGTGATCGGCCG
Organism: Citrobacter sp. CK194; assembly: GCF_030333395.1. NCBI lineage: Bacteria > Pseudomonadati > Pseudomonadota > Gammaproteobacteria > Enterobacterales > Enterobacteriaceae > Citrobacter > Citrobacter sp. CK194. Next base: position 71,653 of record NZ_JAOWGA010000018.1, read on the forward strand.
CATTGTGTCGGGAGAATGGCGTAAGCTGAACGTCGGCACCGTGGTGATTGCCGTAGCGCTGGTCGCCTTCTATGCGGGCGGCTGGGCTATCTGATTCCTGGCGTCCTCTAAAAACGGGTGGCTTTTGCCGCCCGTTTTTATTTTCAGGACACATCCCGTTGTCTTTTGCGTTACTCTGAGGAAGATAGAATTGAGGCACGACGCCTCACGTTTTAAAACATAAGAAATATCGCAAACAGGGAACGCATGGAAATCTTCTTCACAATACTCATCATGACCCTTGTGGTCTCGCTGTCGGGGGTATTTACTCGTGTATTGCCCTTCCAGCTTCCTTTACCCCTCATGCAAATCGCCATTGGCGCGCTGCTGGCATGGCCGACGTTTGGTTTGCATGTGGAATTTGACCCTGAACTGTTCCTGGTGCTGTTTATTCCGCCGCTGTTGTTCGCAGACGGCTGGAAAACGCCGACCCGGGAGTTTCTCGAACATGGGCGAGAGATTTTCGGCCTGGCGCTGGCGCTGGTGCTGGTTACGGTGGTCGGAATTGGCTTTATGATTTACTGGCTGGTGCCGGGTATTCCGCTGATACCGGCCTTCGCGCTGGCTGCCGTACTGTCGCCGACCGATGCGGTTGCGCTTTCCGGCATTGTCGGCGAGGGGCGCATTCCGAAGAAAATTATGGGCATCCTGCAAGGCGAGGCGTTGATGAACGACGCGTCCGGCCTGGTGTCGTTGAAATTTGCCGTCGCAGTGGCGATGGGGACGATGGTGTTTACCGTCGGCGGGGCGACGGTGGAGTTCTTCAAAGTCGCAGTGGGCGGTATTCTGGCGGGCTTTGTCGTCAGTTGGTTATACGGTCGCTCCCTGCGTTTCCTGAGCCGTTGGGGCGGGGATGAGCCAGCGACGCAAATCGTCCTGCTGTTCCTGCTGCCGTTCGCCTCCTACCTGATTGCGGAACATATCGGCGTATCCGGCATTCTTGCCGCTGTGGCGGCCGGGATGACCATCACCCGCTCCGGCGTTATGCGTCGCGCGCCGCTGGCGATGCGTCTGCGCGCCAACAGCACCTGGGCGATGCTGGAGTTTGTCTTTAACGGCATGGTCTTTCTGCTGTTGGGTCTGCAACTGCCAGGGATTCTGGAGTCGTCGCTGGTGGCGGCGGAAGCCGATCCCAACGTTGAAACCTGGATGCTGTTCACCGATATCGTGCTGATTTATGCCGCGCTGATGCTGGTGCGCTTTGGCTGGCTGTGGACGATGAAGAACTTCAGTAATCGCTTCCTGAAGAAAAAGCCGATGGAGTTTGGCGCCTGGACGATGCGTGAAATCCTCATCGCCTCCTTTGCGGGGGTACGCGGGGCGATTACGCTGGCCGGTGTGCTCTCTATCCCGCTATTGTTGCCGGATGGTAACGGCTTCCCGGCGCGCTATGAGCTGGTATTCCTTGCGGCGGGCGTGATTTTGTTCTCGCTGTTTGTGGGGGTCGTGATGCTGCCGATTCTGCTGCAACATCTGGAAGTGGGCGATCACTCACAGCAGCAGAAAGAGGAGCGAATCGCCCGCGCCGCCACGGCGGAAGTGGCGATTGTCGCGATTCAGAAGATGGAAGAGCGTCTGGCGGCGGATACCGAAGAGAACATCGATAACCAGTTGCTCACCGAGGTCAGCTCCCGCGTGATTGGTAACCTGCGTCGCCGCGCCGATGGGCGTAACGATGTGGAAAGCTCAATGCAGGAAGAGAACCTCGAACGGCGCTTCCGCCTGGCGGCGCTACGCTCGGAACGTGCAGAGTTGTACCACCTGCGCGCGACGCGTGAGATCAGTAACGAAACCCTGCAAAAACTGCTGCATGACCTGGATTTGCTGGAAGCATTGTTGATCGAAAATCAGTAAGCACCCGTATCGCCCGGTGGCGCTTCGCTTACCGGGCCTACAGGGGGTGGAAATTGCCCGGTGGCGCTTTGCTTGCCGGGCCTACAGGGGGCGATATTGCCTGGCGGCGCAACAATTTTGCGAGCCGTTTTCCTGAATTTACCTCTGCTCATTGCTGGCTTTCTCCTTTTCCCTCTACGCTCGGAGAAAAGGAGCCAACATGTCCAACTATCGTCGTTATTACATTAATGGTGGAACGTGGTTTTTCACCGTTAATCTTCAGGATCGTAAAAGCGGTCTTCTTACGTCCCATATCCATGCGCTTCGTCATGCCATCGCCAGCGTTAAACAGCGTAAACCTTTTCATATCAACGCTTGGGTTGTATTACCCGAACATATGCATTGTGTATGGACCCTTCCTGAAAACGAGCACGATTTCTCCTCTCGCTGGCGCGAAATTAAAAAACATTTCTCTAAATCGCTGGGTTTGCGTCAGGTCTGGCAACCTCGATTCTGGGAACACACGATTCGGGATGAATACGATTATCGCCAGCATGTTGATTATAGTTATATCAATCCGGTTAAACATGCCTGGGTTAAACAGGTAAAGGATTGGCCCTTTTCAACATTTCATCGCGATGTTCGCCACGGGATATACCCTGCGGATTGGGCGGGAGAGATTACCGGGCTTAATGTTGGTGAACGCGGTGATTAAATTGCCCGGTGGCGCTTTGCTTACCGGGCCTACAGGGGTGGAAATTGCCCGGTGGCGGGCCTACAAAATGTACTCCCGTAGGCCGGATAAGGCGCTTGCGCCGCCATCCGGCGAGCGAGGCGTTATTCCTGCGTTAACCAGAACCCTTCGCAACACGTCAACCACGCTCTGGCGCTGTGGGACAAATAAACGCCTTCGCGCCAGATCATGCCCAACTGCCAGCGTAAATCACTCTCCAGCGGGAGCCAGCGCAGGGTTTGTTTATCCAGCCGTTGGCAAATCGGCTCCGGCAAAATCGCAATTCCGACGCCGGCCTGCACCATAGCGGCCAGGAAATCCCACTGACCGCTGCGTACCGCAATACGCGGCTTCACATCATGCTGCTTAAAAAGCCGCATCAGCTGGCGATTCAACGCAAAATCTTCGTTGTAGATAAGCAGAGGATGCTCCGCCAGCGCTTCGGGGGAAATCGACTCGCACGCCATCCACTTACCGGAACGCGGCACCAGCACGCATAGCGGGTGGCTGAACAGCGGCAAGGTCGTCAGTCCGCTCTCTTCCTCCACCGGCAGCGCGGTCATCGCCACATCCAGCTCGCCGTTCATTACCGCCTGCTGTACCGTCAAGCCGCCAAATTCTGCAATCTTCAGTTCCACACCCGGATAACGCTGGCGAAACAGGCTAATCGGCCCGGCCATCAACATGCCGACCATCGGCGGGATGCCAAGCCGCAGCAGCCCTTTATTGAGATGGTTAATATCGCCCAGCTCCGCTTCCAGCTGGCGAAATTCAGCAAGGATCGCCAGGCCGCGCTCGAACACCACGCGCCCGGTATCCGTCAGCAGCAGACGTCGCCCATCGCGGATCAGCAGCGTGCAATTAAGCTCATCTTCCAGATTCTTCAGCATCTTGCTGATGGTGGGCTGAGTGACAAATAACTTCTCCGCTGCGCGGGTGAAACTCTGCTGGCGCACCACCTCGACAAAATAACGCAGCGTTCTGATATCCATGATTATTCCTTAAGACTATGCCTGCAATGAGTTTAATTCATTTCAGTAGCGGACGGGTGCTCTCTATACTGGCGTTCCGTTTTATTTTTCAGGACATTCCCTCATGGCTGTGGCGATAAGCCGCGTTACGCCTGCTGTTATGCAACGACTCCAGATACCGGTTCAGGTACTGCTGTATGCAGGTTTATTTGTTTTTGCTCAATATCTTGTTTCATGGCTGCATCTGCCGCTTCCCGCCAATCTGGTTGGGATGGCGCTGATGCTGGCGCTGATTGTCTGTCGGGTGATCCCGCTTAACTGGGTTCGTGCGGGCGCACGCTGGCTGTTGGCGGAGATGCTGTTGTTCTTTGTCCCCGCCGTAGTAGCGGTCGTTAACTATGCGCAACTGCTGTTGATGGACGGCTGGCGCATCTTCGCCGTGATTGCGATCAGCACGCTGATGGTGCTTGGCGCAACCGCATGGGTGGTGGATAACGTGTACCGCTATGAGATGAGCAGGGTAAACCGTGAGTAATTTTCAGCTAAGCGTACTGTGCCTGGTCATCACGCTGGGGATCTATTTCGTCAATAAGCGGCTGTACCGTCGCTTTCGTAAGCTGCCGTTGATGCCGCTGGTGCTCACGCCCGCGCTGTTGGTATTGATACTGGTGTTTGGCCATATCTCCTGGCAGAACTACATTGGCGAATCGCACTGGCTGCTGTGGTTGTTAGGCCCGGCGACCATCGCGTTTGCCGTTCCGGTTTACGATAATCTCGCCATCATTAAACGCCACTGGATGTCGCTGACGGCGGGCGTGGTAACGGCAACCGTGGTGGCGGTCACCAGTTCCGTCTGGCTGGCGCGCCTGTTTACGCTGCCGGATGAGATTCAGCGCAGCCTGGCCGTGCGTTCCGTCACCACGCCATTTGCGCTGGCGGCGGCAGAGCCGCTGGGCGGTCAGCCGGATTTAGTGGCGCTCTTTGTGGTAGTGACTGGCGTGTTCGGGATGGCGGTTGGCGATGCGCTGTTTTTGCGCCTGTCTATTCGTGAAGGAATGGCGAAAGGCGCCGGGTTTGGCGCGGCATCACATGGGGCCGGTACGGCGCGTTCGTATGAACTGGGTCAGCAGGAGGGCGTCGTCGCCAGTCTGGTGATGATGCTGTCCGGTGTGATGATGGTGCTGGCGGCGCCGCTGGTCGCAAAAGTGATGTTCTGATGTTGTCCTCCGACCCGAGGGCCGGAGGAGTGCGCTGAATTAATGCGCGCGGCCTTGCTCAACGCCGTACCCGGTCTGGGAACGGATGAACTGGGCGCGGAACTGCTCACGCTCGCGATTACCTTCCGCAGAATTATCGGTAGCGGAGAAGAACCAGATCCCAATAAAGGCAACGCTGATGGAGAACAGCGCCGGATACTCATACGGGAAGATGGCTTTTTCGTGGCCGAGGATTTGCACCCAAATCGTTGGGCCGAGAACCATCAGCACGACAGCCGTCACCAGGCCTAACCAGCCGCCCATCATCGCGCCGCGCGTGGTCAGCTTCGACCAGTACATGGAGAGCAGGATGATTGGGAAGTTGCAGCTCGCCGCGATGGCAAACGCCAGGCCGACCATGAAGGCGATATTCTGGTTTTCAAACAGCACGCCCAGAATGATGGCAATTACGCCCAGCACCAGTACGGTAATTTTCGATACCCGCAATTCTTCGCGTTCGGTCGCGCCTTTACGAAACACGTTCGCGTACAGGTCATGAGATACCGCCGATGCGCCTGCCAGCGTCAGACCGGCCACGACCGCCAGGATCGTTGCGAAGGCTACCGCAGAGATAAAGCCGAGGAACAGGTTGCCGCCTACCGCGTTCGCCAGATGAACCGCCGCCATGTTGTTGCCGCCGATTAACGCGCCTGCGGCATCTTTATACTCCGGGTTCGCGCCGACCAGCATGATCGCGCCGAAGCCGATAATAAAGGTCAGGATGTAGAAATAACCCATAAAGCCAGTGGCGTAGAACACGCTTTTACGCGCTTCGCGGGCATCGCTGACGGTAAAGAAACGCATCAGAATGTGCGGTAAGCCTGCCGTACCGAACATCAGCCCCAGGCCTAATGACAGCGCGGAGATCGGGTCGTTGACCAGACCGCCAGGGCTCATAATGGCTGAACCTTTCGGGTGTACCGCCATCGCTTCGGTGAACAGGTTGTTGAAGCTAAAGCCGACGTGCTTCATGACCATGAACGCCATAAAGCTGGCGCCGAACAGCAGCAGTACGGCTTTGATAATCTGTACCCATGTCGTTGCCAGCATGCCGCCGAACAGGACGTACATCATCATCAGAACGCCCACCAGCACGACCGCAATGTGGTAGTTCAGACCGAACAACAGCTCGATCAGTTTACCTGCCCCCACCATCTGGGCGATGAGGTAAAGCGCCACGACCACCAGCGAACCACAGGCAGACAGAATGCGGATCGGCCCCTGTTTCAGTCGGTAAGAGGCGACGTCGGCAAAGGTATAGCGACCCAGGTTACGCAAGCGCTCGGCGATCAGGAACAGAATGATAGGCCAGCCCACCAGGAAGCCAAGGGAGTAGATCAGCCCGTCGTAGCCGGAGGTGAACACCAGAGCGGAAATCCCGAGGAACGACGCGGCGGACATATAGTCGCCGGCGATCGCCAGCCCATTCTGGAAGCCGGTAATATTCCCGCCTGCCGTGTAATAGTCGCTGCGTGAACGGACGCGTTTAGAGGCCCAGTAGGTGATGCCGAGCGTAAACACCACGAAAATCAGGAACATAACGATTGCCTGCCAGTTGGTTGGCTGGCGTTCTACTGCACCGCTAATGGCATCCGCTGCGTTTGCAGCGAAGGGTAGTGTGGCGGCAAGCGCCGTCAGGACTCTCTTCATGATGCTTTAACCTCGTGCAGTACGGCGTTGTTAAGACGGTCGAATTCACCATTCGCCCGCCAGATGTAAATACCGGTCAGGATGAAGGAGATCAGAATGACGCCCACCCCAATTGGAATACCCCGGGTGACATTGGTGCCGGCGTGTAGCGGAGTGCCCAGCCAGCCCGGCGCGAAGGCAATCAGTAGAATAAAGCTGATATAAACCGCCAGCATGATGACCGACAGGATGGTGGCAAACCGTTGCCGTTTTTCGACTAACTCCCTGAAACGCGCACTGTCTTCTATCCGTTGATAAATATTGTCATTCATCACAGAGTCTCCAGAGATAAGGTAGGGGGATTTTTTGATTTTGCCGGATGGCGGCTGAAGCCTTATCCGGCCTACAAGCGATGTTGAACCTGTAGGCCCGATAAGCAGCGCGCCATCGGGCATTTCACGGTTAGGGTTATGAAGGCATTGCGATGGCCTGCTTCTCTTCGAGCAGTTTCTCGACCACGCCAGGATCGGCGAGGGTTGAGGTATCGCCCAGATTGCTGGTATCGCCCGCTGCGATTTTGCGCAAAATACGGCGCATGATTTTGCCGGAACGCGTTTTCGGCAGTGAGTCTGTCCAGTGCAGCACGTCCGGTGTTGCCAGCGGGCCAATTTCTTTACGTACCCAGTTGCGTACTTCGGTATACAGCTCCGGCGACGGATCTTCGCCGTGATTCAGCGTGACATAGGCGTAGATGGCCTGGCCTTTGATGTTGTGCGGAATACCGACCACCGCGGCTTCGGCAATCTTCGGATGCGACACCAGCGCGGATTCAATCTCCGCCGTGCCCAGACGATGGCCGGAAACGTTCAGTACGTCATCGACGCGCCCGGTGATCCAGTAGTAACCATCTTCGTCACGACGCGCGCCGTCGCCGCTGAAATACATGTTTTTGAAGGTAGAGAAGTAGGTCTGCTCAAAACGCTCGTGATCGCCAAACAGGGTACGCGCCTGACCCGGCCAGGAGTCGGTAATCACCAGATTGCCTTCGGTCGCCCCTTCCTGCGGGTGGCCTTCGTTATCCACCAGCGCGGGCTGCACGCCAAAGAACGGACGCGTGGCGGAACCGGCTTTCAGTTCAGTCGCGCCGGGCAGCGGCGTGATCATGAATCCGCCGGTTTCGGTCTGCCACCAGGTGTCCACTACCGGGCATTTTTCGTTACCGATCTTCTTCCAGTACCATTCCCACGCTTCCGGGTTGATCGGTTCGCCGACGGAACCGAGGATGCGCAGCGAAGAGCGATCGGTGCCTTCAATCGCCTTATCGCCTTCCGCCATCAGAGCGCGAATAGCGGTTGGGGCGGTGTAGAGAATAGTAACCTGGTGCTTATCCACCACCTGCGCCATCCGCGCTGGCGTCGGCCAGTTTGGCACGCCTTCAAACATCAGGGTGGTTGCGCCGCAGGCCAGCGGCCCATACAGCAGGTAGCTGTGCCCGGTCACCCAGCCTACGTCTGCGGTACACCAGTAGATATCGTCCGGGTGATAGTCAAAGACATACTTAAAGGTGGTGGCGGCATAGACCAGATAGCCGCCGGTGGTATGCAGCACGCCTTTTGGCTTGCCGGTTGAACCGGAGGTGTAGAGGATAAACAGTGGGTCTTCCGCATTCATCTCTTCCGGCTGATGGTCAGCGCTGGATTTCTCAATCACGTCGCTCCACCACAGATCGCGGCCTTCATGCCAGTCGACTTTCCCGCCAGTACGTTTTAAAACCACCACATGTTCAACGCTGTTCACATTCGGGTTTTTCAGCGCATCATCGACGTTCTTTTTCAGCGGGATGCCGCGTCCGGCACGCACGCCTTCATCGGCGGTGATCACCAGACGTGAGCTGGAGTCGATGATTCGCCCGGCAACCGCTTCCGGCGAGAAGCCGCCGAAGATCACCGAATGCACCGCGCCAATGCGCGCGCAGGCCAGCATCGCCACCGCCGCCTCCGGCACCATCGGCATATAAATAGCCACGACGTCGCCTTTCTTAATGCCCAGCTCCAGCAGCGTATTGGCGAAACGACAAACATCGCGATGCAATTCGCGATATGAAATGTGTTTGCTCTGGGTGGCGTCATCGCCTTCCCAGATGATGGCGGTACGGTCGCCGTTTTCTTGCAGATGGCGGTCAAGGCAGTTTGCCGCCAGGTTCAGCGTGCCATCTTCATACCATTTAATCGACACGTTGCCGGGCGCAAAGGAGGTGTTCTTCACTTTTTTATACGGTGTAATCCAGTCGAGAATCTTTCCCTGTTCACCCCAAAAGGTATCTGGCTCGTTAATAGATTGTTGATATTTCGCCTCATACTGCTCCGGGTTTATCAGGCAACGATCCGCAATGTTTGCGGGAATAGCGTGTTTATGTATTTGGCTCATGGCTTTTGTTCTCCTTGTAAGATGTTAATAATATGTCTCACAAAAGTTAAATGTAGGGGCTTTGGCAGTTTTGTTTAGTATTTGCGCGGCAGATCACGCAATAACGGAACTGTGCAAATAAACGGCAAAGTGATTTTTGAAGGAATCTCGCAAAAATGGATTAATACCCGCGATAACATGCAGTTACAGGCGAGTTGTTGAAAAAGTGATCCGCGTCGAATGCTAACGAAAGGAGTAGGTTTAAGGAGAGGTGTATAACTCTAAAGTGGTATTTTACATGCACTTACAATTGATTAAAGACAACATTTTTAATGGGGTTTTTTGTTACACATAGAGGGGAGCAATGTCATGACAGTATTCGTGCGGTTGCTGTTGTGGAAAAACAAAATAAAGAACCGCCATTGAAGGCAATGGCGCAATCTGGATGAGACCTCTATGGCAAGGACAATATTACGCGCACGCCGTTTCTTCAGCCTGATATTACCGTTTTTTTTCATTTCCTCTGTATACGCTGAACAAACGTCCGTTCCCGCAAAGACCGTCACCGTTGAAGCGAAGAATGAAACCTTCGCCCCTCAGCATCCCGATCAATATCTCTCATGGAAAGCGACGTCAGAACAGTCAACGCGTGAAGATGCGCTGGCAGAAGACCCACGTCTGGTGATCCTGTGGGCGGGATACCCCTTCTCGCGTGACTACAATAAGCCGCGCGGGCACGCTTATGCGGTTACCGATGTGCGTGAAACTCTGCGTACCGGCGCACCGAAAAATGCCGAAGATGGCCCATTGCCGATGGCCTGCTGGAGCTGTAAAAGCCCGGATGTGGCGCGTCTGATCCAGAAAGATGGCGAAGACGGCTACTTCCACGGTAAATGGGCGCGCGGCGGCCCGGAAATCGTCAATGCCCTGGGCTGCGCCGACTGCCATAACACCGCCTCAGACGATTTCGCCAAAGGCAAACCGGCGTTAACGCTCTCCCGTCCTTATGCCGAGCGCGCGATGGAAACCATCGGCAAACCGTTTGATAAAGCCAGTCGTTTTGACCAGCAATCTATGGTGTGCGGGCAGTGCCATGTGGAGTACTACTTTGACGGTAAAAACAAAGCCGTCAAATTCCCGTGGGACGAGGGAACAAAAGTCGAGGATATGGAGAAATATTACGACGCCATCGCCTTCTCTGACTGGACAAACCCGCTGTCGAAAACGCCAATGCTGAAAGCGCAGCACCCGGAATATGAAACCTGGAGCGTGGGCATTCACGGCAAGAACAACGTGACCTGTATTGATTGTCACATGCCGAAAGTGCAGAACGCCGAAGGCAAACTCTACACCGACCATAAGATTGGCAATCCGTTTGATAACTTCGCCCAGACCTGCGCCAACTGCCACACCCAGGATAAAGCCTCCCTGCAAAAAGTGGTTGCTGAGCGTAAACAGGCCATTCATGACCTGAAAATCAAGGTTGAAGATCAGTTAGTACACGCGCATTTCGAAGCGAAAGCAGCGTGGGATGCGGGCGCGACAGAAGCGGAAATGAAACCGATTCTGGACGATATTCGTCATGCGCAGTGGCGCTGGGATCTGGCGATTGCCTCGCACGGCATCCATATGCATGCCCCGGATGAAGGTCTGCGTATGCTGGGCGGCGCGATGGATAAAGCGGCGGATGCCCGTACCAAACTGGTGCGTCTGCTGGGCAGTAAAGGCATCACTCATGAAATCCCGCTGCCGGATATCTCCACCAAAGAGAAAGCCCAGAAAGCGATTGGTTTGAACATGCAGCAAATCAACGCCGAGAAGCAGGACTTCATCAAGACGGTGATTCCGCAATGGGAAGATCAGGCGCGTAAAAACGGTCTGTTAAGCCAATAACCTCACATGTGACAAATTTGCCGGATGGCAGCGCAAGCGCTTTATCCGGCCTACGGAAGTCTTGTAGGCCTGATAAGCGTAGCGCCATCAGGCATTATGCAACGGAGTGAATATGAGCGTATTACGTTCGTTATTAACTGCTGGGGTGCTGGCGTCAGGTCTGTTCTGGAGCCTGTGTGGGATAACCGCTACCCCAACGCCGCAGGACTCAGAGCAACGCTGGACGGTCACCCAGCAGCGTAATCCAGATGCTGCTTGTCTGGATTGCCACAAGCCGGATACCGAGGGTATGCACGGTAAGCACGCTTCTGTCGTTAACCCGAACAACAAGCTGCCGGTTACGTGCACCAACTGTCACGGTCAGCCATCGCCTAAACACCGCGAAGGGGTGAAAGATGTGATGCGCTTTAACGACCCGATGTATACGGTAGAGCAGCAGAACAGCGTCTGTATGTCCTGCCACCTGCCTGAGCAGCTGCAAAAAGCGTTCTGGCCGCATGATGTCCATGTGACCAAAGTGGCGTGCGCCAGCTGTCACTCGCTGCATCCACAGCAAGACACGATGCAGACGCTCAATGAGAAAGGACGGATTAAGATTTGCGTCGATTGCCACAGCGATCAGCGCACCAATCCGCACTTTAACCCGGCGTCCGTTCCCTTGCTTAAGGAGCATCCATGAGTTGCTCTCGTCGCCAGTTTATCACCCGCGTCGGCGCGCTGGTGGCGGTCAGCGGAACAGCAGGACGCGTGGTGGCGAAAACGTTGAATATCAACGGTGTGCGTTACGGCATGGTGCATGATGAGTCATTATGCATCGGCTGTACCGCCTGCATGGATGCCTGTCGGGAAGTGAACCAGGTGCCGGAGGGCGTGTCGCGTCTGACGATTATCCGCAGCGAGCCGCAGGGGACGTTTCCTGACGTGAAGTATCAATTCTTCCGTCATTCGTGCCAGCACTGCGACCATGCGCCCTGCGTCGATGTTTGCCCGACCGGGGCCTCATTCCGCGATGCCGCCAGCGGTATCGTTGATGTGAACCCGGATCTGTGCGTCGGCTGCCAGTATTGCATTGCGGCGTGTCCTTATCGCGTACGCTTTATCCATCCGGTCAGCAAGACGGCAGATAAGTGCGATTTCTGCCGGAAAACCAACCTGAAAGCGGGTAAGTTGCCCGCCTGCGTCGAGTCCTGCCCGACAAAGGCGCTGACGTTTGGCAACCTGGACGATCCCAACAGCGATATCTCTCGTCTGCTGCGGCAGAAAACTACCTACCGCTACAAGCTGGCGCTGGGTACGAAACCGAAGGTCTACCGCGTTCCCTTTAAATTTGGGGAGGTGAGCCAATGACGCACGCTTCTGCTTTCCATTTTGAATCGCTGGTGTGGGACTGGCCCATCGCCATCTATCTGTTTCTGATTGGTATTTCTGCCGGGTTAGTGACGCTGGCTATTTTGCTGCGCCGCATTCACCCGGAAGCGGGCGGGGCGGACAGCACGCTGCTGCGTACGACGCTGGTGGTGGGGCCGGGGGCAATTATTCTTGGCCTGCTGATCCTGATCTTTCACCTGACGCGCCCGTGGACCTTCTGGAAACTGATGTTCCACTACAGCTTCACGTCGGTGATGTCGATGGGCGTCATGCTGTTCCAGCTCTATATGGTGGTGCTGGTTCTGTGGCTGGCGAAAATCTTTGAAAAAGAGGTGCTTGCCCTGCAACAGCGCTGGTTGCCGCGTCTGGGGATGGTGCAAAAAGCGTTGACGTTGCTGACGCCGTTCCATCGCCTGCTTGAGACGGTAATGCTGGTGCTGGCGGTACTGCTGGGGGCGTATACCGGCTTCCTGCTGTCGGCGCTGAAGTCCTATCCGTTCCTTAATAACCCGATCCTGCCGGTGCTGTTCCTGTTCTCGGGGATCTCTTCCGGGGCGGCGGTGGCGCTGATTGCGATGGCCTTGCGTCATCGCAGCAATCCGCACAGCACTGAAGCGCATTTTGTGCATCGCATGGAAACGCCGGTCGTCTGGCTGGAAATCTTCCTGCTGGCGGCGTTCTTCGTTGGGCTGGCGTTGGGCGATGACGGTAAAATGCGCGCGCTGACTGCGGCGTTGGGCGGCGGATTCTGGACATGGTGGTTCTGGCTTGGCGTCGCGGGGCTGGGGCTGATTGTGCCAATGCTGCTGAAGCCCTGGGCGAATCGCGGTTCGACGTTTCACGGCGTGCTGGCGGTATGCGGCGCCAGCCTGACCGGTGTCCTGCTGCTGCGCTTTTTCATTCTTTATGCGGGACAGCTAACGGTCGCGTGAGCTTAGGCAGGGTGATCTCTGGACGTATTCCTTCCTGAAGCCGGTTTTCTGGCATTACTGCTGAGTCTTGGGGTCAACGTGTTGACCCCACTTGCCACGCTGGTGGGGTTGCGCCAGCGCTGGCAGGGCATCAGACGTCTGGCGATAATCGGCGTCCTGGCGCAATTCGCGCTGTTATTACTGGCGTTCGCTATTCTGGTTTTCTGCTTTCTTACCAGCGATTTTTCGGTTGTCTACGTTGCACAGCATAGCTACAGCCTGCTGCCGTGGGGATTAAAACTGGCGGCGGTGTGGGGCGGTCATGAAGGATCGCTGCTGCTGTGGGTGCTGTTCCTTTCCGGCTGGAGCGCGCTGTTTGCCTGGCGGTGCAAAGGCGAGCGTGATGCGCTCTTTCCGCTAACGCTCTGTATTCTGTCGATGATGACCGCCCTGCTGCTGCTGTTTGTCGTGGTCTGGTCGGACCCGTTTGTGCGTATCTTTCCGCCCGCGATTGAGGGGCGCGATCTCAATCCGATGCTGCAACACCTGGGGCTGATTCTCCATCCACCGCTGCTTTATCTGGGCTATGGCGGCCTGATGGTCGCCGCGGGCGTTGCGCTGGCGTCATTGCTGCGCGGCGGCTTTAGCGCGGCCACTGCCTGGGTCTGCTGGCGCTGGGCGCTCCCCGGCTGGTGCGCGCTGACGCTGGGCATCATTCTCGGGTCGTGGTGGGCGTACTGCGAACTGGGCTGGGGCGGCTGGTGGTTCTGGGACCCGGTGGAAAACGCTTCTTTATTACCCTGGCTTTCCGCCAGCGCGCTACTGCATAGCCTGTTCGTTTCCCGCCAGCGCGGAATCTTTCGCCACTGGTCTTTGCTGCTGGCGATTCTGACGCTGATTTTATCCCTGCTGGGCACGCTGATTGTGCGCTCCGGCATTCTGGTTTCTGTCCATGCCTTTGCGTTGGACAACGTGCGTGCGGTACCGCTGTTCGCGCTGTTTACCGTGTTGAGCCTGGCGTCGCTCGGGTTGTACGCGTGGCGAGGCCAGCAAGTCCGCCAGAATGCGCGTTTTGGCAGTTGGTCGCGTGAGATGATGATTCTGGCCGCGCTGCTGCTTTTTAGCGCCGTGCTGCTGATTGTGCTTATCGGGACGCTCTATCCGATGATTTACGGCCTGTTCGGCTGGGGGCGACTCTCCGTCGGCGCGCCCTATTTTAATCGCGCCACGCTGCCGTTTGGGCTGCTGATGCTGTTAGTTATCGTACTGGCGACAATCAGAAGCCGGAAAGTGTCTGTGCGTCGCCAGCTTCCGGCGCTACTGGCGCACACCGGCGTATTGGTTGTCGCCGCCGGGATTATTTTCTCCAGCGGCAGTCGGCATGAGATCAGCCTTAATCTGCGCCCCGGAGAGCAGGTGGAACTGGCAGGCTACACGTTTCGTTTTGAACGTCTCGATCTGGAGGCGAAAGGCAATTACACCACCGAGAAGGCGCAGATCGCCATTGAGCAGGATAAACGGCACATCGGGCGCGTCACGCCAGAGCGGCGTTTTTACGCGGCGCGCCGTCAGCAGATGATGGAGCCGGGGATTCGCTGGAATCTGCTGCATGACTGGTATGCGGTAATGGGCGAAAAAACCGGGCAGGATCGCTATGCCATGCGCCTGTATGTCCAGACCGGCGTGCGCTGGATCTGGGGCGGAGGGCTGTTGATGATTGCAGGCGCGGCGCTCAGCGGCTGGCGTGGGAGGAAGCGTGATGAGTAAATTAATCAACGCGTTGCCGGATGGCGGCGTACGGGGTGCGCAACACATTGTAGGCCAGATAAGCGCAGCGCCATCCGGCAGAATAGGTTTACTCTTGGCTATCATCTTGTTTTTCATCACCTTCGCAACGCATGCCCAGGTTGTGGACACCTGGCGCTTTGAAAACGCGCAACAGCAGGAAAAATCACTATTTATTGCCAGCCAGCTGCGCTGCCCGCAGTGCCAGAATCAAAACTTGCTGGAATCCAACGCGCCGGTAGCGGTCAGTATGCGCCATCAGGTCTATACCATGGTGGCGGAAGGTAAAAGCGAAGAGGAAATCACCGCCTGGATGACCGAACGCTACGGTGAGTTCGTCCTCTACAACCCGGCGCTAACCGGGCAAACGTTGCTGCTATGGGCGCTGCCTTTCCTGCTGTTGCTGCTGGTGGGCGTGGCGCTGTGGCGAGTGATAGCGCGTCAGCGTAAAGAGGAGGGGGAGTGAATGAGTCTGCATCAGGTGAGCGTACTGCTGCTGCGTCACAGCCAGCGCCAGGCGCAGCAGGCGCTGGCGGGTCAGGACGCGGCGCAGCTACAACAGGAATTGCATCATGATTTGGCGGAGCCTGTGGCTTCGGACGCGCCGTCGCGCCCGCTGCCGGTGAAAGCGCTGCTGGCCGTTGCGATCGTCATGGTGATGGCTTGCGTCGGCGGCTATCTGGCGTCGTCAAAATGGCAGGCCGTTCGCCAGGAGCAGCAGCGTCTGGCCGATCCGCTGCGGGCGTTTACCGATGAACCGACGGCGGAAAAGCAGTTACTGACGTTGCAGGCGGCGATTCGCGCAAACCCACAGGACAGCGCGCAGTGGGCGACGCTGGGCGAGTACTACCTCTGGCGTAATGCCTATGACAATGCTCTGCTGGCGTATCAGCAGGCGCTGCGCCTGCGGGGAGAGAACGCGGAGCTCTATTCGGCGCTGGCGACGGTGCGCTATTACCAGTCCGGGCAGCATATGACGCCGGAAACGCGTGAAATGATCGATAAAGCGCTGGCGCTTGATGCTTCGGAAGTCACCGCGTTAATGCTGCTGGCCGCTGATGCGTTTATGCAGGCTGATTATGTGCAGGCCATCGCATTCTGGCAAAAATTACTGGATTTGAACTCGCCAAGGGTTAATCGCGTGCAACTCATTGACGCTATTAATATGGCGAAGTTGTTGCAGAATCGTCAGAAATAATTTTGTTTTTTTGTGATTTGTGTCGTTTTTGCTGTTTAAAAAGTAAGCGAATGAACGGTGGCGTTAAAATAATTCCAGAAAGGTATTATTCGTTTTTGAGGAAATAAAAATCTTTCCATAACAAATAGTTATTCATGATGATCGCGATAAACTCGCGTTATTATGCAGAAAATCAGTTAGATGCCCTGTTCTGAAAGGGTTGCGCAGTATGCCATGCAAATGGTACTGATTATGCGCGTTAAAAAACTCCACAAACGAACGCAACACAATTCATACCCTTTCAGTATGTACTGTTCTCATCCTTTTTTGAATGCAGAACGGCGCTTCATTGAGGAAGTCTGTTGTTATGAAAAACTTGAAAATCAGCCTGGCCTGGCAGATTTTGCTG
Source organism: Citrobacter sp. CK194 (assembly GCF_030333395.1). Lineage (NCBI taxonomy): Bacteria > Pseudomonadati > Pseudomonadota > Gammaproteobacteria > Enterobacterales > Enterobacteriaceae > Citrobacter > Citrobacter sp. CK194. Next base: position 88,063 of record NZ_JAOWGA010000018.1, read on the forward strand.
GCCATGGTGCTGGGTATTCTTCTGGGCAGTTATCTGCATTATCACAGCGACAGCCGCGAATGGCTGGTTGCCAACCTGCTGTCACCGGCGGGCGATATCTTTATCCATCTGATCAAAATGATCGTCGTTCCGATTGTTATTTCCACCCTGATTGTCGGTATTGCCGGTGTCGGCGATGCGAAACAGTTAGGACGTATCGGTGCCAAAACCATTATCTATTTCGAAGTGATCACGACCGTCGCCATTATCCTCGGTATTACACTGGCGAACGTGTTTCAACCCGGTTCCGGGATTGATATGTCGCAACTGGCGACCGTGGATATTTCGAAATACCAAAGCACGACGGCAGAAGTACAAAGCCATGCGCACGGTTTGATGGGCACGATTTTGTCACTGGTTCCGACCAATATTGTCGCGTCGATGGCGAAGGGCGACATGCTGCCGATTATCTTCTTCTCGGTGCTGTTTGGCCTGGGTCTGTCTTCCCTGCCTGCGACTCACCGTGAACCGCTGGTCACCGTGTTCCGCTCCATCTCAGAAACCATGTTTAAAGTGACCCACATGGTGATGCGTTACGCGCCGGTTGGGGTGTTTGCGCTGATCGCCGTGACCGTGGCGAACTTTGGTTTTGCGTCGCTGTGGCCGCTGGCGAAACTGGTGCTGCTGGTACACTTCGCGATTCTGTTCTTCGCGCTGGTGGTGTTGGGCATCGTGGCGCGTCTGTGCGGTCTGAGCGTCTGGATTCTGATTCGTATCCTGAAAGATGAACTGATTCTGGCTTATTCCACTGCCAGCTCTGAGAGCGTGCTGCCGCGCATTATCGAGAAGATGGAGGCCTATGGCGCTCCGGCGTCGATCACCAGCTTTGTGGTGCCGACCGGGTACTCCTTCAACCTTGATGGCTCAACGCTGTACCAGAGTATTGCGGCGATCTTTATTGCGCAGCTGTACGGTATCGACCTGTCGCTGTGGCAGGAAATCATACTGGTGCTGACGCTGATGGTCACCTCGAAAGGGATTGCGGGCGTGCCGGGCGTTTCCTTCGTGGTGCTGCTGGCGACGCTGGGTAGCGTAGGCATTCCGCTGGAAGGGCTGGCGTTTATCGCCGGTGTTGACCGTATCCTCGATATGGCGCGTACCGCGCTGAACGTGGTGGGTAATGCGCTGGCGGTGCTGGTTATCGCCAAGTGGGAACACAAGTTTGACCGTAAGAAAGCGCTGGCGTATGAGCGCGAGGTATTGGGCAAATTTGATAAGACCGCGAATCAGTAATTCATGACAGATTGCCGGATGGCGCTACGCTTATCCGGCCTACGGGAAGCTGTGGTCTGTAGGCCGGATAAGGCGCTTGCGCCGCCATCCGGCAATATTACATTCACCCGTTGGTTAACTTATCAAACTCTTCGCAGCCGGTATCAAACCCTTCCGTACAGCTCAGATTCAACCAGTGCAGCGCCTTCTGTTTATTCTTCTCAATAAAGCCCTGTTCGCCGTTTAAGAACAACATTCCGGCCCAGTATTCGGAGTAGCCGGTACGGGAAATGGCGGAACTGCGTTTGAAATACCAGGTCGCCTTATCGTCATCGGCAGGAATGCCCACGCCGTTGGCATAAATCAGCCCGAGCAGCATCTGCGCATCGGCGGCAGAATCACTCTCCAGGTTTTCTGAGGCGTTTTGCAGCAGTGAAATGGCTTTTGGATAGTCAGGCGTCCCCGCCTGGGTGTTGACCAGAATGCGCGCCAGAGTGATTTCTCCGGCTTTGCTGCCCGCTTGTGCCGCCTTTTCGGCCAGCGTTTTAGCCTGCGGATAATCCAGACTGACGGGGTTGGTGATTTTGATTTGCGCCAGCAATGCGCAGGCATCCGCATCACCATTGTCTGCGGCTTTTTGCGCCCAGTATTCCGCTTTGCTGAGATCGCCGGAACTGAACCAGGTATCGGCAAGAAAATACTGTGCGCGTCGGTCTCCGCCCTCCGCCGCCTTCAGATACTGGCTGCCAGGCTCAGTATCGGTGGCATGGGCAAAGAATGTCATTAAGAACATCAATGCAAGAAGTGGTTTCATTTTGAGTTTTATTTAGGGTACGGAGTAGACAGTATAAAGAGATCGTATGGATAAAAAAACAGCCTCCGGCGGAGGCTGTTGCAAGGAAAATGTCTGATGGCGATGCTCACGCATCTTATCAGGCCGACGGTGGAAACAGGTCGTAGGCCGGATAAGGCATTCTCATGCCGCCATCCGGCAGATTACCCCATTGCGCTTTCGCGCAGACGGGTTTTCAACTTGCTGTACTCATCAATCACATACTGCTCGGCGGCGCGCTGATCGGCGATCGGCTCGACGCGCACGGCGCAGTACTTGTACTCCGGCGTTTTGGTAATCGGGCTTAAGTTCTCCGTCACCAGCTCGTTACAGGCGCCAATCCACCACTGGTAGGTCATGTAAATCGCCCCTTTGTTCGGACGATCGCTGACCTGCGCACGGGTGATAATTTTGCCTTTACGTGAATGAACCCAGACCAGCGCTTCATCTTCAATGCCCAGACGCGCGGCGTCGGCCGTGTTGATTTGCGCATAGCCAGGCTCATCCGCCAGCGCCGCCAGCGCGGCACAGTTCCCGGTCATCGAGCGACATGAATAGTGGCCGACTTCACGCACCGTAGACAGCACCATTGGGTACTCTTCGGTGAGTTTGTCGATCGGCGCGACCCAGTCGCAGGTGAAGAACTGCGCCAGACCGTTCGGGGTGTCGAATTTCTCTTTGAAGAGATAAGACGTCCCCTGATCGGCATCCGACGTGTCGCGGCAAGGCCACTGAATGAAGCCCAGCTCGCCCATCTTCTCGTAAGTCGCCCCATAGAAATCCGGGCACAGATGACGCAACTCATCCCAGATCTCCTGGGTGTTGTTGTAGTGCATCGGGTAGCCCATACGGGTGGCGATTTCACTGATGATTTGCCAGTCCGTTTTCAGATCCCACTTCGGTTCAACGGCTTTAAAGAAGCGCTGGAAACCACGGTCAGCAGCGGTAAACACCCCTTCATGCTCGCCCCACGACGTAGACGGTAAAATAACATCCGCCGCCGACGCGGTTTTGGTCATAAAGATGTCCTGCACGATGACCAGTTCCAGGTCTTCAAACCCTTTGCGCACCGCAGAGAGTTCCGCATCGGTTTGCAGCGGATCTTCACCCATAATGTACGCCGCGCGAACTTCGCCATGCGCAGCACGGTGTGGCAGTTCGCTGATGCGATAGCCGGTATGCGCTGGCAGGCTTTCCACGCCCCAGGCTTTGGCGAATTTTTCGCGGTTAGCCGGGTCTTTCACGTACTGATAGCCCGGATAGGTATCCGGCAGCGCGCCCATGTCACATGCGCCCTGAACGTTGTTCTGGCCGCGAACCGGGTTCACGCCCACGCTTGGCTTACCGAGGTTGCCGGTCAGCATGGCGAGACTGGTCAGCGAACGCACGGTTTCCACGCCCTGATAGAACTGGGTCACGCCCATGCCCCACAGGATTGCGGCGCTTTTCGCTTCGGCGTACATACGCGCCGCCTTGCGAATATCGTGCGCGCTCACGCCGGTGATATCCTCAACGGATTCCGGCGTGTAGCCTTCGACAATCTTACGGTACTCTTCAAAGCCTTCAGTACGGGAGGCGACGAACGCCTGGTCGTACAGATTTTCTTCAATAATGACATGACCCATAGCGTTGAGCAGCGCGATATTCGAGCCGTTTCTCAACGCGATGTGGATGTCGGCAATGCGCGCGGTTTCAATTTTGCGCGGATCGCAGACGATAATTTTCGCGCCGTTGCGTTTAGCGTTAATCACATGATTCGCCACGATAGGGTGGGAATCCGCCGGGTTATAGCCGAAGATAAACACTAAATCGGTGTTATCAATTTCGTTAATCGCATTACTCATTGCGCCGTTACCGACCGACTGGTGCAGACCTGCAACCGATGGGCCGTGTCAGACGCGAGCGCAGCAGTCAACGTTATTGGTACCAATAACGGCGCGCGCGAATTTTTGCATTACATAGTTGGTTTCGTTACCTGTGCCGCGAGACGAACCGGTCGTCTGGATGGCGTCCGGGCCATACTTCGCTTTGATGGCGCTCAGGCGATCGGCGACGTAGTTCAGCGCTTCATCCCAGGAAACGGATTCCAGTTTGCCGCCACGCTGGCGACGAATCATAGGGGTTTTCAGGCGCGGGGTCAGGATCTGGGTATCGTTAATAAAATCCCAGCCATAGTAGCCCTTCAGACACAGAGTACCCTGATTGGTTTTCCCCTGCGCCGCCTCTGCCCGGACGATTTTGCCGTTATCGACCACCAGGTTGATTTTGCAACCTGATGCGCAATACGGGCAAACCGTGACGACTTTTTTCATCGGTCTCGCTCCAGTTAATCAAATCGCGCATACGCGCTGTCGGCCTCATTATGCATCTTTTATGCCATGTTTTTATTGGGGTCTTTCCCTGATATTACGGGTAAAATTTGGTCAAAACCCTGACGAAAAACAGGCTGTCGTCAGTTTTGACGTGACGAACAGGAAAAGCGGTGACGGCCCGGCAGTGTGACCAGGGTTATGTTTCCTGCATCTCCTGCTGCGCAATATCTGTCACTCCGGGCAGAATCAATCACACTCATCTGTAGGGGATGTGAAATGGGGAAGGGTGATGAAACCAGCCATACTGGTCGTGGATGATGACGCGGCGGTCTGCGCATTGTTGCAGGATGTCCTGAACGAGCACGTTTTTGCGGTGACGGTCTGCCATACCGGGCAGGCTGCGCTGGCGTGCGTCGAAACCCAGCCGGAGATTGCGCTGGTGTTGCTGGATATGATGCTGCCCGACACGAACGGTTTGATGGTGTTGCAGCAGGTACAGAAGATCAGGCCTACGCTGCCGGTGGTGATGCTCACGGGGCTGGGGAGCGAGTCGGATGTGGTGGTCGGGCTGGAGATGGGCGCTGATGATTACATCAGCAAACCGTTTAACCCGCGCGTGGTGGTGGCGCGAATGAAAGCCGTACTCCGTCGGGTTGGCGTGCTGATCGCCGAAGGCGGAAGCGTGCAGACGTCCGGCCTCTCTTTCAATGGCTGGCATCTGGATACCGCGCGCTGTCAGTTGCACAATCCGCAGCAGCAGGCGGTGGATCTCACCCAGGGGGAATACAGTTTGCTGCTGGCGCTGGCGCAAAACGCCCGTCGGGTGCTCAGCCGTGAGCAGTTGCTGGAATTAACGCACAGCGACAGCGTTGAGGTGTTTGATCGCACCATTGATGTGTTGATTATGCGTCTGCGCCGCAAAATTGAAATCAATCCGCATCAGCCGACGTTGATCAAAACCCTGCGCGGCCTTGGGTATGTTTTTGCCGCCGATGTGCAGCACCACGATAAAGCCGCGTAATCAGGCGCAGTTGCCGGATGGCGGCGTATTTGTAGGCCTGATAAGCGCAGCGCCATCAGGCGAACTGGCTACAAAAGCGTTCGCAACTCCTCAAGCGTTTTCGCGCCATCAATTGCATTGGCGCACAACAGGCTGACCCGCGCGCAGGCGTGCGCCAGCTTAATGCTCTCGGCCAGCGGCCATACTTCGTGGCAGCCATACAAAAAACCGGCGCAGAACGCATCTTCCGCACCAACGCTACCGACAATCTCCCTCTGCTCCAGCTTTTGCGACGGTATCCAGACGCCAGGCTGATCCGGCGTTTCGCCCCAGGCGCCTTCCGGGCAATGAATCACCACCCGCTGGCGGACGCCTGCATCCAGCAATTCGCGGGCGGCTGCGGCGATGTGCGGAATATGCGGTTCGCCGTTGGGCTGGCGGATCTCCAGACCGCTGAACTCCCCGGCCTCCAGCTCGTTGATCACCAGATAATCCAGATGGCGTAGCGCGGGCAAAACCAGCGGCTGATAGCGCGGATCGCCTTTGCGGGACACCAGATCCAGCGAAGTCTCAAAGCCCTCCTCATGCATCTGCGCCATCAGCCGTGCGCTGCGGGTGCCGTAGTCATCATCCGGCATATCCAGACTGTCGAGCAGCAGCAGATAGCCCAGGTGGAAAATCTTCATCGAGGCATCAAGCTCATCGAACGCAGGCAGATCCAACAGACGGTTAGCGCCGGGGGAGTGGAAAAAGGTGCGCTGCCCGCTGGGATCGGTCATCACCTGCGACATCGACGTGGGGGCAAACGTGGTGCGCTGGACATGCTGGCGATTGACGTGATACTGCTCCAGCATCGCCATAATGTAGTCTCCGTCGGCGTCCTGGCCGATTAATCCCACAGCCTGCAACGGCAGTCCGGTGTGCATCTTTGCCAGCGTCAGCAGGACATTAAGCGGCGCGCCGCCCGTCGAACGTTCGCTATGGGTGATCTCCGCCAGCCAGCCGCGCTCCGGCCACTGTACGATTTGGTGCACATGGTCGACCAGCATATTGCCCGCCGCGATAATGCCTTTACGTTCCATCAGATCTGCCCCGCGCTGCCAAAAATGCGCATCTGTTCCGATACCGTATCGGTAATCGCTTCTTCAATGCCCAGCAGCAGTTCGGCGAACTCATCATACAGCGGCTGGCGGTTAGTCATCCGTGATTCCACCGCCGCCAGCGCAGCCTGCGACATACCGGTGTAGAAATTGATTTTGTGAATGCCCAGCGTAATGGCGCGACGAAAATCCTCATCGCTGATGCCGGAACCGCCGTGCAGCACCAGCGGTAGCGCCGTTTGCTGGCGAATGGCGTCCAGACGTGGGAAATCGAGTTTGGGCTCGCCTTTATATTTGCCGTGAGCGTTGCCGATGGCGACGGCCAGGGCATCAATACCGGTGCGGTCAACAAAATCGCGCGCCAGCTGCGGATCGGTAAACAGCGATTCGTCGGCATGACCATACAGCGCACCGCCCTCATCGCCGCCAACCGCGCCAAGTTCCGCCTCTACCGACACGCCAACGGCGTGGCACATCTTCACCACTTCCCGGGTCTGGCGGATGTTTTCCTCATACTCCAGCGTGGAACCATCAAACATTACCGAGCTGAAGCCCAGACGTAACGCCCGCACCACGGATTCAAAATGCAGCCCGTGGTCGAGGTTAAGCACCACCGGAATATCGTGTCGGGCGGCTTCGAATTTTACCGCTTCGACCAGCGAGTCCAGCGAAACATACTTAAAATGGACTTCGGCAATGTTAATGATAAACGGCGAGCGTTCCTGCCTGGCGGCGGCGAACAGCGCGCGTAAAAAATGGGAATCCAGAACGTTAAACGCCCCCAGCGCATAGCGATGCTTGCGGGCATGGTCGAGTCCATCGGCAAGAGAAATCAACGGCATAATGTGCTCCTTGTTCAGCAGAACAGGCGGTACTCGTTACACAACACCAGTTGCGCCGGTTCATCTTCTTCAATGTCGTTATAGCGGGCGATCGGCTGGAGAAAATGGTTGTCATGGTCATCGTCATTGACGGAAGAAACTTCGCCGACCAGCACGTCGCCAAACCCTTTTTCCGCCCAGAAGCTGTGATACAGGCCCGGCGTCAGGCAAATGCTTTCTCCTGGCGAAAGGCGCAGCTGGCTGCCTGCCGCATGGGTCTGTCGACAGCCGTCTATCACAATGGTGACGTCGGTATTGTCGGTCTGGTCCCGGGAGTCGGCGTTCCACAGCTCAACGATTAAATTACCGCCGCCGCGATTGATAATGTCTTCACGCTTGCGCCAGTGGAAATGCATCGGCGTAACCTGCGCGTCGCGCACATGCATGATTTTTTCCGCGTAGCATTTCTCATAAGGCATACCTTTGGGCGAGCCGTTGCGCAGGGTAAACAGCGTCAGTCCCTGAGCGGCAAAATCTGTCCCGCCGAACGCGGTAACATCCCAGCCGAGCCTGAGATCGAATACTTCGCTCCAGGCGGCATCAAGCTGACGCCATTGCGATGGGGCAAAGCTGGCGAAAGGCGGCAGGTGGACGTCATGCATGGAAAAGAATTGCCGCGTGTGGCCGAGAATTTCGTTTATTTCGGAGCGTTTCATTGAAAGAATTCTCCTTATTGTGATGTAGCCTTGTAGGCCAGATAAGGCATTTTTGCCGCCATCCGGCATGAGTTTACTGCCTGATGGCGCTGCGCTTATCGGGCCTACGCAGAGGCCGCTTTCCGTTATTTCACCGTCCAGCCCTTGTAGCTGCCGATGTTGTTTTTATCGATCATCGTCACCGGAATCAGTACAGGTTCACCAGGCGCCGGTTTGCCCTGTAGAATGTCATAGCCGATCTCCACCGCTTTTGCCGCCATCACCTGCGGATCTTGTGCGGGGGTCGCTACAAACAGGGAATTTTCACGCTTCAGCGCCTCTTCGCCATCGGGCGAACCATCCACACCGACGATAAAGAACTCATTGCGCTGTGCCTGTTTTGCCGCCAGATCGGCGCCGATCGCCGTCGGATCGTTGATCGCAAATACGCCGTCGATCTTCGGATTCGCAGCCAGCAGGGCGGTCATCACTTCCAGCCCGCCTTCGCGACTGCCTTTGGCATTCTGGTTCCAGGAGAGCACCTTGATATCCGGGTGGCGTTTGAACTCGGTCTGGCAGCCCTCGACACGGTTCTGCACGGCGGAAACCGGCGGCCCGTTGATGATCACCACATTGCCTTTGCCTTTCAGACGATCGGTAATGTATTTACAGGCCATTTCGCCCGCCTGGGTGTTATCAGAGGTGATGGTGGCGTCTGCGCCTTCGGCAGCCACGTCAACCGCGACCACCACGATCCCGGCGTCTTTCGCCCGTTTCACCGCCGGGCCGATCCCTTTTGAATCTGCGGCGTTAAGGATGATCATATCCACCTTCGCGGCAATAAAGTTGTCGATCTGCGAAACCTGCTGACCCAGATCGTAGCCGCTGGAGACCAGCGTCACTTTTACGCCATCACCGGCCAGTTTGCGTGCTTCCAGCTCCGCCCCTTTTGTTATCTGCACGAAGAACGGGTTGGCAAGATCGCCCACCGTCACGCCGATGGATTTCAGTTCTTTGGCCTGTACAAACGGCGATGCGGCCAGTAACGCGCCAGCACAGAGCGCGGTCACTAATGGTTTCAAACGCATACTCTTTTCCTCACGTAGGGTATTGTTGTTATAAGCCTGATGGCGCTGCGCTTATCCGGCCTGCGAACGGGCAGGCCTGCGCCGCCATCCGGCAAGCTTGTCTATGCACTTTGATGGTGTCGGGTACGGTATTTGTCGATCAGCACCGCTATGATGATCACCGCCCCTTTGATCACCAGTTGCCAGAAGTAAGAGACGCCCATCAGCGTCATGCCGTTATTCAGGGTGGCGATGATCAGCGCGCCCACCAGCGTGCCGGTGATCGTGCCGATCCCGCCGACAAAACTGGTGCCGCCGAGGATCACCGCCGCGATGGCGTCCAGCTCATACCCCATGCCTAAGTTGCCGTTGGCGCTGTAGAGACGCGAGGCGCTCATTACTCCGCCCAGCCCGGAGAGCAGGCCGCTCATGCCGTACACAAACAGCAGCACCAGCCACACTTTGATGCCGGTTAAACGCGCCGCCTGCATGTTGCCGCCCACGGCATAAATATGTACGCCCAGCGTGGTGCGGCGCAGAATGAACCAGCACAGCACGATCACCGCGAGGGCGATAACCACCAGCCACGGAATCGGGCCAAGATAGTTATTGCCAATCCACTCGAAGCTGATGTTGGAGTTGATCACCGTGGTGCCGTCCGCCAGCAGGTAGGCCGCGCCGCGCAGCGCCGTATAGGTGCCGAGCGTGACAATAAAGGGCGGCAGCCCGGCGAAGGCCACCAGCGCGCCGTTAATCAGCCCCAGCCCCAGGCCGAGCATCAGCGCCGCCGGAATCGACAGCATGGCGAACTCGGGTATCAGAGAGACCACCATCGCCGCCACGGCGGTGGTGCCGAGAATCGACCCCACGGAGAGGTCGATGCCGCCAGTCAGAATGATGAACGTCATCCCCGCTGCTAGCACGATGTTGATCGACGCCTGGCGGGTGATGTTCAGCAGGTTGCTTTCAGTGAAAAAGTTAGGTGCGATAAAGCCAAATACCGCCACGATCAGCACTAAAATCGGTAAAATACCGACCGTTTGCATAAGATCGCTCATCAACATCTTTTTTGCGGAGGCGGACTTCGCCACCTGCTGGGGAGTGGTTGGGTTATTCATGATTTCACCGCCTCAAGGTGGGAGTCGTTTACGCCGGTCGCCAGCCGCATGATGTTTTCCTGTGTGATGTCCTGGCTGTGCAATTCCCCGGCAATGCTGCCTTCATGCATGACGTAGACGCGATCGCTCATGCCGACGATTTCCGGTAATTCACTGGAGATCATCAGGATCGCCACGCCCTTACGTGCCATTTCGTTCATGATGCGATAGATCTCGCTTTTCGCGCCGACATCCACACCGCGCGTCGGTTCGTCCAGAATCAGAATGCGCGGGCCGATGGCGACCCAGCGTGAGATCAGAAGCTTTTGCTGATTGCCGCCGGACAAACCTCCGGCGCGAACCTGGGCATGCGGCACGCGAATGTTGAGCAACTGAATGGCGTCATCGGAGATGCTTTGGGCTTTTTTACGGTTCAGCATCCCCCAGTTGGCGTCGCGCTCCAGCGTCGCCATCGTAATGTTCTCCGCCGCCGCCAGTTCTAAAAACAACCCTTGTTCTTTGCGGTTTTCGGTGAGGTAGCCAATACCGTGCTCAATGGCCTCACGCGGGGAGTGGATCACCACCGGCTCGCCATCCACCTCGATCATCCCGCCGGTGGCTTTACGCACGCCGAAAATCAGGTGCGCCAGTTCGGAACGCCCGGCGCCGACCAGCCCGGCCAGGCCGACGATTTCGCCGGAACGTACCAGCAGGCTGCACGGCTGCACTTTACCGCCGTCGGTAAGGTGATGAACGTTCAGACGCGGTTTACCGAGCGGGATGTCGCGTTCTTTGTTGAACAGGTCGCTTAACGGACGCCCCACCATCATGCGCACCAGTTCGGACGCGTTGAGTTTGTCGCGGGTGAGGCTGCCCACGTACTGTCCGTCGCGTAGGACGCTGACGCGATCGGACAGCTCATACACCTCCGCCATACGGTGGCTGATATAGATAACCGCCATCCCTTCATCGCGAAGGCGCATGATCAGCTCAAACAGACGGTGGGTTTCACGAGATGAGAGGGCGGCGGTAGGTTCATCCATCACCAGGATACGGCTGTTGCGATGCAGGGCGCGGGCGATCTCCACCTGCTGCTGTTCGGCGATGGTCAGCCGCATTACCCGATCGCTGGCTTTAAACTGCGCGCCGAGCCGGTCGATGACCTTTTGCGCCTGCAACACCATCTCTTTACGCTGCACGATGCCGCCGCGCGACAGTTCGCTGCCGAGGAAAATATTTTCGGCGACGGTAAGGTTAGGCGCAAGCTGCATCTCCTGATAAATCAGAGTGATGCCTGCGCTCAGGGCATCTTTCGGCCCACGAATATGAAAGGGCTGACCGTCGATCAGAATCTCGCCGCTGGTGGCGGTATACGCACCGGCGAGAATCTTCATCAGGGTGCTTTTACCGGCGCCGTTTTCGCCCATCAGCGCGTGGATTTCACCGGGGTATACCGTCAGATCGACCCCTTTCAGCGCGTAAAATTTGCCAAACGCTTTGGCAATATTGCGCATCTCCAGAACCGGTGTCCTGCTCATGGCGGATCTCCTGCGGGGTTAGCGATATCAGCACTCCATCACAGGAAAGTAAATGCAAAATGTCAGAAGCCGTTCATATTTGTCATATTGCGATTTTTCTTCATGGAGCGTGATATGCCGCAGCACAGACGTCACTTTTTCGCCAGTGCGCGCGGGCGACTGCTGTTTTTTAATCTGCTGGTAGTGGCGGTGACGCTGATGGTGAGCGGCGTGGCGGTGCTGGGCTTTCAGCATGCGAGTCAAATACAGGAGCAGGTGCAGCAGCAAACCGTCGATGACATGACCGGCAGTATGAACCTGGCGCGCGATACGGCGAACGTGGCGACGGCGGCGGTGCGGCTGTCGCAGGTGGTTGGCGCGCTGGAGTACAAGGGCGAAGCGGAGCGGTTGCAGGAGACTCAGCGGGCGCTCAGGCATTCACTCGAACAGCTGGCGACCGCTCCGCTGGCACAGCAGGAACCGGGGCTGGTGGCCCGCATTATTCAACGCAGCAACGAGTTGCAGACCAGCGTGGCGGGCATGTTGCAGCGCGGGCAGCGGCGGCATCTGGAACGTAATACGCTGCTGAGTTCGCTGTATCAGAATCAGAGTTACTTGCGGCATCTGCAACAGCTTGATGCGGCGCAGGATGCGGCGTTGTTCAGTCAAATGGATCGCCTGATTAGCGCCGCCATCGAAACGCCGACGCCGCGCGCCGTCATTAAACAGCTGGATGGCGTGATGCGCGACCTGCCTGAGCAACATGCCGATCCGCTGGTGAACGTGATTCTGTCTGACTTTAACCAGGAGTTACGCAAACTTGAACCGCTCTCGGCGGCGCTGGAGCAAAGCGACCTGGCCATCAGCTGGTACATGTTCCACATCAAAGCGCTGGTGGCGATTTTAAACAGCGACATCAATCAGTATGCGGCGCAGGTGGCGATCATCTCAGAACAGCGGGTGGCGCAAAGCCATCAGGAATTGCGCTCCGGCGCGTTGTTTATCATGACCTTCGCCCTGCTGGCGGTGGTGATTACCGGCTTTGCCGGGTGGTATATCTACCGCAACCTCGGTTCTAACCTGACGGCGATTTCGCGCGCCATGACCCGGCTGGCGCACGGCGAATCGGATGTCAGCGTCCCCGCCTTGCAGCGGCGGGACGAGCTGGGGGAACTGGCGCGCGCGTTTAACGTTTTTGCCCGCAATACGGCGTCGCTGGAGCGCACCTCCCGCCTGCTGAAAGAAAAGACCTCCCAGATGGAGATCGACCGAACGGAGCGTCAGGGGCTGGAAGAGGCGCTGCTGCACAGCCAGAAACTGAAAGCGGTAGGGCAACTGACGGGCGGGCTGGCGCATGATTTTAACAACCTGCTGGCGGTGATTATCGGCAGTCTGGAGCTGGTCAGCCCCGACTCGCCGGATGCGCCGCGCATTACCCGCGCGCTGAAGGCCGCCGAGCGCGGGGCGCTGCTGACGCAACGCCTGCTGGCATTCTCCCGTAAACAGTCGCTGCACCCGCACTCGGTGGAACTGAAAACGCTGCTGGAAAACCTGAGCGAACTGATGCGTCACTCGCTACCGGCCACGCTGACGCTGGAGATAGAAGCCCAGTCGCCCGCCTGGGCCGCATGGATAGACGTCAGTCAACTGGAGAACGCGATCATCAACCTGGTGATGAACGCCCGCGATGCGATGGAAGGGCAGACAGGGACGATCAAAATCCGCACCTGGAATCAGCGGGTTACGCGCAGTGACGGACGTCGTCAGGATATGGTGGCGCTGGAGGTGATCGATCACGGTTGCGGTATGTCGCAGGAGGTGAAAGCGCAGGTGTTCGAGCCGTTCTTCACCACCAAACAGACTGGCAGCGGCAGCGGGCTTGGGTTATCGATGGTTTACGGCTTTGTGCGCCAGTCAGGCGGTCGTGTCGAAATTGAGAGCGCGCCGGGGCAGGGGACGACGGTCAGATTGCAGCTTCCCCGCGCCATCGCGCCTGCGGTGGCAAACCTGGAGCCGGTTGCGGTGCAAAGTACCGCCAGCGACGAGAAACTGGTGCTGGTACTGGAAGATGAGGCGGATGTTCGTCAGACGTTGTGCGAGCAACTGCATCTGCTGGGGTATCTGACGCTGGAGGCCGCCAACGGCGAGCAGGCGATGCAGATGCTGGCGTCATCCGGCGAGATTGATGTTCTTATCAGCGACTTAATGCTGCCAGGCAGTCTGAGCGGTGTGGAGGTGATCAACCATGCCCGCAAGCATTATCCCCGCCTGACGCTGCTGCTTATCAGCGGGCAGGATTTACGCCCGGCGCATAACCCCGCGCTACCGGATGTGGCGCTGCTGCGTAAACCGTTTACCCGGGCGCAGCTCGCGCAGGCGCTGCGGGCGGCGCATGTGCAGGCCTGATAAGCGTCGCGATATCACCGCGACGACAGAAAACGGCAGCGCGCCAGCGTTGCCGCGCCCTGCGCGCCGTTAAACGCGGAGGACGAGGCGGCAATAAAACGTACGGCCTGATACGGCAACGGTCGGCGCAGGTATTTTTGGATCAGGGTAATTAATTGTTCGCGCGGGAAAGCCTGCATATCCATCACGCCGCCGCCCAAAATCACCGCATCGGGATCGAACAGATTTATGCTGGTGGCAATCGCGCGGGCGGCGCTTTCCAGCAGCGCCTGGACGAATGGCGCCTCTCCGGCGTGGACAAACAGTGCGTCCAGCGCGAAATCCCGTGGCTGTTGTTCGTACCAGCGTTTCAGCGCCAGCCCGGAACAGACCGTTTCGAGGCAACCTGGATTGCCGCAGGCACAGGTCTGCGTCATGTCGCCCTGGGGAATGTGCCCCAGTTCGCCCGCCACGCCATGCGCTCCGGTCCAGGGCGCGCCGTTCATCCACACCGCGAAGCCCATTCCCGTGCCGAGGTAGGCGGCCAGCACCTGCTGCTGTGTGAGATGGTTTTCCACGACGTCATACGACAGCTGTAAGTTAACGTCGCGGGAAAACGCGACCGGGCAGCCCAGCGCATCCTCCAGTTTTCCCGCGAGGTCATGCACTTCTTCAGGTTGCAGCGGCAAATTGGGTGTCGAAATGATGGTGCGGTTGTCTTTGCCGACCAGCGCCGGAAATCCCATCACCAGACCACGGCAGCGCGCCTCGTAGCGTGCGATCTGTTCGCTAATCATCTGTGCAATACCGGCCACCACGCCGGGCGCGATCACCTCCGCCGTACGCTGTTTCTCACAGTGCAGAGTCTCACCGCTTGCCGTTTGCAGGCAAAAACGGATATGGGTTGCCCCCATATCCACACCCGCCACAACGCTATGCTGTTTTTGCATGAGGCAGTACCTCGTTTTTCGCCGTCAGGATCTGCGCCGTCATTACTTGCCATGCGTCGTCGATATTCTCCGCGTGGTTAAACAGCCCGGAGGTGCCGACGATAAAGACATCCGCGCCTGCCGCCATCAATTTTTCGTAGGTGGCCTGATTGCAGGAACCATCCACTTCAATTTCGTAATGCAGCCCTTCACGCTCGCGCCAGGCTTTCAGCTCGGCGATTTTATCCAGCATTTCCGGGATGAACGGTTGCCCGGCAAAGCCGGGATCGACGGTCATCACCGTCACTTTATCAGCCTTATGGATATAGTATTTCATCGCCTCAACCGGTGTTTCCGGGTTGAGAATCAAGCCCACTTTCATACCGTGGCGGCGGATTTCGTCAATCAGACGGAACGCCTGACCGTTGATGGTTTCCGGGTGCAGCGTGATGAAATTCGCACCGGCGCGCGCCAGTTGACCAATATAATCCTGCGGACGCGTCACCATCAGATGACAATCAAGAGGTTTGCTCGCCAGTTTCTTGACCTGGCTGACGAAGAAGGGGGACAGCGTCAGATTCGGCACAAAGTGGCCGTCCATAATATCAATATGAAAATAGTCTGCATGGCTGTCGATAAATTCGATCTGTTCTTTAAACTTCAGCAGATCCATACACATTAAAGAGGGAGAGATTTTCATGATCCATTCCTTACTTACTGATAAGACGGTCAAGGGCGACAGCCGCGATAATTAATCCGCCCATCACCACCAGTTGGTAATAGGTTTGTACCTGCAAAATATTCAGGCCGTTGTTGATGGTGCCGATGATTAAGCCGCCAATCACCACCGAGAAGATGCGCCCCTTGCCGCCGAAGAAGCTGGTGCCGCCAATGATGGCGCTGGCGATGGCGTAGGTTTCAAACCCCATTCCGGCTAAGGGTTCTGCGGCGCCGAGTCGCGCAGTAGAAACCACGCCCGCCAGTCCCGCGCAAATGCCGGAGATGATAAACACCACCAGGATGTGAAACTTCACGTCAATCCCGGAATAGAACGCCGAGTTTTTGTTGCCGCCGAGCGCGTAGATGTTGCGCCCAAGCCGCATCCGAGTAGTGAGGAACCAGAGGATCACCGCGACAATCAGCGAGAAGATGACCGGCACGGGAACACCTAACACGCTGGCGGCGAAGAAGTTCACGAAGTCGAATGAGAAGCCGTATACCGAGTTGGCGTCAGAAATCACCAGCGTGATACCACGGAAAATCGCGTTAGTGCCAAGGGTGATAATGAACGGATGCAGGCCGGTCCAGTTCACCAGGCAGCCGTTAATCGCCCCCAGCGCACCGCCGACCAGCACGCCGCCAATCAGCGCCGCAAAGAACGGATCGACGCCTGCCAGCATCAGTTTGGCCGTCACCATCCCGGACAGCGCCAGAATCGCCCCGACGGACAGGTCGATACCGGCGACCAGGATGGCAAAAAATTCACCCATGCCGATCAGCACCGTTACCGAACTCTGAACAAAAATCTGGGTGATGTTGTTGGTGGTCAGAAAATATTCTGACGACAGCGAACCGAAGATGGCGACGATAATCGCCAGAATGAAGAAGGTGCCGTATTTATCCCAGAACAGCGCAAAGTTGAACGGTTTCTTCCCGTTCACGTCACCTTTTACTCTTGTGGTAATGCCCATGCCATAATCTCCTCTTCGCTCATGTCATCGCGATTGGTCAGGATTTGCGTCAGTCGTCCTTCGCAGAACACGGCGATGCGGTCGCAGACGGCGATAATTTCAGGAAGTTCAGATGACACCATCAGGATGACTTTTCCGTCGTCCGCCAACTGGCGCATCACTTTATAAATTTCGGCTTTCGCACCGACGTCGATACCACGGGTCGGCTCGTCGAAAATGATCACCTCCGGGCTACAGCACAACCATTTGGAAATCAGCACTTTCTGCTGGTTTCCGCCGGAGAGTTCGGTGATGTTCTGGTTAACGGAATGACACTTCAGCGCCAGCAGTTCGCGCTGCGCTTCGGCGGTACGCTGCTCGTCGCCTTCGTGGAACAGGCCCATCGCCCCCTTAAAGCCGCCGCTTTTCAGGCTGCGGCCGATCGCCATGTTCTGGGCGATAGAGAAATTGGGGAAGAAGCCGTTATCCCGGCGGCTTTCGGTGATGTAAGCCATCCCTTTTTTCACCGCATCCAGGGGTGAGCGCGGGGAGATGGTTTTCCCGTTCAGACGGATCTCGCCGCTTGCGCGTTTATCGACGCCGAACAGGCAATCCATCAGCTCGGTGCGCCCGGAGCCGACCAGTCCGGCGAAGCCTAAAATTTCGCCCCGGCTGACGCTAAAGGAGATATCGCGAACCTTTTTCTTGTCGCGGCTGGTGACGTTTTTCACCTCGAATACCGTATCGCGCTCGATGTTGCCGGTGCTCTCTTTCATGGCGTTAAAGCGGTTTTGCAGTTCGCGGCCAACCATCAGGCGGACGATATCGTCGTTGCTGACGTCGCTCACCATCCCGCTGCAAACGCTGCTGCCGTCTTTCATCACCGTATAGCGGTCGCAGATGCGGCGAATTTCCGCCAGCTTATGCGAGATGTAGACGATGGCGGTGCCCTCTTTGCGTAGCTGGTTCATGATCAGAAACAGGTAGTCCACCTCTTTATTGGTGAGCGAGGAGGTGGGTTCGTCCATGATGATCACTTTGGCGTTGAGCATCAGCGTCTTGGCGATTTCCAGCATTTGCTTATGGCTGATGGATAAGTTCGCCACCTTTTCGTCTAAATCGACTTTTAAACCGACGCGCAGCAACATCATGGCGGCTCGTACGCGCATCTCTTTCCAGTCAATCATATTGACGCCACAGACTTTTTTCGTCAGATGACGACCAATATATAAATTCTCCAGCACGGTTAATTCATCAATCACGCTGAGTTCCTGATAAATAATGCCGATGCCGAGTTGTGCCGCTAATTTATGATCCAGCTTGTCGTAATTAACGTTATTAATCGTAATGGTGCCTTTGGTCGGTTCATGTATTCCCGACAGAACCTTCATCAACGTTGATTTACCGGCGCCATTTTCTCCTAATAATGCGTGTATTTCATAAGGATAAACCGTTAAATCAACCGATTTTAATGCGTGAACCGGACCAAAGGATTTGCCGATCCCCGCCATCGAGATATATGGCGTGACCATAATTAACCTCTTTTACACTTCATCCTTCAAGCTGTCTCTTTGTTGGCTACCTTCGCTCACCCCAGTCACTTACTTATGTAAGCTCCTGGGGATTTACTCAGTTGCCGCCTCGATGCATCTCGAATGATTTTGTGTAAGAAAAATATTGACTAAATCAGTGCCATTGCCTGATGGCGCTACGCTTATCAGGCCTACGTTCGGGTCGGCCGGATAAGAGGCTTTCGCGTCGCCATCCGGCCTATTTACGGACTTACTTTGCGACCAGGATGGAATCGACCAGCTTAAATTCCGGCGCTTTATCCAGCGGGATCACGTTGCCTGATTTCGCGGCATCAACCATCAGCCTGAGCCCTGTCGCGCCGATATCCGCAGGGTTCTGAGCGATTGTCGCCGTCATCTGTCCGGCCTCCACCATTTTGCGGGCTTCCGGGATACCGTCTGTACCCACTACCAGCACTTTTCCGCTTTTCCCGGCGTTAGCCACGGCCTGGGCGACGCCCATTGCCATGGTGTCGTTAGCGCAATAAATCGCTTTGATATTCGGGTTGCGTTGCAGAACGTTGGTGGCAACGTCTAACGCTTTGATTCGGTCCCAGTCTGCGGGTTGGCTGGCGACCAACTTGATTTGGCTTGCCTTTTTGAAAGCCTCGGTTGCGCCATTGCGACGCGCCTCGCCGGAGGCGTTACCGGCTTTACCTTCAATAATGGCGACTTCACCGCCCTCGGCGCCCAGTTTCTCAATAATGAACTCCGCGCCTTTGGCGCCCACGGCGACGTTATCGGTGGTGACAAACCCTTCGACGTTACCGCCCGCTTTTTTCAGGTTATCCATATCGATTTTTTCATCGAGATTGACCAGATAAATCCCTTTCTTCCACGCGCGGGCGACGGGCATCACCAGGTTTACTGAGGATAATGGCGCAAAGGCGATACCTTTGTAATTTTTATTGCTGAGATCTTCGAATAGCTGCAACTGAGACTGAAAGTCGCCTTCCGAAGGCGAGGCAAAAATATCGACGCTGACACCCAGCGTTTTTGCTTCATCTTCAATACCTTTTTTCATATCCACCCAGAATGGATTGGATAATGTTTTTAATACTACGGCATATTCGGCGGCGGCAAATGCGCTGGTGGACAACATTAAGCCCATAGCCGCACCGCTGAAATATTTCAGATATTTATTCATAGCAGTATTCTCAGTGTAGGGTGTTGCTCCCGAAAATGAGAGCAACGAGCATTTTATTTCAGCGCGCCTGGTGAAAAGAAATCAACAATTGCGCCAGTTTTTTGCATATTAATGGTTGCCTGTTCGATATTCAGTTGGGCGACGGAAACAAAAAATGCATCCAGTAGAGTGAGTTGTAATATGCGTGCGGAAGCATTACGCCCTAATAACGGTGTTTCTGGTGCTGGCGAACAAATAATATAGTCAGCCAATTTGGCGATAGGTGAATGGTAGCTGTGGGTGATACAGATAATTTTGGCACCATTCTTTTTCGCCAGTTCAACCGCGGCTTTTACATCACTGGTGCGCCCGGAATGGGTCACCACCAACACGACATCGCCTTCTTTTAATAGCGATGCGGACATCATCATGATGTGCGCGTCCGGGTAAGTCTGGCAGCGCACGCCGATGCGTAAGAACTTATGCTGTACGTCCGCGCAGATGGCATTCGACCCGCCAGCGCCATACAAATCACGCTGCTTCGCCTGATAAAAGAAGCGTGCGGCGCGATGAATCTCATCCACGTTGACGATTGACTGACCTTCCATAATGGTGCGTAAGGTAATGTTGAATACCTTATTCACCACATCCTGCGGCGCTTCATCAAAGGCCAGTTCGGCAGGCAATACCTGCTCAGACTGAGAAAAATAGTCTTCCAGCGCGCTGCGTAAGTTGCGAAACCCGCTGAAACCCAGCAGTTTCGATACCTTAACAATCATGGCTTCAGATACCGCCAGCGCCTCTGCGACATCTTTAATGGCTGGCGCGCTACTGAGATTACCCGGCTTGAGTAACCACTCGACGATACGGCTCTCGTTCTCCGTCATGCCTTCCTGCTTCATGCGCAGGTAAGGCGCAAGCCCGATGCCGTTTGGAAGCCCTGAATCAAATTCTGACTGACTCATTACGTTCTCTTGTCCTTGAAATGAAGACGCCACTATATCACCACAGCAGGAACAGAAAAGATGCTGACTACTTCACAAAATAGTTAAATTTATAAAGTTTGTCATTTTGTGAATTTAATAACGTTGATAAAAATACGGAATGAAAATAAGTCAATATAAAACAATGAATTATAGTTTTGACTTGTTCAGGCGCAGCCTGTGTAAGCATCAAGGTCGGGTATTTATCGCTCTTGCTTTGCCGAACGGAGGTGTGTAGAACAGGCCCATACAGCGTCTTTCTGTCGATTTATTGTTCTTTTAAATTCATTTAAATCACAAATATTTTTTATTCGTAAAGTTTGGTCGGGGCGAGAATGAGTATGAAAAAGATTGCATTTGGCTGTGATCACGTTGGTTTTATCCTGAAACAGGATATTTTGACGCACTTAACCCAGCGCGGTATTACGGTGATTGATAAGGGAACCTGGTCGCCGGAGCGCACGGATTACCCGCATTATGCCAGCGAGGTGGCACAAGCCGTTGTCTCTGGCGAGGTTGATGGCGGTATTCTGGTGTGTGGCACCGGTGTGGGGATTTCGATAACGGCAAACAAGTTCGC
Organism: Citrobacter sp. CK194; assembly: GCF_030333395.1. Taxonomy (NCBI): domain Bacteria; kingdom Pseudomonadati; phylum Pseudomonadota; class Gammaproteobacteria; order Enterobacterales; family Enterobacteriaceae; genus Citrobacter; species Citrobacter sp. CK194. The sequence goes on from NZ_JAOWGA010000018.1 coordinate 108,999, forward strand.
CGGAGTCCGCGCCGTCGTTTGCAGCGAACCCTATTCGGCACAGCTTTCGCGCCAGCATAATGATACCAACGTGCTGGCTTTTGGCTCGCGGGTTGTTGGGCTGGAGCTGGCAAAAATGATCGTGGATGCCTGGTTGGATGCGGGGTTTGAAGGGGGGCGCCATCAAAAGCGCGTGGAGGCGATTATGGCGATAGAACAGCAGGGCAAATGAGATTCCTCCGCTACACGTCGAACAGGCCATTCGCTACCGTGAGGGGAAGATCTCTGCGAGGCTGGTTTTATGAAACGCTATTCTACGCTCATTGCTCTGGGCCTGTTGTCGCTGACGACGCTTCCTGCGCATGCCGATATTGTTGATGACACCATCGGTAATATTCAGCAGGCGATCAATGACGCGTATAAATCTGACAACGGGCGGGATTATGAGGATGACCGCCGTGATGAAGAGTGGCAGCGCCAGATGAGCGACGATCGCCGCAGACAATATGACGACAGACGCCGTCAGTTTGAAGATCGGCGTCGCCAGTTGGACGATCGCCAACGCCAGCTCGATCAGGAACGTCGTCAGCTGGAAGATGAAGAGCGCAGAATGGAAGACGAGTACGATCGTTAACCGCGCGGCAATCGTAGGCCGGATAAGGCGCAATGCGCCGCCATCCGGCGTAAGGCTACTCCAGCACAATCTCCATCCCGTCATATCCGGCTTCAATACCGCCCGGCAGGGGGTTATCCATCAGCCATACGTCGAACGAGTGGCTGATGTGGGTGAGAATGACCCGTGGGCAGTGAATCACCTCATTGAGCGCGATAACCGTGTTTACATCGCAGTGATTACGCGGTGCTTCCGCGCGTGGCGCGTGACTACAGTCGATGACGATCGTCTGCGGCTGGTTATTCAGCAGAAATTTTACTGTCTTGTCCGGCAGCGCTGCGGTGTCCGACAGCCACGCGACGCGGCTGTGCGCAGATTCCAGCAGATAGCCAAACGTCAGTTTTGAATGGTTAAGCGGCAGCGGCGTTACCTGTAATCCCTGGAGATCGAAGACCACAAATGGTTCGACGGTGTGGCTGAAATCAAGGATGCCGGGATGTTTAAACAGATCGTCGCAGCCCTGTTCATCCGGCGGACCATAAACCGGAATTGCGGCGCCCACGCCCCAGCGCAGGGGGAACAGCCCCTGAACATGATCCATATGATAATGCGTGAGCAGAAACTGCTGAAAAGATCCGGCGGGCCAGCGATCGGTAAGATCGTGCAGGCCCGCATCAAGCAGCGTTACCGCGTCATTGAATTTGACGACGCCGCTACAGGGGCGGCGGCGATACTGCTCCTGTAAGCGTGCCCGACGGCAGGCGAGACAATCGCAGCCGTATGCTGGCACGCCCTGTGCGCCGCCGGTTCCTGTAAGCGTAATCGTCAGGCTCATTAGTCACCTCAAAGCGCTTTGGTAAAACGAAAATGGCTTTGCGCATACCCTTCACGCAGATAAAACCGGTGCGCATCATGGCGTTTCACGCTGGTGGACAGCTCCGTCATCTCCGCGCCGGCCTGGCGGGCTTCTTCTTCCGCCCATGCCAGCAACCGGCTGCCGACTTTCAGACCTCGCGCCTGCGGCATCACCACCAGTTCCTGGATCTCCCCGATCCAGTTAGCGTGATGCAGGTGGTACTGCATATGCAGGCCGATCATCCCGACAACCTGCCCGTCGCGCAGCGCCAGCTGGTAGCGTATCGTGCGATCCTGCAAATTTGAGGCAAACCCGGCGCGAAAGGCCTGGCGATCGAACTCCGCTTGTTTCAGTTCGCAGATCAGTTGATACACCGCGTCGGTATCGTCCGGCGTGGCCCGGCGTAGTTCACAGACAGGCATGGCTTTTCTCCTGGCGGCCCATTAACGTTAACAAGGTATCGACTGACTGTAGCAAACTTCCGTCATTATTGAGGATATGACAGTTAAAAGGGGCGTAACGGGCCGCACGCGCCAGGCGAGCGGCAATCTCGGTTTCGCTTTCACGCCCGCGCGCCTGTAGACGCTGGCGCAAAATATCGGGAGAGACCTGTAAACAGATGGGCAGCAGCGCTTTGCCGTAGCGGGCCTGCGCCTGCGGCAGATGGGCGCGTGAGCCGTTAACCACCACGTCAAAACCGGCGTGCAGCCACAGATCGATCTCCACGCCAACGCCATAGTACAGGCCATTAGCGTGCCAGCTCAGCGCCAGTAAATTTTGCCCTGCCCGAGTGAAAAACTCCTGCTCGCTCAGCGCAATATGGTTCTCGTTGCCCGCGTTAGCCGCACGCGTGATATAGCGGTGCGCAACCAGCAACTGCGTATGTTCCCGCTGGCGGAGCGCCGCCAGCAAACTGTCCTTACCGGAGCCGGACGGCCCCATCAGCCAGATCAGTTTTCCCATAGTCAGAACACCCTTTTACCCTGACGCCAGACGTGATCGATATGAATGTGATCGCCTTTACGGTGCGCCAGCACCAGGTCGGCGCGCCTGCCTTCGGCGATGATGCCGCGATCGTCGAGATTCAGCGTGCGCGCCGGGTTGCGTGTCACCAGGCGCATTGCCTGCGGCAGCGTAAATGTGTTGGCCTCGTCGTCCGCCACGCGGAATGCCGCGTCGAGCAGGCTGGCGGGGTAATAGTCGGAGGAGAGGATATCCAGCAACCCCATTTCTGCCAGCTTATGCGCCGCCACGTTGCCGGAGTGCGAACCGCCGCGCACGATGTTGGGCGCGCCCATCAGTACGTTCATCCCATGCTTGCGTGACGCCTCTGCCGCCTCGAACGTGGTGGGAAATTCGGCGATCACGCTGCCAAGCTGATGCGATTCCAGCACATGATCGGGCGTTGCGTCATCGTGGCTCGCCAGCGCGAGATGACGTTCGCGGCACATCTGCGCGATGGCGGCGCGGTTCGGCTGCGACCAGCGCGCCGCAAGCTGAAGCTGTTCCTCTTCGTAGTGGGCCATCTGCTCATCATTGAGTGAATATTTGCCCTGATAGTATTCACGGTACTTCTCGCGGTTAGCGAACTGGCGCTGACCCGGCGAGTGATCCATCAGCGAGACCAGCGTTACCGGCTCGCGATCCACCAGCTTTTCGAACAGCGGCAGGGTGGTGTGATGGGGCAATTCACAGCGCAGATGCAGACGGTGTTCGGCGCGGTTAACGCCGCGTTTCTGCGTCTCTTCGACGGCATTGATCATCTTTTCCAGATTTTCCAGGCGATCGCCGCCGTCGCGGACATCGCCAATCGCAACGGCATCCAGCACTGTGGTGATACCGCTGGCGACCATCAGCGCGTCGTGGCTGCTCATGGCGGAATGGGCGGGCCAGTCCACCTTCGGGCGCGGGGTGAAGAATTTGTCGAGATTATCGGTATGCAGCTCAATTAAACCCGGCAGCAGCCAGCCGCCTTCGCCATCCAGCGCCTCGGGGTGACGGCTCTGACTTTCCGCAAAGGCGCGGATAATCCCATCCTGCATTTCCAGCGATCCCTGCACCACTTCGTCTTCCAGCACCAGCTTTACGTTGTTGATAATCATGATGTGGTTCCCATCAGATGCAAACGATCCGCTACGCGATCGCGTACGGTTTGATCGTGAAAAATGCCGACAATCGCCGCGCCGCGCGCTTTGGCTTCTTCAATCAGCGCGACCACGGCGGCGCTGTTTTTGGCGTCCAGTGAGGCGGTGGGTTCATCAAGCAGCAGGATCGGGTAATCGACGATAAACCCGCGCGCGATATTCACGCGCTGCTGCTCGCCGCCGGAAAAGGTGGAGGGCGCGAGATGCCATAGCCGTTCCGGGACGTTCAGGCGCGTCAGCAGGTTCGCGGCTTTCGCGGCGCACGTTTCGCGGGCGACGCCCAGATCCAGCAGCGGCTGCATCACCACATCCAGCGCGGAGATCCGGGGGATCACGCGCAGAAACTGGCTCACCCAGCCGATCGTCGAACGACGCACTTCCAGCACCTTGCGCGCCGGGGCCTGCACCAGATCGATCCACTCATCGCTATGACGAATGTGGATGTGCCCTTCGTCCGGCAGATAGTTGGCATATAGCGAGCGCAACAGCGTCGATTTACCGCTCCCGGAGTGGCCGTGCAGCACCACGCATTCACCGTTTTGTACCTCCAGAGAGGCGTTTTGCAGCACCGGCAGGCGCACGCCATTTTGCTGGTGCAGCACAAAGGTTTTACTGACGTTTTCTACGCGAATCATTTTGGCCTCTTAATTCTGATTGCCGGATGGCGGCTTCGCCTTATCCGGCCTACAGGTGCGCTTTTTGTAGGCCGGGTAAGCGAAGTGCCACCCGGCAAAACAAAAAATCAGTTCTGCAATACCGACGACACCAGCAACTGGGTATAAGGGTGGTGTGGATCGTCGAGCACGCGGTCGGTTAATCCACTTTCCACCACCTGACCCTGCTTCATCACCAGCAGACGGTCTGCTAACAGGCGCGCCACGCCCAAATCGTGGGTGACAATCACCACTGCCAGATCCAGTTCCACCACCAGGCCGCGCAGCAGGTCCAGCAGCTTTGCCTGTACGGAAACGTCCAGCCCGCCGGTGGGTTCGTCCATAAACACCAGCTTCGGGTGAGTGACCAGGTTGCGGGCGATCTGCAAACGCTGCTGCATCCCGCCGGAAAAGGTGGTCGGCAGGTCGTCGATGCGCGAGGCCGGAATTTCCACCTCCTCCAGCCAGCGCTTCGCCGTGGCGCGAATTTCACCATAGTGACGCGCGCCGGTGGCCATCAGGCGTTCGCCGATATTGCCGCCCGCCGAGACCTGGCGGCGCAGTCCGTCCATCGGATGCTGATGCACCACGCCCCATTCCGTGCGCAGCAGGCGGCGGCGGTCGGCTTCGCTCATGCCGTACAGTGAACGGTTCTGGTACAAAATGTCGCCGGACTGCGGCGTCAGGCGCGAGGAGATGGATTTCAGCAGGGTGGTTTTGCCGGAACCGGACTCCCCGACAATGCCCAGCACTTCACCAGGCCACAGGTCAAAAGAAACATCGCTGAAGCCTTTGCCCGGCGCGTAGAGATGGGTCAGGTTATTGACTGAAAGCAGCGGTTGCGTCATTTGCTGAGTGCCTCGCTCTGTTGGCGGCAATAATCGGTGTCGGAGCAGACAAACATCCGTTTGCCGGTGTCATCCAGCACCACTTCGTCGAGATAGCTGTGCGTTGAACCGCAGATGGCGCAGGGCTCATCCCAGGTTTGTACGGTGAACGGGTGATCGTCGAAATCGAGGCTTTCCACGCGGGTCCAGGGCGGCACGGCATAGATGCGTTTTTCGCGCCCCGCGCCGAACAGTTGCAGCGCGGGCATCATATTCATCTTCGGGTTGTCGAATTTCGGGATCGGCGACGGGTCCATGACGTAGCGGTCATTGACCTTCACCGGGTAGGCGTAGGTGGTGGCGATATGGCCGAAGCGGGCGATATCTTCGTACAGCTTCACCTGCATGACGCCGTACTCTTCCAGCGCGTGCATGGTGCGGGTTTCGGTTTCGCGCGGTTCGATAAAACGCAGTGGTTCAGGGATCGGCACCTGGAAGATAATGATCTGATCTTCGGTCAGCGGCGTTTCCGGGATCCGGTGACGGGTCTGGATCAGCGTCGCGTCTTCGGTGCGTTCGGTGGTGTTCACGCCGGTCACGCGCTTAAAGAAATTGCGGATCGACACGGCGTTGGTGGTGTCATCCGCCCCCTGGTCGATCACTTTCAGAATGTCCGGCTCGCCAATCACGCTGGCGGTAAGCTGAATGCCGCCCGTTCCCCAGCCGTAGGGCATCGGCATTTCACGCCCGCCGAACGGCACCTGATAACCGGGGATCGCCACCGCTTTTAAAATAGCGCGGCGGATCATGCGTTTGGTTTGCTCGTCGAGATAAGCAAAGTTGTAGCCGGAGAGGTTAGTCGTCACGGGCGGCCTCCTGTTGCAGGCGTTTGAGCAGTTCCAGTTCAGCCTGGAAATCGACGTAGTGGGGGAGTTTGAGGTGCGAAACAAAACCCGCCGCCTCGACGTTATCCGCATGCGCCAGCACGAACTCTTCGTCCTGCGCCGGTCCCGTGACCGTTTCATCGTATTCGGGTGCCTGTAGGGCTCTTTCCACCAGCGCCATCGCCATTGCTTTACGTTCGCTCATGCCGAACACCAGTCCGTAGCCGCGGGTAAAGTGCGGCGCGTCGTTTTCCGGTGCGACAAAGCCGTTGACCATTTCGCATTCCGTCATCAGCAGTTCGCCGACGTTCACGGCAAATCCCAGCTCCTCCGGCACCGTTTCCAGCCCGACGTAGCCGCTGCGGATCTCACCGGCAAACGGGTGGTTGCGCCCGTAGCCGCGTTGCGTGGAATACGCCAGCGCCAGCAGATACCCTTCGTCGCCGCGCATCAGCTGTTGCAGGCGTGAGGAGCGCGAACAAGGGTAAACTGGCGGCGTGCGGGTGATGTCATCCGGCACGGCGCCGCTGTCTTCTTCACGCTTTGCCAGCCCCTGGTTCGCCAGCAGAGAAAAAACGTGCGGCGCGGCGTCCTGCATGGCGTCAGCGGTACGCAACGGCGGCGTTTCGCCGTTCGCCAGCAGGGTAAAATCGAGCAGGCGATGGGTGTAATCGTAGGTCGGCCCCAGCAGCTGCCCGCCGGGAATATCCTTGTAGACGGCGGAGATACGGCGCTCTAAACGCATCTCTGCGGTGTTCAGCGGCTCACTGACCGCCAGCTTTGCCAGCGTGGTGCGGTACGCGCGCAGCAGGAAGATGGCTTCGATGTTATCGCCGCTGGCCTGTTTTAAGGCGAGCGCGGCCAGTTCGCGGTCGGCGATGCCTCCTTCGGTCATCACGCGATCCACGGCCAGGTTCAACTGTTGCTCGACTTGCGCCACGCTCAGCTCGGCGAGGGTGTCGTCGCCCCGGCGTCGGTTTTCCTGCAACGCGTGGGCGTTGGCTATCGCCTTTTCGCCCCCTTTGACGGCTACGTACATCAGCACACCTCCACATGGGTGGTTCGCGGAATCGCCAGCAGTCGCTCGCCGCAGGTGAGGATGAGATCGACCCCCAGCGGGAACGGGTGCGGGCGCTCAGTCAGTTCATGGATGAGGCACTCCGGCAGTTGCGGGGCAATCATGCGTTCTTCGGCGATACCCGCCCCGGTCAGGCGCAGCATACGTCCACCGCTCAGGCTGGCGACCTGGACGATCAGGGTGGCGCTGGTTTCCGGCGCGACGGCGCTTCCGGCGGAAAGGGCGTTTAGCTGCTCGCTGCTGATGCGTTCATCGGCGACGGCAAAAGCGGCCTGCTGCGGCTGTTCAACCAGCGGCGCGCTGGTGTGAAAGCGCAGGTTCTGACTGGCAATGTCGTTGTTGATGGACGGCGCGAGCCATACCGGGGTGTCGCCGTCGACCAGAGTGAGCAATACGCTGGTGGTGGCCAGATTCAGCGGCTGCCAGCCGTGTTTCAGTTGATGCAGGGCGACAATCACCCCCGGCTCGCTCATCGCCTTCAGCAGGCGACGAAAACTCTGTTGCGCGTCCTGAACGGGCAGGGTAAAGGCGGTTTGTAGGGTCATGCGTTATCTCCGCGTACCAGCGTAAAGAAGTCGACCCGGCTGGCGTTTACTTCGGCGCGGCGAGCGGTAATGTGTGCGTCGCGTTCCGCCTCCAGCGGGGCAATTAAGGTTTCCATTAAGGTCTGGAAGTGAGTGTGCTCCTGCAACAGCGCGTCGATGACGGCACACTGCTCGGCGTGGTGTTTGTTGCGCCCCAGCAGGTAGCTGTAGCCCAGCGTGCCGCTCTTAAGACGCACCACCGCACGGGTCAGCGTGGTATCTCCGGCGAAAAAGCGGTTGCCGGTGCCGCCCATGCGGGCCTGAATCTGCATCAGCCCGGTTTCCGGGGCGCGAATCAGTTCATATTCCGGCGTGAGTTTCAGCGCCTGCATTTTCACGTTAAGCGCGTCGGCGTTGCTGTAAGCCAGCGCGCGCATCCAGCGCTGGCGAGTGGCGGTATCGAAGTGCATTCCGTCAGTGCTCCATAGTGAATTCGATCATGTCGGCGCGGGTCAGGCTGACGGAGTACTCCGTCGCGTTTTCCTCGCCGTCACGGTGGTTCAGCGTGCGCACGCACAGCAGCGGCGCCATGTTGGGAATTTCCAGCACCTTGCTCTCTTTGGCCTGCGCACGGCGGGCGCTGATGCGCGTCTGGGTGCGCTGTAGCGCCAGACCGCACTGCTCGCGCAGGTAGTCATGCAGCGAACCGTGGTTAAAGCCCTGCAACAGCGGCCAGAGGGCGAGGTCGGAAAAGTAATGGTCGATCAGGCACAGGGCGATGCCATTTACCCGGCGCAGGGTGCGCAGGTGGATGACGTTATCGCCCTCTTTGACGCTCAGCGCATCGGCGATGTGGCTGGATGCCGGGCGCAGCACTGCCAGCAGTTTTTCGCTGGTGGGATGACTGCCTTGTTCCAGCAGATTCTGGCTAAAGCGCGCCTGGGCATTGAGCGGGTAATCGAACGGGCGCATCAGCACCAGTACGCCGACGCCCTGGCGACGCTGCACCCAACCGCGCTCCACGAGCTGGTCGATGGCGCGGCGCAGCGTGTGGCGGTTCACCTCATAGCGGGCGGCAAGCTGATGTTCCGCCGGAAGGTAATCGCCGCAGCGGTAATGCTGGCGAAGCTCCTGCTCAAGTCTCGCGGCAATCTCCTGATAGCGCGTTGGGTAACTGGTCGGATGTGTAGACAAGTACATAGCCATCAATGCCTCGCTAATCAGATAAAGTGCTTACGCAAACGCTGGGAGAGGAAATCCAGCAGGCTGACGGTAATGATGATTAACACCATCAGGGCGCAGGTCTGCGGGAACTGAAAGCCGCGAATCGCTTCCCACAGCGTGACGCCGATGCCGCCTGCGCCCACCATGCCGACCACCGTGGCGGAGCGGACGTTGGACTCAAAACGGTACAGCGAGTAGGAGATGAGCAGCGGCATAACCTGCGGCAGCACGCCGTAGAGGATCTCTTCAATTTTGTTGGCGCCGGTGGCGCGAATGCCTTCAACCGGGCCGGGTTCAATGGCTTCCACCGCTTCGGAAAGCAGCTTGGAGAGCACGCCAGTGGTGTGGATAAACAGCGCCATGACCCCGGCAAACGGCCCGAGACCAACGGCGACCACGAACAGCATGGCGAAAACCATTTCGTTAATCGCGCGGCAGGCGTCCATCAGGCGACGCATCGGCTGGTAAATCCACCACGGCACGAGGTTATCGGCGCACATCAGGCCGCAGGGAATTGACAGAATGACCGCCAGCGCAGTGCCCCAGACGGCGATTTGCAGGGTGACGGCCATTTCGCCCAGATAGTGCTGCCACTGGCTGAAGTCCGGCGGGAAGAAGTCGGCGGCGAAGGTCGCCATGTTGCCGGAATCCTGAATTAGCGTGAGCGGGGCCATTTCGGCGCCCTTCCACGAAACGACCAGGACGGCGAAAAGGATGGCCCAGCTCAGGAGCGAGAACCAGCTACGCTTTGGCGGGGCGACGGTGATGCTTTGCATGTTTAGCTCCGTGCGTCGTTTATTGCCGGATGACGGCGCAAGCGCCTTATCCGGCCTACAGAACATCGTAGGCCCGGTAAGCGAAGCGCCACCGGGCATCAGGTTTACTGCACCGCTTTGGTGACGCTGGTCATCGCGCCCAGCGCGGCGGTCAGGCGGTCGAGATCGTCCAGCTGCGCTTTAATCGCGGAGGTTTTGCTGGTTTTTTCGCTCTCGTTCAGCCCTTTGTTGTCCTTCACGCCCTGCATTTCTTTAAACAGCGCCAGCTGGCGAATCGGCACCAGTTGCAGGTCGCTGGAGGGGCGGAATGGCGCCCAGCCCAGGCGTTCCAGCACGGTTTTCTCTTCCGCTGTTTTGCCGTAATTCATAAAGAAGTCGTACACCTTGTCCTTGGTGGTTTCGGAGAGATTTTTACGCCAGACGATCGGATCGCCCGGGATCAGCGGCGACTTCCAGACAACCTTCAGTGCTTTCAGCTTGTCCGGCGCGGAGGTTTTCAGTTTGTCGAGGTTTTCGGTGTTATTGGTTGCAACATCCACCTGCTTGTTGGCGACGGCCAGCGCGTTGGTTTCGTGGCTGGCGTTAACGGTGCGTTTGAAGTCGCTGGCGGAGATGCCGTTTTTGGCGAAGACGTAATAACCGGGGACGAGGAAGCCAGAGGTGGAGTTCGGATCGCCATTGCCGAAGGTGAGATCTTTACGTTTGGCGATCAGATCGCCCAGGTTATTGATCGGGCTGTCTTTGTTGACGATCAACACGCTCCAGTAGCCCGGCGATCCATCTGCGGCGACGGTCTGGGCAAATACCTGACCGTTAGCGCGATCCACGGCTTCCATCGCCGAGAGGTTGCCGTACCAGGCGATATCCACTTTGTTGAAGCGCATTCCCTGAATGATGCCCGCATAGTCAGGCGCGAAGAAGGCGTTCACTTTGACGCCCAGTTTCTTTTCCATGTCCTTCAGGAACGGGTCCCACTGCGGCTTCAGGTTTTGCTGTGATTCGGTCGAAATAATGCCAAAGTTCAGTGCTTTTTCCTGTTCTTCCGCATGTGCCGGGCTTAACAAGGTGCTGATGCTGAACATGCTGGTGAACGCCAGCGCGGCAACGGCTTTGTAGCTCATTTCCATTCCTCATTGTGGGGATGTTAAGCAGCCTGCGCGTTCTGTTCGACGCGGTTCATGCTGCGGTAGAGATGGTCAAAACGATCGTTATCAAAGTGCTGGCTGCTGCCGTCATAGAACACATGCCCCTGACGCAACGCCACAATGCGTTCGCAGTAGCGCAGGGCGTAATCCACCTGATGCAGCGTGACGACCACGGTGATGCCGTCGGTCTGGTTAATGTCGCGCAGGGTGTCCATCACAATGCGTGCCGACTCCGGGTCCAGCGAAGCGATCGGCTCATCGGCGAGGATCACTTTCGCCTGCTGCATCAATGCCCTGGCGATAGCAACGCGCTGCTGCTGTCCGCCGGAAAGCGTCGATACGCGCTGATGCGCGAAGTGCGCCATCCCGACGCGGGTCAGCGCCTGTAACGCGCGCTGCTTCTGCGCCTGGGTGAACCAGCTAAAACAGGTACGCCAGAACGGCGTGCTGCCGAGCGCGCCAATCAGCACGTTCTCCAGTACGGTCAGACGGTTCACGAGGTTGAACTGCTGGAAGATGTAGCCGGTGTGAGCGCGGCTTTTGCGGATGTCCCGCGCCAGTTTGCCCTCACGCTGTACCGTGCGGCCCAGCAGCTCGACATGGCAGCCCGGCGCTTTATCGCCGGTAATCAAACCGCTTAGGTGACGTAAAAGGGTGGATTTGCCGGAACCGGAAGGCCCAAGCAGAGCCACCATCTCACCGGAAGAGATGTTCAGATCAACCGCATGCAGCGCCTGATGCTGATTGAACGTTTTGGAGAGTTTCTCGACGCGAATAACCGTTTGCATGATGCGGCCTCCCTAAAAAAGTGGCCCCATCGTGGCGGATTAATGTGACGTTTTAGTTAAGGGATGGTTACTTGACGATGAAGAATTGAAGGGGCTTCGATGACAGCACGGGAGGGCGCGCCTCCCGTCGGTTTACTCTGTCGGCTGCGGCTGTTTCACCACATTGATCATCCACGGTACGCCATATTGATCGGTCACTTTCCCGAAACCGTGCGCCCAGAAGGTTTCCTGCCAGTCCATTTCGATTTGTCCCTGTGCGGCTAGGTTATCAAACCAGCGTTTCCCTTCGGCGACATCCTGCGTGTCGAGCACCAGCGTAAAGCCGGAGTAACTCGCGTTCCCCGACGCGACGGCGTCGCTCATCATGATGTCGCTGCCTGCAATGCGTACGTTGGCGTGGGCGATGGAGGTATCAGGGAATTGCATGCCTGACGGGCAACCGTCTTCGCTGCCCTGCTCAGGCGGGGGCATTTCACCAAAGGTGATTTTATAGAGGAGTTCCGCGCCTAACGTTTTGTGGTAGTACGCGATAGCGTCGGCACAGTGACCGGCAAAAGAGATGTAGGGACTTAACGGCATAATCGTGACCTCAGGTAAGAGAAGCCAGTTAAGTGTAGTTATCGTAGGCCCGGTAAGCGAAGCGCCACCGGGCAATAAATACCGGATGGCGGCGTAAACGCCTTACCGGGCCTGGAAAAATCAGTTCTTTTTCACGAACTCAGATTTCAGCTTCATCGGGCCAAAGCCATCGATCTTGCAATCAATGTTGTGGTCGCCTTCAACCAGACGGATGTTCTTCACTTTGGTGCCAATTTTCAGCATGGAAGAACTGCCTTTTACTTTCAGATCTTTAACAACGGTCACGCTGTCGCCGTCTGCCAGCAGGTTGCCGTTGGCATCTTTTACGATCAGCTCGTCGCTGTCCTGCGCCGGTTCTGCGTCGTTCCATTCATGGGCGCATTCCGGGCAGATGAACATGCCGTTATCTTCGTAGGTATATTCGGAGTTGCATTGTGGGCAATGGGGTAATGACATGTCGATTTCCTCAAAAAAGTCAGCAGGGGCAAAAGCGCCCAAAAAATGGCAGATTGCCGAAAAAGGCCGCAATTATACACAAAATCCTTAACGTTGTCGGGACTACTCGCAATTTAAGGATACGACAACCTGTGGCTGAAGGTTGCCGCCAGGGTAAGAAAAATGTCATGACTATTTTTTTAAGGGAAATTGCTACGTTTTACTATTTAAGATAAGGTGAGAGGAACGACCAGACGCGTTATAAATCTTTATCCCTCTTACTTTTACACAGTAAGAGAGACAGGTGTGGTTGATAAAAATATCTCTAATATTAACAATAAGTTATTTTAATAAAATTATTTCCACACGTAATTATAAAAGCCGAAAAGCAAACAAATAAAATCATCCGGCTAAATAAAAGTAATAAAGTTTGCGTTAAGGAAAGATTTTCCATGTACACACAGACAATATATGAATTAAGCCAGGAAGCGGAAAGATTGTTGCTGCTTTCTCTGGAACATCTCCAGTTATTGCAACAACTGCCTGTGGCTTCGCTGGATGGCGCCGCTCAGGAAGGGGGGGAAGGGAATGAAAATACCCGGCCTCAGCCTGTTAGCGGGCGTGACGTGGAGGCTCAGCACGGCACGCTCAATAATGAGCTACGTAAAATAACGCGCCTGGAGATGGTGCTGGCGATTGTCGGGACGATGAAGGCTGGGAAGTCGACGACAATTAACGCCATTGTCGGAACCGAAGTCCTGCCCAACCGTAATCGGCCGATGACGGCGTTACCGACGCTGATTCGCCATACGCCAGGGCAGAAAGAGCCGGTGCTGCATTTTTCTCACGTTGCGCCGATTGATACGCTCATGCAAACGCTGCAACAGCGTATGCAGGCGTGCGATCGCCAGCATCTGACCCAGGTGCTGGAAATCGATAAAGACATGAATGCGCTGCTCCAGCGAATTGAAAAGGGCGTGGCTTTTGAGCGTCATTACCTGGGCGCGCAGCCCATCTTCCACTGTCTGAAAAGCCTGAACGATCTGGTGCGCTTGTCAAAAGCGCTGGGGGTCGATTTTCCTTTTGCGGCGTATGCCGCGATTGAACATATTCCGGTGATTGAGGTGGAGTTTGTGCATCTGGCGGGGCTGGAGAACTATCCGGGGCAACTGACGCTACTGGATACGCCCGGCCCTAATGAAGCCGGGCAACCGCACCTGCAAAAGATGCTTAATGAACAGCTGGCGCGCGCTTCTGCCGTACTGGCGGTGATGGATTACACCCAACTGAAATCCATTTCGGATGAAGAGGTGCGCCAGGCCATTGCGGCGGTGGGGAAATCCGTGCCGCTGTACGCACTGGTGAATAAGTTTGATCAGAAAGACCGCAACAGCGACGATGAAGAACAGGTTCGCGCGCTGATTTCCGGCACGCTGATGAATGGCAGCATTACGCCCGGGCAAATTTTTCCGGTCTCTTCCATGTGGGGGTATCTGGCGAATCGCGCGCGTCACGAACTGCGGGTGCACGGGCGGTTGCCGGATCATCAGGAACAGCGCTGGGTGCAGGATTTTGCCGAGGCCGCGCTCGGCAGGCGCTGGCGGAGCGCCGATCTTGATGATATCGAACATATTCGTCATGCCGCCGATCTGCTGTGGGAAGATTCGCTATTTGAACAGCCCGTACAGCGACTGATTCACGCCGCTTACGCCAACGCCTCACTGTATGCGCTCCGGTCGGCGTCGCATAAGTTATTGAATTACGCACAGCGCGCGCGTGAATATCTGGATTTTCGCTATCACGGGCTGACGGTGGCGCATGACGCGTTGCAGGTCAATATTTCCCGCGTCGAAGAAGATATGCGACAGCTTCAGGTGAGCCAGGATCGCGTGAGCGATGAGGTTGGCCATGAAGTTGAACGGATGATGGAGGCGGCAAACACGTTCCTGAGCCAGCAGCAGGCCGATATTTTGCACCGCATCGCGCCGCTTTTTCGCGAAGAGAGCGTAGTGGCGTGGCTGCCGCGCGATCCCCTTTCCCCTGAGCAGGAGGCGGTGGTCGAGGGCGAAACGCTGGTGCTGCATAACGAAAGGCAGGCGCAGGTCGTTTTAAGCAAAATGCGTGCGTCATGCGAAGCGGTATTACTGGCGGCGCAGGAGAATATTAGCCGCGATCTGGCGCTGCGCTTCGAACAGCTCGAATCGACGCTAAGCCGGGTGTTAAATGACGCGATGCGGCCAATTGAGGCGCGGGTAAAAGACGATCTGAGCCAGGCGGGGTTCCGGGCGCGAATCAGCTTCCCGACGTTTCATGCCAGTATGTTTAACTTCAATACTCAACCGTTGTTTAGCGAGGCGGTCGCTCAGGAGAACCCGCCGGAAGGCGCCGCGCCTCGCGCGGGCGGCGTGCGCGACACCTTTGCGCGCTGGCTGAATCAACCGAACTGGGGATGGAATGATTATGTGGAAGCCAGGACACGCTATGTCATTGATATAACGGCATTGCATAACACTCTGATCCAGCATGTCAGCCATTTCTTCCAACAAATTCATAAAGCTTTAGATGCCCAGGTCGATGTTTCTGTTACGGCAGGTATGGCGACCTTTTTTGCCGATTTTTCGTTGTGTCTGTCGGGATTGCAGGAGAGCTTGCGCGAGAGTCTGGTGACGCGCCAGCAACATGAATCGGTTGTGAACAGACTGAGCCAACAGTTACAGCACAGTATCTCCGCCACCCGGTGGATTCATGAAGATTCCCGCCTGTTACGTGATGATATCCAGACCCTTTTTGCAGCCGAGCACTCATGACGAACGTGTTACTGGAAGGCCCGGGACGGATGCTGGAATGCATCCACCCGAAGTTTATGGTCGATCTGGTTCAGGGAGAAGAGCCGAAGCGACCTGGCGGCAACCTGCAACAGCAGCAGCGTTTTCGCGAACGCCTGACGCAAGAAATTCTGAGCCAGACGCAGCTTCGCGCCTGGGTCATGGCGGGCGTATTCAATGAGCATCTGATGATGCGTCTTAAGCTGGTGGAAAAACTGGCGGGGATGCTCGATCCCGGCCATCTGGCGCTGACGCGCATTTCCCGGCAATTGACCCTTCTGCAACAGACGGAAAGCCCCAGAGGGCAAGCTATTCCTGGCATCACGCAGCAGTTAGCGGCGCTGAGCGACGGGTTTGCCCGGCGCAGCGAACATAAAGAGAAGGCGCTGACCCGGCGTGGATTGACGGTGCAGGCGGGCGAACACAGCGAGCAGATTTTTACCCGCTGGCGCGCCGGAGCCTATGACGGCTGGTCATTGCCGGGGCGCTGTTTTGTCGCGCTGGAGGAGCTGCGCTGGGGGCCGTTTGGCGATGCCTGTCGGTTGGGCAATATGGAAGTGGTCGCGATGCTGAAAGATAATTTGCGCGCGATGGCTACCGATTATCTGGCGCACAGTATTCACGCCGCGCCCACCACGCGTCATTATTACCATCAGTGGCTTCATTCGCCCGCCGTGGCCGGCGCGGGGGAGCACAATGACATGTTGAGCTGGATTGGCGACTGGTGCGATCCCGATAAACATCCGGTGTGCTGGTCAGTGACCCAGCGCTGGCAGACGGTGGCGTTGGGGATGCCAAGGCTGTGTTCGGCACAGCGACTGGTGGATGCGATGATTGAGGAGATTTTTGCGCCGTCCCCTCTCGTGGGCTGAGAGGGGACGTATGACGTTTAGTGATGGAGGGATTCCGTTGGGTTTGCCTCCGCGTTGCCCGGCGCCGGGACGTTGCCGAAACGTTTTGCATACAGGGCGGTGATAATCGGAACCAGAATCGCCGTCACAATCACGCTGGCGGCAACCAGCGCCGTGGCGGACGCGGCGACGGGTTCAAACGCCGGGTTAATCTGCGCGATGATCACCGGGTTCGCTACCGCAGCGCCTGCCGCAGAGGAGGCCGCGACGCCCGCAGTGCCGTTACCGCCGCCAATGACGCGGTCTGCGATAATCAACGGGATACCGGTAATAATGATAACCGCGACACCCAGCAGGATGCCCAGCAGGCCGGTATCGACAATCACGCTCAGGTTAATGGTGTTACCCAGCGCAAAGCCGAAGAACGGGATCAGCACCGGCGTAGCTTTGCTGAAGAATGCGCGCAGGTCGTGGTCCAGGTTGCCTAATGTGAAGCCAATCAGGAACGGCAGCACGGCGCCGACAAAGTGATGCGGTTCGAAAGAGGCGAGGCCTGCGGAACCCAGAATCACCATTGTCATCAGCGGGCCAGATTCCAGAGACATCAGGACGAACGCGCCGGACTCTTCTTTGGTGCCGTACTGGTTCATCAGGCTGGCGTACAGGCCGCCGTTGGTCATGTCCATTGCGGAGACGATCGCCAGTACGGACAAACCGGCGAAGAAACCGGTTTGAATACCGGTATCCGGGATAAACGAGGCGGCAATCATCGCGACCACCCACGCCACGGCTATTTTAGTAATAACCAGCGTACCCGATTTACGTAATACCGTCCCGGTAGCGCGCAAATCAATCGAGGCGCCAATACAGAAGAACCAGACGGCCAGAATCGGCACGGTGCCGCTGATCATGCCTTTTGTAAATGAACCAAAATAGGCGCCGGTATCCGGGGCCAGGGTATTTAAAATTGCGCCGAGCAGCAGAGGGATCAACATCATCCCGCCAGGGATGCGTTCAATCGTGGCTTTAATTTTCATAAAAGTCCTCACATCTTGTCGCGCGGAACTAACGGACAAGTCGATAAATATTATTTAATTTCAATTTGTTATTTCACAAAGAGAACGGCGGGAAACCCTCTTTCTCCCTGCGTGATACATAATCGAATGTGGCATACGTCTGTTTGTCACAATCCTCAGGGATGTTGCGTCGGGTGTTATCTTGCATTCAGTGGAATATTGATTCAATCAAAATAAAACACTGTTTTAGTTATCTTCATCACATATTTTGCGTAAAGGCCAGGGAACGCGATGATTATTAAAAATGCTGTAAATTGTTTGTGAAGAGTTATGGCGGATTTTTTGCTAGCAGCATAATAGTGACGGACGTGATATTTCGAAAAGAATAACGAAATCGCCTCTCATTTATTGTCAATAATGCGCTTTGCTGACAATGTAAAAATACAGATAAAAATGCCCTTATTTACGCCCGCTGACGAAACGGCAATATATGTGTGAAGTTGATCACAAATTTAAACACTGGTAGGGTAAAGAGGTCATTAACCGCCCAATCAGGCGTCAACAGGTTCGGTTGTACAGACCTTGACCAGTCAGTGTAAGTAAACCTGCTACGCTTGTTCTACGAGGAATTGTGCCCGCACGATTCCAACGCTCGACGGTGACGTTAGCGCTTTGTGCGCCAATGAATGCAGTATGTAGCGAGACAGGGCTTAGTCTACGAGGACAGCTATGCTGAAAAGGAAAAAAGTAAAACCGATTACGCTTCGCGATGTGACCATTATTGATGATGGTAAACTGCGTAAAGCGATTACCGCAGCCTCGCTGGGTAATGCGATGGAGTGGTTTGATTTTGGTGTTTATGGGTTTGTCGCCTACGCGTTAGGTAAAGTGTTTTTCCCGGGGGCTGACCCCAGCGTGCAGATGATTGCCGCACTTGCCACCTTCTCCGTTCCCTTCCTGATTCGACCGCTTGGCGGCTTATTCTTCGGTATGCTCGGCGATAAATATGGTCGCCAGAAGATTCTTGCCATCACGATTGTGATTATGTCGATCAGTACATTCTGTATCGGGTTGATCCCCTCTTATGCCTCTATCGGCATCTGGGCGCCGATACTGTTGCTGCTGTGTAAGATGGCGCAGGGCTTCTCGGTCGGCGGCGAATATACCGGCGCGTCGATCTTTGTCGCCGAATACTCGCCAGACCGTAAACGCGGCTTTATGGGAAGCTGGCTGGACTTCGGCTCCATTGCGGGCTTCGTGCTGGGCGCAGGCGTGGTGGTGCTGATCTCCACCGTTGTCGGCGAGGAGAATTTCCTCGACTGGGGCTGGCGTATTCCGTTTTTCATCGCACTGCCGCTAGGGATCATTGGTCTTTATCTGCGTCATGCGCTGGAAGAGACCCCGGCCTTCCAGCAGCATGTGGATAAGCTGGAGCAGGGCGATCGCGAAGGTTTGCAGGAAGGGCCAAAAGTCTCCTTTAAAGAGATTGCAACCAAACACTGGCGCAGCCTGCTGGCGTGTATCGGCCTGGTGATTGCCACCAACGTGACCTACTACATGCTGCTCACCTATATGCCGAGCTACCTGTCGCATAACCTGCACTACTCGGAAGACCACGGCGTGCTGATTATTATCGCCATCATGATCGGGATGCTGTTTGTGCAGCCGGTGATGGGGCTGCTCAGTGACCGTTTCGGTCGTCGTCCGTTTGTGATTATGGGCAGTATCGCGCTGTTTGCGCTGGCTATTCCGGCCTTTATTCTGATCAACAGTAATATTATCGGCCTGATTTTTGCCGGTCTGCTGATGCTGGCGGTGATCCTGAACTGCTTTACCGGGGTGATGGCCTCTTCTCTGCCAGCGATGTTCCCGACGCACATCCGTTACAGCGCGCTGGCGGCGGCGTTTAATATCTCGGTGCTGATTGCGGGTCTGACGCCGACTCTGGCCGCCTGGCTGGTGGAAAGCTCGCAGAACCTGATGATGCCAGCCTATTACCTGATGGCGATTGCGGTCGTCGGTTTTATTACCGGTATTACCATGAAAGAGACCGCCAACCGTCCGCTGAAAGGGGCGACGCCAGCGGCCTCGGATATCCAGGAAGCGAAAGAAATCCTTGGCGAGCACTACGATAATATCGAGCAGAAAATCGAAGATATCGATCAGGAGATTGAGGAGTTGCAGGCTAAACGTTCGCGGTTAGTGCAGCAGCATCCGCGTATTGACGAGTAAGCTTTAGCGCACCGCCTGATGGTGCTACGCTTATCAGGCCTACAGGCTGCGTTTATCAGGTCGACAAATCTTAATGTTCGCTTAATCTTCGTCAGGCATACTCTCCTCCAGACCATCGGAGGAGAGTGTGATGAAAACGCGAATGTATGAAAGTCTGACAACCCTGTTCAGTATGCTGATTGTCAGCAGTTTCCTGTATGTCTGGGTCACGACTTACTGATCTCTTTTCAACAGCACCCACGCGCGGGTTCCCGTCGTTCCCACACGGTTTTGCAAAAAGAATTGCCCGTGGTGCAGCTGCGTGATGCGGGAGACGATGCTCAACCCCAGCCCGATACCGCCATAGCGGCTGTCCATGCGGACAAACGCTTCACTTAACTCCCCGCATTTACTTTCATCAATTCCCGGCCCTTCGTCTTCGACGGCCATCATCGCGTCGCTTTCCGCATTATTGAGGATAATGGTGATGGTTGACCCTTTCGGACTGTAGCGGTGCGCATTTTCCACAAGATTACGCAACAGCATACGCAGTAGCGTGGCATCGCCGCGCACGGTGGCGTCTGCTGTGCTTTCCGGCAGTTGCAGCGTCTGCTGGCGTGTTTCCAGCATGGTGTTCAGCTCATCGTAAGAGGGCAGGATCACGTCATCCAGCAGCTTCACCGACTGGTAATTACCGGATGAGAACGACTGCCCCACGCGTGCTAATTGCAGCAGCTGCGAAACGCTGTCCATCATTTGATCAAGACGCGCAATCAGCGGCGTGACGTTAACGTTGTGCGCTTTCGCCAGCAGTTCCAGATGCAGACGCACGCCCGCCAGCGGCGTGCGTAGCTCGTGGGCGACGTCGGCGGTGAACAGGCGTTCATTCTCCAGCGTTGTCGTCAGGCGAGTGACCAGTTGGTTAAGCGCCGAGACAACGGCTTCAATTTCAATCGTCGAGCTGTGAATGTCGATGGGCGTCAGGTTATCGGCCGTGCGGGCTTCCAGCTCTTTTTGCAGGTCGGCAAGCGGGCGGGTGATGCGCCGGACGGCCTGATAGCAGATCAGCAGCGTCAGGCTGACCATAAACACGGCGGGAACGATCAGGCTGGCGACCGCTTCGCGAACCTCATGCCTGATGTGCCGATCGTTATTCCTGTCCTCCAGCAGCGCCTGCTCGAAAAGCTCAATCTGTTCGGTGCTCTCGTGCCATAGCCAGAAGGTGCTGATCAGTTGCAGCACCAGCAGGATAGAGCCAATGGTCAGCATCAGACGCTGACGAAGGGTCATCGGTCTGTGCAGAAAACGCGTAAGGTTCACTTAGTTTTCCTCAACGGCAACCAGCATATAACCAAACCCGCGCACCGTGCGGATACGTGATTTCCCCACTTTGTCGCGCAGGTTGTGAATATGCACTTCCAGGGTATTGGTTGACGGTTCGTTATCCCAGTTATAGATGTCGTTATACAAGATTTCACGGTGTACCGGGCTGCCTGCTTTGAGCATCAGCCGCGACAGCAGCGCATACTCTTTGGGCGTTAAGATAAGCTCTTGCCCGGCCAGCCACACCTGACGACGCCCCAGATTCAGCATCAGATTGCCGACGGTCAATTCGCTTTCACCCTGATTGTGATGACGACGCAGCAGCGCGCGAATACGCGCATGTAACTCCTCCAGCGCAAACGGCTTTACCAGATAATCATCCGCCCCGACATCCAGCCCGGTGATGCGGTCGTTGAGCGTGTCGCGGGCGGTGAGGATCAATACCGGAAGGGTGTATTTTTTCTGTCTTATTCGCGTCAGAAAATGCAGACCGTCCTCATCAGGCAACCCAAGATCCAGCACGACCAGGCTGTAATGCCCTGTTTCCAGACAGTGTTCCGCCGCCCGGGCGGTAGAAACGCCGTCGCAGGCGTAACCCTCCGTTTGTGCAGCAAGTATCAGTCCCTGTAATAACAGCGTATCGTCTTCAACAATCAGAATTTTCATTCAGTTAGCCTCCTGCAAGGTTGCAGAATATCGTCTGCGGCCTGGTAGTTCCTGGTCTGTACGCCCGTTAATCCGAGCATGGTTGAGAAAAGGTTGTCCTGCGAGAAATCCTCCTGGGCTGCCCGCTTTTGCAAACATGTCAGGTCTGTCCGGTAACGTTTCTGATAATCCTCCGAGAGCCAGAGGAGCATCGGGATATGCTTTTGCGCATCCGGCGCAATGGCGTATGGCAGCCCATGCAAATAGACGCCATTTTCTCCTAAAGATTCACCGTGGTCGGAAAGATAGACCAGGCTGGTGGTGAATTTATCCTGATGCGCTTTTAATATATTGATTGCCTTATCAACAATATAGTCCACGTACAGTACGGTATTATCGTAAGTATTCACTAACTGTTGCTGCGAACAGGTCTGAATTTCATTGGTGTCGCAGGTCGGGGTAAATTGCGCAAACTGCGGCGGATAACGGTGATAATAGGTCGGGCCGTGGCTGCCGATGGTGTGCAGCACAATGACGCCGTCGCCCTGGAGTTTATCGATGTATTCCTCCAGCCCGTGAAAGAGCACTTCGTCGTAACATTCGCTGTTAATGCACTGACCCGGCAATTTCAGCGCGGTCATATCCTGATGCGGCACGCGATCGCAGGCGCCTTTACAGCCGCCGTCGTTATCGTTCCACAGCACGCTAACTCCGGCTCGCTGAATGATGTCCAGCAACCCTTCCTGATGGTGCGCCAGCCCTTCGTTGTAGTGTTTACGCGGCATACCGGAAAACATGCAGGGAACCGAGATCGCCGTTGCGGTGCCGCAGGAGGTGGTGTGCGGGAAGTAGACCACATTATCCTGCGCCAGACGCGGGTTGGTTTGCCGTGAATAGCCAGACAGCGAGAAGTTATCCCCACGCGAGGTTTCGCCGACGATCAGGATGGTCAGATTATGCCGTTTTTCTTTCAGCATCGCGGGATTGCGATGCGCATCTTCGCCAATGCGTACCAAAGGCAGGTTGGCGAGTTGCTCATGTGAATACCACGACCAACTGGCGACCAGGCTGTTCGACGGGCTGAGAGACTTGATCAGCTCTTTGTTATTGCGAAAAAGCGAGGCGTAATCTTTGTAGAAGCAGGCGGCGACCAGCACGATCAGCAGAAGCGAAGCCAGCACGTTGAGGGCGCGATACGCGCCGCTGCGTAATGTCAGAGAGGTCGGTTTGATTTTGATGCTACAGGCGATTACCGCCGCCAGAAGGCCGCTTAATCCCAGCGTAAGCGCCATTTGCGGCGTGACCAGCGCGAACGTTTCTGCCGGTGTGGTATCCATCATGTTGGCGATCATGGAGCGGTCCATGACGATGCCGTAGGTCATGATGAAGTATTGCGCGGCGGCGCCCGTCAGAATAAAGAGGCAGGCCAGCGGGCGGTTAAGCCACAGGAACGACGCCAGCGTCAGTACGATATTGATGACGCTAAACGCGACAAGCGGCATGGATAAAAACACCAGCACGTTGTGCATTGAATCCAGCGGCAGGGCTTGCATCACCTGCTTGTAGAAAGCGATGTTCAGACAGACGGCGATGTAGAATGAAAGGAGTAACAGCCAGGTAATGTGTCCGAGGGTCGGTCTTTTTAAAACGCGCTTCAGCATTATGGTATGTCCATCAACTAAGTGCGCCGATCCTCGCAAAGCAACATTAAGCCAACCTTAAGTTTTTAAGGTTGTGGGGCGACCTGCGATCGTCGCCACAGGACTGATAAACGTAGCGCCATCGGGGGTAAACGGCGTATCCGCCATGCTGTAAATAAAGGGAAAAACGGCCCGACAGGATCGCCGGGCCGGGCAGGTTATTTCGCGCAGTTCGCGCACTGTTTGCTGACAATCTGCTGGAAGAAATCGTTGCCTTTGTCATCCACCAGGATAAACGCCGGGAAGTCTTCCACTTCGATTTTCCAGATCGCTTCCATACCCAGTTCCGGGTACTCCACGCACTCCAGATGCTTGATACTCTGTTGCGCCAGCACCGCAGCCGGGCCGCCAATGCTGCCCAGATAGAAGCCGCCGTATTTGTGGCAGGCGTCGGTGACCTGCTGGCTACGGTTGCCTTTCGCCAGCATGATCATGCTGCCGCCGTGAGATTGCAGCAGGTCAACGTAGGAGTCCATGCGTCCTGCGGTGGTTGGCCCCAGAGAGCCGGACGGGTAGCCTGCTGGCGTTTTCGCCGGGCCTGCGTAGTAGATGGGGTGATCTTTAATGTACTGCGGCAGACCTTCGCCGGATTCGATGCGCTCTTTCAGCTTCGCATGGGCGATATCGCGACCGACGATGATGGTGCCGCTCAGCGACAGGCGGGTTGATACCGGGTACTGTGAAAGCTGGGCGAGGATCTCTTTCATCGGCCGGTTGAGGTCAACTTTCACCACTTCGCCTTCACCGGCCTGACGCAGGGCTTCCGGGATGTACTGCGCGGGATTGTGTTCCAGTTTTTCGATCCAGATCCCTTCACGGTTGATTTTGGCTTTGATGTTGCGGTCAGCCGAGCAGGAGACGCCCATGCCGACCGGGCAGGACGCGCCGTGACGCGGCAGGCGGATTACCCGGATATCGTGCGCGAAGTATTTACCGCCAAACTGTGCGCCGAGGCCGAGCTTCTGCGCCTCTTCCAGCAGTTCCTGTTCCAGTTGAATATCGCGGAAGGCCTGGCCGTGTTCGTTACCTTCAGTCGGCAGACCGTCGTAATAATGCGTACTGGCCAGCTTCACGGTTTTCAGCGTGCTTTCCGCCGATGTCCCGCCAATCACAAACGCGATGTGGTACGGCGGGCAGGCTGCGGTGCCCAGAGTGCGCATTTTCTCAACGAGGAAGTTTTTCAGCTTGCCGGGCGTCAGCAGCGCTTTGGTTTCCTGATACAGATAGGTTTTGTTCGCCGAGCCGCCGCCTTTTGCCACGCAGAGGAACTTGTATTCATCGCCATCAACCGTGTAGAGGTCGATTTGCGCGGGCAGGTTGGTGCCGGTGTTGACCTCTTTGTACATATCCAGCGCGGCGTTCTGCGAATAGCGCAGGTTGTCTTCGATATAGGTGTTGAACACGCCTTTGGAGAGCGCGGCTTCATCGCCGCCGCCCGTCCAGACGCGCTGGCCCTTTTTACCGACGATAATCGCCGTGCCGGTATCCTGGCAGGTCGGCAGAACGCCTTTAGCGGCAATTTCGGAGTTGCGTAAAAATTGCAGCGCGACGTACTTATCGTTTTCGCTGGCTTCGGGGTCATGGAGAATGGAGGCGACTTGTTGCTGGTGCTCCGGGCGGAGCATAAAGGAGGCATCGTGGAAGGCTTGCTGGGCCAGGAGCGTCAGGGCCTGTGGCTCAACCTTCAGTATCGACTCTCCTTCAAATTCGCCAACGCTAACGTGATCGGAGGTCAGGAGATAATACTCCGTTTTGTCTTCCCCCATCGGGAAAGGCGCCTGATATATAAATTCTTTATTCGACATATGCTTCCAGCCTTTTTAATTATCCTGAATTATTTGAATTGTATAGATGGCGTGCCGCGCGATAACGGGCGGCACGCAAGGTGCTGTTACAGGAACCCGTACATGGCGGCGAAGATCCAGCCAAATACACAGGAGACGCTTACGCCAATCAAACCGGGCAGAATAAAGCTGTGGTTAATGACGAAGCGACCAATGTGGGTGGTGCCGGAACGGTCGAACTGAATCGCGGCCAGATCGCTCGGGTAGGTCGGCAGAATGTAGTAGCCATAGCACGCCGGTGCTGACGCCACGATGTAAGCCGGGTCTACGCCGATAGCCAGTGCTAACGGAACAATCGCCGCCAGCGCCGCCGCCTGGGAGTTTACAAACTTGGAGACCAACAGCAGAACAATCGCATAGGCCCACGGATACTCTTTCACCATTTCGCCCAGCACGCTTTCGATTTCAGTCATGTGCGCGCCGAACATGGTTTCCGCCATCCAGGCAATACCGTACACCGCCACAATCGCGATCATACCTGAACGGAAGACTTCATTTTTTGAGATAGAAGCAGGATTGGTTTTTGTCAGGATAATAATCAGCGCGCCGGTCAGCAGCATGAACATCTGAATGACCAGTACCATCGACAGCGGTTTGCCGCCGAAGACCGGACGCAGTTCAGAGAAGGCGCCTAACAGAGCGACAACGGCGATGGCCGACAGGAAGATCCACATGGCCAGCCAGTTGCTTTTCGGCAGTTTTTTATCCAGCAGCGTGGCGGTGTCGCCATACACGTAGTGGTAGTTTTCCGGGACGGAGATGAACTTCTGGAACTCTTCGTCTTTATCCAGATCTTTACCACGGAACCAGCTGAAAATACCGATAGCCAGGATACCCAGCAGGGTCGATGGAATGGTGATGGAAAGCAGGTCAAGGAACTCCAGATGCTTACCGTTAAAGGTGAAGTTACCCAGCATCGCGACCAGCGAAACGACCGCCACAGAAACCGGGCTGGCGATGATCCCCATCTGCGCGCCGATAGAACTGGCTGCCATAGGACGTTCCGGGCGAATATTGTTCTTAATCGCGACGTCGTAGATGATGGGCAGAATGGTGTACACCACATGGCCCGTACCGCACAGGATGGTCAGCGTGCAGGTTACAAACGGGGCGACGATGGAGACGTATTTGGGGTTGCGACGCAGCAGCTTCTCGGCAATCTGCAACATCACATCCAGGCCGCCGGAGGCCTGTAGCGTAGCGGAGGCGGCGACCACGGCGATGATCACCAGCATTACGTCGACGGGCGGTTTACCCGGCTGGAGGTGGAAAACAAAGACCAGAATGACCAGACCGATACCGCCTAATAAACCCAGCGCGATACCGCCTTTTCTGGCGCCATAAAACAAACACACTAATATTATGATAAGTTGTATACTAAATAACATTTATCTACCCTCGCGATAAACCTGTTTAATTTTTGATAAATAGATCACAGTCATGTTCTGTTTTTTGTGAATTGTCCTCAGAGCCTGACGAATATTCGCTTTGTCTGTATTGATGATTAATCTCTAAACATGAAATAAGAATTTTTCAGTAAATCATGAGTCATTCTTGGCTTCTGTTTATGGCGTATTCAGAGAACGAAGCTCCCTGGCGATGGGCTGGTTGACAAAGAAGAGCAGGGCAGGTTGTGTGTTTTGTATTCTATGTCACTGAATTTCAGGAACATATCGTCTGCTCACAAAAATAGCATTATTTTAATTTTTTTTATGTGTCCGGTGAATCCCAGACTACTCCTTTATAGTTAAAAATACACACTCTACGAGTCACATAATACTTAATTAACTTTTGTTACCGTTTTTGAAATTAAAAACAATGTGACGCTTCTGAATAATAAGATGATGAATTAAAACATATTTGTGTTCATATTTGATCTGGCACAAATTCTCTATTTTTGAGGGTGTAACTTGTGCCTTTGTTATTTTTCATTATTGTAATAATTGTTACCTTTATATAACGCATAATGCGAAGCGGCTTCTTTTCTACTGGCAATATTGCTTAAGTAAAGAATAATGTTCGGCCTGAATACGATAACGGTAAACCGGTCTGCCGGTCACGCCATAATGGATGCTGGTAAACAGAATATGGCAATTGACCAGCCAGATAAGATATTTACGGCAGGAAACGCGGGAAATATTGACCTCATTCGCCAGCTCGTCAGTTGAAAATTCCTGGTCCTGGTGCGCATCGATCCACTGACACAGGGTGCGCAGCGTTTGCGGCGTCAGCCCTTTAGGCAGGCGTCGGGTATCCGGCTCATTGGATGCACTGCCGTGAATCAGCCGATCCAGCTCTGATTGTTCATAATACTGGTGTTTCTCCATCGCCGTTTTCTTTTGCAGCCAGCCGGTCAGCGCCTCTTCAAAGCGGGAAGCCTGAAACGGTTTGATCAAATAATCGACCACGCCGTAATGGAGCGAATCTTTGATGGTGGTGGCGTCGGCGGCGGAGGAGATAACGATGACGTCACATTTGCATCCGGCGCTGTGCAGGACGGGCAGCAGGTCCAGCCCGTTCTCCTTCTGCATGTAAATATCCAGTAAAATCAGATCAATATGGTTTTCGCCATCGAAGATAAACGCTTTTGCTTTCTCCAGCGTAGACGCGGTGCCGCAGCAGTGAAAGCCAGCGATCTGCGCAACATAGCGGCGGTTTAACTCTGCTACCATCGCATCGTCATCGACAATTAAAACATTGATCATATGCTGGTCCTCTCCCCGTCCCAGGGTATTTGAACAAAAAATTGTGTGAAGATCCCGGGTTCCGATTCGACGGTAATATTGCCGCCGATACTCTCAACTTGCTGTTTTACTATCGCCAGACCGACGCCACGCTCCGTTCCCTTTGACGAAACGCCTTTGTCAAAAATTTGCTCTATGCGTTCGGGGTCAATTCCCGGCCCGTCATCGTTGACTTCACAATGCAACCAGCCATGCCGATAATGCAAGGATACGCTGATTTCACCGCCGGGTTGTTGACCTAGCGCCTCCAGCGCGTTTTCAATTAAATTGCCCAGAATGGTAATCAATACGGTGATTTGATCTTCATTACGGCTGTCCGGTAATCGACTTTCATTGCTAATCACCAGGCTGTGCCCTAAATCGGAGGTGCGATTAATCTTACTGAGCAAAAAGCCTGCGATAACGGGCGACTTTATTTTCCCCAACAGTGAGCCGATCTCTTCCTGATAGTTATTAGCCGTCTTAATAATATAATCTTCAAGCTGCTTATAACTCTTCAGATGCAATAATCCCAGAATGACATGTAATTTGTTCATAAATTCGTGGGATCGTTCACGGAGTGCATCCGCGTAGTTGACCATTCCGTCCAGACGCTGCATGAGCTGGCGGACTTCTGTTTTGTCCCTGAACGTGGAGATCGCGCCGATGATTTTTCCATTGCTGCGTACCGGAACGGTGTTGATAAGCAGCAGACGATCTTTAACGGTAATCTCTTCATCCCGGCGCGGCGTACCGTCGCGGAGCACGTCGTTCAGATTCACTACCTGCGACCAGGCGTGGCTAAGCGAGGATAAGTGCGCGTCATCCTGCGATTTGCGGTAATCGAGAAGTTCCTGCGCCGCCTGGTTGATTAACGTCACCTCGCCGCTGTCGTCAACGGCGACCACCCCCTCTTTGATGGATTGCAGCATCGCCTGGCGCTGCTCAAACAGCGTGGAAATTTCATACGGCTCCAGGCCGAACAGGATGCGTTTGAGCACCTTCACCAGCACGTAAGTGCCCAGCAACCCCACCAGCGCGCCGAACAGAATCGACCAGATGATGCTCCAGCGGCTGTTGTTGATCTGCTCCGTTACTCTGCTGAGCTCAAGGCCAATCGCCACGACGCCGATCTGCTGATGATTGTCGTCATAAATGGGCGTGAAAACCCGCAGCGCTTTGGCAAGAAAACCGCGATTGATGGCGACATTTTCATGCCCCTGTAGCGCCAGCAGGATGTCGTCGCCTTTAAACGGCTGGCCGATTCGCTGCGCTTCCGGGTGCGAATAGCGAATGCTTTTCATATCGGTAATTACGATAAATAACATATCGTTGCGTTTGCGAACCGCCTCGGCGATCGCCTGAATGCCGCTCTCTGTCGGCTTTTGCTTCATACGCTGGCGAATTTCCGGGGAGTCCGCCAGCGTACGGGCGACCGCCAGCGCTTTGTCTGCCAGCGCGTCGCGCGTCATGTGGCTGATCTGTGAGAAATAAATCAGATGGACGACGAGCAGCACGGAGAACAACACGGCGCTGACCATCAATATCACGGTCGTGCCGAGTTTCATCTGGCGTTTTCGTCCAGCGCGGCGTTGCAGAGAATGTTTCATCGCGATCCTGAGATTACACATTGTGTGGGTATTATCCCTGATGGGACGGGTAATTCAAAGGAGGTAGGGAAAGACAGGGGCATAAGCACGCTACCGCCCGGCAAACAGGTTAACAACCCGCCGCAATATAATCACCGTTCGCACTGATGGGGATCACCGTCAGAAACAGAATGAGGGCAAACAGCACCAGCGCCAGCCCGCCGATGATGCGGATAACCGGCCCCAGCCAGCGCAGGGGGGCATGGTTCCCGGCAAACAGCGCCTGGGTCTGGTTGCGTGCGTAACGTACCGCCAGCGACAGCCCCATAATCGACAGCGCCGTGCCGAAGGACATGGTCATGACGGCGGCAATCCCCCAACTGACAATACCGAGCGCGTTGGAGAACAGTAAAATCATGATTGCCCCGCTACAGGGGCGGGCTCCTGTCGCCAGAATCACGCCGAGGCGTGTTTTCCAGTTGCCGTCGGTGAGTTCTGCGCCCACGCCGTGATGCCCGCAGCCACAGTGTTCGTCGTGGCTGTGCGGCTGGGAGAAACGCGAGAAAATGGGCTTTGGACGCAGGGTTTTTAACGCCTGGTAGATGATAAATAGCCCGAACGCGCCAATCAGGACGGCGCTGATTTTCTCGACGTACCAGCGGCTGGTGCTGAGATCGCCGGCGGCCAGGTTGAAGCCGACCGCCAGAATAAACACGAACAGTATGGCGCTGACGCCCTGCATCAGGCTGCCAATAAAGGGCACGACCCGCGCGGCAAGCAGGCTCTCTTTCGTCGTACTCAGCCAGGTGGTGACGATAAATTTCCCATGCCCCGGCCCAATCGCATGCAGTACGCCATAGAAGAACGCGCCGGTCAGCAGCCATAGCCCGCCGGTGTACTGGTGGTTATTGAGTTGCAGCAAATACATGACCAGATAGCGGTGCAGGGTGATCTGGGCGGCGAGACACCACTGGATAAACGCTTCCCAATGGCTGTGCACGGTGAAACCTGCCCACAGCAGCGTCAACATCAGGAGTCCTGCCAGCGGTAAACGCAGGGAGGGAAGCTGTTTTGGTGCGATCATGATTCCGCCTGGTAATGAGTTTTGCGGAAAGTATAGCCTGAGGAAAGCGATTCTCCGCAGAATTGTCTGCCGGATAAGGCGAAGCCGTTATCCGGCATTTTCCGGTTAAGGCGCGAGGAAGATCTGCGGTCCGCCGCTTGTCGGGTGTGTTCCGATGTGGACTTCCGCGCCGTACCAGCGGGTTAGCGTATCGGCTTGCAGAACCTCGGCGGGTGCGCCTTCGGCAACGATGTTGCCGCCATGCAGCAACACGATTCGATCCGCCCACAGGGCCGCCAGGTTGAGATCGTGCAGCACGATGCAAACATGCAGATGGCCCTTACGGGTCAGCGTTTTCAGCAACCGCAGTAAATGCTGCTGATGGAACAGATCCAGCGCGGAGGTGGGCTCATCAAGAAAAAGCCAGCCGCGTGGGGAGCCGTCGCACCATAGCTGCGCCAGCGCGCGCGCCAGCTGTACGCGCTGCTGTTCGCCGCCGGACAAGGAGGCGTAACGTCTTCCCGCCAGCGACAAACATTCCGTAAGCTGCATCACCTGATGAATCACCGCCGCTTCGGGCTGCTGCGTCCAGGGCATTCGCCCCATGCCGATTACGGCCTCAACGGGCCAGTCGAACCCCATTCGCGTTTGCTGAAGCATGACCGCGCGGTAGCGGGACAGCGTCTGCGCAGGCCATTGCTCAAGCGGTTTGCCGGCCAGCAGGCAACGTCCGTCTGCCGGAGTGAGATAACCGGTGAGCAGCCTTAACAGCGTCGATTTCCCGGCACCGTTGGGGCCAATTAATGCCAGCAGTTCTCCCTGGGTCAGGGAGAGCGAGATATCGCGAATAATTGTTCTGCCCGCAGCGGCGTAGCTGACGCTGTCAGCGAGAAAACGTTCAGCCATACTGACCTCCCCGGCGGAAAATAAGCCACAGGAACCACGGCGCGCCCAGAATACTGGTCAGCAGCCCGACGGGCATTTCAGCCGGGGCAACCAGCGTTCGGGCGATGGTATCGGCAATCAGCAGCAGAAAGGCGCCCGCCAGCACGGAGCCGGGGATTACCGCACGATGGTCTGCCCCTAACCACATTCGTATCAGATGCGGCACGACCAGACCGATAAAACCGATCACGCCGCTGACGGCGACAGCCGCCGCCACCAGCAACGCGCTACAGATCAGCAGGATTCGCTGAACAACCCGGACATCGACGCCCAGGTAATGCGCCTCTTCCTCTCCCAGTTGCAGCAGGTTAAGCGCGCCAGCAAGACGCCAGATGAGAAATACCGTTGGGATCATCAAAGAGGCGACCGCCAGCAGCGTTGACCACTGCGCCTGGCCAAGGCTGCCCATTCCCCATAGCGAGAGCTGGCGTAGCTGCGTGTCATTGCTGATCCACGACAACACGCCCACCGCCGCGCCGCATAGCGCATTAATGGCGATGCCGACCAGCAGCAGCCGGGAGAGCGAACTGTCCCGCTGTCGGCTGAGCAGGAAAATAACGACCGTTGCGATGAGCGCGCCAATGAATGCCGCCAGCATCGGCGCATACAGCATAATAAGGGGAGGCAGCGTGAGCGGAAGGACGACCCACAGCGCAACGGCTAACGCCGCGCCGCTGCTGATGCCGAGTAGTCCCGGATCGGCGAGGGGGTTGCGAAAGAGCCCCTGCATCACGCACCCGGACAGCGCCAGCGAGCCGCCAATCACCAGCGCGAGCAGAACCCGGGGCAGACGAATGTTGAACCAGATCTGGCGTAACGCGTCGTCGCCGTCATGCCAGAGCAGGCTGAGCGGCAGGCGTAATGCGCCAAAACCGCTTGCCACGACCGTCACCACTGCCAGCATCAGCGCCAGCGTATACAGAGAAAGCGTGATCCGCCGTGGCATCAGGGCAATGACTCCGCTTTCGCGCGTAGCTGCTGAATCGCCTGAGGCGTACGCACGCTAAAACCGAGCAGCGCCATATCATCGACCGCGAACACCTGCTTATTGCGCCCGGCAGGGGTCTGCGCCAGTCCCGGTAACTTCCAGAGATTCTCTTCGCCGCCCATCGCCGTTAATCCCTCCTGGGGAATCACCACCAGATCGGGCTGGCTGGCGATCACGCCTTCCTGTGAGAGCGGCTGATAGCGGGAGACGCCCTGCATCGCATTTTGTAGCCCTGCCGCGCGAATGGCGGCATCCGCGCCCGTTTGCTGTCCGGCGGCCATCGCGCTCATTCCGCCGTGGTTAAGAATAAACAGCACCCGCTTATTGAGCGGCGTGGTCGGCAGCGCGGAAATCTCTTTATTCAGCGTCTGGCGCAGCGCCTCGCCTTCAGCCACCCGGTCGGTGGCGTTGGCGATGACCTGCACTTTCTCGTCGATGACGCGCAGGTCGTTGCGGCTCGGTACGGTAATGACCCGAACATGACTTTGCTCGACCTGTTTGAGTACCAGCGAGGGCTGAGCCTGGCTGCTTGCCAGCACAAGATCGGGACGCGTGGCGAGGATACCTTCGGCATTTAGCTGGCGCAGATACCCCACATCCGGCAGGGCAGTGGCCTCCGGCGGCCACTGGCTGGTGCTGTCGCGGGCGACCAGCGAAGACTGTGCGCCGAGCGCGTACACGATCTCGGTGACATCTCCGCCGAGCGCGACGATCTTATCCTGTTTCGCGGCAAGAACCGTCAGCGGCAGGGCGGCAATCAGGGCAAGCAGTTTTTTCATGCCGCCAGCCCTTTTGGCATCAGCGCCTCAATCTGTTTGCGCCACTGTGTCTGTTCTGGTTCGCCTTCCGTACGCTGACCGTAAAGCTGAGCGATTTGCGTGCCGTCATGCGCAAAGAGTTCCAGACTGGTGACGTGGCCGTCTGCGGTAGGTTTGCGGGTTATCCAGGTCTCGGCAATCGTCTCTTCCAGCAGGTGCAGCGTAAACGTCGGGTTGAAAATATTCAGCCAGCCTTTCATCGGCACGACTTTTTCGACCACGCCGGTGAAAATTTGCACGCAGCCTCTGTTGCCGACGAACACCATGATTTCATTGCCGTCTTTAAGGGCAGCGTCGAGGAGCTGCGCCAGCGCGCCGTTCGGCACCTTGCAGGCCAGATCGTCAGCGACCCGTTCAAAAGCCTGCTGGCGGGTCAGGTTGTGGCGCTTGAGCAGCGTGAAGAACTGGTGAACGTCGGTCATCGCGCGCCACTCTCTGTCAACGGTCACGGCATCGGCAGCCGTTTCGTTAACAGGGGTTTCAGCCGCTTTCAGCGCCAGCGGCGCATTCTCGGTCACGATAAAATGTTGCAGAAGCTCGTCCCAGGCGGCGGTATCGGTGTTGTCCGTGGCATACACCTTCAGGAGCGCATCGCCCTGATGATCAAAGAACTGAATGCTCTGGCGCTCGCCGCGGGCGGTCGCTTCCTTAATGTGGAACACGCTGGCCCATTGATTTAAAAATAAGCGCAGATCGAGCGCGCGTGGGTTCAGTACCAGCCCGGCGTGACCGCTCAGGTGTTGATTGGTGAATGCGCCGACCTGCTCGTGTACCGCATACTCGTTGCGGCAGATGCATTTTGTTTCGCCAACGGATTCCAGCGCCGCGAAAATTTCACGCGTGTCGCCGCGCAGCCGCCATGCGTCATGACCGACGCGGGCAAACGTCAGCTCCGCCTCGCTGATCCCCAGTAAACCAGCGATGTCACGCGCGTACTTACCAGGATGTTGTTCTTTTAGCTCAAGCCAGCGTGTGTAGTGGTTCATTGTCTCTTCCTTCCAGTATTTGCCCCGGCGAACCGGGGCGGGTGATTACCATTGATAGCTCACGAAAATCTTGCCGTTGCGCCCGTCCTGCGGGATGCCCTGCGGCGACCAGTACTCTTTATCGAAGGCGTTACCCAACACCAGCGTGGTGGTCATGCCTTTCAGCGCCTGCTGTCCCTGGTAGCTAACGTAAAAGTCGTTGACGGCATAACCCGGCTGTTTGCTGTATTCGCTGCTGATATGCGTTGAGCGATCGGCAAACGTTCCTACCCAGCCAACGGAGAAGCCGCTCTGCGCGACGGGAATATTCAGCTTGCTGGTGACGGTATCCGGGTTAATGCTGGAGATATACTCTCCGGTATCCTTGTCTTTCCCACGGGTGCGGTTGTAGGCCACGTCGAGGCTGAACAGATCAGCGGTATATTTCGTCATCACATCCCAGCCCCAGATTTTGGCGTTCGGGACGTTGTAAGACATAGTGGTCGCGGCGGCGAAATCGACGGTCGTGGAGATGTAATCTTTTGCTTTGGTATCAAAGTAGCTGGCTTTGAACTCCAGCGCATCGTTGGACAGCATCAGATTGTCGAAACGCAGACCAAAACCGTACTCCTGCGTTTCGTTGGTTTCCGGGCGCAGGTTAGGGTTTGGCACCCAATAGTTAGTGTAGAAGCTGCCAATGGAGAAGTGTTTTGCGTCGTTATACATTTCACCCATTGTCGGCGCGCGGAATGCCTGGGCGTAAGAGCCAAACAGCATCAGCCAGTCCGTCGGGCTGACGGTTAACCCGGCGCGGGATGACCATTTATCGGCATCAACATCGTCATAGCCGTCGCTGCTGCCGCGGTAGTTGTCGTAACGCGTGCCGCCCAGCAGGGTGACGGGCAGGTCGCGAAGGGTGATTTCATCCTGCAACCAGCCGGAGCTGAAGTCGATTTTTGCTTCCGGGAAGCCGGTTGTCACGCCGCCGGGTTTTTGCTCCTGACGGTAATACTCTCCGCCGTACGTCAGCAGGTGAGAGGCGAAAGCGTCGCTGAAGAGGCGCGTGCGGTTTTCAACTTTTCCGCCTTTGGTGGTTTGTTTGCGAAATTCGCCCGTGTTATCGACGTTCTGGGCGTTGATGCGCGCTTCAGACCAGTATACTTTGGCATCGGCATTCAGCCAGTCGTTGCCCTGCGGCGCGATCCTGTAAGAGAGCTGCATGTCACGCTGGATGGTCGAGCGATCCACAAGAGGGTTGCTGGTGGAGGCATCAATTGTTTGCGGGTTCTTCGGCTCTTGCGCGTCGTTGTTGTAGTAACGTAATGACCCACTCAGCGCCTGCGCATCGTTAATATACCAGGTGCCTTTTGCCAGCATGTTATTGATCGATTCATCATTTGGCGCCGTAGAACCATCGCCCTGACGCAGGTCGCCACGATCGCGGCTGGACCATGCCACCAGTCCATCAAGGTTATCGGTTCGGCCAAAGGCGCTGGCGCCCATTCCCAGACTGTGATCGCCGGTGCTGCCAGTACCAAAGACGCGGAAACCGCTGTTCTGGCCTTCCTGAAGCAGATCTTTCGCATCGGCGGTTTCATAAGAGATCACGCCGCCCAGCGCGCCGCTGCCGTACAGCAGTGCGGAAGGGCCGCGAACGATCTCAATACGTTTGATCAACGCCGGATCGAGGAAGGTGCTGTTGAGGTGCCCGGTATCGGTTCCCTGACGAACGCCGTCCACCAGAATCAGTACGCCGCGACGATCATAGCCACGCATACTGATATCCTGGCCGTTGGTTCGCCCGCTTCCGCTCAGGGTGATCCCTGGAACAGGACGCAGCAGATCGGCTGCCGAGCTGGCGGTCTGGTTTTCGGGATCGGACGTATCGATAACGCTCACCATCATGGGGGCTTCAAAGGTGCTGCGCGCATTACCGGTCGCAGTGACGGTGATATCGTCTGTGGTCGCGTAAGCCGCTCCTGGCAGGGTGCTAACGATTGCCAGCGCCAGCAGAGATGGGCGCAAAGAGGCAGATTGCAGGCGTAACATAACAACTCTCCATAAGGAAATTGAAAAGTGCTGGCTGCCTGGGGGGAGACCTGGGTGGCTGGCGAAATTGGTTATTTATTTAGTCAGGATCAGTTTCCCGGATTGCGTCTGGCGGAGCAGATAATGTTCACCCTTATGCTCAATCAGTACCCAGCCTTCTTCACCGAGCAATACTTTGCTGTCTATCTGGCGTTTGGTGCCTGAAGGAGAAAGCGGAGCGTTGTTTTTTATTATTGCAGCCATAGTGTTATGCATAGCGGGCGCATCCGTTATGAAAATGATAATAAACATGATAACAAGAATGATTATCATCAAGATCAATTTTTGCATCAAGCGTTTTTTCGTAAAATAGCGTCTGGATCAACTTTGGTGAGAAAAGCGGTGATATTGAGGGGTACGGCAAGTAAAAACCCGCAAAATGGCGGGTTTTTTATCTCGTTACATCGTGATTCACAACGGACTTTATTTTTTCTCCAGCGCTTCCCAGAGACCTGACAGGTAAGTGACGCCGAGCGCGCGGTCGTAAAGACCATAGCCTGGGCGTCCCGTTTCTCCCCAGATAAAGCGACCGTGATCCGGGCGGATGTAGCCATCAAAGCCGTTATCGTGGAGCGCCTGCATTACGCGGTACATGTCCAGCGAACCGTACTGCGAAGGGTGGGCCGACTCGTAGAAGTCTTTATCTTTGATCAGCTTAATGTTGCGTACGTGCGCAAAATGGAGGCGCTTGCGACGCGTGAATTCAGCCAGGATTTCATAGACGTTATTTTCTGGATCTTCAGCGATCGAACCGGTACAGAGGGTGATGCCATTCGCCGGAGAGTCAACGGCATCGCAAATCATCGCCAGGTCGGCGTGGTTTTTGACCACGCGCGGAAGGCCGAAAATAGAATACGGCGGATCGTCCGGGTGAATGGCCATTTTCACGCCCACTTCTTCGCACACGGGAATAATCTCCCGGAGGAAATAAAACAGGTTTTCCCGCAGATTGTCGTCATCCACTCCACTGTAGCGCGCGAATAATTCCTGCACTTTAGCCAGGCGCTCAGGTTCCCATCCCGGTAATGCGAAACCGTTGGAGTTATCCAGAACCTCTTTTACGACCTCTTCCAGCGTCTTATCAATGCCATGTTTTTCAAAGGCCATCGTCAGAGAACCGTCCGGCAGGACGTAGTTCATGTCCGTTTTCATCCAGTCGAAGACCGGCATGAAGTTATAACAGATGACCTTTATGCCAAAGCCCGCCAGGTTGCGGATCGTCTGCTTGTAATTCTCAATATAGCGATCGCGTTCCGGGGTGCCGATTTTGATGTCATCGTGGATATTGACGCTTTCGATGACTTCCATCTTCAGGCCCGCAGCGTGCGCCTGCTCAACCAGCGCCTTAATTTTTTCAACCGGCCACACTTCTCCAGGGGCGACATCATAGAGCGCCCCGACGACGCCTTCTACACCCGGCACCTGGCGAATGTATTCCAACGGGATTTTGTCTTCCTGTGGCCCAAACCAGCGCATTGTCATCTGCATTCTTTGTCCGCCTTTCTTATCTTATTGCGTATTTCGTATATTTGACTTCATACCATACTAGTATTGACTAGCATATTCAGTAATGACAATTTGATCAACCTTACCGTAGAAAAAAGATTAAATGCCGTCAGGAATATACATTTCCGTTAAGGGGAAGCTTTTACTGGAAAGCTTATTTCCGGTAAGTGTTTTAATTTTGTAAAATATAATGATCAGTTTGTTCTTATTTGTCGTTTATCGTGAAAATAGCCGCTATCGCACAGGGATTAATACACGCCATTATGACTGAAAGTGATTTTTTTATTGAAAGTTGCATAACATGATTTAAGTCACAAATTTCTTAATTACACTTGTATGGTAGTAGACTTTAAATGGGCGGGAGGGGTAATGTCGGGGCTATTAAGTACCTGTCATACACCGATTTTAGCCTCAACCTGGGGACGTTTTAGCAAAAGCCATCCCCTTGTGCGGAGTAATTATGTCCATGATAAATCAAAGTTTTATGATAAATAACGAACCGGGTCAGCGGTTGTATTCTGAGCTGGCTAAGACGTTACCTATTATTGACTATCACTGCCATCTTGAAGCGAAAGCGATTTGGGAAAACAAACCTTTTGCCGATATTACCCAGCTTTGGCTGGAAGGGGACCATTATAAATGGCGGGCGATGCGCGCCAATGGCATACCCGAGCGGAAAATTACCGGCGATGCCTCTTCAGAGGAAAAATTTGAAGCGTGGGCGCAAACCGTTGAGGCCAGTTTTGGTAATCCGCTGTATCACTGGACTCATCTTGAACTGAAATATTATTTCGCGATTGAGGAAACGCTAAACAGTAAGAACTGGCGCACGATTATGGCGCAGTGTAATGAACAATTACGTCGCGATGATTTTTTACCGCAGGCGTTAATTACCCGTTCAAATGTTGAAGCGCTTTGCACAACCGATGGGCCGCTTGACGATCTGGAATATCATCAGCGACTGGCGGAAAAGCGTGATTTTTCAACGCTCGTGCTGCCGACCTTCCGTCCCGATGAACTGTTTGAAACGCATCCCGATCGTTTCCTGACGTTTGTTTCTCGTCTGTCGCAGAAAACCGGAAAAACCATTACCACTCTGAATGAGTTTCTCGCGGCGCTTGAAGCGCGCGTCGATTTTTTCCACAGCACGGGTTGCCGGGTGTCGGATCATGGGCCGCTGGCCGTTCGTTTTCGCCCGTTTGATGCTGCCGGGCAGGCCGCGCTGTTCCAGCGCCGACTGGCAGGTGATGCGCTGAGTGAAGATGAACTTCAGGCCTGGGATAGCCTTATTTTTGTCGCCTTAGCCAAAATGTACAAACAGCGCGACTGGGCAATGCAGATTCACTTTGGCGCGATTCGCAACAACAACACGCCAATGTTCGAAAAAATCGGCATTAACTGTGGCTTTGATTCCATTGGCGATCAGACGCACCTTGCGGAAAGCCTGAATGGTCTGCTGAACGCAATGGCGGAAAACAACGGTCTGCCGAAAACGATCCTCTACAACCTCAACGCCAGCTATAACGATGTGGTTGCCTCCACCATCGCTAATTTCCAGAGCGGTGAAGATGGCGTGAAATCCCCGCTGCAATTTGGCTCCGGCTGGTGGTTTAACGATACGCGACGCGGCATGGTGAATCAGCTCAATGCGCTTGCCGATCAGGGATTACTCTCTAACTTTATTGGTATGCTGACGGATTCCCGCAGCTTTGTCTCCTATACCCGACACGATTATTTCCGCCGAATCCTCTGTGATTTGATTGGCGGGTGGGTCGAAAGAGGGGAAGTGCCGGAGGACGATGCGATCCTCAATAACATGATTCGTGGCATCTGCGTGGATAACGCCCGCCGCTATTTCCGTTTTCGATAAGACTGATGCAGGAATAAACGATGACCCGTAAGAACAGAAAAGTCACCATTCCCGTCAGTATCGGCTACGGCCTGACGGATATCATGGGGGGCGGCGCATTTACCGTTATCGGTGCCTGGCTGCTTTTCTTCTATACCACCTTTGTTGGTCTGTCGCCGATTGAAGCGGCGTCTATTGTGGCGATCGCGCGTATTGTCGATGCGATCGTGAGCCTGTTTATGGGCAGCTTCACGGACCATTTCTATAAGCATTATTTGGGCAAGAAATTTGGCCGCCGCCGTTTCTTCCTGCTCATTGGCGCGCCACTCATGCTGGTTTACATCCTGTTATGGATGAACGGCATGAACTTCTGGTTCTATCTCGCTGTGTACCTGGC
This sequence comes from Citrobacter sp. CK194, assembly GCF_030333395.1. NCBI lineage: Bacteria > Pseudomonadati > Pseudomonadota > Gammaproteobacteria > Enterobacterales > Enterobacteriaceae > Citrobacter > Citrobacter sp. CK194. Next base: position 148,850 of record NZ_JAOWGA010000018.1, read on the forward strand.
CTTTGAGATTATCGCCGCTATGGTGCTGATCCCGTGGGAAACGCTGCCGTCTGAGATGACCAAAGACTTCAATGACCGTACCAAACTGTCAACGTGCCGCATGTTCCTGTCGGCATCCGGGACGTTCCTTGCCACCTTTATTCCGGGCCTGCTGATCGGCTGGCTGGGTGAAAACAACGCGGATGCATATCTGATCAACGGCGTTGTATTTGCCGTGCTGTTTACGGTCTGTGTGTTTATCTCCTGGAAAGTGACCTGGGAACGTGAACTGACACCGGAAATGCTGGCGGAAATGGAAAAAGAGCGTCAGCCGATGACCGCTGGCGAAAAACTGGCGGCGTTTGGCAACCTGTTCAAAGAGTATGCCTCAACGTTAAAAGTGCGCGCGTTCCGTAAACATCTGGCGATCTATCTCTTCTCCTTTACCGCCAAGGATGTCTACAACACCGTATTCGTCTTTTTCTGCGTCTACTGCCTGAATGTTTCATCCTCGCTGGCGGGAACATTGCTGTCGATGAGTATCGTCGGCTTGCCGGTCACGCTGGCGGCGGGCGTGGCGATTATTAAATATGGCCCTTCTCGCCTCTATGTCTTCTCCTACAGCCTGATGATGCTGTGCCTGGGCGGGTTCTTCCTGGTTTACCAGTTCCCGACCGACAACAAAATCGTATTGTTGGTGATTCTCGCCGGGGTTTACCAGGTCGGGCGCTGCATTCTGGAGTTCACGCCGTGGAACGTGTTCCCGTTCATCCCGGACATTGACGAAATGATCACCCGTCAGCGCCGTGAAGGGCTGTTTGCCGCCGTCATGACGTTTTCCCGTAAGACAACGGTAGCTATTGCGACCTTTGCCGTGGGCCTGCTTCTGCAAAGCGGCGGCTTCGTGAAAGGCAGCCAGACGCAGCCGCAGGAAGCGATCACGACCATTGCCATGCTGCTGTTCGTTGGTACGGCCGGGCTTCTGATCATTGCACTGTGGCAAGCGCTGACCTTCCATCTGAATAAGCGCACGCACAAAATTTTTGTGGACGAAATTGAACGCCTCAAAGCGGACGGTCTTAAACAGGATGTGACGCCGGAAGCCCGCCATATTGTGGAAGACCTGACGGGCTACAGCTATGACTCGCTCTGGTGTCAAAGCGCGCCTGAACGGGTAAAGCCCGCTGAACCCACCTCCATACTGAGCTGATACAGCCTGGCGGCAGCAAGGGCGCAATAGGCCTGCTGCCGCCAATCCCTCTTTTTATACAGTGAGTAGAAAGATGCAAAATAAGCTATTACACGCGAAAGCCACCGTTCCGAACTGGGATCGCAACGCGCTGGTTCCGCGAATTGTTCACCTGGGATTCGGCGCGTTTCATCGTGCGCATCAGGCCGTTTATGCGGATATTCTGGCTGCGGAACACGGCAGCGACTGGGGATACACCGAAGTTAACCTGATTGGCGGCGAGCAGCAGATCGCCGATCTGAAAAATCAGGATCGCCTCTATACGGTGGCGGAAATGTCGGCCGATGCCTGGACCGCCCGCGTGGTTGGCGTAGTGAAGAACGCGCTGCATGCGCAGGTGGATGGCCTGGAAACGGTGCTGGCTGCCATGTGCGAGCCGCAGGTTGCCATTGTATCGTTGACGATCACGGAAAAAGGCTACTGCCACTCTCCGGCTACCGGCCAGTTGATGCTCGATCACCCGGCTATCGTTGCCGATCTGCAAAACCCTCAGCAGCCAAAATCAGCGCCGGGCGTTATTGTCGCCGCGCTGGCGCGCCGCAGAGCGGCGGGTCTCCCGGCGTTTACCGTGATGTCCTGCGACAATATGCCGGAAAACGGTCATGTCATGCGCAACGTAATATGCGCCTATGCGCAAGCCGTTGATGCCGGGCTGGCTGCCTGGATTGCGCAGAACGTAACGTTCCCCTCCACGATGGTGGATCGTATCGTCCCGGCGATGACGGCGGAAACGCTGGATAAGATTGAACAGCTTACCGGCGTGCGCGACCCGGCAGGCGTGGCCTGCGAGCCATTCCGCCAGTGGGTTATCGAGGATAACTTTGTCGCAGGCCGCCCGGAATGGGAAAAGGCCGGAGCCGAACTGGTGGCTGACGTGCTGCCGTTTGAAGAGATGAAGCTGCGTATGCTTAATGGCAGCCACTCTTTCCTCGCTTATCTGGGTTATCTTTCCGGCTATCAGCATATTAATGAGTGCATGGAAGATGAGCACTTCCGACGCGCCGCGAGGGCGCTGATGCTGGAAGAGCAGGCGCCGACGCTGAACGTGACGGGGGTGGATCTCACCCGCTATGCCGATATGCTGATTGCGCGCTACAGCAACACGGGGCTGCGTCACCGTACCTGGCAGATTGCAATGGACGGTAGCCAGAAACTGCCGCAGCGCATGCTGGATTCCGTTCGCTGGCACCTGGTTCACCACCATCGTTTCGATCTGCTGGCGCTGGGCGTTGCGGGCTGGATGCGTTACGTCGGCGGGGTGGATGAACAGGGAAACCGTATTGACGTTAGCGATCCGCTGTTGCCGGTCTTGCAGAATGCGGTGATGCAGAGCGCGGAAGGCGAGGCGCGGGTAAAAGCGCTGCTGGGCGTGGAGGCCATTTTCGGGAACGAATTACCGCATGAGCCGCTGTTTGTGGCGCAGGTAACGCAGGCTTACCTGTCGCTGCTGGAAAACGGCGCGAAAGCGACGGTTGCCCGCTATATCTCTGAACGGTAAAGCGTAAAGGAGTGCCGCCAGATAACGACGGCACTCCTGCGTTGACTGACGCCCCCCATTCACCAACCCTTTTCCTCTTTTTCTCTCCCGTCGCTTCCTTCTGCGCTAAACAGTGACTAAACAGCAATGATGTCGTTTTAACGATGTAACGCACCTGCGCGAATTAGCGATGTCCGCCACAAAATTCACATATCACTCCCACTGATGAAAGGAAGCGACTTGCTTTTGTACAGGGAGGCGGATAGTTTCTGTAACGTTACACTAAAACGTTACAGAAGAAACATACAGCAGTTTTTCTCATTTACTCTCCTGGCGATTTAGCGGTGCCAGACGGCGTTATCGCTACCCTAATGGTATGTGGAAGGACAATCATGATGGAAATAAAACAGCTTCGTTCGACCAGACGTTTTTTAGCTTTAGCTTGCTTAAGTACCGCGCTGATAGCGGGCAGTGTGGTGACTTCTTTTGCTCAGGCAGCGCTTAATTTTCGCGTTTACTCCTCTCTGCCCGGGGATGATTCCTCCGCGCACTATATCTGGTTTACCCGTTTTCAGGAGAACCTGAACAAAAACGAAAAATTGAAAGGGCAAATTAAGCTCAACTATTTCGCCAACGGGATGTTAGGAAAAGAGGCCGATGCCACGCAGCAGGTACGCATTGGCGCAATCAATATGATGATCTCCGGCACCTCGATTTGGGCCACGCTGGTGCCTGAAATCGGCGTTCTGGATCTGGGGTATCTGTTTAAAGATTACGACCAGGTTGGCAAAACGCTGGACGGAAAAGCGGGCGAGCAGCTTTCTGCGTTAATGCTGAATAAAGCCAACGTTATGGTGCTGGGTTATGGCTATAACTTAGGCGCGCGTAATGTGTATACCAAAAAGGCCATTGAAAAACCTGAAGATTTAAAGAATCTGAAAATCCGCGTTCTGCCGGTGCCTAACTTTATCGCCACGCTGAATCATATGGGCGCGGTGGCGATTCCGATGCCGGGCGGCGAGGTCTATTCCAGTCTGCAAATGGGCGTTATCGACGGCGTTGAACATGATGCGCCGACCATCTACTCCAGCAAATATTATGAAATTATCAAGAATGGCACCCTGACCCGCCATAGCTTTAACCCGCTGATGATTGCCATGAATAAGAAGAGCTTCGAGCAAATTCCAGAAGCGCTGCGGGCCGATGTCCTTGCGGCGGCGCAGGAAGCCACAGAGTACGAGCGCCAACAGGCAAGCCAGAAAGAGCAGGAAGCGATTAAAAACCTGGAAGCCAAAGGGGTGACATTCCGCGAGACCGATCGCGCGTACTTTGCGCAGCAGGTGCGCCCTTATGTTATCCACGCCAGTCGTTGGGTGCTGTTTCTGGTGTCGGTGGGGCTGGTGATTTCCAGCTATGACCTGGTGCAGGCCGCGCGGGTACAAACGACCGAGACCGGCCTGCCGCAGACGATTTACGTTATCCCGGTGTTGATCGGTTCCGTGGTAATGATGGTGGCCGCGCTGGAACATGCGCTGCATGAACGCGCGCGGGTTGTTCTGCTCAGCGGCGGCGGAATCCTGGTGCTGGCGGCGCTGGGGTATCTGAAACTCTCGCTGATGGCCGATCCGGCCAGCGCGGCGGCGGGGCTGATGCTGATCTGTTTTGCGCTGGGTATCCTGGCCGGTGTGCCTATCGCGTTTACGCTGGGCATGTCCGCAATGGTGTTCTTTATTTGCGATCCGTCGTTACCGTTTGTCTTTTTCTCTCAGCAGGTTGCCGCCGGGGTAGACCACTTCGTTCTGCTGGCGATTCCGTTCTTTTTACTTGCCGGGGCGGCAATGGAAATCAACGGGATGTCAACGCGTCTGGTTGAGCTGATTGTGCGCGGGATGGGGCGCTTTCGCGGCGGGTTAAACATGACGACCGTGCTGTCGATGGCCTTCTTCTCCGGGATTTCCGGTTCCAAACTGGCGGATGTCGCCGCGGTGGGCGGTGTCTTGATGCCTGCGGTGCGTCGCGCTAAGCAGGACAGCGAAGAGGCCGCAGGGGTGTTCGCCGCATCGGCGGTGATGGCGGAGACCATTCCTCCGTGCGTAAACCTGATCGTCATGGGGTTTGTGGCGAATATCTCCATCGGCGCGCTGTTTATCGCCGGCCTGGTTCCCGCCGTCTGCTTGCTGATACTGCTGATGATCGCGGCCAACCGTTTTGGCGGAAAAATTAACGTCAGCGAGGCTTACCCGGTTTTACGCCCGCGTGCGCAGCTCTACCTTGGCGCCGCCGTGGGGCTGGTCATGATCTTTATGATTGGCCGTGGGGTGATGATGGGGATTGCGACCTCGACAGAAATCTCTGCCTTTGCGGTGATTTACGCCATCGTTGTCGGTCGTCTGGCGTTTCGCGAGCTGACGCTGAAAGCGACGGTGAAAATGTTTATTGATATCGCGGCCATGTCCGGCGTACTGCTGTTCATCGTCGCCTGCGCGACCAGCCTTTCTTATGCGCTGACGATACAGATGATTCCGCAGCAAATTGCTGAACTGCTGGTGGGGATTGGGATGGAGCAGGGCGCCTGGCTGTTCCTGCTGTTGACCATTGTGATTCTGATTATCTTTGGCGCGGTTCTGGAAGGTGCGCCAGCGTTGATCATTTTCGCCCCTATCCTGGTGCCAATCGCCATTCAGCTTGGGTTTAACCCGCTGCATTTCGGTATTGTCATGATTCTGGCGATGGGCTTTGGCTTATTTTCACCGCCGATTGGATTAGGGCTGTATACCACCTGCGCCATCTGCGGCGTGGAGATGAAACATGTTATTCGGCCAATGGCGAAATATCTGGCGGTTGTTTTCGTCGGCATCATCATTGTGGCGATGGCACCGCCATTAACCACCTGGTTGCCTGGACTGGCAGGCTACTGATTATTCATTACGGATATTCGCCACGCTCAGTGGCGGGGATGTCCGCGCGCTGAAAATAGCAGTAACGCGACAGGTTATCGCCTGGCGATGTTTAAATCTGAATAAGTGGAGTATGAAATGGGATCATTAGTGGGTAAAAAAGTTTTTATTACCGGTGCGGAACAGGGTATTGGTAAAGAAACGGCCAGAAAATTAATTGAGGCCGGATGTGATATCTATATTCATTATTTCAGCGGCGAAGAAGGCCCACGAGAATTAATGGCCATTGCGGAGCAAAAGGGAGGCCGGGCGGCTTGCGGTTATGCTGATTTAACGAATGAGGAAGATGCCGCGCGGTGCGTTGCACAGGGCGCGGCGTTTCTTGGCGGCATTGATATTCTGGTGAATAACGTTGGTGGAATTATCGCCCGAAAATGGCTCGGCGAGATCGAACCACAGTTCTGGCGTACCGTTATTGACGTGAATATGACCACGATGCTCAATGTCACCCAGCAGGCGTTACCCTGGCTGAAAGCCTCGCCAGATGGGGCGAGCATTGTGAATCTGGCGTCATTAGCCGGTCGTTCCGGCGGCCATGCTGGCTCTCTGGTTTATTCCACCACGAAAGGCGCCGTCTTGACCTGGACGCGCTCACTTGCCGCCGAACTGGGCGAATCTGGCATTCGGGTGAACGCCGTGGCCCCAGGATTGATTCTGGGCACCCGTTTTCATAATCAGCATACGACGCAGGCCTCTGCCGACCAGACGATTCAGGCTATTCCTTTGGGGCGCGCCGGTACGCCTGAAGATGTCGCCCGGGTGATCTGTTTCCTCGCCTCTGAATATGATGGTTTCGTCTCTGGCGCGACGATTGATATTAATGGCGGTATTTATCGGGCGTAAAAGCGGGCGGGTTGTAAAACCCGCCTGAGTTAAAAGGGACTCTTTATGATAAAGTCAGATATTATTCATCCTGATTTATTACAGGCATTGGCGCAGTGCGGTCATAAAGCCAATATTCTGATCGCGGATGCGAATTACTCTTTCCTGACCAACTCGTCACCGCAGGCACGTATTATCTGGCTTAACTTTTCTCCCGGCTTAATTGGTAGCGTGATGATTCTGGAGAAAATTCTTGGCTATATTAACGTAGAGAAAGCGACGTTAATGACGAGCCCGGCTGAATTTGATAACACGATTGAGCGTGAATACCGTGGTCTGCTTTCAGAAATGACGGAACTTGCTCATGTTGAGCGAAATGCGTTTTACGCGCTGGCGAAATCATCGGATACGCTGCTGGTGATTGCGTCAGGCGAAACCCGCCGTTTTGCCAATATTCTCCTCACCGTCGGCCCGACATTACTCTGAGAAGACGAGAAGAACGCGACGTTCTTCTCGCGTTATTCTCATCGTATATTTTCCGCTTCCCGCACCGATTGTCGGCATACCAGGGAAGGGGGAAACAAAAATTCGTCGGGAGGGATTGCCGGAGTCTCTATTCGGGCGATCAGGCGCTCAACCATCACGTCCGCCATCTCCGTGAGCGGCGGCATAATAGAGGTCAGGCCGGGGTAAACCAGGCCAGAGAGTGAAATATTGTCGATACCGACGAGAGAGATCTCTTCCGGCACGCGGATGCGGGCTTCGTGCAAACCACTCATCAAACCAATGCCAAGCGCATCGTTAATGGCGACGATGCCATCAGGACGAAGGGATTGCTGGCAGAGGGTTTGCGCCAGAGAACGGCCCAGTTCGGTCATTTCGGTATCTCCGTAGGCGGCCATCGCTTTTCCTTCGATGATCATCCCTTCACGATACATGTCGTGCTGGCGTACCGCGCTGAGAAAGCCTTCTATTTTATGCGCGCGGCTGGGGGTCATCCCTGCGACGGTCGCAAACGCGAGGCGGCGACACCCGCGCGCGATAAGATGCTCTGCCGCCATTCGGCCCGCCTCAACGTTATCCATCGACACGCTGTCCAGCGCGAAACCGCCAGAGTCAACGCTTGCGGGCATACGGCCATCGTAGTTCACCATTATCATGCCCTGCGCCGCCGCGCGGGCGAAATGCGGCTTTTCGATATCACAGGCGGCCACAATAATTCCGCGAACGCCATGAGCAAACATATCTTCCAGAAACGCTTCTTCTTCTTCGATTTGGCGATAGGTGTTGCCGATCAGCACGCGGTAGAGGTGTTTTTTGGCGGCCAGATCCACTTCACGCGCCAGTGCCGCAAAGCTGGGGTTCACGATGGATGGCACCAGCAACCCGATCATTTTTGCCTGCCCCGTTTTGAGCTGCTGGGCGACCCGGTTGGGGAAATAGTTGAGCGTTTGCATGCTTTGCTGAATGCGCGCCAGCGTTTCCGGGCGCATTTGATCGGCGCGGCCGTTAAGCACATTGGACACCGTGCTGACGGAAACGCCCGCATGCTTTGCGACATCTCGAATGTTTGCCATACATCTCCTTTGCAGCAATCGGTGAATGGCGGCTCATTCAGTATCGCCATCTGGATAGCAGAGTATAAACTACAACGGTTTAGTGTAACGTTACAGCTAATCGTGTCAATGCCATAAATCCCGTAACCGTTGTTCACACAATGAAAAATCTAAATAACATTGATAATGAGTTTTACTCTCATTATCATGTTGGCTGTGCGGGTTTCGGTGATTATTCTTCGTATCAAGGATGGACACAGAACATATATATGGAAAACCCTTCCCATACATAAAACGAGCATTTTTGTTCGGGTTTCATTCAATAAAACCCCATTTTAAAGGGTTTTTTTCGTGTCCTTGTATTCATGAGATTAATGATGAAAAGCAGCGCAAAAAATAATTATTCTCTGCAAAAATCCTTGCTGGCATTCGCGATTGGTGCCGCCGCTCACGGTGTTTACGCAGCAGAAGACACTACCGGGAAAGAAGATACGATGGTCGTTGAGGCCAAATCCGCAAACAGTGGTTTTAAAGCCGGTGGCGACGCGCAGGTGCCCGCGTTCCTGGAGGGGCAGGTTGCCCACGGAGGACGACTGGGGGTTCTGGGCGAACAAAAAGCGATGGATGTGCCGTTTAACGTTATCGGTTACACCTCAAAACTGGTGGAAGACCAGCAGGCGAAGACCATCGGCGAGGTGCTGAAAAACGACGCCGCAGTACAGCCCGTACAGGGATACGGGAACTTCTCAGAAAACTATCGTATTCGCGGCTTTGAGCTGGCGGGGGATGACGTGACCTGGGGCGGTCTGGCTGGCGTGCTGCCGCGTCAGGTTGTGGATGCTTCGCTGTTTGAGCGCGTGGAAGTGTTTAAAGGCGCCAGCTCTTTCGTGAACGGCGCGGCAAGTTCCGGGGTGGGCGGTATGGTCAACATGGAGCCGAAACATGCTGATGACCTGCCGCTGACGCGCCTGGGAGTGGATTACACCTCTTCAACTCAGGTAGGTACCACGCTGGATGCCGGTCGTCGTTTTGGCGATAACAATCAGTTTGGCGCGCGAGTAAACATTCTGCATCGTGAAGGCGAAACCGCCGTTGATAACGAGAAAAAACGCACGACGCTGGCCGCCCTCGGGCTGGATTATCGCGGCGATAAACTGCGCTCCTCGCTGGATGTCGCCGCCCAGAAGAAGACGTTCCACGGCGGGACGATGGGGATTAACTTAAGCGGCGTCGATTTCGTGCCGGATGTACCGAACAACACGGATAACTACAGCCAGAAGTGGGGCTACAGTGATATCACTAACCAGTTCGGTATGGCGCGCGCTGAATACGACATCCTGAATAACTGGACGGTCTACGGCGGTGCCGGGGCGCAACATGCGCATGAAACCGGGATTTATACCGCGCCAAAATTACTGAACAGATCGGGTGATGCTGTCGTCGATGTGCTGTATACCAACCGTATTATTGACGCGTTCAGCAGTATGGCGGGTATTCGCGGCGAATTTGATACCTGGTCGGTCAGCCATAAGGTGAACCTGGGCTATTCGGCGGTGATCAAACGCGATAAAACGGCATGGCGTATGAACTGGGCCAACCCTGGCTCCATGACCAATATCTATGACAACCATGACGTGCCGATGCCGCAGTGGGATCTCGCCGGCGGCAACTATCACGATCCGCTGACAACCTCCCGAAACCGTACTCAGGGTTATCTCCTCAGCGATACGCTGGGATTCTTTGATGACCAGGTGCTGCTGACCGTCGCCGCGCGTAATCAGAAAGTGGTGGTGCGTAACTACAGCAATGCGACCGGTGAAGAAGACACTGACTCTCGCTATACGGAAAGTCGATGGATGCCGACCTACGGTATCGTATATAAGCCGTGGGACACGGTGTCACTGTATGCCAACCACACCGAGGCATTACAGCCGGGTGAAAACATTACCGATCAGGAGTCGCCGGATTACGGTAAAAGCATCGGTATTCTGCACTCTAAGCAAAATGAAGTGGGCGTGAAAATTGATTTCGGCACCGTCGGCGGTAGCCTGGCGCTGTTTGAGATTAAGAAACCGTCCGTGATTAAGAACGAGACGACGCAGGAATATTCGACCGATGGCGAGCAGCGTAACCGGGGTGTGGAAGTTAACCTGTTTGGTGAGCCGGTTTACGGTCTGCGTCTGAACAGCAGTGCGACCTGGTTACAGCCGAAACTGACCAAAACGCAGGATGGCGTCAACCAGGGGAATGATGCTTCCGGTACTCCACGTTTCACCGCCGTTCTCGGTGCTGAATATGATATCCGGCAGGTTGATGGGCTGACCGCTACCGCGCGACTGAATCACACCGGCTCGCAGTATGACGGCGCCGCCAATGAGAAGAAGCTGGACAGTTACACCACGCTTAACCTCGGCGTTCGTTACCGGATGCGCGTAAACCAGGAGCAGAATGAGATGGTATGGCGTTTAGGGGTGGATAACGTCACCAACGAGCAATACTGGTCTGGCGTATCCGACTACGATGGCGTGTATGTGTACCGTGGCGAACCGCGTACCCTGAAGCTGTCTGTTAATTATGACTTCTGAGTTAAAAACGGGCAGGGATGCCCGGTAGTAATGCCGGATGGCGGCTTCGCCTTATCCGGCCTACGGTATTACGGTGTGGTGCGGGTAATGCCGGATGGCGGCTTTGCCTTATCCGGCCTACGGTATTACGGTGTGGTGCGGATAATGCCGGATGGTGGCTTCGCCTTATCCGGCCTACGGTACTACGGTGTGGTGCGGGTAATGCCGGATGGCGGCTTCGCCTTATCCGGCCTACGGTACTACGGTGTGGTGCGGGTAATGCCGGATGGTGGCTTCGCCTTATCCGGCCTACGGTACTACGGTGTGGTGTGGGTAATGCCGGATGACGGCTTTGCCTTATCCGGCCTACGGTACTACGGTGTGGTGAGATTGTAGGCCCGATAAGCTTGCGCCATCGGGCAACCGAACCGGCTATGATGATTTCTGAAACTCGCTGACGGTTTCCCACGCAATCTGCTGCAATGCTTTTGCGGTGGCTGGGGTCATATCCGTGTCTACGGGCAACGCTCCGCCCACTGGCGACTGGTTATACAGCGTGGCAAAGAACACACAGGCGGCTAAATAGGTTCCTGCGATGGAAGGGTGTACGCCATCGTGGTAATAAAGATTAATTTCCGGGTGTGCTTTACGCGCTTTTTCAAAAGCCAGACCGACCGGCGCGACATAGCCGCCAGTTTTCTGCGCAATGGAAACATAGGCGTCAGCAAGTTTCTGTATATCCTCTGGTTGATCCCGCTTTGCCCAGGTCATGAAGTACACGACTTTTGAACCTGCCTGATGCGCCATATCCGCCATTTTTGTCGCGGATTCGATGAAATTCTGCCGGGTGCTCTCTTTCTGCGAAATCGTCTCCGTAGAGTTGCCCTGCAAGATGACAACGTCCCATTTTTGCAATGTATTCTGATAGGCGAGATTATGAATTTGCCAGCCTAAATGACCGCTTGAGATGGTGATCCCCCGATATTTATACCCTTTCGCGTGATTCGGTAGTAAAGAGCGCGTCAGATCTCGCAACCGGGTATTAATATTGTTGTTATAGAACGTAAAAGAGTTGCCATACAGCGCGACAATTTTATTATCCCCCTCTATTTTTGCATAGGGTGAGGGTGCTAATAGCGCATCAGCATGCACACATAAACTGCCAAATAAAAAAGTTGATGCAAGGGATAACTGCATTATTCTTTTCATAAATCACCTGTCAGAAGTCATAGCGGAGTCCAACGATGAGCGCGTCATCATTGACTTTTTGGTTTTTATTGGCGAAGGCTTTATCGTAAGTAAATGATAACCAGGTATCATCGGCTAATGTTATTTGTGTTTCGACACGCCAGTCCTCTTTTTCATAGACGGATTTATCTTTCTCATCCAGGAAACTGTAACCGGTAAGGAATTTAAATTTACCGTATTTCCAGGACAGTAATGAATCCATGCCTTTAAAGTCATTGTCGCTTTTATTATCGCGCGCAATGGATGTGCGTAATGCGGTGACGGCGGCTTCAACGTTCTTATAGCTGAGCTGCAAGCCTGCCATGATCTGGTCGTTTTGATTCCGGCCATCGGTGGTTTTTACGCCATCCTGGCGTTTATAACGGCTGGCGGCAATCGCCGGTGTGAGTCTGAAATCCCCCAGTCTGAGCGTGTTTCTGTAACTGGCCATTGCGCCATAATCCAGAGCTTCATTACTGCTGCCATTGCCCGCGACCCACGCCAGCTGTATCTCATTGCCTGCAAATTTAGCATTCCATTGTACGGTGCCGTCCTGGCGGTTGAACTGGTAGGAGTCATCAATGGTGGTGATGCCGTAGCTGTAAATATTCGGCGTAAAGTTTTTATATTTATCAGTCATTTTCATGACCTGATACAACGGGTTTTTAGTCCTGCCGACAATCAGTTCGCCCCAGGTTTTATTGGACAAACCAATATAGGAGTAGCGCGCTTTTAAATCGCTATCCCCGGTATTGCTGTCGTTTTTTTCGGTTCGCACCTGCCATTCCAGACGGCCCACGATCTTTGTCTCGGGGATAAAATCTAAATCCCGGGTGAGGTAAATCCCCAGACGGCCACCCAGATTCGTTCGTGTTTCGCTTCCGGCATAAGAGTTTTCTCCGCTGGCAATTTTACCTTCTACACGGCCATAAATATCCAGCGTATTTCCATCTTTATTATAGATACTCATCGCATATGAGGAGGTTGTCATCCCCGTCAGTAGAATGAGTGAAATCATTTTTATTTTCATAGCATCCCCAGAAAACAATAGTTAGCTTATTTGTCTGTTCGAGTGAGCGGTTTATCGCAGGAGGGATTGTTCTGGAAAAAAGGAAATTCATGATATGGGAATTATTTTTTCTCATTACAAAATGTGATTTTTAGCGCATAACGATGTCCTGTTTTATCGTGTTGCTAAATTTAATGATGATTATTTGCGAAAAGTTAAAGCAAAGCGAAATACGCGTTGCACTAACAAAGCAACTCATTGTGATAGCTATCTCATTTTTGTGTTTTTCGGGCGTTAAAAAGGGAAAACAAAATTCTCATGACGTATTTTATGAATGGGAATTTTATTTTCCCCTGTTAATCAGTTGGCCGATCCCGCAAGATTCATTCACGACCTTTTATATTAAGATACTTTATATTGCCGGAGAGTCGCAGTATGTACGGTAAGCAAACAACAGTGTTTGATTCTGACCTCTATTCATCGCTCTTTACCGAGAGTCGGATGCGGGAAATCTGGTCTGACGACAATCTGCTTCGCTGCTGGTTGACGTTTGAAGCAACGGTAGCGCGCGTGCAAAGCGAGCTGGGCATTATTCCTGAACAGGCGGCGATTGAAATCGAGCAGGCATGTCAGAACATCGAGATAAACTGGCCTGCCTTAGCCCAGGGAACGCAAACGGTGGGCATGGCGATTAAACCCTTGATCGACCAGATTTCGGCTGCTGGCTCTCCGTTGGTTAGCCGCTATCTCCACTGGGGATGCACCACCCAGGATCTGCTGGACTCCGGCGTGGCGATGCGATTACAGCAGACGCTGCAACGGGTATATCAGCAACTGATTGAGCTAGGGGAAGAGATGAAGGGCATGGCCTTAAAGCATGCCCGCACCGTTATGGTTGCGCGCACCAATTCGGTTGATGCTTCCGCCACGACCTGGGGGCTGCATGTCTCCGGCTATCTGGCGGAGGTGAATCGGCATCTGAACCGGCTGCAACAGCTCTATCCCCGGGCGATTACGGGTCTGTTTGGCGGCGCGGTGGGGAATCTTGCCTCCGTCGGTTCTCAGGGAATGGCGACGCGTGAGCGGTTGATGCGGGCGCTGGGGCTAAACGTTCCCTGTGGTATAAACAATGCCAGCCAGGATGCAATTGTTGAAGTGGTTCAATGCTTTGCGCTGATTCACGGTACGCTCTGCCGTCTGGCGAATGACGTGGAAACCCTGGGACGCACCCCCATCGCGGAAGTGCTTGAAGGCGAGGGCGGCGGAGGCTCCAGCACCATGCCGCACAAGGCTAATCCGCGCGCCAGCAATATGATTCAGACGCTGGCGAGGATGGGCTGGATGTACGCCTCCGGCGCGCCTGCGATGTTGGATCAGCAGGATGTGCGCGCGGCGTCGATGAGAGTATTGAACTGGACGATTCTACCCGAGGCGTCGAACGCCTTATCGGTCAGTCTTAGCCGGGCCAAAAAGCTGCTTTCCCACCTTATTGTGAATGAAGACAGAATGCGCGCTAATTTTGACTGCTCGAAATCTTTCATTATGTCGGAATCGATTACGATGAGTCTGGCGAACAAAATAGGGCGAGAATCCGCTTATAATTTAGTTAAAGCGCTGCTCAGTCAGGCGAATGGTGAGCAAAGTCTTATCGACATTGTCCACGCCAGCCCGGAAATTCGGGCGTCGTTATCCGCAGAAGAAATTGCCGATGCCTGCGAGCCGTTGTCTTATATTGGTTGCAACGATGCGCTGATTGCCGAGACCCTCGCGCGGTTTGATGAAATGAAAGTCATCGATATTGCGTAGCGCTTTATGTCGGGAGCGTCCCTCCCGACTCTGCTGGTCAGGTATTATGTGAAGAAGCGGAAAATGTCTCAAAGAAGAGAAACAACTCTTCCAGTTGGGCAAAGTTGCCTTCATTGTCACTCTTCTCATAAGCCAGATGCAGAATCAGTTCGATAAAAAAGAAACCGAGAATTCGGCTTTGAAAAATGGACTCCACGTCGCTTGGCAGTACAAACTGAAGATCGCAGAATTTACCGTAAGGATTGGCATCAGAATTGGTGATCAGCACGACGGTCGCATTTTTCTTTCTGAACCATTTCGCGATATTGAGTGCGACCCGGTTAAAGCGATAGTAGGAGAATACGATCAGAACATCATCTGGTTCGATGTTTATCAGGCACTTGGGCAGCTCGCTGATGTCGGTAGGCAGAAGAGTGATGTTGCTGCGAAAGTACTTTAACAACGTACAAAAATGCAGCGCCATCGCATGGGAGGAGGAAGGGCCGACCACATAAATATGGCGCTGGCTGTTGAGTACCAGTTCGATGAATTTATTCAGGCTATCGATGCTGATGGTCTGTTTAAAATCATTAAATAATGAAGTGACTTTATTATTAAAGGTCTCAACAATCTGTTCTGTTTTGGTGGTGTTTTTAGGCCGCTGGCGACTGTTTTTCTCAAAAGGCGCGGCGATTTTGTTTTTTGACAGCGTGGTATCCAGCGCTCTTCTGAAAGCCGCATAGCCGGTAAAACCAACTTTATTCAGAAAGCGCCCGATGGTTGCTTTGCTCACGGCGGCATTCTGGGAAAGATCGACAATCCCATGATAAGGTAATTCGCTGAAGTGTTTATTAATATAGTCATTAAGCCGACATTCAGACTCGGTCAGGTCACCAATATTTTGGGTGAGTGAATTATACTCATCCAGACTTAATGTGTTTTTTCTGTACATGTGCAGTACCCGGTGACGTTTTATATTGAGATTGTTATATGAAAAGATACCTCTGCCGTCAATCATTCCGTGGCTGGCAATTTAGTAAAACGTCTTATTTTCTGCGGGATCGCGCCCCATGTAGATAAGATGCGATCTTACTCACAAAAAAATATGGGAAAAGCCCTTTCCCATATTTTATAGCACGGTGGTTTATTACGATTAAATCGACAGTACAATTATTTAATACCGTGAACTGACGGACATATTCTCATGGCAATATGTATGAGCAGGTTTTTAGCTGTTGGTGAAAATGCTGCTTGCATAAGGCTGACATCTCTGATTTGTATGGTATAGGGATTGTTGTTATGACTGCATTTATTATAGCAATAGTGATAACAGTAATTGCCGCGTGGTTAATTGTGAAAAATTACCAGCCGCAAACTGTGTTATTATTCGCGGGGCTGGCGTTATTAACAGTTACCGTTCTGTTTTACCCAGAGAATAGTATTCTTTATGGTAAAGCAAAATCTACCGGGTCAACCTGGCTGGATATCTTCAGTTTTGCAAAAGAGTCTTTGACCACGCAAATCGCGGGTATCGGCTTAATTATTATGGCGGCGGGAGGATTCGCCAGTTATATGGATCACATCAAAGCCTCGAATGCGATGGTGAATATGTGTATTCGTCCCTTGCAGGTCATTAAAGCGCCTTATCTTATTCTTGCGCTGGGCTACATTTGCGCGCAGCTTCTGCATGTGGCGATCTCCAGCGCAGCCGGGCTGGCGATGTTATTACTGGTGACGTTTTTTCCCGTTCTGGTGCGGCTGGGCGTCAGTAAAGCGTCCGCTGCCGCGATGATCGGCCTGTGCGCGTTTATGGATCTTGGCCCGGCGGTTGGAACGGCGAATCTTGCGGCCAAACATGCCGGAATGGAAAGCGCGATTTACTTTGCGCACTATCAGATGCCGGTGGCGGTTGTGGTTATGCTGGCCGTCGCGGTGGTGATTTTCTTTACCGCCAAATATTTCGATAAAAAAGATGGGTTTGTTCCGGGGACGGAAGAGGTTGCCGAAGCGGAAGAGGAAGGACGCAAAGTGCCCGCCATTTATGCGCTGCTGCCTGTATTGCCCGTCATTCTGGTTCTGGTTTTCAGCCCGCTGGCGATCGCATCCATCAAAATTGACGTTGTGACGGCGATGATCCTCGGGGCGGTGGTCGCTTTTTTCTTCGAGCTGTTCACCACGCGTGATTTCCGCGCCTGTTGCAAAGGGTTGCAGGTATTTTTCAAAGGAATGGGAAGCATGTTTACCAGTATCGTTTCTTTACTGGTCTGTGCGGATATCTATGCCCAGGGGCTACAGAAGATCGGCGCAGTGGACTATCTCCTTCAGTCTGTACAAAGCGCTGGTCTGGGCTTTACCAGTATGACGCTGGTGATGACGGCGCTGGTAGGCGTTACTGCGGTATTAACCGGTTCTGGCGTGGCGGCATTCTTCTCCTTTTCCGGGCTGGCGCCCTCTATCGCGGCGAAGTTTGGTGAAAGCGCGGTCAATATGATTCTGCCTATGCAACTGATGGCGGGAATGGGGCGCTCTATTTCTCCGGTTGCAGGCATCATTATCGCCGTGAGCAAAGCGGGCGAATGCTCACCGTTTATGATCGTCAGAAGAACGCTGCTCCCGGCGCTGGCGGGGATTGCCGCGATGTTGATTGCCAACTATGTGCTGATTTAACGCTTTCTTATTACCGGGTTTAACTCATGGACAGCAACGTGACACACGATGTTTTATACGTCCCGTTTACGGGGAAACTGTTACTGGAATCGCCGTTATTGAATAAGGGGAGCAGTTTTACTCAGCAAGAGCGGAATGATTTTAATCTTAATGGATTGCTGCCCTGCGCTATCGAAAATATTGATGAGCAAGCGGAACGCGCTTACCAACAATATCTGGAGGCGGAGTCTGATAACGCGCGGCATATTTATTTGCGTAATATCCAGGATACGAATGAGACGCTATTTTATTACCTGCTGAAAAAACATCTCCCGGAAATGCTGCCGATTGTTTATACCCCGGTTGTTGGCGCGGCCTGTGAAAAGTTTTCCGGGATTTACCGTCGCGCCAGAGGGGTCTTTATTTCGTGGCCCGATCGCGAACGTATTGACGATATTCTGCATGATATCCCGAGACACGATATCAAAGTGATTGTGGTGACGGACGGGGAACGCATTCTGGGACTGGGCGATCAGGGCGTTGGGGGAATGGGGATACCGATTGGCAAACTGTCGCTGTATACCGTTTGCGGCGGGGTAAATCCGGCGCATACGTTGCCCGTTATGCTGGATGCCGGGACAAACAATCCGCGATTATTAGACGATCCCCGCTATATGGGCTGGCGGCATCCGCGCATCACCGGTGAAGACTACTTTGCGTTTATCGGTATGTTCATCGCTGCGGTGAAACGTCGCTGGCCGGATGTATTGCTGCAATTTGAGGACTTTGCCCAGCATACTGCGGTTCCTTTGCTGCATCGTTATCGTGATGAGCTGTGCTGTTTTAATGATGACATTCAGGGAACGGCGTCGGTCGCGCTGGCGACAATTTTAGCGGCCTGCCGCGCCAGCCAGCGTGATTTTAATCAGCAGACGATAGTCATCGTTGGCGCAGGGGCGGCGGGTTGCGGCATTGCCCGCCATATCATCGCCTGCCGGGTGGCCGAAGGTATGGACGCCGCAGAGGCCAGCAAAACGATTTTCATGGTGGATCGCGACGGCCTGGTGATGACCACCGCCTCGTCGCTGGCTGATTTTCAGGTTCCGCTGGCGCAGCCTCCTGAAATGCTATCTGGATGGGCATACGCTGGCGCGACGCCATCCTTGCTGGAGGTCATTCATAACGCGAAACCTGGCGTGATGTTGGGCGTTTCAGGGCAGGCGGGGCTGTTCACTGAAGAGGTGGTGCGCACGATGTATCGCCACTGCGAGCGCCCGATTATTATGCCGTTGTCTAACCCGACCTCCAGAATGGAGGCCCGGCCGCAGGACCTTATCCGCTGGACTGATGGACAGGCGATTATCGCAACGGGAAGCCCTTGTGAGCCGGTAGATTTTGCCGGACGTACGATACCGGTATCGCAGTGTAATAACGTGTATATCTTTCCTGCCATTGGTCTTGGCGCAATTGCCAGCGGTGCCAGGAGGATCACGGAAACGATGCTGATGGCGGCGAGCCGTGCGCTTGCCGACGCTTCGCCTTTGGTGCGTCATCATGGCGGAGGGCTGCTGCCGGAAATCAACATGATATGCGATGTAACCCGCCGTATTGCCTTTGCGGTGGGGAAGGCGGCGCAGCTGTCCGGCGTAGCGGATGCGCTGGATGATGCTGTGCTAACACAGCGCATTACGGCGCATTTTTGGCTACCGCACTATCGTCCTTATAAACGCCGTGCTATCTAGTTTTTGGCTATGAATGCCCCGCTTCGGCAGTCGCGCCGGAGCGGGGCCGGGCGTATTAATAAAAAATACAAGGCGATAAAAATAAAGGTAAGGAATAAAACTGACATCATAAGTTGAAAAATAAAACTTCATTAGCCTGCGATGCATTGCGTGGATTGTGCAACTTCATGATATGTATTTAATTATTTTTGAAAGCGGATGTGCGGCCTTATACAAGGTCAGATGGACGACGGTTAATTAAAATGCTGTTTTTATTTTATGTGGGGAAAACCTTATTCGGAGCGATCGAAATAAGTAAAGAATTGCGGATAAATGTCGTTATAACACTTATCCAAACCGATCGAGACCCTACCCCATGATGTGGAAAACAACTCAAGCCCGAGTGACACTCCTGCTTATAAGTTTTTTTGTTATATTACTGTTGGTTACGTTTGTTGTTATCAAACAATTTGTCTCTCCGCAGATTATTGCAACGGAAACCAGAAATATAAGAGCCACGGTCGAGCTGCAAAGTGACGCGATAAAAGAGCAAATGAACCGCGTTAAAGCGCAGCAGCGCACGATCACTGAACTGGTTTCCGGGCTTCAGAGCGATCAAATTGACGCGCTCTTGCCGCTGTTTGTGAACCAGTATGGCGATCTGAACGTTTTTGGCGGCGGCATCTGGCCATTACCCGGGCTGCGCGAGCCGGGCCGCGACAAATTCAGCACTTTTTATGCGCGCGATGCCAGTGGCGTGCTCCAGCTTAATACGGTCTGGAACCAGCCGGAGTCAGAAAAATACTGGGAACAGCCGTGGTATAAAGACGGTATGGCTGCGCCAAAAGGTGAGTGTGCATGGGCCAAAGCCTACCAGGATTCGGCCAGCCCGCAGCCGAGAACCAACTGCGCGATGACAATCTGGAAAGAGGGAAAGGCCTGGGGTGTCGCCACTATCGATGTGACGTTGGGCTTTTTTAACCAACTGGCAAAAGAGATGGGGAAGGCGGTTGAGGGAACCGTATTAATTGTTGAGTCTGATGGCAAAATTGTTGGGAACGGCGCGCCGACGCAAGGCAATACCGCATTGATGAATGTGCGTGATTTGAATATTCCGTCAGCTTTACCGCTGCTCAATCTGCTGAGCCAGGGGCAAAAAGCGGAATATGAGGGCGGCTATGACGGCGAAGACGGCGCCCATTCGCTGTTTGTTTTGTCGATAGAAGGCAGCCCGTGGTATCTGGTGATTGATACGCCCAGCAGCAACCTGGTGCGCCAGTCTAATGCGATACTGACAACACTCACGCTCGTGCAGACGGTGATCGGCCTTATCATTGTTCTTGTCCTGATGCTGATTGTGCGCAACATTTTCAGGAATGTGACGCTGCTGAACAGGAACATAGAGGCGCTATCCGGCGGCGGCGCCGATCTCACGCAACGGCTTGTGGAAAGCAAAAGCCCGGAATTTAATGCCATCATCAATAACTTTAATAAATTCATCGCGTTCCTTCAGGATTTGATGCAGCAGGTTGGGCACAGCTCCTCGGCAATTTCTTCCGCTTCGCGGCAGATCGCCGGAGGCAACCTGGATCTCTCCTCCCGTACGGAAGAACAGTCCGCTTCCATTGTTGAAACGGCGGCGTCGATGGAGCAGCTCACCAGCACCGTACGGCAAAATGCAGAGAATGCGTTGCAGGCGAACAGGCTGGCGACACAGGCTTCCGACGCGGCGAAAGCGGGGGCTTCAGTGGTCAATGACGTGGTTGCCACAATGAGCAACATCAATGATTCATCCTCAAAAGTGGTGGAAATCATCAGCGTAATTGATGGCATCGCGTTCCAGACCAATATTCTGGCGCTGAACGCGGCGGTTGAAGCGGCGCGGGCCGGTGAGAATGGCCGTGGTTTTGCCGTCGTTGCCGGTGAGGTGCGTTCTCTTGCGCAGCGAAGCGCCCAGTCCGCGCAGGAAATTAAGAAGCTCATTGAAGAATCGGTCAGCAGTATTGAGCAAGGTAGCGGTCTGGTTCGCCAGGCGGGTACGACAATGGACGGCTTAATGGAGAAGGTTGAAGACGTGAGCGTTTTAATCTCTGAGATCAGTTCCTCAAGCGATGAGCAAAGTCGCGGAATTGAGCAGATTAATATCGCAATTACTCAGCTTGATAGCGCGACCCAGCAGAATGCGGCGCTGGTAGAAGAGGTTGCCGCAGCGGCCCAGTCAATGGAATCGCAAACCGAGATGCTTGAAAAAGTGGTCGGCAGCTTCAAACTCTGAAAAGCGGTATAACGAAACGCGCAGCATGATGGGGTTAGCCCTTCGCCGGACCGTGGAACACGTTGGTCTCAGAAAAGTTATCCCTTGTCATGCGGCGCTCTATGAAACCAGTAAGGCGCAGCGTGCGTTCAGCGAGGTGCGGGATGTTTCGGTAAAAATTGCTGGATTATCTCCGGCAGACGATCGTGAGTGATGGGCGGCGAGAAAAGATAGCCCTGAAAGCGGTCAACTCCCAGCGCTTTCAACTGATTGAATTTCTCCAGACTATCGACGCCTTCGGCAATACAGCGGCTCTGCGTCAACTGGCAGTAATAGAGCAGACTCTTTATCAGCGCCAGTGCATGTGGATCGCGTTGAAAATCATTCACGATACTCATATCCAGCTTGTAGCCGCTAAAGCGGATTGTCCTGACGGGAAACATTACGCTGCTGTGTGAAAAGCAGTCATCGAGGAAGATGCGAAAGCCTTGCCGTTGGATTTTGTCCATATTTTCTGCTGTTCTTCCTTGCTGATGCAGATCGACCGTTTCTGCAAATTCCAGCACTAATCTACCCGACCATTGCGGCTGCTGTAGCTGCTGGCGCGCCGTTTCCATCATCCGCAGCAGGTTTTCGTGGTTGGCGATGCAGGGTGGAATATTTATTGAGAACCAGAACTTACCCTGGTGTTGGTTAATGTTCTGGATTGCTATTTGTAGCACAAAGGCCGTGAGCAGAAGCCAGGCGTATTCGGCGTGGATCTGCGGCAGAAATTCGCCGGGAAGCAATACGTTGTCGCCTCTTCTCCAGCGGGAAAGGATTTCAACCCCCTGCAACCGCAGGTGGCCGTCGGTTATGGGTTGAAATACCGGGAATACCTGTTGGCTATGAATGGCATGGATAAATTCGCGCTCAAAGGGAGATAGCGCGGCGATGAGCTGATTGTTGTGAGTCTTGCTCTGGCTTCCAGGAAAGCGGGTAATCAGATGCGGGTGAGACGCCACCATCTTTTTTAGTCCTGACGTTCTTTGATTATAAAGTGTTTTCTGGCTCACACCGCGGATCTTCGCCTGTGTGTTGATGCTGTGCCCGTACAGAAGAGAGAGGGTGGCGCTCAATTCCGTTTTACTTAACCCTGCTGCCGGTTTGCCCTGTATCTGCGCGTCTAAAAAGGACAATTGCTGGAGTTTCGGGTATTGCAGGAAGTCCCCCTGTAGCAGCGCTGCCAGTTGTTTCCCAGGAAGGTCGGAGGCGACCGCCCGGACGGCGGTAAGTTGCCGTTTATCAGGAACATGGTAGAGCAGCGTTTGCCATAGCCAGGCGGATGGACTACGGCTAAGGATCAGCATGGGCAACGGTGTTTCTGCCTCAGCAAGCAGGAAGGCGGCTTCCCTAAGAATAAACAGCAGCCAGTAAGGATCGTCAGGGAGAAAAACGACAATCCTTCCGACCTCGGATGTTAGCTGTAGCGAAAGGCGCTCCTGCGTCTGGTGTTGCAGCAGCACCGGTCGCCGTTGACCGCAGGTCATCATTCTGGCGAGTCCTTCCGCCGCCATTGAACAGGGAGACAGGATATAGTCCACCCTTGTTTTCTCCAGCGGGGAGGGAGGGTTACTGGTAAACAAATGTCACCCCGATGATCGACTGTACGTTGCCCGCCGTGACCTGGCCGCTGGTGCGCGCGTAGGTTGCGGTTAAGCCAAGATTTACCGGCGATGTGCCGACCGTGCCCAGTGCTACGGTGTTGTTAGCGGGAACAACACTACCGTATCGGGTCATCTGAACGCCGATACCCTGCGCCGCTGAGGAGGACGCGGTGTTGCTGAAGATAGAGTTGGCGGCATCGACGGTCGTACCTGAAAGGTAATAGCCAAGGTTCTGGTTTTGCGCACAGTGGACAGTGACCGGCACGGCCATTGAGCCGGGATAGTCTGGAAGCGTCACGGTGACATCACGCGCTGATACGTCGCATCCCCCAGTAGGGACAACAACATTATTGTTGGCGTAAATATTCCAGATGAAATTATTCGGGTTTCCGTCGCTGGCCACTTTATGCATATTCAATTGCGCGATGAGTTCGCCAGAGTTGATGACGACGCCTCCCGCTGCTCCGGTCGCGGTCAGATACATGCGCAGTGGCAATCCGCGATAATCCGTATGAGTGATGGTATAGACGGATGAATTACCGTTCATCGGCAAAGGATACGTATTCCCCGCCCAGTAAACGCTCCCCGTAAACGCCGCAAGCGCGCCACCGAAGGCGGAACCGCTGGTTAAATTGATGTAGTCAATGATAGAGCCGCCGGAGGAGTCGTTTTTACAGGAAACTGAAGAGGATAAATCTACGACCAGGTTTTGACCCACTCCAACAGATGGCGTCAGGTTTACATAGACATTCGCTGACCCTGAGGTCATGGTCTGCCCGGTATCATTGACTTTACAGGTGAATGCCGCAGCATCCAGCGACCAACCCATCAGCAGCAGCGTGGTGAATAGCGCGATGATTTTTTTCATGACAAACTCTCCTGACTCAGGCGTAGGTATAGGTGACGCTAATCACCGCCTGAATAGTTCCCTGGGTGGCGCCGCCGTTGACCGTTAACGCTCTGACCTGTAACGGAAAGCGGGTGGACTGCGTTGAGTCATCCACCTGAACGGATTTCGTGGCGCCATTGTTTAACGTGGTGCCTGCGTCATCCTGCAATTCGAGCTGAATATTGCCGGCGGTCCCCTGGTTTTTGTAATAACCGGTGCTGTCTGCGGTTCCGCTAAAGGTTGCGATGACCCGGGAGGTGCCGATCGGACAGTTAGTGAGTTCCAGCGCGGTACTGTGCCAGGCGGAAGCCGAACCTGCGGTCACCAGGCTGAAGGTATACAGGTCGCCGAGGTCAACGGCGGCATTGGTGGTAGACACCGTGCACGGCTTCGCCACCACCTTCCCGTTGACGGTAATCGTGATATCAGCGGCCTGAAGCCCTGAAGAGGCCGCTGTCAGTACGCTTGCCAGAAGCCACCCTACATAGTTGCATTTCATCTCAGCCTCCGGTTACTGAAATTCAAGCGTGAATGTTGCTGTGGCATTGACGTGCCCGGCGGTGACCGGAATCTGCGTAGCCATCAGGCGTGCATAAAAGTTGAGGATGTTGGTCTGCCCAGGCGTGAGCGTGGTCCACGCGATGGATGATGACGCGGCATTGAGCGGTAGCATCGTCTGTTGGTTATTGAGGATCTGCACGCCCATGCCTGCGGCTGCCGAGGCACCGCTATCGATCTTCAATAGACTGGTGTTGCTGCCATCCTCCGTGCCGGTAAAGCCGACTTTGACTGCCGTAACCGAGTTACCGCAGGGAGAGAGGACAATACGGAATGGGACGAGCGGGGTTGTCGCCCCCACCGCATTAAACTGTTTGGCAGCGTTATTCATCAGGTCAACGGTAAAATCTTTTGACTCTCCCGCGACAGCGCAGGCATTGTCGCGGACGTAGCCGCTAATCGTAATCGTGCTGTCGGCGGCGAAGACATTGACGCAGGCCAGCGTCAGCACAGCGCCGAGGAAATACAGTGGTTTTTTCATCATCATTCCTTCCTTAACGGCACTCTGCAAAGAGCTGGCTCAGCACATGTTTCTGGCTCTCTTCCGGCAGGCGATACCGGGCCATGCAGTTAGCCCCCGGGCCTTCGCCCCATTTCACCTGAACGCTTCCCGCCAGCGGCATGCCGCTCAGGTAGACCTGGCCGTTATCCGCCACGATGCTGCCGCTCTGGTTATCGCCGGAAGTGACCATCGCGCCGAATGGCACGGGTTTGCCGTTGTGCGTCAGCGTCATCAGGATTTTTACCCCAACGTGGGCTTTAAATTCGGCGCGGACGATGGCGCCGTGGGTCGGCACGACGCTGACCACCGCATCATCGAGATCGACGTTATCCGCCAGGGTGTTGGTATCCAGCGCGACGCGGTTTTCCCTGTACTCAGTGGCGTACGGCATGACGGCATAACCGCGCCAGTCGGTACGTACGCCGGTCTGGTTCTCGACTTTCACGTCTCCGGCGCCAGGCGCTTTAATCAGCACTACCGTGTCATTTAATGGCTGGCTTAAGGTGATGCCGTTGGCATGGGCAAGTACACCGCCGCTCATCCCGTAGTACAGCTGTTTAAATCCATCGCTGTGGCTGTAGCCCACGTTAGCGTTGCCGTAGCCGCCGCGATAGTTCATCGCCGCGTAGCCGGTTCCGCCATTGTTGCCTTCGCCACCGCTGGCATAACCGGTTTGCATGCTGTAGCTCAGGTTATTGTCTTCCAGCAGCGTGCCGTAAAGACCGGCCAGGTTAGTCATCCGTCCATCCAGGTCGTGCGACATGCTGTAGCTGGCGCTTGCGTGCCGCCAGACGGATTTGCTGTCGGAACGCAGCCAGTGGCTGAACGGAATATTGACGTTGAACGCTAACATCTGGTCGCGGCCCTGTTGCCAGGCGTTTTTGGTCAGGCTGTAGCTCAGCGTCCAGTTGATATCGTCAACGGCGGCATTTAACCCCAGCTGTAGCTGTTCGTCGGCCTTGTTGGTTGACCAGTAAGTTTGACGGCTGCCATTCACGTACAGTGTGGCAGTGCGTCCCAACTGCTGCGTTATGCTCATCTGAACCTTGCCCCGCTTGTTATAAGCAAGGTTGTAGTAGTCGGTGAATTTGGGTTTGACCTGAATCACGCCATCCTGGGTTTCAACGTCATAGCCGCTCATCCTGCGGTAAGTGGTGTCGGCAAAGCTGTAATAGCCCTGGGTGGAATAACGGTATCCCACCAGTTGGACGTTGGTGCCGGTCTCATAGAGCGACTTGTTATAAAGGAAGCGTATCGATTGCCCCTGGTGAGAGCTGTCGTCAGGCAGGGTGGCGTTGGCCTGAGTTGCATCCAGCGAAACCGCGCCGAACTCGCCCATGTTCTTACCGACCCCTAAATTGAAGGCGCGATAGTTGTCGGCCAGTTGGGTGCCGCCATACAGCGTCCAGCCTGCCGGGAGCCCGTGCAGGAGGGTGCTCTGGAAGAACTTTGGTTTTTCCTGCTGGTCGTTGCCGCTGCGGTATTCACCAGCGGTCACTGCATAACGGGTGTGCCCTTCACGCTGTAACATTGGCACCGTAGACCACGGCACGCTGAAGACCTGGCTTGTGCCATCGGCCTCTTTGATGGTGACCTGGAGATCGCCGCCGTTGCCTGCGGCGTAGAGATCGTTAATTGTGAAGGGGCCCGGCGGCACCGTGCTCTGGTAGATTTCATAGCCGTTTTGTTTGATCGAGACCTGCGCCGTGCCGCGCGCAATGCCGTGGATGACCGGCGCAAAGCCTTTCTGGCTATCCGGCAGCATATTGTCGTCAGAGGCTAACTGGGCGCCACGGAAGTTAATCCCGTCGAAGATATCGCCGTTGGTGTAGCTGTCGCCAAGCGTCAGGCGGGCGCGTAGGGGGGTAATATCGCGCTCCAGCCAGCTGTTCACATGCTGCCACTTATTCTCATTACTGGACGCGCCACCGCCACTGCTGTAGCTCCAGATGGTGTTATCACGCAGACGCCAGGCGCCAAGGTTGAGGCCGCTTTGCAGGTTTAAATACGCGTAATTGCTGCTGTCGCTGGCATCGTTATGTACGTTGTTGCCGGTAAAGTTATAGTTCAGCAAACCGGCGTTAATCCCGTCATCCCAGAGTTCCGGTGGAATATAACCGCGCGCGCGATTGCCCATGAAAGCCTGCGGAACACTCAGGTACAGGCGCTGTTGGCTGACATCGAAGCGGGTGGTGGCATCTTTGACCATTTCCGTCAACGGTACGCAGGCGTCGGACGCCAGCGTATCCATACCGGTGATGGCCGACGTGCTGACCCCCATGCCAGCGAGCTGGCTACGGGTCAGGCACGGTTCCAGTCGATGACCGTTTGCGCCAGCGTTAAACGTGACGTCGCGGGTAGTTATAAAGCCATCGTTCAGATAGATATCCACGCGATAGGTGCCAGGCGGCACCTCTTGCCCGTTTTCAAAACCAGAGAGATCCGCAACGGCCGAGGGATCGTCGGCCAGGAAACGGGGGTTAAAATAGAGATCTGCCCGCGCGAAACCCGCGAGGCAAAGCGCCAATGGTATCTGCGCAAGGACAAAAATAGAGAATGCTTTGCGCCGGGCGCGTTGGGAACCCAAACGGTCCAGTCCGTATTTGAGATGTGACATAGTCCCTCCGGTCCGAAGTCGCCCGGCTGTCAGTTCTTAATTGTAATGTGCGGGGGAGTCCTGTTGGTGGACGGCCCCTGTGTTAACGCAGGACGCCCTTCATTTGCGGGGTCAGTGCGCCATAGTCATTAATCGTCCGGTAGGTAATGTTGCTACCGGCATCAGGTGGCAACTTGACCGAGGTTTTACCCATTGGCGGCACCAGCGCATTTTCCAGCACGCGCGTACCGGCATTGAGTTCGGTCACCGTCAGGTAATACGGCGTCGGGTTGTTGAGCGTCAGCGATGAACCGTTACGGTTAAAGGTCAGTTTTTCCGCCGCCTGATCCGGTGGCAGAGCCAGTTTCGTTGGGCGGTAGTAGAGTTTGATGCGGCTGATAATCGCCAGTTGTAAGGTGTTATCGCTGAGCTTTGATTTATCCATCGAAGGAATGGCTTTTACGTTTACCCAGAACAGGCTTTCCCGGTCCTGCGGTAACTGGTTGTTCGTGGCATCAATAATGCGCAAGGTATTCTCTTTCTTACCTTGCATCGCAAACAGCGGAGGGGTGATGACAAAACGACCATCTTTGCCGCCATCGGCGTTTTCAACCCATGACTGAATCAGATAGGTACTGTTATTGTCGTTATTGGTCACCGCCAGCTGAACCTGTTTTTGTCCAGCCGGATAGATAACCCGGGTTGCGCCCAGCGCCACGCCTGCTTCAGCGCTGGTGGAAAAACCGCTTGCGGCGAGCATCAAAAAGCCCGCCAGTAAGCCGCGTGTCATCTCCAGTGTTTTTTTCACATTTTCCCCTTTCGTACTCACCGTTGTTTCCTGTTTCCGGCATACCTGCTGGCTAATTACTGATAGGTCAGAGAGAACCAGATTTGAGCATTGGCGGCTCCCCCGGTGACCTGCTTCCCGGTCGCCCGATACTTCGCCACGAAATGAAGCGTGGTGGGGCCGCTATACAGCCGCGTCCAGGCGCCCGGCGGGCTGTTGAGTGGAATCAATTGATTGTCTTTATCAAATAAAGCGATGCCTACGCCGGTTGCTATTCCCGGCCCTTCGCCAACTGAAAGCACCTCCGGGTTTTTGCCGTCGGCAACTCCGCGAAATGACACGCCTACGCGCTGACTCACGGCAGTGCTGCAATCCTGTAGATGAATATCGAATGGCACGGGGTTGGCATCTTCCCCTGACGAATGAAACCGATTACTGCTGATCTGCCCCATATTGACCGTCATCTGTTGATCTCCTGCTTCAACGCGGCAGGATTCGGCAATAATGACCCCCTGGAAACGCATGTTTCCCCCGGGCAACGTCACGTTCCAGTGATTGCCAGCCAGTGCCAGCGACGGAAACAGAAATATCAGCAGACCTGATCTCACTCCTTGCATCGTTATCACCCCTGTCCTGTTATGGATAACGGGCCATCCTGGCCCGGAATGCTTCCCTGTCAGACGTTTGAATTACTGGTATTGCACTTTGAAGGTTGCGTCTGCGTTCGCAGTACCGGCAGTTGCTGCGCCAGTTGCGTAGTAACGAGCCTGGAAAGGAATGATGTTAGTGCCGTCATTCAGCGTGGTAGCGCTGCTGAAGGTCGCGCCATCCAGCCCCAGAGCGGTGCCAGTTTTGTCGAGGATCTGTACGCCGACGTTAGTCGCGCCGCCTGATGCGGAACTCTGTAGCGCCAGAACGGTAGGGTTGGCGCCATCAACAGCAGTACCTGTGAACGCAACGGAAGCCTGGGTCGCAACGGTCGTGTCGCAATCATCCAGTTGAATGTTGAAACCCACAGCGGAGCTGGTGTTGCCTTCAGCAGCGAGTTTGGCGGAGCGAACCTGGCCTAACTGAACTGTCTGATCGATAGAACCGGCATCAACTGCACAAGCGGCGTTAACGATTTCCCCTTTAAAATGCACGGTGCCGCCGTTTACCGTGGTGGTGTCGGCCAGGGCTGCTGTGGAGCTCAGGGACAGTGCTGACAGAACAACGATTGCCAGTGTTTTGATTTTCATGCGGTTTTCCTTTAAACAATGTCGATATTACGAACCGAAACTGGCAGTCGTTGTACCTTCCTGGCATTTCAGGTTTAAGCCGAATAGTTCGACTGCCGATCTTGCGCAGTTTTTACCCAACTGATGAGTCAATTGGGACCATTTTGACTCGTCGCAATAAATTTCTTAATTTCGTTTTTTTATGCGTTGTTCTGGAATTTAATTCTTATTTTTTGGTTTTCTATAGATGAATATATCTGAGGTGATCGTGAGTTATATCAACAAGACAAGTGGAAAGCAGAACTCGACGTGCGGAGAAAAGGTGCGGAAAAAAGGTGAGGATGTATGAAACGTAAAAAAATGTGAGTAAAAAAACAATTTTAAATCAGTTGGATATTTTTTTTTCGCAAAAAAAATGGACTTACAGGTTGCAGAAAATTACAAAATTCCTCTACGATATAGACAGTTTGGTCCCAATTGACTTGTTCAGCGTCTTATTTTTCCTTAGTTATCAATGAACTATATAGTTCATCATTTTTGATCTTCTGTTTTAGTAGCTTTTCCTCTAGCGGATTTACCCTTTCCCATAATCCTGCAAACCGGGCGGCATTACTGGCTGTATAACGTACGGTGTGGCGAATATTTCGGTGACCAAGGTAATCCTGGATTAGACGTGTATCTGTACCTCTTTCAGCAAGTTCATAACCACATGCATGTCGCAGCATATGCGGATGTGTGGTGGTGCTGGTTCCGGCCTTTTGGCCAGCAGAACGTATTATACGGTATGCCTGCTGGCGGGAAAGTTGTGAGCCTTTACGGGAAATAAACACCGCGTTTATTTTCTGCGCTCCCTTCCAGCTCGCACGAACCCGGCTCCAGCATTCAATGGCTTCACACTCGTCTGGCATGAGGGGATGAATAGTAGAAAAACCATTTTTCAGTCGGCGGATATTGATCCGACCTTCATAAAGATCAAAATCCCGGTAATGCAGGTTCAGTAGTTCACTTATACGCATTCCATGACGAAAGGCCAGCAGGATAAGACAATAATCTCGCTCTCCTGTCTGGCCATGA
The DNA here is from genome assembly GCF_030333395.1 of Citrobacter sp. CK194. NCBI lineage: Bacteria > Pseudomonadati > Pseudomonadota > Gammaproteobacteria > Enterobacterales > Enterobacteriaceae > Citrobacter > Citrobacter sp. CK194. The sequence goes on from NZ_JAOWGA010000018.1 coordinate 179,365, forward strand.
CGTACGGCTTTCATCATGGCCTGAACTTCTCTGGCAGTAAGAAAACGGCGTCGGTTCATAATATTTCTCCTGGTATCAGAATGATAAAGAGTCAGCTCCAGTGATACGAATAACTGATAGCTAAAGCTAGGGATGTATTATTAATTGCACATATTGACCACTATCCCATTTTATTCTATGAAGCTCACAAAGCCCCATGTCAGTGGGCGACTTCATTCTAAAGATTTCATCAGACATCACAAGAAGACTATTCCGTATATTCTCAGAGGGGAAAAACGTATTCAGCGGGGGAATAACTATTCAGACTATGTCAGAGGTGTCAATTATACTGGTCAGAAAAAATAACACAGGATATAGTGCAGAAACATAAAATAGATAACCATACAGCCAATGCGACTATTACAGTGCCATCCATGGCACATAGCTTTATTCAGACTTATTTACTGTCTATATTTTTCTTTCCTTACAGTCTGCTACAGACATCTCTGTTTTTTGTTTTATTCCAGATGCCATAAAAACGACCAGCGTTACTGGCAGTATACCAGACAGTATGACGAATATTGCGATGGCCAAGGTAATCCTGAATCAGGCGGGTATCTATTCCCATATTTGCCAGAGCAAATCCACAGGAATGGCGAAGCATATGCGGGTGGGCACAAATTGCAAGTTTTGCTTTCTTCCCGGCTCTGGCGATTATCTGATAAAATTGCTGTCTTGAAAGGGGATTGCCTTTACGTGATAAAAATAACCATTCAGTTTCTGAATGTTGGCTTGTAAGGCGAATTTTCAGCCAGGACTTTATCGAACGAATTTCCTCTTCCAGTAAGGGATGGGTAGTTGAGAATCCTTTTTTTAATCGGTAAATATGTATACATTTATCCTTAAGGTCAATATCTGAGATACGCAGACGACATATTTCGCTTGCCCTTAACCCATGAATAAAACACAGCAAAACCAGACAGCGATTACGCACTGCATAGGTTCCTGTACTAACAGCATTAAGAATTAAATTGATTTCATTTTGTGTCATAAACCTGCGTTTCTCTAGTCCATTATTATTTTTCATATCACCTGTTATCCTTTATTTTGCCGACATTCCGCTTATACCTGACTCTCTTCTAATGGATTAAAATCTGCCGAATAATAGCTTTTTCTTCAGGAAATAACCAGGTGTAGTTAAAAATAATGATATGTTCTTAAATTTATGTAGAGTCACAAATGAATAATTAGTCATATGCAGAACTAATTTGTTTTTTGATATCGTAGATGAATTACATATCCGTAATGACGGGACTATCGCTGTAGTTATCATATGGTAATATGATAAATTTAACTTAAGGATAATTGAATGGCGAAAAGATAAGGTGAATGAACCACATAAGATTCTACATAAATATATTATTCTTAATGGACTTATTTTTTTTCGGCGTGTGCGGTGTATTGTTATTTCAAGAGGCTATTTCACTCTTTCACACAGTTCATTTTTACCGGGGTTGCAGGTTTTCTTCAGTTTGTATATGTCTTTCAATCTTTCTCGCTTTGATATCTACCATTAAGTCAGAACGGTTTACTGCGGTGCGAAGCCTGTATACACTCTTCATAGGTATTAGCTCAGACTTGATCTGGCTTTGTCACAATACAGAGTTTAATCTAATCTGACAGGCAACTCTGTGCCAGGAGGAGACGTTGCTAACCAATACCATTTTGACTCCTTATGTAGCAGGTGAAATTGTCAGTTCCAGTATTCATATTTCGCCGTCATTACGGCGTTATGTTTGTCCACATACTGTTTACCTGTCCGAGCAGTTGGGGTTATCGTGATATCCATATTGGCGCGTGTGCATTCTCCATGTGAGTTCCACTCCTCGCAGGTGGCCAGTGTTTTTTCGATGGTGAAATACGTCTGGGTCTTGCTCAGGGTCAACTCACGGCCCTCGTTATCATAGCCATACTCTTCTATGGTTGAGGGTGATTGGGTTTTGATCAGGCGATGATTGCCATCATAACTATATACAATCGTATTATTATCTATCGCCATACTTCCTTTGCTTGCCGCGCTTGCCAGTAATCCTGATGAATTGAAGGCGTAGTCGATTGTGCCCACTACGGTTTTGTCTTTATCTTCTGGTTTTGTGGCCGCGATAACCGAACGATTAACTGCACGGCTGATAATTCCTTTATCGTTAAGCAGGTACATTCCCTCAAGAGTCTGCCGATATGCCTGCGTGGTTTTCTGGCTGTTTTTATCGGCTATGACGCCGTTTGAGTCCACCTGGATGCGCCAGCCAAATTCCGTTTTATTCAACTGAATTTCAGAGGTTGCCGTGAAAACTGCTTTCTGGCCTGTTGAGGTTTTGACCTCTTTCATACGGCCGCCAATTAATTCACCGCATTGACTGAAGTTGCTTTGAACCGATGTGCGGAGATATCCATCAGGACTATCAATAGTGATTGATACAGATTTGGGAATTTCAGTTCTTGTTGGCTCGCTCAGAAGGATGAAGTTGTTCAGTTTGTTTTTAGCGAAGGTTTCCGCAGTGCATTGTGCTGCATAAGTCTGAAATGTGCAGAGGGATAAGAGAGTAATTAACAGTTTTTTATTATTGAATGACATTATTTGTTGTCCTCATGAACCGATCAGTTATCCAGATTTGGTTACGTTGGCGAAGTTTTGTTTCATTGGCTGCTCGTCTGGTTTGACTCACTTGTCAATCAATGGCTTCACTATAATCTGGCTACATGCTTTGTACAAGAGAGTCCGCTCCTCGCTCAGAGAGGACACTCAGGTTTAATAATGCAATACGTTCAGCTCAAGTAGTATTACTACTGATAAATCATTTTATGATGGCGTGGAGGACGGGGGATTCTGGTAATGGTAAGAAGTGAAAGGGAAAGAAATGTATGTTGCAGGTGGACGGACTTGTGAAGATCCCCATATGACTAGTGGAGGGCGTATGTTGTCAGATTCCCCCGTTTTCCTCGTGCTTTTGCATCATTATGAACAGTTAGAAATGAAAAGAACCGTAGCTGACCGTAGAAAGACCGTATCTGGAAGTAAGAGATAGGCTTGTCAGAGGGTATATATGTCTTTAAATGCAACGAACATCTAAGAAAATGGCGAGATATCCAGCAAGCAAATAACGTCCTGCAATGACCAGAAATCTACCGGAACGCCAGAAAGCAAGAAACCAGCCCGTAGGCTGGTTTCTTTAAATAGTGGTGCCCGGACTCGGAATCGAACCAAGGACACGGGGATTTTCAATCCCCTGCTCTACCGACTGAGCTATCCGGGCAACGGGGCGCATTAAACCGTAAAGGGGCGCAGGCGTCAACGGCTTTCCATGAAAAAAATGACAAAAGACAGCTGACTGCCTGCTTTTCACGCAAAAAGCGCAAAATTGGCTCTAATTACGTCAACGCGCCACCCTGACGGCAGCGGGCAAAGCGCAGTATATCCTCCGCCAGACGGTGAGCGGTATCCACATCAGCCTGGCTGCGATTGACCAGCATTCGGCTGAGGCAACCTTCCAGCACCAGTTCCATCTGTTTCGCCACCATCGCCGGGTCGTCAATTTCGAGCGTTGTCAGCAATTCGTGGGTGAAGTCATGCGCCGCCCGTTTTTGCTGATCGGCCAGTTGGTGAATAGGGTGGGCAGGATCGGGATAAAACGTACAGGCAGCAATAAACAGACAACCGGGGTAGCGGTTGTTGCTCACGCACTCCGAAAGCGCGTTATAGCGCGCCAGCAGTTTTTGTTCTGCGGTAAGGGTTTCATCAAGCAAAAGCTGGCGACGCCAGATGTCTACCTGTTGACTCAGATAACGCAGGGCGTCGTACAGAATAGCCTCTTTATCGGGCCAGAAGCGCTGTAACTCATCAAGCGGATAATCAATGCGTTCTGCCACCATCTCAAGCGTGGTGTTTGCTATCCCTTGAACCTCAAGTAATTTCAGGGCTTCTCCCAGGACATCTTCACGTTGCACGGTATTCTCCTCCGTCTTTCCCACAGAAAGTGTCGCTCACGGTTGGCGATCGCGCAAATGTGCGCTAAAGGTTGTCGCATCCATAAAGCCCGTCACTCGTGCATTCGGGTGCTCATGGCCTTGCGCATCAAAAAACAGGATTGTCGGTAAACCCAGTACATTCAGGTGTCTGAGTAAGGCGACATCCTGCGCATTGTTAGCGGTGACATTAGCCTGTAGCAGCACGGTGTCGCCCAGCGTCTGCTGAACCTGCGGATCGCTGAAGGTGTACTTCTCAAACTCTTTACAGGCGACGCACCAGTCGGCGTAGAGATCCAGCATTACCGGTTTTCCTTTTGCCTCTGCCAGCGCCTGATTTAACGCATCGACTGTCGTAATCGGCTTGAAGTTCAGGTGCGCCTGCGTCTGGGCGGTTGTTGCGCCAAACGCCCAGTCCTGTAACGGGCGTACGCTGACCAGCGCCGCCGCCAGCAGGATGATTTGCACAATGCGCATCCCGCCGCGTCTGGCGTGCAGGCTGGTAATAAACGCCCAGCCGAAGAAGGCGACGCCCAGCAGCGACCACAGACGCAGCCCCCACTCGTCGCCGATTACCCGTTCCAGCAAAAAGACCGGCAGCGCGAGGATCACAAAGCCAAAAGCGGTTTTGACGTGTTCCATCCACGGGCCGCTTTTCGGTAGCAGACGGTTGCCAAACACGGTGACCAGAATCAGCGGCAGCCCCATGCCCAGCGCGTAGAGATACAGTGTTCCACCGCCAAGCCACATGTTCCCGCTCTGGGCGATGTACAGCAAAATGGCGCTCAGCGGCGCGGTGGTGCATGGCGAGCAGATAAGCCCGGCAATCGCGCCCATGACAAATACGCCGCCAGGAGAGCCGCCCTGCTGACGGTTACTCATCAACGTGAGGCGAGTTTGCAGTGAAGAAGGCAGCTGTAGCGTGAATAGTCCGAACATTGACAGCGCCAGCAGCGTGAAGACCAGCGCAAGGCCGATTAGCACATAAGGGTGCTGGAGCGCCGCCTGGAACTGTAGCCCGGCAGCGGCCACAACCAGCCCCAGCGCGGTGTAGGTGAGCGCCATACCCTGTACGTAGATAAAGGTCAGCAGCAGCGCGCGTCCGGTTGAGAGGCGTTGTTTACCGCCGAGTACAATGCCGGAAATCAGCGGATACATCGGCAGGACGCAGGGCGTAAAGGCGATCCCGATACCAATCAGCAATGCCCACAGCGCGGAGAAAGGCAGCCGGGCGGCAGGTTGCGGCGTCTCTTCCGTTTGCGCCGCGACCGGCGACGGCGTGGATTTAGCCACCGTGCTGGCGCTTACTTCGCTTAACGGCACGGTCTTGGTTTCCGGCGGATAGCAGAAGCCTGCGTCAGCACAGCCCTGATACGTCACGGTTAACGTCGCGCCGGATGCGGCCTGGTTAACGATGAGCGGAATGTTTAAGCGCTTGCGGTAGATTTCGCTTTTGCCATAAAACTCATCTTCATGCCAGACGCCCGCCGGGAGCCGGACTTCGGCCATTTCGGCCTGAGATGGGGTGATGCTTATCTGTTTGCGGTAAAGATAGTAGCCGTCTTTCACCTGCCAGGAGAGGTTCAGGTCATGTTGATTCTGCTGAAAATCAAAGGAAAAAGCCTGGTCAGCAGGGACAAACTGCGAGCGGCCTGGTGCGTCAAATAATCCGGCGAAGGCGGATGTGCTACACAGCAGCAGGATCAGCGTAAGGATGCGTTGAGCCATGAGAGGTAATCAGTGTCTCCGTGAGTGACGGGTAAAACCAGAAGTTCAGGCGTTTGATACGGGTGATGAGACTTCAGGCATTCAAGAAGCGCTTGCTGGTGCGAAACGGTGGTTTTTAAAATCATCTGCACTTCGTATTCCTGCTCCAGTTTGCCCTCCCAGTAATACAAGGATGTCGCGCCCGGCAGTAACGTGGCGCAGGCGGCCAGTTTTTCCGCCAGCACCTTAGCGGCCAGATCCTGGGCTGTTGCTTCATCCGGCGCGGTACAGAGCACCACGACGGCCTCGGGGATGGAGATATCCTGACTATTATCATCAAGCATAAACACCTCGAAAGAACAGAAAGAGCAGCAAGAGTGTGGTCACTATACAACGGAAGGCGGCGGGATGTTAGTCAAAGCGGAGGCAAGAAAGCGGGGCGCGTATACGCCCCGCGAGGAGAACTTACAGCATGACGCTGCCCAGCAGGAAGCCGAAGCAAACGGCAAGAGCAACACCCAGCGTACCTGGGATAAAGAACGGGTGGTTAAAGACGAATTTACCGATACGGGTTGTACCGGTGTCATCCATCTGAACCGCAGCGACCAGCGTTGGGTAGGTCGGCAGAATGAACAGGCCGGAAACCGCAGCGAAAGACGCGACAGCGGTCAGCGGAGAGACGTTCAGCGCCAGCGCCATTGGCATCAACGCTTTCGCTGTGGCTGCCTGAGAGTACAGCAGAGCGGAAGCAAAGAAGAAGATGACGGCCAGCAGCCACGGATGGCCCTGAATCACGCTACCCGCAGTGTCTTTGATCCAGTCGATGTTGTGAGAAACGAAAGTATCGCCCAACCATGCTACGCCCAGAATACAGATACAGGCGCTCATACCTGCTTTAAAGGTACTGGAGTTCAGGATGGAGTCCGTTTCGACACGGCAGACGATGGTCGTTAGCGTCGCGACGCTCAGCATGATGATCAGAATCGCGTTGGTGGTGTTCATCAGCGGTGTTGCGACCAGGCCGAGGCTTGGACTGTTGACGATGGCATAAACCACGACGCAGACAACGCCCAGCAGGAACAGCCAGACCGAGGTTTTTGCCATCGGTTTGATTTCAATTTGCTTTTCGCCGCGCAGCTCGATCAGCCCTTCTTCCAGACGTTTGCGGTAAACCGGGTCGTCAGAAAGTTTAGAGTTAAACAGCATTGTGACCAGGAAGGACATCACCAGTACCGCCAGCAGAGTGGACGGAATCACCACGGACAGCAGGTGAATATAGCTGATGCCATGACCTTCCATGACGGAAGACATGTACACCACCGCCGCAGAGATAGGCGATGCGGTGATCGCAATCTGTGCGGAAACCACCGCCGTGGAGAGCGGACGGCAAGGTTTGATGCCTTGCTCCTTCGCCACTTCAGCGATAACCGGCAGGGTTGCCAGAGAGATGTTGCCAGTACCGGCAAAGATAGTCAGGAAATAAGTGACGATCGGTGCAAGGATCGTGATGTATTTCGGGTTTTTGCGCAGCAGTTTTTCCGTCTGGTTAACCAGATAGTCCAGACCGCCCGCAACCTGCATTGCGGAGATGGCAGCGATAACCGCCATGATGATGGAAATAACATCGAACGGGATATTCCCTGGTTTAACGCCGATGGCTGCAAGAACCAGAACGCCAAGCCCACCTGCAAATCCAATACCGATGCCCCCAAGTCTGGCACCCAAAAAGATTGCCAGCAAAACGATGATAAGTTCTAAAACTATCATATTAGCCTTCCTTGTTGTTTAACAAGTTGATATTAAATTGTTGTTATTTGGTAACTTATGACAAGAAAAAAGGCACGTCATCTGACGTGCCTCCTGTGTTACTACCCTGTACGATTACTGTTCGCTTTCATCAGTATAACGTTTTGCTTTGTAAGCCGGGTGCATCAGGTTCTGTGCGGAGAAAATATCGTCCAGCTCTGCTTCAGTCAACAGGCCGCGCTCCAGCACCACTTCACGGACGCTCTTACCGGTCTCGGCGCAAATCTTACCAACGATGTCGCCGTTGTGGTGGCCGATGAACGGGTTGAGGTAGGTGACGATGCCGATGGAGTTATAAACGTATCCTTCGCACACTTCTTTGTTTGCGGTAATGCCGTTAATGCATTTTTCCAGCAGGTTGTAGCAGGCATTGCTCAGAATATGGATAGATTCGAACATCGCCTGGCCGATAACCGGCTCCATTACGTTCAGCTGCAACTGGCCTGCTTCGGCTGCCATCGTTACGGTGGTGTCGTTACCGATGACTTTGAAGCATACCTGGTTAACAACTTCTGGTACTACCGGGTTTACTTTCGCTGGCATGATAGAAGAGCCCGCCTGTAGTTCCGGCAGGTTGATCTCGTTCAGACCCGCGCGTGGGCCTGAGGAGAGCAAACGCAGGTCGTTACAGATTTTGGACATCTTCACAGCCAGACGTTTCAGCGCGCTGTGTACCATGACATAAGCGCCGCAGTCGGACGTTGCTTCAATCAGGTCTTCTGCCGGTACGCAGGCAAAGCCAGTGACTTCAGCCAGTTTCTGCACCGCCAGCGGAGAGTATTCTTTCGGGGTGTTCAGGCCAGTACCGATTGCCGTCGCGCCGAGGTTAACTTCCAGCAGCAGCTCAGCAGTACGTTCAATGCTTTTCACTTCTTCTTTCAGCAGTACGCTGAAAGCGCGGAATTCCTGGCCGAGGGTCATCGGTACAGCATCCTGCAACTGGGTACGACCCATTTTCAGGATGTCCTGGAACTCAACGGCTTTACGCTCGAAGCCTTCACGCAACTGATTGATTGCATCAATGAGTTTGACGATAGACGCGTAAACGGCAACACGGAAACCGGTCGGATAGGCGTCGTTGGTGGACTGACATTTATTCACATGGTCGTTCGGGTTCAGGTACTGATATTCACCTTTCTGATGACCCATCAGCTCCAGCCCGATATTGGCCAGCACTTCGTTGGTGTTCATGTTGACGGAAGTACCTGCACCGCCCTGGTAAACGTCTACCGGGAACTGGTCCATGCATTTGCCGTTATTCAGGACTTCATCACATGCGGCAATGATGGCGTTGGCCACACTTTTAGGGATGGTTTGCAGCTCTTTGTTGGCCAGGGCCGCTGCCTTTTTTACCATTACCATACCGCGTACAAATTCAGGGATATCGCTGATTTTGTTATTGCTAATGTAGAAGTTTTCAATCGCTCTCAGAGTGTGAACACCATAGTAGGCATCCGCTGGAACTTCCCTGGTACCCAACAAATCTTCTTCGATACGAATGTTGTTTAACATGTGAACCTTCTTTTTCAAGCTGCCAATAATTACATAAACACACAGGATATATGTGGTTTCGAATGTTTCCTGACCGACGATTATCCCCTGCATCGGTCTGATACTCGAGATCATATTCTGCTTCAGGATTTCTACCGTAACCTGGATCACTTAAAGTGTGGGAAGTTACCCCTTATTTATTATTTTGTGAAATAGGTCACCGCTTTGGGATTACCACTAAAAATAAGTGTACAAACAGCTTGAAATTTTGCTAACCGTCTCAACATCTGACGCATGCGAATCGCGCACCCATATCAGACAGACGTGATGAAAACGGCTGTCATTTACAGGAGAGTCCTTTGCGCTGGATACCGTTTATTGCCATCTTTCTCTATGTTTACATTGAGATTTCTATTTTTATCCAGGTCGCCCATGTGCTGGGTGTCCTGATGACGCTGATCCTGGTGATTTTCACCTCGGTCATTGGTATGTCGCTGGTGCGAAACCAGGGTTTCAAGAACTTTTTGTTGATGCAGCAGAAAATGGCGGCTGGCGAAAGTCCGGCGGTGGAGATGATCAAGAGCGTGTCGCTGATCATCGCGGGCCTGCTGCTGGTGCTGCCCGGCTTCTTCACCGACTTCCTGGGGCTGCTTCTTTTATTGCCGCCCGTGCAGAAACACCTGACCATGAAGTTGCTGCCGCATTTGCGTTTTTCCCGTATGCCTGGCGGCGGTTTTAGCGCCGGAACGGGCGGCGGCGAGACGTTTGACGGTGAGTTTCAGCGTAAAGAGGACGAGCGTGACCGTTTAGATCATAAAGACGACCGCAAGGATTAAATCAAACGTTGAACCGTAGGCCGGATAAACCGTCTCAGCGGCGCCATCCGGCATAAATGCCCGGTGACGCTATGCTTACCGGGCCTACGAATGCTGACGCTTAGCCAACCTGCGGGGTAAAAACAGCCACAGCGCCGTCAGCATAATCAGCGCGTACAGACACTTCCATCCCACCATTGCCAGCAATAACAGACACAGCAGAGCGCCAGTCACCGCCAGCGCGCGATAGCGTCCTGCCAGCAACCGACACCCGGCCAGCATGCACAGCAAGTAGATCATAATGAAAATGCCGTTGGCATAGACGATCAGCGCGTCGAGATTGATCTCAAGGATGTAAATGCACAATGTGCTGAGTACGCAACAGCCCAGTACGGCGTTCAGCGCATTGCGGGGAACGCGGCGGGCAGAAAGGCGCGCCAGATAATGATCTGGCCTGTCCTGCGCCTGTGACCAGACAAGGCGGGCGAAACTCTGGATATAGATATTCAGGCTGGCGAAGCAGGCCAGATAACCAATAATGCAGGCGACCCACAGCGCCTGTACGCCAAACAATCGCACGACGATGTCAGGGAGCGACGCTGCCGCCGCCATTTGCGCGCCGTAGGCGTCAAAATGCAGAACTGCCACCGTACACGCCCAATAAACGGAGCCGGCCAGCAGCAGGCCGATCATCAGCGCGCGCGGGAAATCGCGTTCAGGGTTTTTAAATTCCGATGCCAGATGGGCGAACGCTTCAAGGCCGACAAAGCACCAGAACATAACCGACAGCGCGGCGAACAGGGCGGGCAGCTCAATATCCGCAGGGGCAGGGAACGGAATTTTGTTCGGCTTGAGATCGCCCGCCCACCAGATGGCGACAATCAGCGCCACAATCAGCCCGGCAATGATCGTTTGCAGGTTGGCGCTGGAACTGGCGCCGCGAGAGCCAATGAACCACACCAGCGCCAGCGTGCCGAATTCCGCCAGTAAAAGCTGCCAGCCGTGCCAGCCAAACATCGCCTGACCGAACCCGGCGGCGATATGCAGCGCCGCAGGCAGGCCGACGGGGATGACCGACAGGAACAGCCATCCGGTGACGCGCGCCATTCGCGAACCAAACGCCATCCCGACAAAATGCGCCACGCCGCCCGCACTGGGGAAATGACGCCCCAGGATGGCAAAGACAATCGCCACAGGAAAGACTAAAACGATGAGCGCAGGCCAGGCCCACAGGCTGTTATTGCCCGCCACCAGCGCGGCCAGCGCCGGGACGGCAAAGACGCCGGTTCCTAACAGTGATGTCGACAACAGGCCCACGCCCTGAGCCAGTCCCAGCTCTTGTTTTAGTCCACTCATGAGTCACTATCCGGTTACGCCCAATTTTTGGGCAACTGCGCAGATTTTCGATGGTAACACAATCGGATTTACTTATGACGGGCCGCCTTAAATCGTTATGAAATGTGAGGTGAGCTACCGTTTTCGCGCGATTTTCTGCTGATAAGAATTTTTTTTCATCTGCCCCCTTGAAGGGGCAAAAACCCATCCCCATCTCTCTGGTCACTAGCCGGGAAACCGTTCACGGGCCGGCGTCACCCATAACTGATAAAGACTTTCTCAAAGGAGAGCTATCAATGAGTATTCGTCCGTTACATGATCGTGTGATCGTCAAACGTAAAGAAGTTGAATCCAAATCTGCTGGCGGCATTGTTCTGACCGGTTCCGCAGCGGGTAAATCAACGCGTGGCGAAATCATCGCTGTCGGTAAGGGTCGCATCCTGGATAACGGTACTGTGCAGCCGCTGGACGTTAAGGTTGGCGACATCGTTATTTTCAACGATGGCTATGGTGTGAAATCTGAGAAGATCGACAATGAAGAAGTGTTGATCATGTCTGAAAGCGACATTCTGGCAATTGTTGAAGCGTAATCCGCGAACGACACTGAACATACGAATTTAAGGGAAAGAGAAAATGGCAGCTAAAGACGTAAAATTCGGTAACGACGCTCGTGTGAAAATGCTGCGCGGCGTAAACGTACTGGCAGACGCAGTGAAAGTGACCCTCGGTCCGAAAGGCCGTAACGTGGTTCTGGATAAATCTTTCGGTGCGCCGACCATCACTAAAGATGGTGTTTCCGTAGCGCGTGAAATCGAGCTGGAAGACAAGTTCGAAAACATGGGCGCGCAGATGGTGAAAGAAGTTGCCTCTAAAGCGAACGACGCGGCAGGCGACGGCACCACCACCGCGACCGTACTGGCTCAGTCCATCATCACTGAAGGTCTGAAAGCCGTTGCTGCGGGCATGAACCCGATGGATCTGAAACGTGGTATCGACAAAGCGGTTGCTGCTGCGGTTGAAGAACTGAAAACCCTGTCCGTACCGTGCTCTGATTCTAAAGCCATTGCTCAGGTTGGTACTATCTCCGCTAACTCCGACGAAACCGTAGGTAAACTGATCGCTGAAGCGATGGACAAAGTCGGTAAAGAAGGCGTGATCACCGTTGAAGACGGTACCGGTTTGCAGGATGAGCTGGACGTGGTTGAAGGTATGCAGTTTGACCGTGGCTACCTGTCTCCTTACTTCATCAACAAGCCGGAAACTGGCGCAGTAGAACTGGAAAGCCCGTTCATCCTGCTGGCTGATAAGAAAATCTCTAACATCCGCGAAATGCTGCCGGTTCTGGAAGCCGTTGCGAAAGCAGGCAAACCGCTGCTGATCATCGCTGAAGATGTGGAAGGTGAAGCGCTGGCTACGCTGGTGGTTAACACCATGCGCGGCATCGTGAAAGTGGCGGCGGTTAAAGCGCCGGGCTTCGGTGATCGTCGTAAAGCAATGCTGCAAGATATCGCAACCCTGACCGGTGGTACCGTCATCTCTGAAGAGATCGGTATGGAGCTGGAAAAATCTACCCTGGAAGACCTGGGTCAGGCAAAACGCGTTGTGATCAACAAAGACACCACCACCATCATTGATGGCGTGGGTGAAGAGTCTGCGATCCAGGGCCGTGTCACTCAGATCCGTCAGCAGATCGAAGAAGCCACTTCCGATTACGACCGTGAAAAACTGCAAGAGCGCGTAGCGAAACTGGCAGGCGGTGTTGCGGTTATCAAAGTTGGCGCTGCGACCGAAGTTGAAATGAAAGAGAAAAAAGCACGCGTTGAAGATGCCCTGCACGCGACCCGTGCTGCGGTTGAAGAAGGCGTAGTTGCCGGTGGTGGCGTAGCGCTGATTCGCGTCGCGTCTAAAATTGCGGAACTCAAAGGCCAGAACGAAGACCAGAACGTGGGTATCAAAGTTGCGCTGCGCGCAATGGAATCCCCGCTGCGTCAGATCGTGCTGAACTGCGGCGAAGAACCGTCTGTTGTGGCTAACACCGTTAAAAGCGGCGACGGCAACTACGGTTACAACGCAGCAACCGAAGAATACGGCAACATGATCGATATGGGTATCCTGGACCCGACCAAAGTAACCCGTTCTGCTTTGCAGTACGCGGCATCTGTGGCTGGTCTGATGATCACTACCGAGTGCATGGTAACTGACCTGCCGAAAGGCGATGCTCCTGACTTAGGCGCAGCCGGCGGCATGGGCGGTATGGGTGGAATGGGCGGCATGATGTAATTGCCCACACCCTGCATCCTTCAGGCCGCAGGTGCGTTGGTTGCGTTTGCTAACCTCAGTCACTTACTTGAGTAATCTTCTGGGGATTAACAAACTGGCCGCCTTCCTGCAACCAGAATGATTTGGGGGCTCATCTCCCAGAATTTAGAAACCCCCGGGCAGAAATGTTCGGGGGTTTTTCTTTTGGTCATCTTTTTAGTATAAGATTCAGACATGGACGACGTGAGTGGCGTCCAGCTCATTGATTATGGGGAATAACATGCACGTAAAATATTTAGCAGGGATCGTCGGTGCTGCGCTGCTGATGGCGGGTTGTAGCTCCAGCAACCAACTGACCGCTGCCGGGCAAAGTGTGCGTTTTGTGGAAGACAAGCCTGGCGCAGAATGCCAGTTGATCGGCACTGCGACCGGTAAGCAAAGCAACTGGCTTTCTGGTCAGCACGGTGAAGAGGGCGGCTCCATGCGTGGTGCAGCGAACGACCTGCGTAACCAGGCTGCGGCAATGGGCGGAAATGTGATTTATGGCGTCAGCAGCCCAACGCAGGGAATGTTGTCCAGCTTTGTCCCGACCGCCAGTGAAATGAACGGTCAGGTTTATAAGTGCCCTAACTGATTACACTTCATTCTTCAACCTGCCTCTTTGTTGGCTGCGCTGTGAAACCCCAGTCACATAGTTATCTGTGCTGCTGGGGATTTCTTCGCTTGCCGCTGCGATGCAGGTTGAATGATTTTGTGTAATACAGTGGTCTATACAGGCGTATGTGATCGTAGGCCGGATAAGCGCAGCGCCATCAGGCGTTTTTCGCTTTCTCGACCGACTGCACGCGTAAATGATGCAACGCGCGCAGGCACTGCTCCTGAGTGAGTTTGTGCGTCTTATCAGCGGTTAGCGTTCTGACAAACACCTGGCACGGTTTCCCGGCCAGCTTCTTCAGCCGTGGGCTGAAATCAAGCAGTCGGCGTGAAATGGCCTCTGCCTCTTTGCTGCCAGAAGGGGTGCGGTTTTTCACTACGGCGCCGCTAAAATGTGTTTTACCTGTCTCATCGGTATAACGATAGAGCACCGCCAGATAATGGCTGAAGAGATTGTGCTTCCATTCAGGTTGCGCGTAGGCGTCATATTCCAGATTACCGTTATCCAGACAGTCAGCATCATATAATGGCAGAAAATCCAGTAGTGATGTAATACGCAGCACCAGCTCACGCATACCGGCATTATCTATAGCGCGAACAATTGCGCGCACCAGAACGTTAATCTGTAATTCATTAATCATCAGCTCGCATGTTTTACCGTCATGCAGCGTAAAAGAAAGCATGACGTTTTCGCTCTGGTCGTCTACCAGCGTTAATGTATTCACCCGGCGATTAATATCTGCGTTTTTGAGTTCCTCTTCCTGAATGGCCGGAATACTCTCAAGCATTTTTTTACTGACTCTATCCCGTGCTTTTTCATATTGTTGGCGAGCGTTGGGGGACAGGTGATGCTTCTGGTGCAGTCGGCTTTCCAGAGCGATCAGCAGATCTCTTAATTCCAGCGCCGTCAGAAAAAACAACGACTCTTTATTCCTCGGTTCTTTTATTTTTAATGCCAGCGCAATAAACTCATTCGCTTTGCGAATAACGCCTGTATTAACGCCTTTGATACTCATTGCCATAAAGGTTCTCCCTAACCAATTATTAATCAGGTAACTTAATTTGAATCAATATATAATTTTGAAATATATTCGGTGTGTTATGTTATTAAAATAACATAATATGGAAAGCGTCGCGCTATATGAACGGATTCAAATAAGCGATTTTAAGGGCGAGTGTCCGAAACCGGACACTCGGTTGAACAATTATTGCTGGCGTAACTGCAAATCTAATGGTGTTTTGCTCGGCTCCCCGCCAATTTCACGCGCCAGTCTGGGCACCATATAACCGGATACCCGCGTCAGCAGTTCACGCATAATTCGCCGCGCTTCATCGTCGCTCACCATGAAATGCGCCGCGCCCTGAACTTTATCCAGCACATGCAGGTAGTAGGGCATGACGCCGGCGTCAAACAGCGCATTGCTGAGGTTTGCCAGCGTTTGCGCGTTATCGTTCACCCCGCGTAGCAGTACGCTCTGGTTGAGCAGGGTAACGCCCGCGTTGCGCAGCGTCGTCATGGCCTGACGGAACGTGTCGTCAATTTCGTTGGCGTGGTTGATGTGGTTCACCAGCAGAATTTGCAGAGAAGAGCGCGCAAAGCGGGCTGCCAGCCCATCCGTAATGCGCGCGGGGATCACGATCGGCAAACGACTGTGGATACGCAGCCGTTTGATGTGCGGGATCGCTTCCAGTTGCGTAAGCAACCAGTCCAGTTCGTGATCTTTCGCCATCAAAGGATCGCCGCCGGAGAAGATGATCTCATCCAGTTCAGGGTGTGCGGCGATGTAGTCCAGCGCGACCTGCCAGTTGCGTTTGTTGCCCTGATTATCCGCATACGGGAAGTGGCGACGGAAGCAGTAGCGGCAATTTACCGCGCATCCGCCTTTTACCAGCAGCAATGCACGGTTGCGGTATTTGTGCAGTAATCCGGGCACGACGCTGTGCTGCTCTTCCAGCGGGTCGGTGGAAAAACCGGGGGCGGTTACGAATTCGTCCTGCGAGGTAAGTACCTGACGCAGAAGCGGATCGTTGGGATTGCCTTTCTCCATACGCGCGATGAAAGATCGCGGTACGCGCAGGGCGAACAGGCGTTTGGCGTCGCGTCCGGCCAACAGTTTTTCATCTGCGTCTATATTCAAAAGATGCAGTAGTTCATCGGGATTGGTCACAACATCGGCAAGTTGCGCTAACCAATCTTCTCTGGATGGGGTATTTAGGGTTACAATATGCGCCATTTTGTGGCTTAGCTACCAGTTAACAATTTTCAGAGGGCCTTATGGCAACGTACTATAGCAACGATTTTCGTGCTGGTCTTAAAATCATGTTGGACGGCGAACCTTATGCGGTTGAAGCCAGTGAATTCGTTAAACCGGGTAAAGGCCAGGCATTCGCACGCGTTAAACTGCGCCGCCTGCTGACCGGCACTCGTGTAGAGAAAACCTTCAAATCCACCGACTCTGCTGAAGGTGCCGATGTTGTCGATATGAACCTGACTTACCTGTACAACGACGGTGAGTTCTGGCACTTCATGAACAACGAAACGTTCGAACAACTGTCTGCTGACGCCAAAGCGATCGGCGACAGCGCGAAATGGCTGCTGGATCAGGCTGAGTGCATCGTGACCCTGTGGAACGGCCAGCCGATCACCGTGACCCCGCCGAACTTTGTTGAGCTGGAAATCGTAGATACCGATCCAGGCCTGAAAGGCGATACCGCAGGTACTGGCGGCAAACCGGCTACGCTGTCTACTGGCGCAGTGGTTAAAGTTCCGCTGTTCGTCCAGATTGGCGAAGTGATCAAAGTGGATACGCGCTCTGGCGAATACGTATCCCGCGTTAAATAAGACGCTGATATTAAGATTGATGACAACGTCTGAAATGCCCGATGGCGCAAGTTTATCGGGCCTACGGCGACTGCGTGACGCATGGGTATTACCGCCATTCGGTAAAACAGACGTGGAGTTTGTCAGCAATTTGCTAAGTTGAATTTATGGTGCGGCATTGAGCTGCGCCATACCTTTTCCAGGGCAGGAATGATGAAACGTCTTATCAGTCTTGTAGCACTCATCCTTTTCACCGGCGCGTTGCTGACGGGTTGTAATACCGCGCGTGGCTTTGGTGAAGACATCAAACATCTCGGCAATTCTATCTCTCACGCTGCCAGCTAATTATTTCCAGGTGTCTTAAAAAATCGTCGAACGCCCGTCACATTGCGGGATCTTGTCTATGCTTAAGTGGCTATACACAAACAACATTGGCTAGAAAAGGAAGACGTTATGGTTAAGAAAACAATTGCAGCGATCTTTTCTGTTTTGGTGCTTTCTTCCGTGCTAACTGCGTGTAATACAACACGCGGCGTTGGGCAGGATATCTCTGAAGGCGGCAGCGCCATTTCAGGCGCCGCGACCAGAGCCCAGCAATAAATGTGAACGGTACGGCGTGGCGTCGTACCGTTAATTGATTTGCTCCGGTAAGGATAAAAACGGCGAGTAGCGATTATCCATATGCAATTTCATGCGGATATTGCGTTTGTAGGTGTAGACCGTTTTGCCGTGAATACCGAGCGCAGCCGCGATTGCGTTGTTTCCCGCACCTTCCATCCACATTGTCAGCACCTTTTCCTCCTGCGGCGTAAGCAGCGGTGTGGCGGTTTTTGGCGTGTCAGTAACGGACTGGGCAAGCAGCACGTCCTGAATATTCCGCGATAGCTCATGCAGCGTGGCCTGTTTCGACACTACAGCATGGACCTGATACAGCGGGTCGCTATCGGCCTGGTACTGTACGCCGCCTGATTGCAGCAAAATTAAAGGCGTGGCTCCGCAGGCCATCAGGAGCGGCGCTGCTGGCTTAAAAGAGTGGCTGTAGTTGAAAAAACTATATAAGTCAGCGATAACCAGATGAGGTTTCCACTGGGAAATATGCTCTTTTGCCAGTAGCAGGTTATTCAACCCTGATACCAGGAACGAAGAATCAAATAAGCCAGAATGATTAAGCCAGGCCTCTATCCCCGTGCGGGTGAAATGGCAGCGGTCAATCACTAAAATTTTTAACATAAACTTTCCGCATCCAGAAGTAGGCGATGGCTTCCTGACCTCAGAAAGCGTCTCATCATAGAGAAGTCCGATGAGCGTCGAATGCGTGAACTGCGCTGCGAATTGCGCCCAATTCATGCTTTTGCAACGGCGGAAAATAAAAGGGTTGAATTTGATTTTTTCGCAGGCAAAAATGCTTTCTCACACCTCTGCTTTGCAGGACGACCTGCAAATGTATCTTTCACCGGGGACGGCCCCATTTTTCTGGAGCCAGATATGTCCTGGATAATTTTGTTCATTGCGGGTCTGCTTGAAGTCGTTTGGGCGGTTGGCCTGAAATATACCCACGGATTCAGTCGCCTGACGCCCAGCGTCATTACCATTGCAGCGATGATTGTCAGTATGGCGCTGTTGTCATGGGCGATGAAAACCCTGCCTGTCGGTACTGCCTATGCGGTCTGGACGGGTATTGGCGCGGTAGGGGCGGCTATCACCGGCATTTTGCTGCTTGGCGAATCCGCCAGTCCTGCGCGTCTGGCGAGCCTTGCGCTGATCGTAGCGGGGATTATTGGGCTGAAGCTCAGCGCTCACTAATCCTCCGGGAAAAGCGTTAAGCGCCGGGTTGTTTTACCCAGATTAATTTACTGACATCAAACCCTTCCCGGGTCGCGACGGCCAGCATCTGCTGCTTCATCTCTTCGGAGAGCGTCGGCGTGCGTGAGAGTATCCACAGGTAGTCGCGATCCGGGCCGCACACCAGCGCATGGCGGTACTCTCTGTCGATCGCAATGACGTTATACCCGCCGTAGAAGGGGCCGAAGAACGATACCTTCAGCGCGGCGCGGCTGGGGTCGCCCGTAAACCAGGCTTTCCCTTCTGTTTTCTGCCACATGCCCCTGTCCGGGTTGTAGCCTTTGTTGAGGACGTTCAGGCCACCGTCATCCCGCAGACTGTAGGTTGTCGTCACTTTTTCAAGACCGCTTTCAAAGCGGTGATCGAAACGCGCGATTTCATACCAGGTGCCCATGTAGCGTCTGGCATCAAAGTCAGTGACAACGGTAACGCCCCTGGGCGGGACAGGCGTGCTACACGCGACGACCAGAAACGCAGCGGTAACGGCGGCAACGACAGGCAGCAGGCGCATGGGATTTTCCTTAGCGGTTTTTTCTAAGTGTAGAACCTGGCGAGAAAAATAAGGGAGAAGGGGAAATAAAAAAACGCCCTCTTATCGCGCAGATAAGAGGGCGTATGGCTTAGATTGTGAGGATGCCGATTGCCGTGACAACGGTCAGAATCGCCGCCAGACCGTAGAATACCCATTTTCCGCTTGGCACATGGATTTTCAGGTCATGCATCGCATGGTGCATACGGTGTAAACCACACCACAGCGGCAGGACGATCATCAGGAACAGGAACGCGCGGCCAATGAAGCTCTGGGCGAACGCCAGTACGCGTTCATAGCTCAGCGCATCGCCCGGGAAAAGTCCCAGCGGCAGCAGAATACCCACCAACAGAACCATTACCGGCGCAATAATCGCGCCCCACATACCACCTGCACCGAACAGGCCCCAGAATACGGGTTCGTCAGAGCGTTTTGGATTTGGATTAATCATCCCGGACTCCTTACCAGTACAGGGCAACATACAGTATGACTACGGTGACAACCGCAGTAACAACCCAGAGACCTTTAATGATCGGCTCTGGCCCCATTTTTTCGTCTTTAACAATGATGTTGGCGGCTTTTGGCGCCAGCTCAAACCAGGTTTTGGTGTGCAGCAAGGCTGCCGCCAGGGCGATCAGGTTTAAGATCACCACTACCGGGTTTTGCAGGAAGCCAACGAAGCCCATCCAGGATTCCGCGCCATGTTTGAGGGCAAACAGGCCGAAAATCAGTTCAATGCTGAACCAGACTGCCGGAACCGCCGTGCCTTCGCGCAGCATGTAAAAGCGATAAAACGGCAGTTTTTTCCACCAGGTGGACGTCATTGGCCGCACATAGGCTTTGCGTTTAGTCGTCATGTTGCACTCCTTAGCGTGGTTTCAGGGTGGCGATAAGAAAGTCTTTCGAACTTTCCACTTTACCCTGCTGAATGGCCGCAGCCGGATCGACGTGTTTCGGACAGACTTCGGAGCAGTAGCCTACGAAGGTACAGGTCCATACGCCGTTCTGACCGTTTAACTGCGCCATACGCTCCTTCTTACCGTGGTCGCGGCTGTCTTCGTTATAACGATGCGCCAGCGTGATCGCCGCCGGGCCGATGAACTCAGGGTTCAGGCCGAATTGCGGGCACGCGGCGTAGCACAGACCACAGTTGATGCAACCGGAGAACTGGTGATACTTCGCCATCTGCGCCGGGGTCTGGGTATTTGGCCCCTGATCCGGCGTACGCGGGTTGCCGATGATGTACGGTTTGATCGCTTCCAGGCTCTCGATAAAGTGCGTCATATCGACGACCAGATCGCGTTCGATCGGGAAGTTCCCCAGGGCTTCAACCTTCATACCCTTGGTGTAATCACGCAGGAAGGTTTTGCACGCCAGTTTTGGCACGTTGTTGACCATCATGCCGCAAGAACCGCAGATCGCCATACGGCAGGACCAGCGGTAGCTCAGGTCCGGCGCCAGGTTATCTTTGATGTAGCCTAACGCATCCAGCAGCGATGTCGCTTCATCGTAAGGCACTTCGTAGAAAGCACTGTGCGGCGCGGTGTCGGTTTCCGGGTTATAGCGCACCACCTCAATTTTCAGGTTTTTCATCTCAGACATTACGCCTTCTCCTTCTTATCGGCGGCTTCCGCTTCAGCGCCATACACACGTTTTGCCGGTGGCAGAGTGGTGATTTTCACGTCGCTGTATTCCAGGCGAGTTGTGCCATCAGCATCGCGGAAGGCGAGGGTATGTTTGAGGAAGTTGACGTCGTCACGCTCGGTGCAGCCTTCGTCCAGACGCTGGTGAGCGCCGCGTGATTCTTTACGTGCCAGCGCGGAGTGCGCCATACATTCCGCTACGTTCAGACCATGACCCAGCTCGATGGTGTACAGCAGGTCGGTGTTGAATACGCTGGAGGTATCGGTGATACGAACACGCTTGAAGCGTTCCTGCAACTCCGCCAGCTTATCCACGGTTTTCTGCATGAGTTCCGGCGTACGGTAGATACCGCAACCTTCTTCCATCGACAGGCCCATTTCATCGCGGATTTTCGCCCAGTTCTCGTTGCCTTCCTGGTTAACGAGGTCTTTCAGACGTTGTTCAACGCCCGCAACCTGCGCGTCAAGCGCGGCGTCGTTAGCCGTGCCTGCGGTTGAGGCGCGTTCCATTGCTTGTTCGCCCGCCAGACGGCCAAAGACCACCAGTTCCGCCAGAGAGTTAGAACCCAGACGGTTAGCGCCGTGCAGACCTACGGAGGAGCACTCGCCAACGGCAAACAGACCTTTAATGCGGGTTTCGCAATTCTGATCGGTTTCGATGCCGCCCATGGTGTAGTGCGCGGTCGGACGAACCGGAATCGGCTCTTTAACCGGATCGACACCCACGTAGGCTTTCGCCAGTTCGCAGATGAACGGTAAACGTTCGAGCAGTTTTTTCTCGCCCAGATGGCGCAGGTCGAGGTAAACCACATCGCCACGCGGCGTGGAAATGGTGTTGCCTTTGCGCCATTCGTGCCAGAACGCCTGAGACACTTTGTCGCGCGGCCCCAGTTCCATGTATTTGTTTTTCGGCTCGCCAAGCGGCGTTTCCGGGCCCATGCCGTAATCCTGCAAATAGCGGTAGCCGTTTTTGTTGACCAGAATACCGCCTTCACCACGGCAGCCTTCGGTCATCAGGATACCGGAACCCGGCAGACCGGTCGGGTGATACTGAACGAATTCCATATCGCGCAGCGGTACGCCGTGGCCCAGCGCCATGCCCATACCGTCGCCGGTCACGATGCCGCCGTTGGTGTTGTAGCGATACACGCGGCCTGCGCCGCCGGTAGCCATCACCACCGCGTTGGCGCGGATCTGCACAAGCGTGCCTTCCATCATGTTCATGGCCACGAGGCCACGGGCATGACCGTCATCGACCAGGATATCCAGGACGAAGTGTTCATCAAAGCGTTGGATTTGTGGGAACTGCAAAGAGGTCTGGAACAGGGTATGCAGCATATGGAAGCCGGTTTTATCCGCGGCAAACCAGGTACGCTCAATTTTCATACCGCCGAAACGACGTACGTTGACGCTGCCGTCCGGGCGACGGCTCCACGGGCAACCCCATTGCTCAAGTTGCGTCATTTCAGTTGGACAATGGTGGACAAAGTAATCCACGACATCCTGTTCACACAGCCAGTCTCCGCCCGCTACCGTATCGTGAAAATGGTAGTCAAAGCTGTCATGATCCTGGGCGACAGCGGCTGAACCCCCTTCGGCAGCAACGGTGTGGCTGCGCATCGGGTACACTTTTGAGATCAGTGCGATTTTAGCGTTAGGATTCGCCTGCGCGGCAGCTATTGCAGCACGTAATCCCGCGCCACCGGCGCCTATAATGGCAAGATCGGCTTGAAAGGTTTGCACGACATTCCTCCAGATTGTTGTTATTTCGTCCCCGTACACCATCAGATTGAACTCCTGATTGATGCGGGTTGCGAACGCGTTTCCACTGCTCCTTTATAGGTACAACAGTATAGTCTTACGGATGTGAGGGAAATTTGACGTGTTCGATTTTTTTAGCGCATCAACGGGTCGATTTATCATTGATTCTGATTAATTTAATTACTAAACCACCTGGCTTCACTTTTTTTACTTTTCCGGCGGAGCGCATTATTCCCGCACAAAATTTGTTTCACTGGCGTGTTACGAGTAGACTTCGTGCCCTTGTCTTAAATCGGAGAAAGTACCATGAGCGAAACGGCAACCTGGCAGCCGAGCGCGTCCATTCCTAACCTGTTAAAACGTGCGGCAATTATGACGGAGATCCGTCGTTTCTTTGCCGATCGTGGAGTGCTGGAGGTTGAGACGCCCTGCATGAGCCAGGCGACGGTAACGGACATTCATCTGTTCCCGTTCGAAACGCGTTTCGTCGGCCCTGGCCACTCTCAGGGCATGAACCTTTATCTGATGACCAGCCCGGAATACCACATGAAACGCCTGCTGGTGGCGGGATGCGGCCCGGTTTTCCAGCTGTGCCGTAGCTTTCGCAACGAAGAGATGGGGCGTCATCACAACCCGGAATTCACCATGCTGGAGTGGTATCGTCCCCACTACGACATGTACCGTTTGATGAACGAAGTGGACGACCTGCTGCAACAGGTGCTGGAATGTCAACCTGCGGAGAGTCTTTCTTACCAGCAGGTGTTTCAGCGCCATCTGGAGATTGATCCGCTGTCTGCGGATAAAACTCAACTGCGTGAAGCGGCGGCGAAGCTGGATTTAAGCAATATCGCGGATACCGAAGAAGATCGCGATACGCTGCTGCAACTGCTGTTTACTATGGGCGTGGAACCGCACATTGGCAAAGAGAAGCCGACGTTTGTGTACCATTTTCCGGCAAGCCAGGCATCGCTGGCGCAAATCAGCACTGAAGACCATCGGGTGGCTGAACGCTTCGAGGTTTACTTCAAAGGTATTGAGCTGGCGAATGGTTTCCACGAACTGACGGATGCGCGCGAGCAGCAGCAACGCTTCGAGCAGGATAACCGTAAGCGCGCCGCGCGAGGCTTACCGCAGCAGCCTATCGATAACAATCTGCTGGAGGCGCTGAAGGTGGGGATGCCTGACTGTTCCGGCGTGGCGCTGGGCGTGGATCGTCTGGTGATGCTGGCGCTGGGGGCGGAAAGCCTCGCTGAGGTTATCGCTTTTACCGTTGATCGGGCATAAATCTGAAAACCCCTCTTTTGCGAAACAAAATGGCGCAATGAGCGCCATTTTGTAGCACATTTTTTCAATTCCCCTCTTATAGCCACAATATAAGTCTGGATGTTTGATACCATTCAGGTATCAATTCTGTGTTGATTTTTATTGCTGACCTCTGCAAGGGGGCAGTGCAAACCGGTGAGCGCCGTTTAGCCAACGTGCCCAGAGTAAGGGATGGTTTCATGAACCAGACAATAAAGAAGATGAGCCTGGCTGGCCTCATCCTGATGATATTTACGTCCGTTTTTGGTTTTGCCAATAGCCCGTCGGCGTTTTATTTAATGGGGTATAGCGCGATCCCGTGGTATATCTTTTCTGCATTATTATTCTTTATTCCATTTGCCTTAATGATGGCTGAAATGGGTTCTGCTTATCGAAAAGAAGAGGGCGGAATCTATTCGTGGATGAATAATAGCGTTGGCCCGCGTTATGCGTTTATCGGCACTTTTATGTGGTTCTCCTCCTATGTTATCTGGATGGTGAGCACTGCGGCGAAAGTCTGGGTGCCTTTCTCTACGTTCTTGTTTGGCGCAGATATGACGCAGCACTGGCGGATCGCCGGGCTTGAACCGACGCAGGTTGTTGGTCTGCTCGCCGTCGGCTGGATGATTCTGGTGACCTGTATCGCATCAAAGGGAATTAATAAAATTGCGCGTATTACGGCAGTAGGGGGGATTGCCGTGATGTGTCTTAATTTGGTTTTGTTGTTAGTGAGTGTCGCTATTTTGTTATTAAATGGTGGGCATTTTGCGGAAAATATTAATTTTGTCTCCTCGCCCAATCCCGGGTATCAATCCGGCCTGGCCATGCTCTCATTTGTTGTTTTCGCTATTTTTGCCTACGGCGGAATTGAAGCGGTAGGCGGCCTGGTGGATAAAACAGAAAAGCCGGAAAAGAACTTTGCGAAAGGAATTGTTTTTGCGGCAATTGTTATTTCCGTTGGTTATTCGCTGGCGATATTTTTATGGGGCGTTAGCACCAACTGGCAACAGGTATTAAGTAATGGCTCCGTTAACCTCGGAAATATCACCTATATTCTGATGAAAAGCCTGGGGATGACGCTGGGTAACGCGCTGCATCTGTCGCCGGAAGCGGCAATGGCGACCGGCGTCTGGTTTGCGCGTATCACTGGCCTCTCCATGTTCCTTGCCTATACCGGCGCGTTCTTTACGCTGAGCTACTCGCCATTGAAGGCCATTATCCAGGGAACGCCAAAAGCGCTGTGGCCTGCGCCGATGACGACGCTGAACGCGGCAGGTATGCCAGCCACCGCAATGTGGATGCAGTGTCTGCTGGTGAGTCTGTTTATTCTGCTGGTCTCTTTTGGCGGTGATACCGCGTCGGCGTTCTACAACAAACTGACGCTGATGGCGAACGTGTCGATGACGTTGCCGTACCTGTTCCTCGCGCTGGCCTTCCCGTTCTTTAAGTCTCGCGAAGGCCTGGAACGGCCATTTGTGATCTTCAAAACCCATGTTTCTACGATGCTGGCAACGGGCGTGGTCGTGCTGGTGGTGACGTTTGCGAATGTGTTTACCATCATTCAGCCGGTGATTGAAGCCGGGGACTGGAATAGCGCGCTGTGGATGACCGGCGGCCCGATATTCTTCTCGCTGTTAGCGATGGCGATTTATCAGAACTACAGCCGCCGGATGGCGAAACAGTTTCGCTGGGTGACAGACTGAGGAAAGATACATATTGAATTTCCCCAAAGCCCGAATGGAACACCCTCCGGGCTTTTTCGTATAAAATAATTTTGAGATTTTTATCAGAATGATATTGATGTATATATTTTATGATTATTTACATGTCAAATCTAGGGAAGTGATTTTTTATGATTGGAAATCATTGTTACTATGAATCTATTTGTGAATATAATTTTTGATTGCTTTTTTATACATGTGATGTCTATCTCATTACTGATTGAGAATCATGGCTATTGTCGGGTCAATGCTAAATTAACTTTGGTGATAAATTTTCATGATGATTAGCTTTCCACCTTTTTGTGAGATCGACGAATATGGTTTTCCTCATTGGAATGGGTTAGATTTTTTTCGATGGTATGCCTTACCTACCAATTGGCGTTTTATGACTGGGAAAGCATATCTTTGGTATTATAAAACAGCTTGGTTGATTCACCATAGGGCAATGATAAAGCAATACGCTTATGAAGCAAGAATCCCTGAATTACTCCTTGCAGGTGTTGCTGTTGCTGAAGTTGGCGGAACTCCAGAGAGATTTAAAGGTGTTGGTGTTCTGCAATTCAGACAGATAATTGAAGAAATATTGGGAAAGAACAGTAATGAATCGTCTAATGCTACATCGGTCGGTTCAATTGCTATCCAGATCGGTGTTGCAGCCAAAACAATAGGTATCCACCCTGATAAATTGACTCATTTTCAGCAATTTCGCCTGTCGCAGTGTTTACTTGATAACAGCTTTAACATTCGGGTTGTAGCATTCCATTTACATGATCTTATTTTATATGATAATCCAGACGCTGATACTTTATACTTGACTGACGAGCAGATAATATTGGCGGGTTCCAGATATAATCGTGGAACAATGAGAAGTAAAGATGATATTGTTCAATCAATTAGTGAGTTACCCGGTTCTCCGGGGCGTGAATATGGTGAATATGGTGAATATGGTCGTCGAATTATAGAAAAGAAAGATATAATACTTAAAATTATGCGAGGCGGTTAATGAGTTGGAAGTCTTTTACGTTGAATTTTATCTGGGGTATAGTAAGCATTATATCGATAATTATATTTTCAACGCAGGACAAGGAATGGTTTATCGATGGCAGGGGAATCAATGATATCTGTGATGTCATGAAATATATTGAGAATGATGATATTCGAACTGTGGGCATAACTTTAACTCTACCTCTGTTTATTCCTTTTATCTATGCAATTGTATGGCGAAGGCAACGTAGTATCTGGCAATATTCTGTTATAGTGGCTCTCCTGCTCTTTTGGTTATGGCGCTTTGTTATTCGATACCAATTATGTTGGTAAATAAGACGTTGGGTAGTGCTCAACACACCCAACGTTCATCTTATTGTGACACAATTTACAAACTTCCCGCCGGACGACTTTTCCTGGCTGCGGATGTCAGCGTTCTTCCTGTCTGCCTGCCATTCAGGCTTTCCAGGCGCATCTGGAACGGCGGGAATGGCATATCGATACCGTGCTCATGGAAGCCCGCCAGAATCAACTGGTGGATTTCGTGGCGCAACGGCATACGGTGCCCCATCTCTGCGGCATAGATACGCAGTTCGAAGATCTGAATCCCCTGTTGCAGGTCAACCAGGAATACTTCCGGCGCCGGGTTGTCAATCACCAGTGAACAGCGGTGCGCCGCAGTCAGCAGAATTTGCGTCACCTCTTCGCTGTTAGCGTCTGACGGCGCCGGGATGGTCAGCACCACACGCGTTACCGAATCCGACAGCGACCAGTTGATAAACTGCTCGGTGATGAACGCTTTGTTCGGCACGATAATCTCTTTACGGTCCCAGTCGCTGATGGTGGTGGCGCGGGTGTTGATTTTGGTCACGCTGCCGGTAAGGTCGCGAATGGTCACCGTATCGCCAATACGAATCGGCTTTTCGAACAGGATGATTAAGCCGGAAATAAAGTTGGCGAAGATCTCCTGTAAACCAAAGCCCAGACCGACACCGAGCGCGGCGACCAGCCATTGTAACTTCGACCATTCAATGCCAATCATCGAGAAACCGACCAGCCCGCCAATCAGCATCAACAGATACTTGGTGATGGTGGTGATGGCGTAGCCGGTGCCGGGCGTCAGATCCAGATGCTGCAAGAGCGCCAGCTCCAGCAGTGCGGGCAGGTTACGCACCAGTTGCGTGGTGATGATAAACACCAGGATCGCAATCAACACCGCGCCCAGCGTAATCGGCTCCAGACTTTCAACCCCTTGCACCGTGGAGGTGACATCCCACAGCGAGATATTCTCCAGGAAGCCAAAGGCGGAATGGATTTCCGACCACAGCACAATGACCGACAGCAGGGCGATAAGCATCAGGATAGAACGTACCAGACGCAGCGACTGGGCGCTGATGGCGTCGAGATCCACTTCGCTTTCATCCACTTCGACGGCCCCTTCGAGGCTGGTGGAGTGGGCGGGCTCTTCTTCACCGCGCGCACGTTGCGCCAGCATTTCGGCCCGGCGATGCTTAGCGCGATCGAACGCCAGACGGCGACGCTGAATCAGCATCCAGCGGCGAATGACGTGATAGATAACCAGCAGCAGGAACCAGATGGCGACGGAGGTCTCCAGTCGCGCCAGCAGCGCCTGCGCGGTGGCCAGATAGCCGACAGCGGCCGCAAGGATCGCAATGAGCGGCGCGCCCATCAGCAGGTTCCAGAGCATACTGTTGACCATATTGTCGCCGCTGCCCTCTTTATCGAGGTACAGCGGGATACCGGCGCGCTTCAGGCTCAGCGTGACAATCGCGAGCGCGCCGCAGATCAGGATGAAGCAGAGACGCCCCAGCGACGCGGAGAACTCCCGATCGTTAAGATTATCAAACATAATCAGCGCCATAATGAGCGGGACAATCAGCCCGATGCTCATCAGGTAATAGCGCATGGCGCGCGCGACACGGTTTCGGGGCCAGCCAAAATGCGCCACGAACAGACCGTTAGGGCGGGCAAAGGTGGCGCAAATCATGACGACCCACAGCAGCGGAACCGTTGCTGTCACCCCGTCGCCGATGGCGACGGCCAGAGGATAAGGCCATGCCTCCTGCAACCCATAGCCCAACGTGGCCCACAGTACGGGCAGCGGGGAGGCGACCAGAATCGACCAGAACACGGTGCGCAGCGTCAGCCAGAAGTGATCCTGCGTGACTTTCCCGACGCGGGAGGATGAACGCTCCAGAAAACGGGTAAAATGTTTGCGCGAATAGAGACTAAAACCAACCAGCACCAGCGCGCCAAACAGCGGCAGCAACGTCTCCTTGCTGGTAAGCATCATGATGCTGGCTTTGCCGAGCTGATTGAACGTATCCAGTGAGATCAGTCGACGCAGATCCTGAACGAGGCTGATAGGCCACGAGAGCGACATCGGACTCACGTCAGACGTCCAGAACAGGTAACGGTGAGTGGCTTCGTTGACCTCTTTCAGCGCGTCTTCCAGTTGACTATTGGACACTTTCAGCTTGGTGAGTTCGAGGATCAGCGTATCACCGCCCTGCAACAGTGAATTCAGCAGCTCGCGTTGGGTACGCAGTTGGGCGTCAAGAATGCGGCTCTGCTCAGAGGTCAGCGTTTGACCGTCGGCCTGGCGAATCTGACGTAGTTGCGGTTGTTTGTTGAGCAGGTCTTCGTAGCGCATACGGTGTACGCGTAGCTGCGCCATTTCGGTATCTAACTGTTGAGGCTTGGGCATTTCCGGGAGACGCGATACCTGCGCGCGCAGGGCTTCCCCCAGCATATTCGATACGCCTAACCACTGCGACTGTTCCCGCAGGGTGTTCAGGGCCTGACGAACCTGTAGCGTCTGGCTGGTGGCCTGGCGTTGCTGTGAGGCCACCAGATCCATGCGTTGCGCCTGCTGGTTAAGCGCCTGCGACAGCTCGCGGTTCACCTTGAACTGTTCGATAATGCCCGGCGGCAGGTCTGCGCTGTTTTCCGCCAGCAGTTCGGTGCTTTCCAGCGCTCGCTCTGCTTCTCGTTGGCGCTGGCTGTTTAATTGATTGCGTAATGCCTGTAACCAGGCATCCAGCTGTTGGCTCTGTTTTTCCGCCAGTTCGGAGCGCATTCGCGCCAGTTCCTGACGGTTATTCGCCGAAAGCTGCGCCAGTTCCAGCTCATCAACCTGCGCTTTGAGCCTGGCGGATTCGGCCTGCATACTCAGATTTTGCGCCTGGTTGAGCGGGGAGTTGCCGCTGGCGGTGCCAATGCGCCGCTCAATCTCATTTAACTGGCGACGGGCATCCGTTTGCTGTTGTGGAAGCTGGCTTAACGAATCGGCGATTTCACGAGCGCGCTCTCGCTCCTGCTGGGCCTGACGGCTTTTATCCAGCAACTGGCTGCTGACCTGGAGGATCTCCTGGCTTAGCGCATCGGTGGACATGCCTGGCGGCACGCTGCGCGGTTCATCGCGCAAGTTATTGAGCTGTGCGCGTAGCGTCGCGGACAGCTTAGGGAAATTGTCGATGACCTGCTGATATTGTTCGGCGCGCTCAAGAGAACCTTTTCGTTCCTCAAGCGCGTTCAGCGCGGACTGGAGGGCCTCTACGGCCTCTGGCTGAGCGGGTTTTGCCGCTTTAGCCTGCTCCAGTTCCTGGGCAATCAGTTTGGCGTCGGGGGCCGTCGCAGCGTACGCCCCCAGGCTGAGGCACCAGGCCATCAGAAAAGTGATAATCAGGCGCACAGCAGCGATCCTTTATTTAACTTTCGTCTTTCTTGTCGTCAACCAGCGGGCTGGCGTCGTGTTCGGCGTTGATCTCTTCTTCCGGCAGCGGCGCGGGTTCCGCTTCAGGGGTCACGAAGAGTTCGGTAGAAACGGCCAGCGGCTGACCGATTTTGGTCACTGACAGGCTTTGCAGCTGTTCAGCCAGCGTGACTTTACCCGGCGCAAACAGGTTGATCACGGTTGAACCCAGTTTGAAACGGCCCATCTCCTGACCTTTCAACAGCGCCACAGACCCTTCGCTTTCCCCTTCCGGCCAGGTCCAGCGTTTGATCACGCCTTCACGCGGCGGCGTAATGGTTCCTGCCCAGACGGTTTCGATGCTGCCGACAATGGTCGCCCCGACCAGAATTTGCGCCATTGGACCAAATTCTGTGTCAAACAGGCAGATCACGCGTTCGTTACGGGCAAACAGGTTTGGTACGTTCTGCGCGGTCAGGTGATTCACCGAGAACAGATCGCCCGGTACGTAGATCATCTCGCGCAGGATACCGTTGCACGGCATGTGTACGCGGTGGTAGTCGCGCGGAGAGAGGTAGGTGGTGACAAACGAACCGTTGCGGAACAGGTCCGCCATCAGGTAGTTACCTGCCAGCAGCGCTTCCAGGCTGTAGTTGTGACCTTTCGCTTGCAGGATTTTATCTTCTTCGATTTTACCTGACTGGCTGATCACGCCGTCAGCCGGCATCACCAGTATGTTTGGATCGGTATTCACCGGACGGACGTCGTCACGCAGCGGACGAACAAAGAAATCGTTAAAGGTGCGATAGCTGGCGGTATCCGGCTTCTGCGCCTCTTTCATATCGACCTTGTAGTATTTCACGAACAGATCGATAACCAGTTTGGTCAGCCAGCCCGCTCGTTTTCTCGCGCCCCAGCCCGCCAGGCGAGTGAGCCATAGTTTCGGCAGAATGTATTGTAGCGAAAGTTTAAATGAGTTTAACAAGGTAGCCTCCAGGCCATTGTTGTTCCTGAACCGGCATTGACGCCGGCATCCTGAAAAAAGGGGACGATTCTAGCGATGCTTAGCGTAGTTGTCAGTCGTCCATATCAGAAAAGTTTTTACGTGTTTTTACCTGTGCCATGCTTTCCAGAATGCGGTGATAATTTTCGAAACGGGTTTCTGCAATTTTACCGTCTTCTACCGCTTCACGGATGGCGCAACCTGGGTCGGTATCATGCTTGCAGTCGCGATATTTGCAATGGCCCAGGTAGTCATGAAATTCGACAAATCCGTGGGTGATTTGTTCCGGTTCGAGATGCCAGAGGCCAAATTCGCGTACCCCAGGGGAGTCAATCACATCGCCGCCGTGCGGGAAGTGATACAGGCGCGCGGCGGTCGTGGTGTGCTGCCCCAGACCGGAGTTATCCGACACATCATTGGTGAGGATCGCTTCCTGTAGGCCCAGAAGGGCGTTCAACAGGCTCGATTTTCCAACGCCAGACTGCCCGGCAAAGATGCTGATACGGCCGGTTAGCGCCTCTTCTAATGGTTTGAGGCCATCTTGCGTATGGCTGGATACCATCAACACGCGATAGCCGATGCCGCGATAGATATCCATCTGCTCATTAACGAAGTCCATCCCTTCGTCATCCAGCAGATCGATTTTATTGAGCACGATAATCGGTTCAACCTGCAACGTTTCGCAGGCCACCAGGTAGCGGTCGATAATATTGAGCGACAGCTCCGGCAAAATGGCGGAGACAATGACGATTTGGTTGATATTGGCGGCAATAGGCTTCACGCCGTCGTAGAAATCCGGGCGCGTTAGCACGGAGGTGCGTTCGTGTACGGCTTCGACGATCCCTTTGACGTTGACGCCTTCAGCCGCCGCTTTACCCGGACGCCAGACGACGCGATCGCCGGTGACCAGCGAACGGATCGTGCGACGGATGTTGCAGCGGTGAATCTCGCCATTGGCGGATTCTACGTCGGCATGCATGCCAAAGCGGCTAATGACGATACCTTCAGCGGTCTCGCCGAACAGGTTGTCATCGAAGTCTGCCTTCTCCGTGGACGTTTTTAGACGACGCTGGTGATTGGCTTTCACGCGGCGCTGTTGGCCTTTGGAGAGTTTATTTTTACTCAATCGTACTGGCTCCTGGTCGCCCGCAATGGGCAAAACATCTATGATACACGCTATTTTAGATGAATATAGTCACACTGACTGTGACCTCTGAA
The DNA here is from genome assembly GCF_030333395.1 of Citrobacter sp. CK194. Lineage (NCBI taxonomy): Bacteria > Pseudomonadati > Pseudomonadota > Gammaproteobacteria > Enterobacterales > Enterobacteriaceae > Citrobacter > Citrobacter sp. CK194. Next base: position 211,973 of record NZ_JAOWGA010000018.1, read on the forward strand.
GGGTGGAAAATAGCATGAGTGCCAATGAAAACAACCTCATTTGGATAGATCTTGAGATGACCGGCCTGGATCCCGAGCGCGATCGCATTATTGAGATCGCGACGCTGGTGACCGATGCCAACCTGAATATCCTGGCGGAAGGGCCGACGATTGCGGTGCATCAGTCTGCTGAACAACTGGCGTTAATGGATGACTGGAACGTGCGTACTCATACCGGAAGTGGTCTGGTGGATCGGGTAAAAGCCAGCACGTTTGACGATCGCGCCGCAGAACTGGCGACCATTGAATTTTTAAAAGAGTGGGTTCCGGCAGGTAAATCACCGATTTGTGGCAACAGCATCGGCCAGGATCGCCGTTTTCTGTTTAAGTACATGCCTGAACTGGAAGCCTATTTCCACTATCGCTATCTGGATGTGAGTACGCTGAAAGAGCTGGCGCGTCGCTGGAAGCCGGAAATCCTTGCCGGTTTTACCAAGCAGGGGACGCACCAGGCGATGGATGATATTCGCGAGTCGGTGGCGGAGCTGGCTTATTACCGCGAGAATTTTATTAAGCTGTAAACGGCGTATTTGCCGGATGGCGAAGCGAAGCGTCTTATCCGGCTTACGATTTGCCTGCCGGGTGTGCTTGCGGCGGGGTGAATTTGGCGCTAAATTGTACGCTTTGCTGATAAATTCAACACTCAGAACGAAAACGGAAAAAATTGCGTTTTAGGGGGTTGCAGCAGAAAGGATTTCTCGTATAATGCGCCTCCCGTAACGACGCAGAAATGCGAATTACGACAGCAACAAATTTAATCACAGAATTTCAGATAACAGTCTGAAAAACGAAGATTAAGCGGGAATAGCTCAGTTGGTAGAGCACGACCTTGCCAAGGTCGGGGTCGCGAGTTCGAGTCTCGTTTCC
>NZ_JAOWGA010000018.1:212928-813726 GCF_030333395.1 Citrobacter sp. CK194
CCATGCCGAACTCAGAAGTGAAACGCCGTAGCGCCGATGGTAGTGTGGGGTCTCCCCATGCGAGAGTAGGGAACTGCCAGACATCAAATCAAGCGAAGGGCCCGGTCGAAAGATCGGGTCTTTTTGCGTTTACGCGCCCTGAGAACTGCTGGATGGCGGCGGTGCCTTATCCGGCTCGCGTTCCACCTGATAAGCGCAGCGCCACCAGGCAGTTAGTGAATGACTTGCGATAAAAACGCCCGGGTGCGCTCTGATTTAGGATGGGCAAAGAACTCTTCCGGTGGCGCCTGCTCAACAATTTCACCACGATCCATAAAGATCACCCTGTCTGCTACCGTTCGGGCAAAGCCCATTTCGTGGGTGACGCAAAGCATTGTCATCCCGGACTGTGCCAGACCAATCATGGTATCCAGCACCTCTTTCACCATCTCAGGATCCAGCGCGGAAGTCGGCTCATCAAACAGCATAATTTTGGGCTTCATGCATAGCGAACGTGCAATAGCCACGCGCTGCTGTTGCCCGCCGGAAATCTGCCCTGGAAACTTATGGGCGTGCTCAGCGATGCGCACACGTTCCAGGTAATGCATCGCCAGTGCTTCAGCTTCTTTCTTTGGCATCTTCCGCACCCAAATCGGCGCCAGAGTACAGTTTTGCAGTACCGTCAGATGTGGGAAGAGGTTGAAGTGCTGGAACACCATACCGACTTCCTGTCTTACCCGCTCGATATTGCGAATGTCTTCATTGAGTTCAATACCGTCTACCACAATCCGTCCTTGTTGATGTTCCTCCAGATGATTAATACAGCGAATGGTCGTGGATTTACCCGAGCCGGAAGGGCCACACAGCACGATACGCTCCCCCTGTTTCACGTTCAGATTAATGTCTTTCAGAACATGAAACTGACCGTACCATTTATTGACGTTTTCCAGCGTGATCATCGCGTCGGCAGGTTGAATTAATAATTGGCTCATAAAATCCTCAGTGCGGCGTACGCCCGGTGTTAAAACGTTTCTCCAGATGCTGGCTGTAACGCGACATGCTGAAGCAGAAAATCCAGTAAATCAGTGCGGCAAAAACATACCCTTCGGTCGACATCCCCAGCCATGCAGGGTCAACAGTCGCCTGCTGAACGCTACTGAAAAGGTCAAATAAACCGATAATGATCACCAGGCTGGTATCTTTAAACAGGGCGATAATGGTGTTCACCAGACCCGGGATTACCAGCTTCAACGCCTGGGGGAGAATGACCAGTCCCTGGGTTTTCCAGTACCCGAGCGCCAGAGATTCCGCGGCCTCATACTGCCCTTTCGGTAATGCCTGTAACCCTCCGCGTACGACCTCTGCGACGTAGGCAGACTGAAAAAGGATCACCCCGACCAGCGCCCGGATAAGTTTGTCGATACTGGTTCCTTCCGACATAAACAGCGGCAGCATGACCGAAGACATAAACAGCACGGTGATTAACGGTACGCCTCGCCAGAACTCGATAAAGATAACGGAGAGCATCCGAACGATCGGCATATGAGAGCGACGGCCCAGCGCCAGCAAAATTCCCAGAGGAAGGGCACCTGCAATACCGACGGAAGCGATGATCAACGTGAGTGTTAATCCTCCCCATTGCCGTGTTTCTACCCGCTCCAGCCCGAAGAAACCGCCATACATCAGCCACCAGACAACAATGGGATAGATAACCGTCCATGCGGCGATATAGCGCCCGCGACGGGGCATTGCTTTCCAGAACATCGGCACAATGGAGGCCAGACCAACAAGTAATGCCAGGTTGATGCGCCAGCGTTGGTCATGTGGATAAAGCCCATACATAAACTGACCAAAACGTTCGTGGATAAATACCCAGCAGGCACCTGCTTTCGTACAATCAGCACGCGTCGAACCCACCCAGTTAGCCTGTAGAAACGCCCAGTTCAGCAAGGGGGGAATGAGTATCCACATGAGCCACAGACAAAAAAGGGTTAGCAGACTATTGGACCAGCTGGAAAAGAGATTTTTACGTACCCACAAAATTATGCGACCTGCGCCGTTATTGGCCGGGCGCATGGGATGAGACAGAAGAACTTTTGTCATCATGGTTCCTTAGCGCTCAATCAGGGCGATACGGCGGTTATAAATATTCATCAGCAGGGAAATACTGAGGCTGATGATCAGATATACCGACATGGTGATGGCGATGGTTTCAATGGCCTGACCCGTCTGGTTTAGTACCGTTCCGGCAAACAGGGAAACCATATCCGGGTAGCCGATAGCGGCGGCAAGCGATGAGTTCTTCACGATATTCAGATACTGGCTGGTCAATGGAGGAATGATCACGCGCAGTGCCTGGGGAATGATGACCTGGCGTAGCGTTACCGGATTAGGGAGGCCCAGTGAACGCGCGGCTTCATGCTGGCCGTGGGGAACCGCCTGGATACCGGAACGGATGATCTCAGCAATAAATGCCGAGGTGTATACCGAAAGCGCCAGCGTCAACGCAGCCAGTTCTGGAATTAATGCCATTCCTCCCCGGAAGTTAAACCCGCGTAACTCAGGCACATCCCAGTGTAGCGCCGCGCCAAATAGCCACTGAGCGACAGCCGGCAATAGCACGATGAGCGCCAACGCCGTAGGCCATGTTCGGCGCAATTGCCCCGTCTTAATCTGGTGCGTTTTATTGAAGCGAAAGAGCCCAGTGGAGATGACGATCGCCAGAAGGATTGCCACACAAAAAGCGATAACGCCTTCACCCAGCTGTGGTGCCGGAATATAGAGTCCCCGATTACTCAGAAAAACCAAATCCAGCGCGCTGACCGCCTGCCGTGGCCCGGGTAAATTACGCAGGACGGCAAAGTACCAGAAGAAGATTTGCAGCAATGGCGGAATATTGCGAAAGGTTTCGATGTAAATGGTCGATAACTTACGCAATAACCAGTTATCCGACAGGCGTGCAAGGCCGAGGAAAAAACCTAAAAATGACGCAAAAACAATACACAGTGCGGAGACCAACAGGGTATTGAGCAAGCCGACCAGAAAGACGCGGCCATATGTATCCCCTTGCTCGTAGTCGATCAGGTGCTGAACAATACCGAACCCGGCGCTGCGATCGAGAAACGCGAATCCTGAGGTAATCCCCCGGCTGCTCAGATTGTTAATCGTATTATGAATTAAATAGACCGCAACACTGACAACCGCAATAACGGCGAGTATTTGAAATAACCAGGCGCGGACCGCAGGGTTAGAAAAGGAGAGCATTCCTTTCACGGTTGAGCGGCGATGGGACATAAGAAAACCTCGGTAACCATAACTCTGGGCTGAGCGCCGCAGGTGCGGCGCCCGTTACATCACAACGGCTTAGCGTACGGGTGGTGCGTACTGAATGCCGCCGTTATTCCAGAGATTGTTCTGGCCTCGTTTGATCTTCAGCGGGCTTTCCGATCCCACGTTACGTTCAAAGATCTCCGCGTAGTTACCAACCTGTTTAATGATGTTGTAGGCCCATTTGTTATCCAGTTTCAGATCCTTACCGTAATCCCCTTCTTTGCCCAACAAATGCGCCATGTCCGGTGTTGCCGGATTCGCCGCTTTCTCATCTACGTTCTGCGAGTTAATTCCCATTTCTTCAGCATTCAGCATAGCGAACAGCGTCCAGCGGACGACAGAAAACCACTCATCATCACCACGGCGCACAACGGGCCCCAGAGGCTCTTTCGAGATGACTTCAGGCAAGACGATCCATTCGGCAGGGTCGCTCAGCTTGATTCGCAGGGCATATAACTGAGACTGGTCAGAAGCCAGCGTGTCACAGCGGCCCGATTCCAGCGCTTTGGCTGACTCATCAGAGCGATCAAAGGTGACCGGGGTGTATTTCATTTTGTTGGCTTTAAAATAATCGGCCACGTTCAGTTCGGTATCCGTGCCAGCCTGTATACAGACGGTGGCGCCGTCCAGCTCTTTAGCGCTTTTTAACCCCGCTTTGTTATGCGTCAGGAAACCAATCCCGTCGTAATACGTCACGCCAGTGAATGACATGCCCATACCTGCGTCGCGTGAAGAGGTCCAGGTTGTATTACGGGATAACAGATCGACTTCGCCGGATTGCAAGGCGGTGAAGCGTTCCTTTGCAGTGAGTGGGGTATATTTTACTTTTGTATCATCGCCAAAGACGGCTGCGGCAACGCCACGACAAACATCGACGTCAATACCCGTGAATTTACCGCTTGCATCTGCATAAGAAAAACCAGGCAGGCCGTCACTGATCCCACATTGTACGAATCCTTTTTTCTTTACGGCATCCAGTGTTGCGCCAGCATGCGCTTGATTTGCAACAGCAAGCAGCACGCCGACCGCAGCCAGGCTGGCTATCATCATCTTTTTCATAATGCATCCTGTGTGGAGAAATTATCGTTATAGAGAGACGTTCTGGAACGTCTTTACCTGTCTGTGGCTTTGGCCATACTCTTTTAAGCAAAGGTAGTGCCAGGTTTTGCGAACGAATGCTCGACGCAATATGCAGAGTGTAGACAGGAAAAAATAAATGCAGCGCCCTGAAATGGTGCGAAAATGAAACGTAAGCCACATTTTGGAGCAAAATATTTAAATTTACGGGCGCTGTGCGGAATAACGATTTCGCCCGTTAATATCGGCAGGATAAGTATGATAAATGCAGTTTCACTAAGACAGAATAATGAAAAGCGCCAATCTTATAGAGTAGATATGTGAGAGAAATCTATAATTGATGATTAATAATAAATCGATTGTCCAGAGCTTTGTCTTATATTAAAAGCGCGGGTTGCCGCGCTTTTAATAAAACCTATTTCGTCAGGGCAACAATCCCCAGCGTCAGGCCTGCGACAGCGGCTGCGCCACCGGCAATCGCCCCCGCTGTTTCCCAGTTATCCTGCGTGGTGCCCTTCATACAGGTATTGGTATGAACCAGACGACCCTGGTCGTCATAAACCGGAACGCAAGGAGAGTCATGCGCACACCCCGCCAGCAAGGTTGTGAGCAATGCAACAGGAATTAATCTTTTCATGGTGTTACCTCAAAAATAAACGTTTCGCTACATCCAGCAAAGTCGAATGCTCCGCTAGCTGCGAACCCGGCGCTATTTTATCACGCCTTAAAAAGACACCCGCATATGGAATAATTTCAATTCATGTGGATTGTAAAAATAATGGAGAAAAGGATGGCTAAGCGGTGCATGTCTGGCAAATAGCAGGGAAAATAAATGACTATCTTTTTAATACATAAATGGATAATTATTTTGGAAAAAGGCGCCCGAGGGCGCCGTAATTTTAGTGGTTAATCATGATGCCGGTTAAAACGACGTCTCACGACCACAAAGAAGACCGGAACGAAGAAGATTGCCAGCAATGTCGCCGTCAGCATTCCTCCCATAACCCCTGTTCCCACCGCATTTTGTGCGCCACTGCCTGCGCCATGACTGATAACCAGCGGCATAACGCCGAGGATGAACGCCAGAGATGTCATCAGGATTGGGCGTAAACGCATACGCGACGCTTCAAGCGTTGCCTCAATCAACCCTCGTCCCTCTTTCTCCATCAGATCTTTGGCAAACTCCACAATCAGGATGGCGTTTTTAGCAGAAAGACCAATGGTTGTGAGCAGGCCAACCTGGAAGTAAACGTCGTTATTCAGTCCGCGAAGCGAGGCGGCCAGCAATGCGCCGACCACACCGAGCGGTACGACGAGCATAACGGAGAACGGAATGGACCAGCTTTCATACAATGCAGCCAGGCAAAGGAAGACCACAATCAGTGAGATTGCATACAACGCCGGAGCCTGGTTGCCGGAGAGGCGCTCCTGATACGACATGCCTGTCCAGTCATGACCAATACCGTTCGGTAATTTTGCCGCCAGGCTTTCCATTAATGCCATCGCTTCCCCGGTACTTCTGCCGGGCGCCGCTTCACCCAACAGCTCCATTGAAGGCATACCGTTGTAGCGTTCCAGACGTGGTGAGCCGTAAATCCACCGTGCCGAACTGAAGGTGGAAAACGGAACCATTTCACCGTTTGCACTACGGACATACAGATTGTTGATGTCACCGGGCAACATGCGGAACGGCGCATCCGCCTGGACATAGACTTTCTTCACTCGTCCATGATCGATGAAATCATTCACGTACGTGCCGCCAAGCGCGGTGGAAATCGTCTGGTTGATGTCTGACAGGCTGACTCCCAGAGCCTGTGCTTTTTCCTGATCGACATCCAGCTTGAACTGTGGCGTATCTTCCAGTCCGTTAGGGCGTACGCGAACCAGCAGGTCAGGATGCTCTTTTATCATACCCAGCAACTGGTTCCGGGCTTTGGTGAGCTCCGTGTGGCCCAGGTTCGCCTGATCGATCAGTTCAAAGTCAAACCCCGTTGCCGTACCCAGCTCAATAATCGCGGGCAGGTTGAACGGGAAGACAAGACCATCCTTTATCTGGCTGAATGCCCTGGTTGCGCGGGCAACGATCGCTTCTACGCCATTTTCTTCGCCGGGGCGTTCTTCCCAGGGCTTCAGGCTAATAAAGACGATACCGGAGTTCTGCCCCTGTCCGCTAAAGCTAAAACCATTCACGGTAAAGACGGATTCAACGTTGGCTTTTTCCTGGTTCAGATAGTAGTTCTGAATCTGATCCAGCACCTGCTGCGTACGCGTCTGCGTCGCGCCAGCCGGTAACTGCACCATCGTCATGAATACGCCCTGATCTTCTTCTGGCAGGAAGGAGGTGGGTAAGCGCAGGAACAAAATGGCCATGCCGCCGACGATAAGGACATACAGCAGCAAATAACGCCCGGTCTTGCGCAAAATACCGCTGACGCTGTTACTGTAATGCCCGACGCTTTTCTCAAACAGCGTGTTAAACCACCCGAAGAAGCCACCTTTCTTTTCATGGTGATCGGCAGACGCAGGCTTAAGCAGCGTGGCGCAAAGCGCAGGCGTCAGGATGAGCGCAACCAGTACAGAAAGCGCCATTGCAGAAACGATAGTCAGCGAGAACTGGCGGTAAATTGCGCCAGTTGAGCCGCCAAAGAAGGCCATCGGCACAAATACGGCGGAAAGCACCATCGCGATCCCCACCAGCGCGCCCTGAATCTGCGACATTGATTTCTGGGTCGCTTCTTTGGGCGGTAGCTTTTCTTCCACCATCACGCGTTCGACGTTTTCCACGACGACGATAGCGTCATCGACCAGCAAGCCGATGGCGAGCACCATCCCGAACATTGTTAACGTATTAATAGAGAAACCGAACGCCGCCAGGATGGCGAATGTACCCAGCAGTACAACCGGTACCGCAATGGTCGGTATCAACGTCGCACGTATGTTTTGCAGGAAAAGATACATGACCAGGAAAACGAGGATGATCGCTTCAAACAGCGTTTTCACCACTTCATGAATCGATATTTTCACAAACGGCGTAGTGTCATACGGGTAGACCACTTTCAACCCTTGCGGGAAGAACGGCTGTAGTTCCGCAAGCTTCGCTTTAATGGCCGCCGCCGTGTCCAGCGCGTTCGCGCCGGTTGCCAGCTTAATACCCAGGCCTGTCGCCGCCTGGCCATTAATCTTCGTCACCATGTTGTAGTTTTCGCCGCCAAGTTCGATGCGGGCCACATCTTTAAGATGGACCATCGAACCATCCTGATTCACTTTCAGAGTGATGCGGCCAAACTCTTCAGGCGTTTTCAGGCGTGTTTGCGCGATGATAGAGGCGTTAAGCTGCTGTCCCGGGATGGAAGGCGTCCCGCCCAGTTGGCCTGCGGCAATCTGGTTGTTCTGCGTTTTCAGCTGGTTAATAACATCTAACGGCGTCAGTTGGTATTTGTTTAACGCATTGCTGTCGAGCCAGATACGCATCGCGTACTGTGCGCCAAACAGTTGGACGTCGCCGACGCCGGATGTCCGGCTGATGGTATCTTTAACGTTAGACGCCACATAATCGGAAATATCATCCTGCGTCAGGTTCTTATTGTCGGAAACAAAACCGGCCACCAGAAGGAAGCTACTGCTTGATTTCTCGACGCTGATACCTTGCTGCTGTACTTCTTGCGGCAACAAAGGCATGGCCAGTTGCAGTTTATTTTGTACCTGAACCTGTGCGATATCCGGGTCGGTGCCGGACTGGAACGTCAACGTAATGGTTACGCTACCGGACGAGTCGCTGGTGGACGACATATACATCAGGTTATCGATACCGTTCATATTCTGTTCGATAACCTGCGTTACGGTATCCTGCACCGTTTGCGCGTCCGCTCCCGGATAGGTTGCGGAAATCGCAACGGCGGGCGGCGCGATGGTCGGGTACTGCGCAACGGGCAGCTGCATGATCGCCAGGGCGCCAGCCATCATGAGAATGATGGCCAGAACCCAGGCAAAAATCGGGCGATTAATAAAAAAGTTTGCCATGTCCGGTTACCTTATTGCGCTGCATTCGCCGCAGGGGCATCGGTGGTGGCTTTAACCTGTTCGCCCGGGCGGGCTTTCTGCAAGCCGCTGACGATAACTTTGTCGCCCGGTTGCAACCCTTTGCTGATTAACCATTTATCGCCGATCGCCTGAGTAGCGATAACGTCGCGCGCTTCAACCTGATCTTTATCATTGACGAGCATCACCATCGCATCGCCACGCGGCGTACGCGTTACGCCCTGCTGTGGAACGAGAATGGCATTGGGCTGAATGCCTTCATCAATTCGCGCGCGGACAAACATACCGGGAAGCAGGGTGTGCTGAGGATTGGGGAAAACAGCCCGAAGGGTGATAGAACCGGTACTTTCATCTACCGTAACGTCGGAAAATTGCAGCGTGCCTTTCAGCGGGTACGCCTGACCATTTTCCATTACCAACTCGACGTTGCTGCGGGTGTTGTCTTTGTGCAGGCTACCCTGCTCGACGGACTGCCTGAGACGCATAAAATCGCTGCTGGACTGCGTCACATCAACGTAAATAGGATCAAGCTGTTGCACGGTCGCCAGTTCGGTTGCCTGACCATTGGTCACCAGCGCGCCTTCGGTGACACTGGATTTACCAATGCGGCCGCTGATCGGCGAAGTCACTTTGGTGTAGGCGAGGTTGATGCGCGCGCTTTCTACTGCGGCTTTTGCGGCGATAACGGCGGCATCGGCCTGACGAGCATCGGCGATGGCCTGGTCGTACTCTTGTTGGCTAATGTATTTTGTGCCAACCAGCGGAACGTAGCGTTTAACCGTTAAGTGCGCAATGGCGGCGGCAGCTTCGCTTTTTGCCAGCTCGCCTTTGGCGCTGTCGTAATCAGCCTGATAAGTCGCCGGGTCAATCTGATAAAGCGACTGGCCTGCTTCGATATCGCTACCTTCGGTGAAATTCCTTTTCAGTACAATGCCGCTGACCTGAGGCCGGACTTCCGCAATACGAAATGGCGTCGTGCGCCCCGGCAGCTCGGTCGTCACCGCTAAGGGAGCAGATTCGACTACGTGGACGGTGACTTGCGGCTCAGCAGGGTGAGCTTGCGTATCTCCCTGATCGTTACAACCGGCGAGTAACGCAGCGGAGATTATGATGAATGAGGGCAGGAGTGCAAACCTGGCATGTTTCGTCATTACTGTTCCTTAGAAAACCGAAGCTCGTTATTTACCGGATAACGGTAAGGCGTTAACGCGCACAAATAAAATAGCAGTTGGCTATCCTACAAATTATCAGCTCGTGATGTAAGCAATACTTATTTCCGGTCGTCATGCACGGCACGTAAAAGCAAAAAAAGATTAATATCCTGTCGTTTCATAATGCGGTGGAAAAGTAAAACCCTGTCTTTCATTAACACAAATAGAAATATACATTCTTTTGGTGAATAGTTTTATTTGATTCATTTGTATTTATTATTTATTTGGATGTATTGTGCGTAATAATACACGAGGGATCTCGTTTAAATAAAAATGAAGTGATACATTTGCGCGTTATCCCTGAACAGTATTTACTGTCATCCTTCGGTTTCAGACACACTTCATTATGGCCAGGAAAACAAAAGCGGACGCCCTCAGAACCCGACAACACTTGATTGAAACAGCGATCGTACAGTTCGCCTTGCACGGGGTCGGCAACACCACGCTAAACGATATTGCAGACGCCGCGAATGTTACACGGGGCGCTATCTATTGGCATTTTGAGAACAAGACGCAGTTGTTTAATGAGGTATGGGGTCAGCAACCGCCGCTACGCGATCTCATTCAGGACAGGTTAACAACGTGTGGGGGCGATAATCCGCTACAGAATTTGCGTGAAAAACTGATTGCCGCTTTGCAATATATTGCTGAGGTGCCCCGACAACAGGCATTAATGCAGATTTTATATCATAAATGTGAATTTCATAATGATATGATATCAGAGCAGGATATTCGGGAAAAAATAGGCTTCAGTTATCAGGTAATGCGTGAAGCATTACAGCAATGTATGAATAAAGGACTGATTGCGACCGGTCTTGATGTCGAGGTCAATTTAATTGTGCTTCATGGCAGTTTTAGCGGGATCGTAAAGAACTGGTTAATGAATCCTTCCAGTTATGATCTCTATAAGCAGGCGCCGCAATTAGTGGATAATGTATTAAAAATGTTAGTTCCGAATGGCAATGTGATGGTACTAACGCAGAATAACAACCCGGTCGGGGAAGCGTAACGGTTATCCCTAACTGTGCGTCGGCATAATTTGCATAGAACTGGCTGGCGTACTACTCAAGGTCGGCGCAGTTGACGAGTTTGAGCGGGTTAACCGAATTCATGTTGCGGCATTTATCGTATTCCGTTGTCATCAGTTCGATCCACTGCATGAGTAATGCGTCAAAAAGGAAAACGGAGACTGCGAAAACAACCAGCCACCAATACTTACGAATCATTGCCAAATCCTGTGTATTCATGCCCAAGCGTGCAAGGAATATACACGAAACAACGTGGCAGAAAAGCAGACTTACAATGCTTTTACTTCACCTGAGACGTATCCGTCATTTCGGTCATTCGGCTCTTTTTGGACAGGTTTGTTGTCTTGCGCTTCTTCACCTTTGCCAGTTCGTTTTCCGCATAGTGAGAGGTGACGTTCAGCCTTCTGATGCCCATTTTTACGTATTCATCGTTGATTTCGATGCCGACAAATTTTCGCCCGGTTTCCACGGCTACGGCGCCCGTCGTGAAGCTTCCGGCGAAGGGATCTAACACCGTGTCGCCCGGGTTTGAGGAGGCCAGGATGATCCGGCTCAACAGCGCTCTGGGTTTTTGCGTGGGATGGTTCTCATACTCATCCATTAAGTAGCGGACGCGGGGAAAATCCCAGACGTTTCCGGGGACTTTTTGCGTGTTGTAGGGCTGGGGCGGATTTTTGCGGTAATCGATCAACGCTCTTTTTGCGCCGGTTTTGGTTTCAACCAGGATGTCATCACGATTAAACGTATAGTTCTTCGCATCTTTTACCATCATCAGGATGGGTTCATACATTGAGCCAAAATACTTTTTGGCCTGCACGCCTGAGCTGTCGTACGACCATATGATGCGGCTTTTGATATCGAACAGTTTCCTGCATTTGAGGTCGAGATAGGGCATGTTCTCCGTGCTGTTCATGATGTACATCGTGCCGTGTTTTTTCAGCACCCGATGGCACTCATCAATGCATTCAAACAGCCAGGCCAAAAAGGTCTCTTCGTCCCAGGACTCCACCAGACCATCAAAATTTTTTCCGATGTTGTAGGGCGGGTCGGCAAAAATTAAATCGGCACTTTCCGGGGGCAGTTTTTTCAATTCTGAAAGCGCATCACCGTGAATGATCTTCTTCGATTCATCGCCAAAATATTGCGGCTCAAATCCGACATTCATGAACAAACTCCTGTCTGACGCGAATAAAAAAGGCGCTTCCCCATGCCGAGTAGCGCCTTTTTAAACAAGCAATTAGCTAATCGAAATTAGTTCATGCCGTATTTTTTCAATTTTTTACGCAGCGTACCACGGTTGATGCCCATCATCAGGGCAGCACGGGTCTGGTTACCACGGGTGTATTGCATCACCATGTCCAACAGGGGCTGTTCTACTTCAGCCAGTACCAGCTCATAGAGGTCATTAACATCCTGACCGTTCAGTTGAGCAAAATAGTTCTTCAGTGCCTGTTTAACCGAGTCACGCAGGGGCTTTTGAGTCACCTGATCCTGAGAGTTAACGGTAGAAACGGTCAGTACGTCAGAATTTACGCGTTGTTCGAACATAGTTCTGTCAGCTCTTTATTTCATTACGCAAAATTTTCGAAGTATGCCTCCAACGCCTCCAGCTGTTCGCTGGCATCCTCAATGGCGTTGAATGTGCGCCGAAACTGGTCATTTGGAGCGTGCTCCTGGAGATACCAGGAGACGTGTTTACGTGCAATTCGGTACCCTTTTGCCTGGCCATAAAAGTCATGCAGTTCCCGAACATGCGCGCAAAGCAAGCGCTTAACCTCTGCCAAAGGCAGGGGGGGTAGCAACTCCCCAGTGTCCAGATAATGCTGGATTTCCCGAAAGATCCAGGGTCTTCCCTGAGCTGCGCGGCCTATCATCAGGGCATCCGCCCCCGTATAGTCGAGCACAGCTCTGGCTTTATGCGGGTCAGTAATGTCGCCATTCGCGATAATCGGAATGGAAACTTTCTGCTTAACTGCCCGAATACTGTCGTATTCAGCATCTCCATTGAACAAACAGGCGCGGGTGCGTCCATGAATGGTCAGAGCCTGAATGCCACAGTCTTCAGCCAGTTGGGCAATCTCTACGCAGTTACGGTGTTCCGGGGCCCAGCCGGTGCGAATCTTCAGGGTGACAGGAACGTCCACTGCACTCACGACCTCGGTTAGTATCGACTTCACTAAATCCGGGTACTGCAAGAGGGCTGAACCTGCGAGCTTGCGATTCACTTTTTTAGCCGGACACCCCATATTGATATCAATAATCTGGGCGCCGCTTTCCACGTTAATACGTGCGGCATCGGCCATCTCAACAGGGTCGCTACCGGCGATTTGCACCGTGCGAACGCCTGGCTCATCAACGTGCACCATCCGTAAACGAGATTTGTCGCTTTCCCAAACCTGCGGGTTAGAAGACATCATCTCGGATACCGTCAATCCTGCTCCCATCTCATAGCACAGCGTCCGAAAAGGTCTGTCAGTAATGCCAGCCATGGGCGCTGCGATCAGGCGATTTCTAAGCTGGTATTGTCCGATGCGCATGAGTTAAGAAATGACCATACTGTGACTGCAAGGCGGCGTATATTACGCATTTTTTGCACGAGATGAAAGGCCAAACTTTGACCAATCCTCTGAGGTGGATCAAAGAATCGCAGTTAAGATGAACGATGAGAATTAATTAACTTTATAAATCATTGCGTTATAAAATGAGGCCGAATTTTTATACGCTTACAATTTTGCGTAACTTCTCATTTTTTCTTCTATGGCTGACGGCTGGACAACATAATCTGCTGATTTAACCAGCAGATTATCGTTTCATAGTGTGATCGCCGCCTCATTTCAGGACAGGATCGCGAAGCGTCGGTATCGACCATTCGTTAATGACGCGGCCATTCAAAGGCTGGACAGGGCGATTGTTGGCAGGGTGTATCGTATGGCGAAATTTTTCCAGTTGACCGGCAGAAAGCGTCATAGGCTGTTTCAGGACAATCCAGGTTACGCCTTCGCTACAGGGAGGCGTCGTTAATGAGCCACTAAAGCGCCAGTAGGTTCTGTCTTCCGGCAACAGCAGATTGATATCGACGGGGGAAAGCAGCGGTATGCTGTCGCCCGGAATTGCCGGGATGGATTGCCATAAACGTTCAATTGCCTCATTTGGCTCACCGATATCAAACATGACGGCAACAACGGCAATCTCACCTTCCTGGTTTTTGTGCGTCAGGTGCAGCTCCATCGCATAGTGTTTACCATTGATGGTATTTTCACTTGGGGCATGAAAATGAAATTCTGCTAAAGCATAAGGCTGATCGTCAATCTGAGCGGAAGCAGAAGAATAGGGGTTCATTGTTGCCTGAAGAGTGTGGTTAACGTTCAGGAGCATGTCGGCGCGATCGATGTACTGTACGTTAAGCGGCGGGAGCTGGATTTCATTCGTGGTGAGAATATCAACAGGGGACTGGCTCATCCCGGTCTGGCACAGTTTGTATGCTTTATTGATTTCACCCCAGTGTGCGGGAGAGGTGTCGCCTTCATAGCTCCAGTCAGTTGCCGAACCGGAGACGGGCATCATACAGATTGCCAGAAAGGCAGTGGCCAAAGAAATTAACTTCATGCATTTACCCGATGAATTGAAAACAATATAACATTATATAAATCAATCAATTATAAAGAATATTGTATCGGTGACGAGCAGGAGAGGAAAGCGAATCGTGTGAAAAAGGCGTGGCCAGATGACCACGCCGGAAAGGACTGATTATTTTTTACGACCGGTAATGCGGCACCACTCTTCTTTCTCTACCACCGGGTCGAGCGTAAAGAGTTCGGTATAGGCTTCGCATACGCTTTCCGCCTGGCTGGCCAGGATGCCGGAAAGCCCCAGTAAACCGCCCTCAACGGGCAGTACGCTGATTAACGGGGCCAGTTCACGTAATGGGCCAGCCAGGATGTTAGCGACCACCACATCGGCTTTCATGGCTTCTGGCTGGTCTTTGGGGAGATAGAGCTCCAGACGCTCAGATACGCCGTTGCGCTCTGCGTTATCACGGCTGGCCTGGATCGCCTGCGGATCGATATCGATCCCGATAGCTTTCGCTGCGCCCAGTTTTAATGCGGCAATCGCCAGGATGCCGGAACCGCAGCCAAAGTCGATCACCGTCTTACCGTTCAGATCAAGCCCGTCGAGCCATTGCAGGCAGAGGGATGTGGTGGGATGCGTGCCGGTACCGAAGGCCAGACCCGGGTCCAGCATGACGTTGACGGCGTTCTCATCCGGTACATCGCGCCAGCTCGGGCAAATCCACAGACGCTCGCCAAAGCGCATCGGGTGAAAGTTGTCCATCCATTCGCGTTCCCAGTCTTTATCTTCCAGTTGCTCAATCTTATGCGCGAAACCCGCGCCCAGCAGCGGATGATGCTCAAGGATTGCCACCACCTCTTTCATGTCGGTTTCGGCATCGAACAGGCCGATAACGTCGGTATCACCCCACAGACGCGTTTCACCTGGCAGCGGCTCAAATACCGGCGTGTCGTGCGTGTCCTGGAAGGTCACAGAGACCGCGCCGGTTTCCACCAGCGCATCGCTAAGTTCTTCGGCGTTCGTACCGGTCGTATTCAGTTTCAGTTGGATCCACGGCATGGCAAAACTCTTTATTTATCAGTAGTCAATAAGGTGGCTTGCTGGGCAGATGAACCAAAACGGTTTCCGGCCAGAAAAGCCAATAAACTGAGCAGTAGCGAGGGCACGATGGGGTGAAAGCCCAGGTACTGAACGTTAAAGGTGGCGAGCACGGCATACAGCACGCCGCCAATGATCATGGCGCTTAGCGCGCCTGTCGCGTTTGCACGCTCCCAGTACAGGCCCAGCACCAGCGGCCATAAGAACACCGCTTCCAGGCCGCCGAAAGCCAGCAGGTTAAGCCAGATAATCATTTCCGGCGGTTTCCAGGCCGCGAGCAGCAGCAACGCGCCTAACAGCAGCGTGATGATGGCTGACATCCGCTTCAGGCGAGTTTCGTTATGCATTTGCTCCGGGCGAATATTCAGATAGAGATCTTTAATGATCGTAGCGGAACTTTGCAGCAACTGGGCATTGATTGTCGACATAATGGCCGCCATCGGCGCGGCGAGAAAGATGCCGGCGGCAATCGGCGGCAGAACCTTAACCATCAGCGTTGGAATGACCAGATCCGGTACGGTCAGGTCAGGAATCACCGCCCGCCCCAGCGCGCCCGCCAGGTGCATACCGAACATCAGGATCGCCACCACAATCGTGCCGATGATAATGCCGCGATGCACCGCTTTACTGTCTTTATAGGAGATGCAACGCACGGCAGTATGCGGCAGGCCGATCACGCCAAAGCACACCAGCACCCAGAATGAGGTCATAAAGGTCGGTGACAGAATGTCATCCGCGCCCTGCGGCGTCACCAGTTTCGGGTCGATCATTTGCAGGGTTTCGACCGCGTGTCCGAGGCCGCCTGCCGCATGAACCACGCCGACCAACAGGACGATGGTGCCAATTAGCATGACCATGCCCTGCATCGTATCGTTGAGCACGCTGGCGCGAAAACCGCCAAATGCGGTATACAACGCGATGCTGACGCCAAAGATTAACAGCCCTGTTTCGTAGGGGATGCCCGCTGCGGTCTCAAGCAGGCGCGCGCCGCCAATAAACTGTACGGTCATCGCCCCGACGAAAGCCACCAGCAGGCTGAGGCTTGCCAGCCAGACCAGCAGACGGCTTTGATAGCGGGCAAACAGCATATCGTTAAGGGTGACGGCGTTGTAGCGCCGCGCCAGAATAGCGAACTTCTTACCCAGAATACCCAGCGAGAGCCAGACGGCGGGTAACTGGATCATCGCCAGCAATACCCAGCCCAGGCCGTATTTATAGGCCGCGCCCGGGCCGCCGATAAATGAGCTGGCGCTGATGTAGGTGGCGGTCAGCGTCATCGCCAATACAATTCCGCCCATCGAACGGCTACCGAGGAAATACTCATTCAGGAAGGTGCCCGTCGTCCTTTTTCGCATGGCATAGACCGACAGACCAAACACCACCAGCAGATAGGCGATAAGCGGCAGAATGACTTCAAGCTGCATCATCGTCCTCCAGAGGAATGTCGCGATAGATAAATTTCACCATAGCCCAGCACAGTAAAATGAAAACAAGCGGCGTCAGCAGGCAGGCCATTTCAAACCAGTGTGGAAGGCCCGTTATGCCGGGTGCCGCGCCTGGTAAGTAAGCAGTCACCAACCACGCAGCCAGATACAGAAGGGTCAGCCACAGCGCCCAACGCGCCTCTTTGTTGGCCTGAACAAAACGCGTGTCCATTTTTTGTCCCTTGTGGATGAAGAAAGCGGGGATTGTACCTTATGGGATGTACCGGAGGGAAAAAAACAAAAGGCCGGAAAACCGGCCTTTTTCAGTTAACGCACGCTTATTTTTCCTGAAGACCGAGTTTCTTCTCCAGATAGTGGATGTTGGTGCCACCGTGCTGGAAGTGCTCGTCGTTCATGATGCGGGTTTGCAGGTCAATGTTGGTTTTGATGCCATCAATGATCAGTTCCTGCAATGCGTTTTTCATACGGGCAATCGCCACGTCACGGTTTTCACCGTAGCAGATCAGCTTGCCGATCATGGAGTCATAGTACGGCGGTACGGTGTAACCCGCGTAGATATGGGACTCCCAGCGTACGCCAAAGCCGCCCGGCGCGTGGAAACGCGTGATTTTACCCGGGCTTGGCAGGAAGGTGTTCGGGTCTTCGGCGTTGATACGGCATTCTACCGCATGGCCTTTCACCACAACTTCTTCCTGCTTGATGGACAGCGGCTGGCCTGCAGCGATACGCAACTGTTCTTTGATCAGGTCAACGCCGGTGATCATTTCAGTAACCGGGTGTTCTACCTGAATACGGGTGTTCATTTCGATGAAATAGAACTCGCCGTTTTCGAACAGGAACTCAAACGTACCTGCTCCGCGATAGCCGATATCGACACACGCTTTGGAGCAACGCTCGCCGATGTAACGACGCAGTTCCGGGGTAATGCCCGGCGCTGGCGCTTCTTCGACCACTTTCTGGTGACGACGCTGCATGGAGCAATCACGTTCAGCCAGATAGATAGCGTTACCCTGGCCGTCAGCCAACACCTGAATTTCGATGTGGCGTGGGTTTTCCAGGTATTTTTCCATGTACACCATGTCATTGCTGAAGGCTGCTTTCGCTTCCGCTTTGGTCATGGAAATGGATTGCGCCAGTTCGGCATCGCCGCGCACAACGCGCATGCCGCGACCGCCGCCGCCGCCGGACGCTTTGATAATAACCGGGTAGCCGATGCGTTTTGCAATGGCGCGGTTTTTATCCATATCGTCGCCCAACGGGCCGTCAGACCCCGGTACGCATGGAACGCCAGCCTGCTTCATTGCGCTGATTGCGGACACTTTATCGCCCATCAGGCGGATGGTGTCGGCTTTCGGGCCAATGAAGATAAAGCCGGAGCGTTCAACCTGCTCAGCGAAGTTGGCGTTCTCAGACAAGAAGCCGTAACCCGGATGGATTGCCACCGCGCCGGTGATTTCAGCGGCGCTGATGATAGCCGGGATGTTCAGATAGCTTTTTACGGACGGAGCCGGGCCAATACAGACCGTCTCATCCGCCAGCAATACGTGTTTTAAATCGCGATCCGCGCTTGAGTGCACAGCCACGGTCTTGATACCCAGTTCTTTACAGGCACGAAGAATACGCAGTGCAATCTCGCCACGGTTGGCGATGACAATTTTATCCAGCATGTTCGCCTCGTTATTCGATGACGACCAGCGGCTCGTCAAATTCTACCGGCTGACCACTTTCGACCAGAATTGCTTTCACCACGCCGGATTTATCGGCTTCGATCTGGTTCATCATTTTCATGGCTTCAACGATGCACAGGGTATCGCCCGCGTTAACTTTCTGACCGACTTCGACGAATGCTTTCGCATCCGGGCTCGGGGTGCGGTAGAAAGTACCAACCATTGGGGAACGTACGATGTGACCACTGATTTCCGCTGATGCAGCAGGCGCTTCCATTGCTGGAACAGCCGCCGGAGCGACAGCGTTAGACAGAGCTGGCTGCTGCATTGGCGCAGCATAAGCTTGTTGCATCACTGGAAAACCTGCGTTTGGCGCGGTGCGGCTGATGCGCACAGACTCTTCGCCTTCAGAAATTTCCAGTTCGGAGATGCCTGATTCTTCAACCAGCTCGATCAGTTTTTTAATCTTACGAATATCCATGAGTGGGTTCCGTACTCTTTGTTTAGTGTGATTGTGACAGGCGTTTTACCGCCGTCTGTAAAGCGTATGAGTAACCGTCAGCGCCGAATCCGCAAATAACGCCAGCCGCAATATCGGAAAGATACGAATGCTGGCGAAACGGTTCCCGCGCATGTACGTTGCTCAGGTGAATCTCGATAAACGGGATGCTCACCGCGAGCAGCGCATCGCGAATCGCAACACTGGTGTGCGTAAACGCGGCCGGATTAATCAGGATATAGTCCACAGTGTCTTTAGCCTGATGAATACGGTCGATGAGTGCGTACTCCGCGTTAGACTGCAAATGATCCAGCGTCACATTCAGCGCGTCGGCCTCTGCATTCAAACGGTTAACAATTTCCGTTAATGTCAGGGTGCCGTACTTATCGGGTTCACGGGTGCCGAGCATATTAAGGTTCGGACCGTTTAAAAGCAAAATGTGTAATTTGTCGGCCATCGTGCAGCTATCTCCTGCGATTCTCCGGTAAAAAACAAAATATACCTTTGATGCGCGATTGTCACCCTTTCAGCGGCTTAAAAACCCTGTCCGGGAAACCAAGGTCGCACATTATAACGATTTCGTAGCAATTGGCAGCTAAATACTGGTCTTATCAGGGAAGATTATCAACTGCTAACACGCAAAGACCCAAGGCGAGTCCTGGTTTTGCAACAAACCGCACATAACGGAGGCGTTACAGCATTTTGCCCGCAAACGACCGCCACCACTGGCGAAATGTCTTGTAGCGCCAGGCTAAAAGCGCCAGCGCCAGCAGGGCATAAATGACCGGCTGCGGCGATAAAATTTTTACCGACCACAGATAATGAATGGGAGCCAGAATCGCGACAAGATAAACGAAGTTATGCAAACGTTGCCAGCGTTTCCCCAGTTTTCGTTGCGCCGCCTGCGTGGAGGTCAACGTAAGGGCGAATAAAATGAACCAACTGATAATGCCCAACGTTAAATAAGGACGAGTGATTAACTCCTGGCCCAGCAGCGCCAGATTATTTATGCCCAGTTCAAGTAGCGCATAGCTGGTTAAATGCAGCGTGGCCCAGGCGAAGCACCATAACCCTAACAAGCGGCGGGTGCGGATCAATAATGGTTGTTTAGCGTAGCGCGCCAGCGGTGAAACCAGCAAGGTGGCGAGCAAAAATTTCAGCGCTGTCCTACCGGTAAAGTGTTGAATATCTTTGACCGGATCGGCGCTGAGCCCTCCCTGATTCACCGCCCAGACGAGCCAGAGAAACGGTAATAATCCGGCAAGATGCAGCAGTACTTTTAGCCAGACGATCTGTTTTTGTGTCAGACGCACTTAGAAATTCTCCCGCAGATCCAGACCGCGATATAAAGACGCCACTTCACTGGCATAGCCGTTAAACAGCAGCGTCGGCTGTCTTTGTACATCCAGAATGCCGCCTGCGCCAATAAAACGCTCGGTCGCCTGTGACCAGCGCGGATGATCAACGTGCGGATTCACGTTGGCGTAAAATCCGTATTCGTTTGGCGCGGCCAGATTCCAGGTGGTCGGCGGGCGTTCGCGGGTCAGTTTAATACTGACGATCGACTTAATCCCCTTGAACCCGTATTTCCACGGCACCGTCAGACGGATGGGGGCGCCGTTTTGCGGCGGCAGCGCTTTACCATAGACGCCGACAGTCAGCAGCGTGAGCGGGTGCATTGCCTCGTCCAGACGCAATCCTTCGACGTAAGGGTATTTTAGCCCGCCGCCGATAAAGCGATCTTTTTGTCCCGGCATATCATCGGGCGCGTAGATCGTTTCGAACGCCACATAGTTGGCATTGCTGGTGGGTTCGACCAGTGCGAGCAGTTTATGTAAGGGGAAGCCAATCCAGGGAACCACCATCGACCATGCCTCAACGCAGCGCATACGATAGATTCGCTCTTCCAGCGGGAAACGCGTCGTGAGCGCATCGTGATCGAGCGTTAAGGGTTTCGCTACTTCGCCGCTAATTTTCAACGTCCAGGGATCGGTTTTCAGGCTACCCGCGTTGGCGGCCGGGTCTGCTTTATCGAGGCCGAATTCATAGAAATTATTATAACCGGTGACTTTGTTTTCCGGCGTTAACGGGAGGTCGTTTTGCCAGGCGGCGGGTTTGCTGAAATCAAGCGGCTTACCGGCAGGCGCAGGGGGACGATCGTTGCCTTTAAACCAGCTCAGCAGGTCGGCCTGGGCGGTAGCGGGCAGAGAAAGGGCGGCCGCGCTGATACCTAAAGCTTTCAGTACCTGGCGGCGCTGCAACATAAAAACGGACTCCGCGGTTACGTCGGCTTCCGTCAGTTTTTTCATTTTCATAGCATCCTCCGTCATGCGTTTTTTTAAGCATGACGGAGGCGAAACGTTAACGCGAATATGTCACGAAAATTTGAAGATTAGGCAATCTTCACCAGCGTACGGCCCTGTGCCTGGTTATTGATGATGGCATCGGCGAATTTCGGCGCGTCTGCCAGCGTGATTTCTGTTGCAGCCTGCGCATAGAAAGAGGCTGGCAGGTCGTTGACCAGGCGTTTCCAGGCTTCTGCTCGGCGGGCAGGCGGGGTCATCACGGAATCCACGCCCTGCAAGCGGACATTACGCAGAATAAACGGCATGACCGTGGTGGGGAGTGCGAAGCCGCCCGCCAGACCACAGGCCGCAACGCAGCCGCCGTAGTTCATCTGCGCCAGCACTTTCGCCAGCACTTTATCGCCAACGGTGTCGATGGCCCCGGCCCAGAGTTGTTTTTCCAGCGGGCGGGATTCGGCAAACTCATCGCGCCCCAGAATGCGGTTGGCGCCCAGGCTACGCAGGTAGTCGTGGGTGTTTTCGCGTCCTGACACGGCCACAACCTGGTAGCCCAGCTTATGCAGCAACGCAACGGCAGTGCTGCCCACGCCGCCGCTGGCGCCGGTCACGACAATCTCGCCATCTTCAGGGCGAATGCCCGCGTCTTCCAGCGCCATCACGCACAGCATGGCGGTAAAACCGGCGGTGCCGATAATCATCGCATTTCGGCTATCAAGACCTTTCGGGAGAGCAACCAGCCAGTCGCCTTTTACGCGGGCGCGCTCAGCCAGGCCGCCCCAGTGGTTTTCGCCCACGCCCCAGCCGGTCAGTAAAACCTCCTGACCGGCATGGAAGCGGGGATCTTCACTGGCGCGTACGGTTCCGGCGAAATCGATGCCAGGAATCATCGGAAAGTTACGGATGATTTTCCCTTTCCCGGTGATGGCCAGAGCATCTTTATAGTTCAGGCTGGACCAGTGGATATCTACCGTTACATCCCCTTCCGGTAGCCGACTTTCTTCAAGGGTCTGAACGGAAGCAAGGGTTTTACCGTCCTGCTGTTCTAAGATCAAAGCCTGCATAACCTGTCCTCAATTTGCATAGTGGATTGGAAAAATATTTATGAAGACTATACTCGCTAATCAAAACGTGATGCCGATTCAACGCAATAAATTGCCAGATAGACCTGATTTGGTAGTATGCCCGCTTAGCTGTGCAATTTAACGGACTTCGCGTTCAGAGTTGCTCTTTCATGTCGTTTATAACTGTCGGAGTTAACACACGGATGCGATTAACGACGAAATTCTCAGCCTTTGTCACGCTGCTTACCGGGTTAACGATTTTCGTTACGCTCATCGGCTGCTCGCTGAGTTTTTACAATGCCATCGAGAATAAATTCACCAGCCGCATTCAGGCGGTCGCCACCGCTATTGACACGCATCTTGTCTCCTCTGATTTTGTCACGCTAACGCCGCAGATTAATGAACTGATGGTATCGGTCGATATCGTGCGCGTCGATTTGTTGCAGGATGGCCGCCAGGTGTATAGCCATTCGCGCAACAGCAGCTATCGGCCAGCGGGAAGCAACAACCTGTATCGTGAGCTGACGATTCCGCTGGTAAAACATCCCGGCACCTCGCTGCATGTGGTGTTTCAGGACCCGATGGGCAACTATTTTCACTCGCTCGTGACCACCGCGCCGCTCACGCTGGCGATCGGCTTTATCGTTCTCATCTTGTTCTTATCGGTACGCTGGCTACAGCGCCAGCTGTCCGGGCAGGAGCTGCTGGAAATTCGTGCAACGCGTATTCTGAACGGCGAACGCGGGCCGAATGCGCGAGGGTCGGTCTATGAATGGCCCGCGCGCACCAGTAGCGCGTTGGATATGCTGCTGTCTGAAATTCAGTTTGCCAGCGAACAGCGCAGCCGTTTGGATACGCTTATCCGTTCTTATGCGGCGCAGGATGTCAAAACCGGGCTGGGCAATCGCCTGTTTTTTGATAACCAACTGGCGACGCTGCTGGAAGATCAGGAAAAAGTGGGATCGCATGGCGTGGTGATGATGATCCGCCTGCCAGACTTTAACCTGCTTCACGACAGCTGGGGGCGCGATCTCGCGGAAGAACAGCTGTTTGCGCTGATTAATCTGCTGTCGACATTTATTATGCGCTACCCGGGTTCGCTGCTGGCGCGCTACCACCGCAGCGACTTTGCCGTCCTGTTGCCGCACCGCACATTGAAAGAAGCGGAGAGCATCGCCGGGCAGTTATTAAAAGCGGTAGATGCATTACCGGTTAATAAAAAGCTCGATCGTGACGATATGGTACATATCGGCATTTGCGCATGGCGTAGCGGTCAGTCAACGGAGCAGGTGATGGAACATGCCGAAGCCGCGACCCGAAATGCCGTGTTGCAGGGAGGGAACAGTTGGGCGGTGTATGACGATTCGCTGCCGGAAAAAGGCCGTGGCAATGTACGCTGGCGCACCCTTATTGAGCAGATGCTCAGCCGGGGCGGGCCGCGGATTTATCAGAAACCGGCGGTAATGCGTGAAGGACGTGTACACCACCGGGAACTGATGTGCCGTATCTTTGACGGCGCCGAAGAGGTGATTTCGGCGGAATACATGCCGATGGTATTGCAGTTCGGTTTATCGGAAGAGTATGACCGCTTGCAAATTAGCCGTTTGATCCCGCTGCTGAAATACTGGCCGGAGGAAAATCTGGCGATGCAGGTAACGGTAGAATCGTTGATCCGCCCACGGTTTCAGCGCTGGCTGCGTGATACGTTGATGCAGTGCGAAAAATCGCAGCGAAAACGTATTATTTTTGAACTTGCCGAGGCAGATGTTTGTCAACACATCAGTCGGTTACAGCCTGTTATTCGTTTAATGAATGCGCTTGGCGTTCGGATCGCGGTGACACAGGCGGGTTTGACGCTGGTGAGTACCAGCTGGATTAAAGAACTTAATGTGGAATTACTGAAACTTCATCCGAGTCTGGTAAGAAACATTGAGAAACGAACGGAAAACCAGTTGCTGGTACAGAGCCTGGTGGAAGCCTGCACGGGAACGCATACGCAGGTTTACGCGACAGGCGTCCGTTCGCGTAGCGAGTGGCATACGCTGACGGGGCGCGGAGTGGCGGGCGGACAGGGGGATTTTTTTGCCTCCTCCCAACCACTTGACACCAACGTGAAAAAATATTCGCAAAGATACTCGGTTTAACCTGCCGTTTAATTTGTTTTCACGTAGAATAACGCGCGCTGTGCCTCATGGGGGTGTGCTTGTCTGCTCGCCAGATTGTTGCAGCAAATATGCAGGTAAACGACCTTTTACAGGTTGCAAATGAAGGCCAGGATTGCTGCTGATGTATTCAGTTCTGATGGACCCAGACAGAGATTTGTAACAAAGGAAACGTACTGCGCTAATTTTCACCGTAGCAGATGATTTTTGCGCCTTGTCGCTGCTGCGTGTGGTTGGTAAAGTAAGCGGATTTTGTTTTCCGCCCCAGCTT
Organism: Citrobacter sp. CK194; assembly: GCF_030333395.1. Lineage (NCBI taxonomy): Bacteria > Pseudomonadati > Pseudomonadota > Gammaproteobacteria > Enterobacterales > Enterobacteriaceae > Citrobacter > Citrobacter sp. CK194. The sequence continues at coordinate 237,671 of NZ_JAOWGA010000018.1, forward strand.
TCAGGATTATCCCTTAGTATGTTGAAAAAATTTCGTGGCATGTTTTCCAATGACCTGTCCATTGACCTGGGTACTGCGAATACCCTCATTTACGTAAAAGGACAAGGCATCGTATTGAATGAGCCTTCCGTTGTGGCCATTCGTCAGGATCGTGCCGGTTCACCGAAAAGCGTGGCCGCAGTAGGTCATGATGCGAAGCAGATGCTGGGTCGTACGCCGGGCAATATCGCTGCTATTCGCCCGATGAAAGACGGCGTTATCGCTGACTTCTTCGTGACTGAAAAAATGCTCCAGCACTTCATCAAACAAGTGCACAGCAACAGCTTTATGCGTCCAAGCCCTCGTGTGCTGGTGTGTGTACCGGTAGGAGCGACCCAGGTAGAGCGTCGTGCGATTCGTGAATCCGCACAGGGCGCTGGCGCTCGTGAAGTGTTCCTGATCGAAGAACCGATGGCTGCGGCAATCGGCGCCGGTCTGCCGGTGTCTGAAGCAACCGGTTCAATGGTTGTCGATATCGGTGGCGGTACGACGGAAGTAGCCGTTATCTCTCTGAACGGCGTGGTTTACTCTTCTTCTGTGCGTATTGGCGGCGACCGCTTCGACGAAGCGATCATCAATTATGTGCGCCGTAACTACGGTTCTCTGATCGGCGAAGCGACCGCAGAGCGTATCAAACACGAAATCGGTTCTGCGTATCCGGGCGACGAAGTGCGTGAAATCGAAGTTCGCGGGCGTAACCTGGCGGAAGGCGTTCCACGCGGCTTTACCCTGAACTCCAACGAGATTCTGGAAGCGTTGCAGGAGCCGCTGACCGGTATCGTGAGCGCGGTGATGGTTGCGCTGGAACAGTGCCCGCCGGAACTGGCGTCTGATATCTCCGAGCGCGGTATGGTGCTCACGGGCGGCGGCGCGCTGCTGCGTAACCTTGATCGTCTGTTAATGGAAGAAACCGGCATTCCTGTCGTTGTTGCTGAAGATCCGCTGACCTGCGTGGCGCGCGGCGGCGGCAAGGCGCTGGAAATGATCGATATGCACGGCGGCGACCTGTTCAGCGAAGAGTAATCGGATACCGGCAGGGTGATGGTTTGATTACCCTGCCGACTCTGATACGAGAATACGCAAACTTATGAAGCCAATTTTTAGCCGTGGCCCGTCGCTACAGATTCGCCTTATTCTGGCGGTGCTGGTGGCGCTCGGCGTGATTATAGCCGACAGCCGCCTGGGGACGTTCAGCCAAATCCGCACGTACATGGATACCGCCGTCAGCCCTTTCTACTTTATTTCCAATGGTCCCCGTGAATTACTCGACGGCGTGTCGCAAACGCTGGCTTCGCGTGACCAACTCGAACTTGAAAACCGGGCGCTGCGCCAGGAACTGTTGCTGAAAAACAGCGAATTGCTGATGCTGGGGCAATACAAACAGGAGAACGCGCGTTTGCGCGAGCTGCTGGGTTCGCCGCTGCGTCAGGACGAACAAAAAATGGTGACTCAGGTCATCTCCACGGTTAACGATCCTTACAGCGATCAGGTGGTGATCGACAAAGGAAGCGTGAACGGGGTCTATGAGGGGCAACCGGTCATCAGCGACAAAGGCGTAGTGGGCCAGGTCGTTGCGGTGGCGAAACTGACCAGCCGCGTTCTGCTTATTTGCGATGCGACACATGCGTTGCCGATTCAGGTGCTGCGTAACGATATCCGCGTCATTGCCGCCGGTAACGGCTGCACGGACGATTTACAGCTTGAGCATTTACCGGCAAACACCGACATTCGCGTTGGCGATGTGCTGGTAACGTCGGGTCTGGGCGGCCGTTTCCCGGAAGGGTATCCGGTGGGCGTGGTTTCGTCCGTCAAGCTGGACACCCAACGTGCTTACACCGTGATTCAGGCGCGTCCGACTGCGGGTTTACAGCGTTTGCGTTATCTGCTGCTGCTGTGGGGAGCCGATCGCAACGGCGCTAATCCGATGACGCCGGAAGATGTGCATCGCGTCGCTAACGAACGACTGATGCAGATGATGCCGCAGGTTCTGCCTTCGCCAGATGCGATGGGGCCGCCAGCGCCAATGCCGGACCCTGCCACGGGGATTAGCCCGGCGCCTGCCGCGCCTCAACAACCGTCGGCTACGCGCGCAACGGGGGGGCAATAGTGGCAAGTTATCGTAGCCAGGGTCGCTGGGTTATCTGGCTCTCGTTTCTTATTGCGCTATTGCTGCAAATTATGCCCTGGCCGGATGACATCATCGTTTTCCGGCCAAACTGGGTGCTCCTTATCTTGCTGTACTGGATCCTCGCACTGCCGCACCGCGTAAATGTGGGTACAGGTTTTGTGATGGGTGCCATACTGGATCTGATCAGCGGCTCCACGCTTGGCGTACGGGCCTTGTCGATGAGTATCATTGCTTATCTGGTTGCACTGAAATTCCAGCTATTCCGTAACCTGGCGCTCTGGCAACAGGCGCTGGTGGTGATATTGCTCTCACTGGTCGTGGACATTATTGTTTTCTGGGCCGAGTTTTTAGTGATCAACGTCTCTTTCAGACCGGAAGTGTTCTGGAGTAGTGTAGTAAACGGTGTGCTCTGGCCCTGGCTTTTCCTGCTGATGCGCAAAGTGCGCCAGCAGTTTGCTGTGCAGTAAAGGTTTCTATGACTGACGTTTATCTTGCTTCCGGTTCACCTCGCCGCCAGGAGCTGCTTGCGCAGCTGGGCGTCTCTTTTGCACGTATCGTTACGGGAATTGAAGAAACGCGTGGCGAAGGCGAAAGCGCGCAACAGTATGTCTCCCGTCTGGCGCGGGAAAAGGCGCAGGCAGGCGTGGCGCAAACGGCGCGCGACTTGCCGGTGCTGGGCGCCGATACTATCGTGATTCTTAACGGTGAAGTGCTGGAGAAACCGCGCGATGCAGAACACGCGGCGCATATGCTGCGCAAACTGTCGGGGCAGACGCATCAGGTGATGACGGCCGTCGCGCTGGCGGACGGCCAGTACGTGCTGGATTGTCTGGTGGTGACGGAGGTGACGTTCAGGGCACTGAGTGATGAGGACATCGCGGGCTATGTCGCCAGCGGTGAGCCTATGGATAAAGCTGGAGCATACGGTATTCAGGGGCAGGGTGGCTGTTTTGTCAGGAAGATAAACGGCAGCTATCACGCCGTGGTCGGCTTACCGCTGGTTGAAACGTATGAGTTGCTGAGCAATTTTAACGCACTGCGTGAGAAAAGGGATAAACATGACGGCTGAATTGTTGGTAAACGTAACGCCATCGGAAACACGCGTGGCGTACATTGATGGCGGTATTCTTCAGGAAATTCATATTGAGCGTGAAGCGCGACGAGGCATCGTAGGCAATATCTACAAAGGCCGTGTAAGCCGTGTACTTCCGGGTATGCAGGCGGCTTTTGTAGATATTGGACTGGAGAAAGCCGCGTTTCTTCATGCTTCAGACATTATGCCGCATACCGAATGCGTGGCGGGTGAAGAGCAAAAGAACTTCACCGTACGCGACATCTCTGAGCTGGTGCGTCAGGGGCAGGATCTGATGGTGCAGGTGGTAAAAGATCCGCTTGGCACCAAAGGCGCGCGCCTGACGACGGACATCACGCTGCCTTCCCGCTACCTCGTCTTTATGCCCGGCGCGTCGCACGTTGGCGTTTCTCAGCGTATTGAAAGCGAAACCGAACGTGAACGCCTGAAGAAGGTGGTGGCGGAGTATTGCGACGAGCAGGGCGGATTTATCATCCGTACGGCGGCGGAAGGGGTGTGCGAAGAGGATCTGGCGTCGGACGCCGCTTACCTCAAACGCGTCTGGACGAAAGTCATGGAGCGTAAAAAGCGGCCGCAAACGCGCTATCAGATGTACGGCGAACTGGCGCTGGCGCAGCGCGTACTGCGTGATTTTGCCGATGCTGAGCTGGACAGAATCCGCGTGGATTCGCGTCTGACGTACGAGGCATTGCTGGAATTTACTGCGGAATATATCCCCGAGATGACCAGCAAGCTCGAACACTACAGCGGTCATCAGCCGATTTTCGATCTCTTTGATGTTGAAAATGAGATTCAGCGCGCGCTGGAACGCAAGGTGGAGCTGAAATCCGGCGGTTATCTGATTATCGATCAAACCGAAGCCATGACCACCGTTGATATCAATACCGGGGCGTTTGTCGGGCACCGTAATCTCGATGACACGATCTTCAATACCAATATTGAGGCGACGCAGGCGATTGCGCGGCAGCTGCGTCTGCGCAATCTGGGCGGTATCATCATCATCGATTTTATCGACATGAATAATGAAGATCATCGCCGTCGGGTACTGCATTCTCTGGAGCAGGCGCTGAGCAAAGATCGCGTGAAAACCAGCATCAACGGCTTTTCGCAACTGGGTCTGGTAGAGATGACCCGCAAGCGTACCCGCGAAAGCGTGGAACATGTGCTATGCAATGAATGTCCAACGTGTCATGGACGCGGTACGGTGAAAACGGTGGAAACCGTCTGCTATGAAATTATGCGTGAAATCGTGCGTGTGCATCATGCCTACGACTCCGATCGTTTCCTCGTTTATGCTTCTCCGGCGGTGGCGGAAACGTTAAAAGGCGAAGAGTCGCACGCGCTGGCAGAGGTGGAAATTTTTGTCGGCAAGCAAGTTAAAGTCCAGATTGAACCGCTCTATAACCAGGAGCAATTTGACGTCGTAATGATGTAAAAGACCGCCGTTTCCAGGCCGGATAACGGGTTTGTGAGTCACATTTTTGGCAGACAAGGAGAGACGCGTGAGGCGATTGCCGGGGATATTACTGCTCACTGGAGCCGCGCTCGTCGTCGTCGTTGCGCTGCTGATCAGTGGATTGCGCCTTGCGCTCCCCCATCTGGATAGCTGGCGTCCGGCGATCCTCAGCAAAATTGAATCTGCCACGGGTATTCCTGTTGCCGCCAGCCAGTTGCATGCGAACTGGCAAACCTTTGGCCCCACGCTTGAAGCCCGGGACATCCATGCCAGTTTGAAAGATGGCGGCGAGCTTTCAGTAAAGCGCGTCACGCTGGCGCTGGATGTCTGGCAAAGCCTGTTGCATATGCGCTGGCAGTTTCGCGATCTCACCTTCTGGCAACTGCACATCCGCACCAATACGCCGATCCAACGCAGTGACAGCGACGAAGGCATTGAAACCAACCGTATTAGCGATCTTTTCCTGCGTCAGTTTGATCACTTCGATCTCCGGGACAGCCAAATTAGCTTTCTGACCTTATCAGGCCAGCGAGCCGAACTGGCGATCCCGCAGCTTACCTGGTTGAACGGCAAAGACAGGCACCGCGCGGAAGGTCAGGTCAGTCTCTCCAGCCTGACCGGGCAGCATGGCGTGATGCAGGTTCGTATGGATCTGCGTGACGACGACGGGCTGCTGAACAACGGTCGGGTCTGGCTACAGGCCGACGATATTGACGTGAAGCCGTGGCTGGGCAAATGGATGCAGGATAACGTGGCGCTGCAAACCGCGCGCTTTAGCCTGGAAGGCTGGATGACGCTCACGAAAGGCGAAGTCTCCAGCGGCGATATCTGGCTTAAGCAGGGCGGCGCGAGCTGGCAGGGCGATAATCATTCGCACACGCTTTCCGTTGATAACCTGACCGCGCACATTACGCGCGAACAGCCGGGCTGGCAGTTTTATATTCCTGACACGCGTATCACGCTGGATAGCAAACCCTGGCCGCGCGGCGCGTTAACGCTGGCCTGGGTGCCGGAACAAGAAGTTGGCGGTCAGAACAACATACGCAGCGATGAATTGCGTATTCGCGCCAGCAACCTTGAACTGGCTGATATGGACGGGCTGCGTCCGGTGGCGGCGAAACTCTCGCCTGCGCTGGGCGACATCTGGCAGGCCACACAGCCACGCGGAAAAATAGACACTCTCGCGCTGGATATCCCGCTACAGGCGACGGAGAAAACGCGTTTCCAGGCGTCGTGGGATAACCTCGCCTGGAAGCAGTGGAAGCTCTTACCGGGCGCGGAACACTTCTCCGGCACCTTGTCCGGTAGCGTGGAAAACGGCGCGCTGACCGCCTCGATGCAGCAGGCCGAAATGCCGTATGAAACCGTCTTTCGCGCACCGCTGGAAATTGAAAACGGCGTGGCGACGCTCACCTGGCTGAAGAATGACAAAGGGTTTCAGCTGGACGGGCGCAACATCGATGTGAAAGCGAAAGCCGTACATGCGCGCGGCGGTTTTCGTTACCTGCAACCCGCCGGAGAGGAGCCCTGGCTGGGGATTCTGGCGGGGATCAGCACCGATGACGGTTCACAGGCCTGGCGTTATTTCCCGGAAAACCTGATGGGCAAAGAGCTGGTTGATTACCTTAGCGGCGCGATTCAGGGCGGCGAAGCGGATAATGCCACGCTGGTGTATGGCGGCAATCCACATCTTTTCCCCTACAAACATAATGAAGGTCAGTTTGAAGTGCTGGTGCCGCTGCGTAACGCGAAGTTTGCTTTCCAGCCGGACTGGCCCGCGCTGACCGACCTCAACATTGAGCTGGACTTCCTGAACGATGGCCTGTGGATGAAGGCGGATAGCGTCAATCTGGGCGGTGTTAAGGCCAGTAATCTGACCGCAGTAATCCCGGACTATGCCAAAGAAAAGCTGCTGATTGATGCCGATATCAATGGGCCGGGTAAAGCGGTCGGCCCGTATTTTGACGACACGCCGCTGAAGGATTCTCTCGGCGCCACGCTGGAGCAACTCCAGATTGACGGCGATGTGAATGCTCGCTTACATCTTGATATTCCGCTGGATGGCGAGCTGGTCACCGCCAAAGGGGACGTCTTGCTGCGTAATAATAGTTTGTTCATTAAGCCGCTCGACAGTACGCTGAAGAACCTGAGCGGTAAGTTCAGCTTCAACAACGGCAATCTTAAGAGCGAACCGTTAACGGCAAACTGGTTTAATCAGCCGTTGAACGTGGATTTCTCCACCAATGAAGGGGAAAAGGCCTATCAGGTCAACGTCAACCTTAACGGCAACTGGCAGCCGGGCCGTATGGGCGTGCTACCTGCGCAGGTGAACGATGCTATAAGCGGCGGTATGGCGTGGAACGGTAAAGTGGGCATTGCGCTTCCTTATCACTCTGGTGCGACATACAACGTAGAACTGAAAGGCGACCTGAAGAATGTGAGCAGTCACTTACCGTCACCGCTCGACAAGCAGGCCGGGGAATCCTTGCCGGTGAGCATTAAGGCCGACGGTAACTTGCGTGGCTTCGCGCTGACCGGCAGCGCCGGGAAAAATAATCACTTTAACAGCCGCTGGCTGCTGAATCAGAAACTGACGCTGGATCGGGCGATCTGGACGACGGATAGCCGCACCACGCCGACATTGCCTGACCGACAAGGCGTTGAGCTTAATCTTCCGGCAATGGATGGCGCAGAGTGGCTGGCGCTGTTCCAGAAAGGCGCGGCGGATAACGTTGGCGCAAAGACCAGTTTGCCGCAGCGCGTGACGCTACGAACGCCTTCGCTGTCGCTGGGCGGGCAACAGTGGAATAACCTGAGCATTGTCTCTGAGCCGTCGCTGAATGGTCAGAAGGTCGAAGCGCAGGGGCGCGAGGTTAACGCCACGCTGGCGATACGCAATAATGCCCCGTGGCAGGCGAACATCAAATACCTGTATTACAACCCGAGCGCGGCGAAGCGTACAGACGGCGCGCAGGCGACCTCGCCGTTCTCCTCCCTTGAGCGAGTCAGTTTCCGTGGCTGGCCTGATGTGCAGTTACGCTGCGTCGAATGCTGGCTGTGGGGGCAAAAATATGGACGTATTGACGGCGACGTCGCGATTCAGGGAAATACGCTGACCCTGAGTAACGGGCTGCTGGATACGGGCTTCTCCCGGCTGACGGCTGAGGGTGTCTGGGTGAACACGCCGGGTAGCGAGCGCACGTCGCTGAAGGGGAAACTGCGCGGCCGTAAAATTGATGCCGCAGCGGGATTCTTTGGCGTTTCGACCCCCATCCGCAACGCCTCGTTTAACGTGGACTATGACTTACACTGGCGTAACCTGCCCTGGCAGCCGGATGAGGCTTCCCTTAATGGCATTTTACGTACCCGCCTGGGGAAAGGTGAAATTACCGAGCTGAGCACCGGTCATGCGGGGCAGCTTCTGCGTTTGCTGAGCTTTGACGCATTGCTGCGTAAGCTGCGTTTTGATTTTAGCGATACGTTCAGCGACGGTTTCTACTTTGACTCTATTCGCAGTACGGCGTGGATCAAAGACGGTGTGATGCACACTGACGATACGCTGGTGGATGGGCTGGAGGCCGACATCGCCATGAAAGGTTCTGTCAATCTGGTGCGTCGGGAACTCGATATTGAAGCCGTCGTCGCACCGGAAATCTCCGCCACGGTAGGGGTTGCCGCCGCGTTTGCGGTGAACCCGATTGTCGGGGCGGCGGTATTTGCCGCGAGTAAAGTGTTGGGGCCGTTGTGGAGCAAAGTCTCCATTCTGCGCTATCGCATCACGGGCCCGGTAGACAAACCGCAGATTAACGAAGTCCTGCGCCAGCCGCGTAAAGAAAGCCAGCAATGATTTGACGGGGGCGAGTAATTGCCCCAATCTCAGTAAATAGAAATGAATGACGAACTGCAAAAGCCGGATGGCGCTGCGCTTATCCGGCCTACATAACTTCTACCGCAGTCCGGCATTGAAGCGCCTGATGGCGACGCAGGCGCGTCTTATCAGGCCTACAACAGTAACTAACGAGTAGCAAAACGATGAGTCTGAACCTGGTAAGTGAACAATTGCTAGCGGCGAACGGCCTGAACCATCAGGATTTGTTTGCCATTCTGGGCCAACTGGCCGAACGCCGTCTCGATTACGGCGATCTCTATTTTCAGTCGAGCTATCACGAATCCTGGGTTTTAGAAGATCGCATCATCAAAGATGGTTCTTACAACATCGATCAGGGCGTTGGCGTGCGCGCTATCAATGGTGAAAAAACAGGGTTTGCCTATGCCGATCAGATCAGCCTGCAAGCGCTGGAGCAGAGCGCGCAGGCCGCGCGTACCATCGTGCGCGACAGCGGCGACGGCAAAGTAAAAACACTGGGCGCGGTAGAGCACCCGATGCTCTATACCGCCATTGACCCGCTACAGAGCATGAGCCGCGAAGAGAAACTCGACATTCTGCGTCGCGTGGACAAGGCGGCGCGTGAAGCCGACAAGCGCGTACAGGAAGTGACGGCCAGCCTGACCGGTGTGTATGAGCTGATTCTGGTGGCGGCGACCGACGGTACGCTGGCGGCGGATGTGCGCCCGCTGGTGCGTCTGTCTGTCAGCGTGCAGGTAGAGGAAGACGGTAAACGCGAGCGCGGCTCCAGCGGCGGCGGCGGTCGTTTTGGTTATGACTTTTTCTTAGGCGATTTGGACGGTGAAGTACGCGCCGATGCCTGGGCGAAAGAGGCGGTGCGCATGGCGCTGGTGAATCTGTCGGCGGTTGCCGCTCCGGCGGGAACATTACCCGTTGTGCTGGGCGCGGGCTGGCCTGGCGTGCTGCTGCACGAAGCGGTAGGCCACGGACTGGAAGGGGATTTCAACCGTCGCGGTACGTCGGTGTTCAGCGGCCATATCGGTGAACTGGTCGCGTCTGAACTGTGTACCGTGGTTGATGACGGCACGATCGCCGATCGCCGTGGTTCGGTCGCCATTGATGATGAAGGTACGCCGGGCCAGTACAATGTGTTGATTGAAAACGGCATCCTGAAAGGGTACATGCAGGATAAACTCAACGCGCGTCTGATGGGCGTTGCGCCGACCGGTAACGGACGTCGTGAATCATATGCGCATCTGCCGATGCCGCGTATGACCAACACCTATATGCTGGCCGGGAAATCCACGCCGCAGGAGATTATCGAGTCTGTGGAATACGGTATCTATGCGCCTAACTTTGGCGGCGGGCAGGTGGATATCACTTCCGGGAAATTTGTGTTCTCGACTTCAGAAGCGTACCTGATCGAAAACGGTAAGGTGACGAAACCCGTGAAAGGGGCGACGCTGATTGGTTCTGGTATCGAAGCGATGCAGCAGATCTCTATGGTCGGGAACGATCTGAAACTGGATAACGGCGTTGGCGTCTGCGGTAAAGAAGGGCAGAGTCTGCCGGTAGGCGTGGGTCAGCCGACGTTAAAAGTGGATAACCTGACCGTGGGCGGCACCGCGTAAAGTCGTTTTGTAGGCCCGATACGCCGTTACGTTATCGGGCATTTTGCCGGATGCGGCGTGAACGCCTTATCCGGCCTGCCTGTTCTGTAGTCGGGCTGTTGATCACTTCTCTTTCCCTCGACCGTACATTCCCTGAAATAGCTGCGCGACATCGACAAAATAGTCTGTCAGATAGTTAATCACCACCTGCACCTTCAGCGGCAACTTATCTTTTTCGGTATACAGCGCGTAAACCGGGCGTGGATCGGACTGGTAGCGGGGCAGCAGGATCTCCAGCTCTCCGCTGTTGATCTCATTGATCACCCACATCAGCGGAACGTAGGCGATCCCGGCGCCTGCGGTCAGCCAGCGGCTGAGCGTCATCGGATCGTTGGTGACGAAGCGTCCTTGTGGGATCAGCCGGGTGGAGATCCCTTCCGGCGCAATCAACTCAAACTCGTTATCCGGGCGCACGCTGTATTCCAGCCATGAGTGATTGCTGAGGTCGGCGGGTTTTTCCGGCACGCCAAATTGCGCGAGATAACTTTTGGCGGCGCACACCACCATCGGCATTGCCCCCAGACGGCGTGAAAACAGGCTGGAGTCCTGCAACGCACCGACGCGAATCACCACGTCCAGACCATCGGCGATCAGGTCCGGCGCCGGGATGCCGGTCACCAGGTTAACCGTCAGGCCAGGGTACTCTTTCAGCATTTTGGCCGTTAACCCGGCGAGGACATTTTGTGCCATGGTTGAAGAACAACCAATTCGCAGGGTGCCGATAGGCGTGTTGTTGAAGGCATAAAGCTGCTCATGGACATCCTGCACTTCGTGCAGCATCCGACGGCAACCCTGATAATAAATTTTACCGGCCTCGGTCAGCCCAATGCTGCGCGTACTGCGGTTTAGCAGCTTAACCTGTAGCTCATCTTCCAGTTTTGCCACGGTCTGGCTGATAGAGGAAACGCTCATTTGTAGCTGTCTGGCAGCGGCGGTAAAGGAGCCAAATTCAACGACTTTGGCGAACACCGACATGCGTTTTAATCTTTCCATTATTCACTCTGGCTTAAAAGTGATTTAGATCACATATTATAGATAACAGCATAACAGTTACGTTAATATATTATTATTCAAATAACCGCTATGCCGCTCTCGCCTGGCTTTCCACGCCCTTCCCTGCGGTGGCATTGGCTGAAAACTGTATCGCCTGCACTCTCTTTATAAATCAAGGTCAACATGAGTCTGTTTCCCGTTATCGTGGTGTTTGGTCTCTCCTTCCCACCGATATTTTTCGAATTGCTTTTGTCACTGGCGATTTTCTGGCTGGTGCGCCGGATGCTGGTTCCAACCGGCATTTATGACTTCGTCTGGCATCCGGCTCTGTTTAATACCGCGCTGTATTGCTGCCTGTTCTATTTAATATCGCGCTTGTTCGTTTGAGGTAGAAGTGAAAACACTAACAAGAAAACTCTCTCGTACGGCCATCACGCTCGTACTGGTCATTCTGGCCTTCATCGCAATTTTCCGTGCCTGGGTCTATTACACCGAGTCGCCGTGGACGCGTGACGCGCGCTTCAGCGCCGACGTGGTTGCCATTGCGCCAGACGTCGCGGGTCTTATCACCAACGTGAGTGTGCATGATAACCAGCTGGTGAAGAAAGACCAGATACTGTTCACCATCGATCAGCCGCGCTATAAAAAAGCCCTCGAAGAAGCGGAAGCTGATGTTGCCTACTACCAGGTGCTGGCACAGGAAAAACGCCAGGAGGCTGGCCGCCGTAACCGCCTTGGCGTCCAGGCGATGTCGCGTGAAGAGATCGATCAGGCCAATAACGTTCTGCAAACCGTATTACATCAGCTTGCCAAAGCGCAGGCGACGCGCGATCTGGCAAAATTAGACCTCGAACGTACCGTGATTCGCGCCCCTGCTGACGGTTGGGTCACCAACCTGAATGTCTACACCGGCGAGTTTATTACCCGTGGCTCAACGGCGGTTGCGTTGGTGAAACAGCACTCTTTCTACGTGCTGGCCTATATGGAAGAGACCAAACTGGAAGGCGTCCGTCCAGGCTATCGCGCAGAGATAACGCCGCTTGGCAGTAACAAGGTGTTGAAAGGCACCGTTGACAGCGTGGCGGCCGGGGTCACTAACGCCAGCAGCACGCGTGACGCCAAAGGGATGGCGACCATCGACTCCAATCTGGAGTGGGTACGTCTGGCGCAGCGTGTTCCGGTACGTATCCGTCTGGACAATCAGCAGGACAACCTGTGGCCTGCCGGGACAACCGCAACCGTTGTGATTACCGGCAAGCAGGATCGTGATGAAACACAGGACTCCTTCTTCCGTAAAATGGCGCACCGTCTGCGCGAGTTTGGTTAATCACCATGGGTATCTTCTCCATTGCCAACCAGCATATCCGCTTTGCGGTAAAACTGGCATGCGCCATCGTCCTGGCGCTGTTTGTTGGCTTTCACTTTCAGCTTGAGACGCCGCGCTGGGCGGTGCTGACCGCCGCGATTGTCGCCGCAGGCCCGGCATTCGCCGCCGGCGGGGAACCCTATTCCGGCGCGATTCGCTATCGCGGGATGCTGCGTATCATCGGGACATTTATTGGCTGTATCGCCGCGCTGACCATTATCATCACCATGATTCGCGCGCCGTTATTAATGATTCTGGTGTGCTGTATCTGGGCGGGATTTTGTACCTGGATCTCCTCGCTGGTGCGGGTTGAAAACTCCTATGCATGGGGGCTGTCCGGGTATACGGCGCTGATCATCGTCATTACTATTCAGGCGGAGCCACTACTGACGCCGCAGTTCGCGGTTGAACGTTGCAGCGAGATCGTGATTGGTATCGTCTGCGCCATTATGGCGGATCTGCTCTTTTCGCCGCGTTCAGTGAAACAGGAAGTGGATCGTGAAGTCGACGGTCTGCTGGTGGCGCAATACCAGCTGATGCAGCTGTGTATTAAGCACGGCGACAGTGAGGAAGTGGACAAAGCCTGGGGCGATCTGGTGCGGCGGACGGCGGCGCTGGAAGGCATGCGCAGCAATCTCAATATGGAGTCATCGCGCTGGGGGCGCGCCAACCGCCGCCTGAAAGCGCTGAATACGCTCTCGTTGACGCTGATCACCCAGTCCTGTGAAACATACCTGATTCAGAACACTCACCCGGAGTTGATCACCGACACTTTCCGCGAGCTGTTCGAAACGCCCGTCGAAACCGCGCAGGACGTACATAAACAGCTTAAGCGGATGCGTCGCATCATCGCCTGGACAGGCGAACGTGAAACGCCCGTAACCCTTTACACCTGGGCCGGTGCGGCGACGCGCTATCTGCTGCTAAAGCGCGGCGTGATTGGCAACGCCAAAATCAGCGTGACGGAAGAGGAAGTGTTGCAGGGCGAGCCCGTCGTGAAGGTGGAATCTGCCGAGCGCCATCACGCGATGGTTAACTTCTGGCGCACCACACTGTCCTGTGTGCTGGGCACCTTATTCTGGCTGTGGACGGGCTGGACGTCGGGAAGCGGCGCGATGGTGATGATTGCGGTCGTCACGTCGCTGGCGATGCGCTTACCCAACCCGCGCATGGTCGCAATCGACTTTATTTACGGGACGCTGGCGGCGCTGCCGTTGGGCCTGCTCTATTTTTTAGTGATCATCCCGAATACGCAGCAAAGCATGTTGCTGCTGTGTCTGAGCCTGGCGGTGCTGGGATTCTTCCTCGGGATCGAAGTCCAGAAACGGCGGCTGGGTTCAATGGGGGCGCTGGCCAGTACCATTAACATCATCGTGCTGGACAACCCAATGACCTTCCACTTCAGCCAGTTCCTTGACAGCGCGCTCGGGCAGATTGTGGGGTGCATGATGGCGTTTATCGTCATTCTGTTAGTTCGTGATAATTCACGCGACAGAACCGGACGTGTGCTGCTTAACCAGTTCGTTTCCGCAGCGGTGTCTGCAATGACCACCAACGTTGTGCGCCGTAAAGAGAACCACCTTCCGGCGCTGTATCAGCAGTTGTTCTTGTTAATGAACAAATTCCCGGGCGACCTGCCGAAGTTTCGTCTGGCGCTGACGATGATCATTGCGCACCAACGTCTGCGTGATGCGCCCATCCCGGTCAATCATGATTTATCTGCTTTTCACCGCCAGCTACGGCGTACGGCCGATCATGTGATTTCAGCCGGAAATGACGATAAGCGTCGGCGCTACTTTGGACAACTGCTGGATGAGCTTGATGTCTATCAGGAAAAATTGCGAGTCTGGGAAGCGCCGCCACGGGTGACGGAGCCGGTAAAACGACTATCCGGCATGTTGCACAAATATCAGCACGCCTTGACGGATAACTAACACTCAGGAGCCGACGCCAAAAGCGTCGGTTTTTTTGTGGCTATACTTATCTGACGTGCGAAAAACATGACATCAGGAGGAGAAAGAACCATGCAAACGCTCCAGGACAACGAACTTTTTCAGACGGGATATCTGGTTGATGGACTTTGGAAAACGCTGGATAACACCTTTGATGTTCTTAATCCGGCAACCGGTGAAACGATAGCCGCGGTTGCTAAAGCCGGTAAAAAAGAGACCGAAGAGGCGATTGCGGCGGCGGCAAAAGCCTTTCCTGCCTGGCGGGCCAAAACGGCAAAAGAGCGCTCGGCCATTCTGTATCGCTGGTATGAACTGATCATTGAGCATAAATCCTGGCTGGGCCGTCTGATGACCACTGAGCAGGGGAAGCCGTTGAAAGAGGCGGAAGGCGAAGTGGAGTACGCCGCCAGTTTCATCCAGTGGTTTGCTGAACAGGCGAAGCGGGCAAATGGCGAAATAATCCCGCCGATCAAAGCCGGATCGCGGATCTTTGCCACCCGTGAACCGATTGGCGTCGTGGCGGCGATTACGCCGTGGAACTTCCCGATGGCAATGTTGACCCGTAAATTAGGCCCGGCGCTGGCGGCAGGCTGTACGGGGGTCATTAAACCGGCGAATAACACGCCGCTTAGCGCATTCGCCTTGCTGACGCTGGCGAAGAAAGCTGGCGTACCTGACGGCGTGCTGAACGCCGTCGCGGGCAATACCCCAGAGATCAGCGACGCCATTATGGCCAGCCACGAGGTGCGCAAAATCTCCTTTACCGGATCGACCGCCGTTGGGAAAACGCTGGTGCGTAACGCGGCTGACACGATGAAGAAAGTCTCGATGGAACTGGGGGGCAATGCGCCGTATATCGTGTTTGACGATGCGGATATTGACGCTGCGGTACAGGGGGCGATCGCCAATAAATTCCGCAACGCGGGGCAGGTGTGCGTCAGCGTTAACCGTTTCTATATCCATGAGTCGGTCTATGACGAATTTACCCGCAAGCTGGCGGATGCCGTACAAAAACTGAAGGTCGGAAATGGTCTGGAGGAGGGCGTGATCGTCGGCCCGCTGATTGAACCGGCGGCTGTCGATAAAGTGCGTGAGCACGTTGAGGACGCTATCGCAAAAGGAGCGAAGGTGCTGGCAGGCGCTAAAGCGCATTCGTTAGGCGGGAATTTCTGGCAGCCCACTGTACTGGGCGACTGTAGCGATGGGATGAAACTGGCCAGTGAAGAGACCTTCGGGCCGGTCGCGGCCTGCTTTCGTTTTACCAGTGAAGAAGAGGTCATTCAGCGCGCCAACAATACGCCGTTTGGCCTGGCGGCTTACTTCTACACGCAAAATTTACAACGCGTATTCCGTGTTTCCCAGGCGATTGAAAGCGGCATGATTGGGATTAATGAATGCGCCGTATCAACCGAGTTGGGGCCATTTGGCGGGGTGAAAGAGTCGGGTCTGGGGCGTGAAGGATCGGTGCTGGGGCTTGAAGAGTTTCTGGAAGTGAAGACCCTGCACATCGGCGGCCTGTAATGTGACTGCGTCGGGGATGGTGGCTGGCTATGAACATCTATACCTTTGATTTTGATGAAATAGAAGACCAGAACGATTTTTACCGCGAGTTTACGCGGATGTTTGGCCTTGCCAGAGAGAAAGTCGGCGATCTTGATTCTCTATGGGATACTCTCATGAGCGAGGTGCTGCCATTGCCGCTGGAGATTGAGTTTGTTCATCTGCCGGAAAAACTGCGCAGGCGCTACGGCGCGCTGATTTTGCTGTTTGATGAAGCAGAAGAGGAACTGGAAGGACAGTTGCGGTTTAATGTTCGCCATTCGTGACGACAAACATAAAAAAGCCCCCGGCAGTCGGGGGCAAGTCGTCGGACTAGACGACGAGGGTTTATTTGTAAAGTTCTGCCGTAGCGTGCCAGTTGTCGCCGCTACGTGCTTCAGTAATCTGATAGGCGGATGCGCCGTTTGCTTCTGCTTTTTTGTTCAGCATTTCATGCATATCCATCGGGGAAGAACCGATAGCGCTTACGGAAACAGAGCCGATAGCCTGACGGCCTTGCGCTTGTTCTGCGTTGATGGATTCGGCTGCGAATGCGCCAAAAGAGAGAACGGACAGAACGCTTAATGCTGCAACAGTAGTTTTGATTTTCATGATTTTTACCTCGTCGAATTCTTTTATTAGGGTCTGTGTTTCGTGACCCTCATCACAAAATCAAGTATACACTAATCACGCGATTAATTAATACCACGCTAATGGTTTCATGGGTTATTGTGTGTTAATGATTTGTTTTTTTATAACCGTATGGAATTAAAAACGTGTTAAAAAGCGTGTGATTAAGATTAAATGCAATAAAATCATAAGGATATGAAATTTTGCAATTTGTGCGTTTTTTCCATTGCACATTCACCATGTAAATGATTTTTGACGGTTAAACGCACTATTTGTTAAGTGACAGGCAGTGAAAAATGACGGCGGAAGAGGTGGCGGCAGGTTTTTTCCCCGTCGCGCTTAACGACGGGGAGAAGGGATTACAGCTCTTGTTCGAACAGTTCCAGAATGGCTTCGTACAGATCTTTCACCGTAAAGCCATTCGCGGGGGTGGTGAAAATGGTGTCGTCACCGGCAATGGTCCCGAGGATGCCTTCCGCTTTCCCCAGCGAGTCCAGCAGACGCGCGATCAGCTGTGCGGCGCCCGGACTGGTATGGATCACCACAACAGCGTCGTTGTAGTCGATATCTAACACCAGATTCTTTAAAGGGCTGGAGGTGGTTGGCACGCCTAGCTCAGCCGGGAGACAGTAGACCATCTCCATTTTTGCGTTGCGGGTACGCACCGCGCCGAACTTGGTCAGCATGCGCGAGACCTTGGACTGGTTGATGTTATCAAAGCCCTGATCCTGTAACGCGAGGACGATTTCGCCCTGTGAACTGAATTTTTCTTCTTTGAGTAGCGCTTTGAACGCCTTGACTAATTCTTCTTGTTTAGCCGAGCTTCGCATAAGTCACCCGTAATATGAGGATGGAAACAACATTATTATGCATACAGATGAATTTTTATGCAAACAGTCTGCCTCACCGGAGGCTGAAATAATGTTATGAAAGAGCGGAATTCTATCAAATTCCGTTATCAAGAAACATGCCTGCGTCACGGCGCGCAAATAAGCTTAAAAGTAAATTAAATGTTATCAAATTGATGTTGTTTTGGAGGGGCAGTAGAGTATATTGTCAGCACCTGTTGGAAAGTTGTTCTGTGGTTCAGGCGCTTTTGAATTACGTAAATTAGCTTTTCTATTACGTAAGTTAAATGCATAAAAGCCAAATTTGCGTGACTACGCATTCTTGACGCGTGGTGGTTGTATTCATTGGATTTGTGAATTATGGTCGCCGCCGCGGAGCAACAAACACTTAGCTTATCAATATAATAAGGAGTTTAGGATGAAAGTCGCAGTCCTCGGCGCTGCCGGCGGTATCGGCCAGGCGCTTGCACTACTGTTAAAAACCCAACTGCCTTCAGGTTCAGAACTCTCCCTGTACGACATCGCTCCAGTGACCCCAGGTGTGGCCGTTGACTTGAGCCATATCCCTACAGCAGTAAAAATCAAAGGTTTCTCCGGCGAAGACGCGACCCCGGCGCTTGAAGGCGCAGACGTCGTACTGATCTCGGCTGGCGTGGCGCGTAAACCGGGTATGGATCGTTCCGACCTGTTTAACGTCAACGCAGGTATCGTGAAGAACCTGGTACAACAGATCGCAACGACCTGTCCGAAAGCCTGTGTGGGCATTATCACCAACCCGGTGAACACTACCGTCGCTATCGCTGCTGAAGTACTGAAAAAAGCCGGCGTTTACGACAAGAACAAACTGTTTGGCGTGACCACGCTGGACATCATCCGCTCCAACACCTTTGTTGCGGAACTGAAAGGCAAACTGCCGACCGACGTTGAAGTTCCGGTTATCGGCGGTCACTCTGGCGTGACCATTCTGCCGCTGCTGTCGCAGATCCCGGGCGTCAGCTTCACCGAGCAGGAAGTGGCTGACCTGACCAAACGTATCCAGAATGCGGGTACGGAAGTGGTTGAAGCGAAGGCTGGCGGCGGATCGGCAACCCTGTCTATGGGTCAGGCTGCTGCGCGCTTTGGTCTTTCTCTGGTGCGTGCGCTGCAAGGCGAGAAGGACGTGGTGGAATGTGCCTACGTTGAAGGTGACGGCCAGTATGCGCGCTTCTTCTCTCAGCCGCTGCTGCTGGGTAAAAACGGCGTGGAAGAGCGCAAGTCTATCGGCAAACTGAGCGCGTTTGAACAGAATGCGCTGGAAGGTATGCTGGATACGCTGAAAAAAGATATCGCCCTGGGCGAAGAGTTCGTTAACAAGTAAGCGCTTTTGTGCAGGCCAGATAAGACGCGTTTGCGTCGCCGTCAGGCCTGGCGATAATGCCGGATGGCGGTGTAAACACCTTATCCGGCCTACAAGTTAACCGAGACACAGTAAAAAACCGGAGATGACTCCGGTTTTTTTATTACGTTAATTTGTCGCCGGGTATTCCTGAATGGTGACCTGGAGCGTCAGCTTTTTATCGTCACGCATCACAATCACCGGGATCACCGAACCTGGGCGTATTTCAGCAACCTGATCCATAGTCTCCAGAGCGGAAACGGCAGGTTTGTTGTTGACTGAAATGATCACATCATTGACCTGAATACCCGCCTGCGCAGCCGGGCCATCCGGCGACACTTCATTGACCACAATCCCCTGGATTTGATCCATTCCGGCGCCTTGCGCATGCAGCGGCGCGATTTCTCGCCCACCGATGCCGATATAACCGCGAATCACGCGACCGTCGCGGATCAGCTTATCCATTATCTTGGTCGCTAACTGGAACGGGATTGCAAAACCGATCCCTTCCGGCGTCTCGCCGTCGTTACTCTTATCAAATGACAGGGTGTTAATACCCATCAGTTCGCCCAGCGAGTTAACCAGCGCTCCGCCGGAGTTACCGTGGTTGATGGAGGCGTCCGTTTGCAGGAAGTTTTGTCGTCCGGTCGGGTTCAGACCGATACGCCCGGTGGCGCTGATGATCCCCTGAGTAATGGTCTGCCCCAGGTTATACGGGTTGCCGATGGCCAGAACCACATCACCAATATGCGGTGAGCGTTTCGTGTTGATCGGGATCGTCGGCAGACCGCCTGTGGCATTAATCTTTAACACCGCCAGATCCGTCAGCGTATCCGAACCAACCAGCAGCGCTTCAAACACGCGTCCATCCTGTAGGGCGACGATGATCTGATCCGCATCGTTGATCACATGCTTATTGGTGATGATGTAACCGCGCTGATCCATGATCACGCCCGATCCCAGCGTGCGGATCTCAAGCTGATTATGCGTGGTGCTGTTCATACTGCGGTTATAAACGTTGACGACGGCAGGCGCGGCGCGGCGAACCGCCGAATTATAGCTGGCTGGCGTCTCATCCGCGCTGTCGAATTGCGGTGTGGTCAGGGTATTTATTTTGCGCAGCGAGGGCATGGCCGCCAACAGAATGGCACCCACAATAAGACCAATTGCGACCGAACGTAAGATCTTCACAAACATGATGGAGGCGTCATTAAAAAAGGGAACGGCAGCAGCATACCACGAGTTAACCGGACATCGCACGCGGGGCTGATGTCCGGTTAACGATGACTTAACGCAGGAGCAGGTAAATGTTCTCGTTACCGCGTACGACCTGTAGCGCAATAATCGACGGTTTCGCTTCCAGCACTTTGCGCATTTCCGCAATCGAGTGCACGCGATCGCGGTTAACGCTAATGATCACGTCATCTTTGTGCAAACCGGCCTGGGCGGCGGGACTGCTTTTTTCAACGTTATCAATTTTGATGCCTTTATTGCCGTCTTTTAACTGACCATCGCTCAGCGTTGCGCCCTGCAATGCCGGGGCGATCATCTCCGCGCTGGCGGAGGATGACGTGCTGGTGTCGAGGGTGACTTCGACTTCCAGCGGTTTGCCGTCGCGTAACAGACCGAGCTTCACTTTCGTGCCGGGTTCCGTCGTTGCGATGCGTGAGCGCAGTTCGGCAAAGCTGCTCAGCGGCTTGCCGTTGAGACTGGTGATCACGTCGCCGGATTTCACACCCGCTTTCGCGGAACCTGAACCCGGGAGCACTTCGCTGATGAACGCCCCGCGCTGTACATCCAGCTTGAAGGCTTTGGCGATATCGGCGGTCAATTCCATGCCTTTAATTCCCAGCAGGCCGCGTTTAATTTCACCAAACTGAATCAGCTGTTGCGCCAGCGTGCGCGCCATATTACTCGGAATCGCAAACCCAATGCCGATGCTACCGCCGCCAGGTGCCAGAATAGCGGTGTTGATGCCGATCAGCTCGCCGTTGAGATTCAGCAGCGCGCCGCCGGAGTTGCCACGGTTAATCGAGGCGTCGGTTTGAATAAAGTTTTCCAGTCCTTCCAGATTCAGCCCGCTCCGGCCAAGCGCGGAGACAATGCCGGAGGTGGCGGTTTGCCCCAGACCAAACGGGTTGCCTACCGCGACGGCAAAGTCGCCGACGCGCAGTTTGTCGGAGTCGGCGATGGCGATTTGCGTCAGGTTGCTGGCGTTCTGGATTTGCAGCAGCGCGATGTCGCTCTGGTCGTCGCTGCCGATCAGTTTAGCGTCAAACTCGCGTCCGTCATTTAACTGAACGCTGATCTTCTGTGCCTGATTAATGACATGGTTATTGGTCAGAACGTAGCCTTTGGCGGCGTCAATGATGACGCCCGACCCCAGCCCTTCGAACGGCTGAGAGGGTTGATCAGGCAACTCGTCGCCAAAAAACTTTTTAAACTCTTCTGGAACCTTCTGGCTTTGGGTCGCGGTTCCCTCAACCTTCACGCTAATCACGGCCGGCAGCACTTTTTCCAGCATTGGCGCGAGACTGGGGAGCGCCGCCTGACCGGGAATCTGCGCGGGTATCGATGCGACGGCCTGAAACGGTGCCGAGAGCGTTAACCCGACACTTAACGCTAATGCACTTAACAACGGGGTTTGTTTTTTCATGGAGCCTGCTCTCGTACCTTGAGTGAACGGAAAGACGATTCAAAACAGTTTGATGTTATTGAATTTTCGGCCTGGTAACAATGAGGTTAATGACTAAATAATAGCTGGGACAGGAGAGAAGAGACGGGCGCAATCGCTGCGCCCGAAAAATTTCTTAACGATGTGCGATTAGTCGCGTTTTGCGCCACTACGCAGCAGGCCGGAAGCGCCTTCGGAATAGTCACGCGGCATCTGGACCGGCGCCTGATCGTTACTGGCTTCAGACTCCGCCAGACGGTTACGGAACGGGTTCGATTCCGCAGACAGTTCCGGCAGCAGGCTACTGGAGCTTTTCGCCATGTGCTGATACAGCTGACGATAATCATGCGCCATGGTATCCAGCAGCTCGGCGCTGCGGGCAAAGTGGCTGACCAGCTCTTCACGATACTCTTCCAGCTCAGCTTTATTCTTTTCCAGTTCGTACTGCAATGCCTGCTGTTGGCGTAATTTACGATTACCAAAACGCATGGCTACGGCACCAATGATGATACCGACGACTAACCCAATTAGCGCATATTCCCAGGTCATGAACATCTCCCGTTGTCTTTTGTTTCCGTAGGGTGTTGGCTTTAGGCTCCATGCCTGCGCCTGATTATGCCACTATAACCGCTAATCCCGTAGAAGTGGAATCCCGTGTTTATATCACGTAATGTAGAACGGCCTTTTTTTCGTCAGCCGTGAACGTCGGCACATCGATTTTCAAGGAATAACAATAACATCATGCAAAGCATTTCCCCCACATCGCGTTACCTTCAGGCCCTCAACGATGGCAGCCATCAACCCGACGACGTGCAAAAAGATGCGGTCAACCGACTGGAGTCGATTTACCAGGCGCTGATCGCCAAAACGCCTCCGGCGCCGCAAACCGGCGGACTGATGGCCCGTTTCGGTAAACTGCTTGGCAAACGTGAACCGTCAGCGAATGCGCCGGTGCGTGGTCTGTATATGTGGGGTGGGGTCGGGCGAGGGAAAACCTGGCTGATGGATCTCTTCTATCATAGTCTGCCGGGCGAGCGGAAACAGCGTCTGCATTTCCACCGCTTTATGCTGCGTGTGCATGAGGAGCTAACGGCGCTACAGGGGCAGACCGACCCGCTGGAGATTATTGCCGATCGTTTCAAAGCCGAAACGGATGTGCTCTGCTTTGATGAGTTTTTTGTTTCCGACATCACCGACGCGATGCTGCTTGGCGGCTTAATGAAAGCGCTGTTTGCCCGCGGCATTACCCTGGTGGCGACCTCGAACATCCCGCCGGATGAGCTGTACCGCAATGGCCTGCAACGTACCCGCTTCCTTCCGGCTATCGACGCTATCAAAGCGCATTGCGACATCATGAATGTGGATGCCGGGGTGGATTATCGTCTGCGCACGCTGACGCAGGCGCATCTGTGGCTTTCGCCGCGTAATAACGAAACGCAGCAACAGATGGATAAACTCTGGCTGGCGCTGGCCGGTGCGAAACGTGAGAATGCGCCAACGCTGGAGGTGAATCATCGTCCGTTACCGACGATGGGGGTGGAAAACCAGACGCTGGCGGTCTCCTTCATCACCTTATGCGTGGACGCTCGCAGCCAGCATGACTATATTGCGCTGTCGCGCCTGTTCCACACGGTTCTGCTGTTTGATGTGCCGGTCATGACGCCGCTGATGGAAAGCGAAGCGCGCCGTTTTATCGCGCTGGTGGATGAATTCTACGAGCGCCATGTGAAGCTGGTGGTGAGCGCCGACGCGCCTTTATATGAGATCTATCAGGGCGAACGCCTGAAGTTTGAGTTCCAGCGCTGTTTGTCACGTTTGCAGGAGATGCAGAGCGAGGAGTATCTGAAACGTTCGCATATGCCGTAGGCCGGGTAAGGCGTTTCGCCGCCATCCGGCGCAGGTTGCCTGGTGGCGCTTCGCTTATCAGACCGGCAGAAATGCCCCGCACAAAACCCATTGCAAATCACAAAAAGGGGTCGATCTTTGCCCCTGACTTCTCTATAATCCTGCGACCCCACGTTACAAGAAAGTTTTTTTCCCAAAACTTTTTGTGTGCTGGCATTGGCTATTCGAAGGGGTAGGTTTGCCGGACTTTGTCGTGTGAACCTCAACAATTGAAAACGTTTGGGTGTTCACCAACGTGTAACTATCTATTGGGTAAGCTTTTAATGAAAACTTTTACAGCTAAACCAGAAACCGTAAAACGCGACTGGTACGTTGTTGACGCGACCGGTAAAACTCTGGGCCGTCTGGCTACTGAACTGGCTCTTCGCCTGCGCGGTAAGCACAAAGCGGAATACACTCCGCACGTCGATACCGGTGATTACATCATCGTTCTGAACGCTGACAAAGTTGCTGTAACCGGCAACAAGCGTACTGACAAAGTGTACTATCACCACACCGGTCACATCGGTGGTATCAAACAAGCGACCTTTGAAGAGATGATTGCTCGCCGTCCTGAGCGTGTGATTGAAATCGCGGTTAAAGGCATGCTGCCAAAAGGCCCGCTGGGTCGTGCTATGTTCCGTAAACTGAAAGTTTACGCTGGCAACGAGCACAACCACGCGGCACAGCAACCGCAAGTTCTTGACATCTAATCGGGATTATAGGCAATGGCTGAAAATCAATACTACGGCACTGGTCGCCGCAAAAGTTCCGCAGCTCGCGTGTTCATCAAACCGGGCAACGGCAAAATCGTTATCAACCAACGTTCTCTGGAACAGTACTTCGGTCGTGAAACTGCCCGCATGGTAGTTCGTCAGCCGCTGGAACTGGTCGACATGGTTGAGAAACTGGATCTGTACATCACTGTTAAAGGTGGTGGTATCTCTGGTCAGGCTGGTGCGATCCGTCACGGTATCACCCGCGCTCTGATGGAGTACGACGAGTCTCTGCGTTCTGAACTGCGTAAAGCTGGCTTCGTTACTCGTGACGCTCGTCAGGTTGAACGTAAGAAAGTCGGTCTGCGTAAAGCACGTCGTCGTCCGCAGTTCTCCAAACGTTAATGGGTTTCTGCTCCGGCAGATTACCATTGGCGAAAAAACCCGCTTCGGCGGGTTTTTTTTATGGAAAAAATGCGCGTGTGTCCAAAGTAATCCTCTGATTGCCACCTCTTTTTCCCCATTTCCAGAATCGACTCACCACAAAGGTCACAAAATCTGGTAAACTATCATCCAATTTTCTGCCCAAATAACGGGTATTGTTCATTTTTTGTTTGCTTTTTGAACAATAATGACTTTTCCGCAGGCGGGTGACATAACTTCTGGCTGGCCACGCGGTGGCTGGTAGCAGTAAAAATTCTGAATATACCTGGAGGTTTTCATGGCTGTCGCTGCCAACAAACGTTCGGTAATGACGCTGTTTTCTGGTCCTACTGACATCTATAGCCATCAGGTCCGCATTGTGCTGGCGGAGAAAGGTGTTAGTTTCGAGATCGAGCATGTGGAGAAGGATAACCCACCTCAGGATCTGATTGACCTCAACCCGAGTCAGAGCGTACCGACCCTGGTGGATCGTGAGCTGACCCTGTGGGAATCTCGCATCATTATGGAATACCTGGATGAGCGTTTCCCTCATCCGCCGCTGATGCCGGTTTACCCGGTTGCGCGTGGCGAAAGCCGCCTGTACATGCACCGTATCGAAAAAGACTGGTACACGCTGATGAACGTCATCGTGAACGGGTCCGCTTCTGAAGCTGACGTTGCGCGTAAACAACTGCGTGAAGAGTTGCAGGCGATCGCGCCTGTGTTTGGTCAAAAACCGTATTTCCTGAGCGATGAGTTCAGCCTGGTTGATTGCTATCTGGCGCCGCTGCTGTGGCGTTTGCCGCAACTGGGTATTGAGTTCAGCGGTGCGGGCGCTAAAGAGCTGAAAGGCTATATGACCCGCGTCTTTGAACGTGACTCGTTCCTCGCTTCTTTAACTGAAGCTGAACGTGAAATGCGCCTCGGTCGGGGTTAATCAGTATGGATTTGTCACAGCTATCCCCACGCCGTCCATATTTGCTGCGTGCATTCTATGAATGGTTGCTGGATAACCAGCTCACGCCGCACCTGGTGGTGGATGTGACGCTGCCTGGCGTGCATGTCCCTATGGAATATGCGCGCGACGGGCAAATTGTTCTGAACATTGCTCCCCGTGCGGTTGGCAATCTGGAGTTGGCCAACGACGAAGTGCGTTTCAACGCGCGCTTTGGCGGCGTCCCGCGTCAGGTCTCCGTGCCGCTGGCTGCGGTACTGGCGATCTATGCGCGTGAAAACGGCGCAGGCACAATGTTTGAACCTGAAGCCGCTTACGATGAAGACGTCGCCAGCTTAAATGATGACGATGTAACGCCGGGCGCGGAGAGCGAAACGGTCATGTCCGTGATTGATGGTGATAAGCCCGATCATGATGATGACAACAATCCTGATGACGATCCGCCGCCGCCGCGTGGTGGTCGACCCGCATTACGCGTAGTGAAGTAACCAAGACAGACAGGCCCTGAGGGCCTGTTTTTTTTCACGCCTGCCACGATTTCACCCCACTTTCGATCCTGTGATAGGATGGCTTTAGTTGCTGTTTTCCTCGACGATTTACATAATGGACGCTATGAACGCATTTGATTCGCAAGCAGAAAATTCTCCGCCAACCATCGGCCGTAGTTTGCGCAGCCGTCCGCTGGCGCGTAAAAAACTGTCGGAAATGGTAGAAGAAGAACTGGAGCAGATGATTCGTCGCGGTGAATTCGGCGAAGGGGAGCAGCTGCCGTCTGAGCGGGAGTTGATGACCTTCTTCAACGTGGGCCGCCCGTCGGTGCGTGAAGCGCTTGCCGCGCTCAAGCGTAAAGGTCTGGTGCAAATCAATAACGGCGAACGCGCCCGCGTGTCGCGGCCTTCTGCTGATACCATCATCAGCGAACTTTCCGGCATGGCGAAAGATTTCCTCTCGCACCCCGGCGGTATCGCCCACTTTGAGCAACTGCGCCTGTTCTTTGAATCAAGCCTTGTGCGCTATGCGGCGGAACACGCGACGGATGAGCAAATTGATCTGCTGGCGAAAGCCCTGGAGATCAACAGCCAGTCGCTGGACGATAACGCGCTCTTCATTCGTTCCGACGTCGAGTTTCACCGCGTGCTGGCGGAAATCCCCGGCAATCCGATCTTCATGGCGATTCATGTCGCGCTGCTGGACTGGCTGATCGCTGCGCGTCCTGCGGTCTCCGGGCAGGAGTTACATGAGCATAATAGCGTGAGCTATCAAGAGCATATCGCTATTGTCGATGCTATTCGTCGGCGCGATCCAGATGAAGCTGACCGCGCGCTGCAAACCCACCTCAATAGCGTATCCGCCACCTGGCACGCCTTCGATCAAAAGAAAAAATTGCGTTAGCGATCGCGATCCTGACGATCGTTTAGTGAAGTAGATCGCACTCTGTGCGTTCTGTACTGGGGTGCTGCTTATTTGATCTGGTATAACAGGTATAAAGGTATGTAGTTAGATAACACTAATCATCGACAGAGGTCGTTATGGCAAAAGATTTACGAGGCGTAATGCCAGCGTTGTTAACTCCTTTTGATAACCAGCAGAAACTGGATATTGAGAGCCTGCGCCGTCTGGTGCGTTTCAACATTGCACAGGGCATTGATGGGCTGTACGTCGGCGGCTCGACCGGGGAAGCGTTCGTTCAGAGCCGCGCAGAAAGAGAGCAGGTCCTGGAAATTGTGGCGGAAGAGGCGAAGGGCAAGGTGACGCTGATTGCCCATGTCGGTACGGTCAGTACCGAAGAGAGCCAGCAGCTGGCCAGCGCGGCGCATCGTTACGGTTTTGATGCCGTTTCCGCCGTGACGCCGTTTTATTATCCGTTTAGCTTTGAAGAGCATTGCGATCACTACCGCGCCATTATCGATTCCGCTGAAGGATTACCGATGGTGGTGTACAACATTCCTGCGCTGAGCGGCGTGAAGCTGACGCTGGATCAAATCAACACGCTGGTCACGCTGCCCGGCGTTGGCGCGCTGAAACAAACCTCCGGCGATCTCTATCAGATGGAGCAGATCCGCCGTGCGCATCCTGATCTGGTGCTCTACAACGGTTATGACGAAATCTTCGCTTCCGGTCTGCTGGCAGGCGCAGATGGGGGAATCGGCAGCACTTACAACATTATGGGCTGGCGTTATCAGGGGATTGTTAAGGCCTTGCAGGAAGGCGATGTAGCGAAAGCGCAGCATCTGCAAACCGAGTGCAATAAGGTCATCGATCTGCTCATTAAAACCGGCGTATTCCGTGGGTTGAAAACGGTGCTGCACTACATGGACGTGGTCTCCGTACCGCTGTGCCGTAAGCCGTTTGCGCCGGTTGATGAGAAGTATCTGCCTGAACTGAAAGCGCTGGCGCAGCAGTTAATGCAGGAACGCGGTTGACCGGTTGCCGGATAGCGCTAACGCTTATCCGGCCTACAAAATATGAAACGTAGGCCGGGTAAGGCGAGGCGAAGCCGCCATCCGGCAAAGCGACAATAAAAATCGTCGGGAGAATGAAAAATGAGTACTTCTACCCAGAATATCCCGTGGTATCGCCATCTCAACCGGGCGCAGTGGCGGGCATTTTCCGCCGCCTGGCTGGGATATTTGCTTGATGGTTTTGATTTTGTGTTGATTGCTCTTGTTCTGACGGAAGTGCAGGGCGAGTTTGGGTTAACGACGGTTCAGGCGGCCAGTCTGATCTCGGCGGCGTTTATTTCCCGCTGGTTTGGCGGGCTGATGTTGGGCGCAATGGGTGACCGCTATGGCCGACGTCTGGCGATGGTCACCAGTATCATTCTTTTCTCTATGGGGACGCTGGCCTGCGGTTTTGCGCCCGGCTATACCACCATGTTTATCGCCCGTCTGGTGATCGGTATGGGAATGGCGGGCGAATATGGCTCCAGCGCCACCTATGTCATTGAAAGCTGGCCGAAGCACTTACGTAATAAAGCCAGTGGATTCCTGATTTCCGGTTTCTCCGTCGGGGCGGTCGTGGCGGCGCAGGTTTACAGCCTGGTGGTTCCGGTCTGGGGCTGGCGCGCGCTGTTCTTCATTGGCATTCTGCCGATCATTTTCGCGCTCTGGCTGCGTAAAAACATCCCTGAAGCGGAAGACTGGAAAGAGAAACACGAAGGCAAAGCGCCGGTGCGCACGATGGTGGATATTCTCTACCGGGGCGAACATCGCGTCGTCAATGTGCTGATGACGATCGCCGCCGCAACCGCGCTGTGGTTCTGCTTTGCGGGCGACCTGCAAAACGCGGCGATCGTGGCGGTGTTAGGGTTACTGTGCGCCGTTATCTTCATCAGTTTTATGGTGCAAAGCAGCGGCAAACGCTGGCCAACGGGCGTGATGCTGATGATCGTGGTGCTCTTTGCTTTCCTCTATTCATGGCCGATTCAGGCGCTGCTGCCAACGTATCTGAAAACTGAACTGGCTTACGATCCGCACACCGTTGCGCAGGTGCTTTTCTTTAGCGGCTTTGGGGCGGCAGTCGGCTGCTGCGTGGGCGGTTTCCTCGGCGACTGGCTGGGTACGCGCAAAGCCTACGTTTGCAGTTTACTGGCTTCCCAGGTGCTGATCATTCCGGTATTTGCGATTGGCGGCGCAAACGTCTGGGTACTGGGTCTGCTACTGTTTTTCCAGCAGATGCTGGGGCAGGGGATCTCCGGGATCTTACCGAAACTCATTGGCGGTTATTTTGATACCGACCAGCGAGCGGCAGGTCTGGGCTTTACCTATAACGTCGGCGCACTGGGCGGCGCGCTGGCCCCTATCCTCGGGGCGCTGATCGCACAGCGTCTGGATCTGGGCACCGCGCTGGGATCGCTCTCCTTCAGCCTGACCTTTGTGGTGATCCTGTTGATTGGGCTGGATATGCCGTCTCGCGTACAGCGCTGGCTGCGTCCTGAAGCATTGCGTATGCATGATGCTATCGACGGAAAACCATTCAGCGGGGCCGTGCCGTTTGGCGGCGACAAAAGCGCCTTTGTAAAAACCAAAAGCTGATGAGGCTTGCCCGGCCAGTTTGCCGGGCGACCTGCGTAAGGAAGTGGATATGTCGTTACTTGAACAACTGGATAAAAACATTGCCGCCAATGGCGGGTTGATTGTCTCCTGCCAGCCGGTTCCAGGCAGCCCGCTCGATAAACCGGACATCGTGGCTGCGATGGCGCTGGCGGCGGAGCAGGCTGGCGCCGTCGCGCTACGCATTGAAGGCGTGGACAATTTGCGGGCGGCCCGTGCGCTGGTCTCCGTACCGATTATCGGTATTCTCAAGCGTGACCTTGACGACTCCCCGGTTCGCATCACGCCATTCCTTGAGGATGTGGATGCGCTGGCACAGGCCGGGGCGGATATTATTGCGGTTGACGGTACTGACCGAGTACGTCCGGCGACCGTCGATGCGCTGCTGGCGCGTATTCATCAGCACCAGTTGCTGGCGATGACCGACTGCTCGTCACTGGAGGATGGCTTAGCCTGTCAGCGGCGTGGCGCGGAAATTATCGGCACGACGCTGTCGGGATACACCACGCCGGACACGCCGGACGAACCTGACCTCGCGCTGGTCAAAGTCCTGCATGATGCTGGATGCCGGGTGATTGCCGAGGGGCGTTACAACACGCCGGCACAGGCCGCTGAAGCCATGCGTCACGGCGCGTGGGCGGTGACAGTGGGATCTGCCATTACGCGGCTGGAATATATTTGTCAGTGGTACAACGCGGCATTGAAAAAGGCGACGTCATGAGCACGCTGGCGATCGATATTGGCGGCACCAAGCTGGCTGCCGCGCGGGTGGATGATGATTTACATATCCGCGAACGACGTGAATTGCCGACCCCCGCCAGCAAAACGCCGGATGCGCTGCGAGAGGCGCTAAAAGTGCTGGTTGAACCGCTGCAAACGACCGCGCAGCGGGTGGCGATAGCCTCTACCGGCATTATCAGAGAAGGCGCGCTACTGGCGATAAATCCGCATAACCTGGGTGGTCTGCTGCATTTTCCGTTGGTGCAGACGTTAGAAGATCTTACCAGTCTGCCGACGCTGGCGGTGAATGATGCGCAGGCGGCGGCATGGGCGGAATACCATGCCCTTACGTCTGATGTCCGCGATATGGTGTTTATTACCGTGTCGACCGGCGTTGGCGGCGGCGTGGTGAGCGACGGCAGATTGCTCACCGGGATGAGCGGTCTGGCCGGGCATCTGGGGCATACGCTGGCCGATCCGCAGGGGCCGGTTTGCGGTTGCGGACGACGCGGCTGTGTGGAGGCTATCGCCTCAGGACGCGGCATCGCGGCAGCGGCGCAGGGTTCCCTGGCCGGGTGCGACGCCAGAACTGTCTTTGCACATGCGGCGGCCGGGAACGAACAGGCCGTGCGTCTGGTTCAGCACTCCGCGCAGGTTGTCGCGCGGTTAATTGCCGATGTTAAAGCGACAACGGATTGCCAGCAGGTGGTTATTGGCGGCAGCGTAGGGTTAGCTGAGGGATATCTGGCGCAGGTACGCCACTTTCTGGCGCAGGAGCCGGCGGTTTATCAGGTGGCGTTGAGCGCAGCGCATTACCGACATGACGCGGGGCTACTGGGTGCCGCGTTGTTAGCTCAGGGAGATAAATGATGTTGATGGGAGAAATTCAGTCGTTACCGTCTGCCGGGCTGCATCCGGTATTGCTGGATGCGTTAACCCTGGCGCTGACGGCAAGGCCGCAGGAGAAAACGCCCGGGCGCTACGAATTGCAGGGCGACGATGTGTTTATGAATGTGATGCAGTTTGCCACGCAGTCGCCGCAGGAGAAAAAAGCGGAGCTGCATGTGCAGTACATCGACATTCAGCTGTTATTGACGGGTGAGGAGCGCATTCTGTTCGGCGTAGTCGGGTCAGCGCGCGAATGCGAGGAGCTGCATGGTGAAGAGGATTACCAGCTTTGCCGCCACATCCATGAACAGCAATCCATTACGCTGACACCGGGGATGTTCTCCGTGTTTATGCCGGGGGAACCCCATAAGCCCGGGTGTATGGCTGGCGAGCCAGGGGAGATTAAGAAAGCTGTGGTGAAGGTGCGCGCCAGCTTATTAGAGGCATGAAAATACCGGATGGTTTATAGCCATCCGGTGTAACGTTTTATATCTCCCGATAGTGCATAATCCCGTCAGTCGAGTTGTTGAAAATTCAGCTCGTGACGCAGTGCTTTTCCTGATGTGCAAAGTAAATTGGTTATTCAGTTGATTCAACTTGCTGTGCAGTCAGTGCTATTTGTGAACGAATGAGCTCATCTGCCAGTAGTTTTTCGTCAGGCAACTGCACTTTGTACTCGCTCGCCATGATGGTATTCGGCAGGCCGTTTAGCGCGTAATGCGCTTCCCCCGCGCCTTTTCCTGCGCACAAAACCAACCCGACGGGCGGGTTTTCTCCCGGCATTGTCCAGTGCTCTTTGGCATAGTTCAGGTACATATTCATCTGCCCGGCATCCGCATAACTGAATTTGCCGACCTTCAGGTCAACGAGCAACAGGCAACGCAAGCGGCGATGGAAGAACAACAGATCGACGCGGAACCAGCTATCGTCTATGCGTAATCGGCGCTGGCGGCCGACAAAAGCAAAATCGTCACCAAGCTCCAGCATAAAGTCCATCAGGTGACTGAGCAGCGCTTCTTCGAGATCCGACTCGGAATACTCGTCCTTCAGGTTAAGAAATTCCAGAATGAACGGGTCGCGTATGGCTCGCTCCGGCAAGACTGTTGGCTCGGCGGGCGCAGGTTGCTGCAGAATGGCGGATTTGTCATGGGACAGTAGCGTCCGTTCGTAGAACTGGGTGGAGATTTGCCGATCGAGTTGCCGCACAGACCAGCCGTTACGTAGCGTCTCTTTCTCGTAAAAAGTGCGGGCATCGGGATTTTTTACCGATAGTAAACGCACGTAAGCTGACTAGGGAAGCGGAAAAACTTTAGCGAGTTGTATCAAATGTGAAGATTCCGCAGACACTGTCTGCGGAATTTCAATATACTGAAAACATAGATAAAATGTTCTCATTTGCCACAGATTCCTGGTGGAAAATCCACGCTTATAGCGCTGGCTTAAATCTGCGGATAACCGCTCAATGAGTTGAATACCATAAGCCGCTCGTGCTTCGCCGCCTTGTTCAAACTCGACAATTCTCCTGCCGATTTCCCAGTAGGTTGCCGTCATCAAAGCATTAATACTGCGGACGGCCTCGGTATGGGCATTGTCCACTAATCGAATAATACCGTCATGGATTTGCTGATAATCGTCAGCGTGTTGAAGTGGTGTTGGTACAGTCATGTCATCCCTGGCGCGATAGTTGCGAAATGAAAAATATATCGCTACCAATACGCTTCAGGCATATCCCGGTCAATCCAGGAGAGGTGTATTACATTGAGTTACAGCCGTATTTGCGAGCGGCTTTCGAAGAACGAATTCGCATATATTTAGCAGAGAAATATTGGCTCCCCATCCATCAGCGTCAGGCTGTGGCAGGGGAGCCAGAAGTATTACACTTCCAGGTAGTTCAGGATACCGTCTGCCGCTTTACGACCTTCGGCAATTGCCGTGACCACCAGATCCGAGCCGCGCACGATGTCGCCACCAGCGAAGATTTTCGGGTTGCTGGTCTGGAAGGCGTTTTCATTGCCTTCCGGCGCGATAATCCGCCCCTGGGAGTCCAGCTCCACGCTGTGTTTCGCCAGCCACGCCATGCTGTGCGGGCGGAAACCAAACGCCATTACCACCGCATCTGCCGGGATCACATGCTCGGAACCGGCGACGATTTCCGCACGACGACGACCTTTCGCGTCCGGCGCGCCCATTTCGGTACGCACCATCTTCACGCCGCTTACTTTACCGTTGGCATTCACTTCTACGCCCAGCGGCTGCACGTTGAACTGGAATTCGACCCCTTCTTCGCGCGCGTTTTTCACTTCGCGTCTGGAGCCAGGCATGTTCTCTTCGTCACGACGATAGGCGCAGGTGACGTGCGTCGCGCCCTGGCGAACCGAGGTACGCACGCAGTCCATCGCGGTGTCGCCGCCGCCCAGTACCACGACGCGTTTGCCTTCCATACTGACGAACGGTTCATCAGTGGTTTCGCCAAAGCCCATGATCTGTTTGGTGTTGGCAATCAGGAATGGCAGGGCATCGAACACGCCGTCGGCATCTTCGTTTTCCAGCCCGCCGCGCATTGATTGATAGGTGCCAACGCCGAGGAACACCGCATCGTACTCTGCCAGCAAGTCGTCCAGCTGCACGTCGCGACCCACTTCGGTATTCAGTTTGAACTCAATGCCCATGCCGGTGAAGATCTCACGACGGCGGGTCATCACCTCTTTTTCCAGCTTGAAAGCCGGGATGCCGAACGTCAGCAGACCGCCGATTTCCGGGTGACGGTCAAAGACCACCGCCTTCACGCCGTTACGGGTGAGTACGTCGGCACAGGCCAGCCCTGCCGGGCCCGCGCCGATAATTGCCACGCGTTTGTCGGTCTGACGCACGCCAGTCATGTCCGGGCGCCAGCCCATTTCGAACGCTTTATCGTTGATGTAACGCTCGATGTTGCCGATAGTCACTGCGCCGAACTCGTCGTTGAGCGTACAGGAGCCCTCGCACAAACGATCCTGCGGGCAGACGCGGCCGCACACTTCCGGCAGCGTGTTGGTCTGGTGAGACAACTCCGCCGCTTCGAAAATACGTCCTTCGTTCGCCAGCTTCAGCCAGTTCGGGATGTAGTTATGTACCGGACACTTCCACTCGCAGTACGGGTTGCCGCAGGAGAGGCAGCGATCCGCCTGCGCTTTGGCCTGGCCTTCGGAAAACGGTTCGTAAATTTCAACAAACTCGATTTTGCGGATCTTCAGCGCCTTCTTCGGTGGATCAACACGTTGCAGGTCGATAAATTGGTATACGTTCTGACTCATTGCTCTACCCCTTACTGCGCCTGCACACGCAGCTCAGCTGCGCTACGACTACGGTGACCCAACAGTGCTTTCACATCACTGGACTTCGGCTTAACCAGCGCGAATTTGGTTGAGAATACTGACCAGTTAGCCAGGATCTCTTCACCGCGCTGGGAACCGGTATGCTGCACATGCTCGGTAATCAGACCGCGCAGATGTTCTTCGTGGATGGCCAGGTCATCGACGTTCAGCACTTCCACCAGCTCCGGGTTCACGCGTTTGCGGAACTCGCCGTCTTCATCCAGCACGTAGGCGAAGCCGCCCGTCATGCCAGCACCGAAGTTAACGCCCGTTTTGCCCAGTACACAGACAATACCGCCCGTCATGTATTCACAGCCGTTGTCGCCAATGCCTTCTACCACGGTGATGGCCCCGGAGTTACGTACTGCGAAACGTTCGCCCGCGCGGCCCGCCGCATACAGACGACCGCCGGTCGCGCCGTACAGACAGGTATTGCCGATGATGCTGGCCTCATGACTGCGAAACGCTGAACCCACCGGAGGACGTACCGCCAGCAGACCGCCCGCCATGCCTTTACCGACGTAGTCGTTGGCATCGCCCGTCAGATACAGCTCCACGCCGCCCGCGTTCCAGACGCCGAAGCTCTGACCTGCGGTGCCGCTGAAGTGCGCCTTGATCGGGTCAGAGGCCAGTCCCTGATCGCCATGCGTCTGAGCGATATAGCCAGAGAGCGACGCGCCCACGGAGCGGTCGGTGTTGCGAATGTCGAACCAGAAGGTTTTGCTCTGGCGCTCATCGACGAACGGCTTCGCCTGTTGCAGCAGTTGCGCGTTCAGCACGCCGTTATCAAACGGCGGGTTATGCTCGGTACAGTACAGCGCTTTACCCGGATGAGGCTCAGCGGTTTCCAGCAGTCGGGACAGTTCCAGCTTCTGCTGCTTAGCGGTAAACCCTTCCAGCTCTTTCAGCAGGTCGGTACGGCCAATCAGATCCACCAGACGCTTCACGCCAAGCTGCGCCATCAGCTCGCGGGTTTCGCGGGCGATAAACTCAAAGTAGTTGGTCACTTTGAACGGCAGGCCGTGGTAGTGGTTCTTACGCAGTTTGTCATCCTGAGTCGCCACGCCCGTCGCGCAGTTGTTCAGGTGGCAAATACGCAGGTATTTACAGCCCAGCGCCACCATCGGGCCGGTGCCGAAGCCAAAGCTTTCCGCGCCGAGAATCGCCGCTTTGATGATGTCGAGGCCGGTTTTCAGGCCGCCGTCCACCTGCAAACGGATCTTGTGACGCAGACCGTTAGCCACCAGCGCCTGCTGGGTTTCCACCAGGCCCAGCTCCCACGGACAGCCCGCATATTTCACGGAGGAGAGCGGGCTGGCGCCGGTGCCGCCGTCATATCCGGCGATAGTGATCAGATCCGCATAGGCTTTCGCCACGCCGGTAGCGATGGTGCCGACGCCCGGTTCAGAAACCAGCTTCACGGAGATCATCGCTTTCGGGTTGACCTGTTTCAGGTCGAAAATCAGCTGCGCCAGATCCTCGATAGAGTAGATATCGTGGTGCGGCGGCGGAGAAATCAGCGTCACGCCCGGTACGGAATAGCGCAGTTTGGCGATGTACGGGGTCACTTTATCGCCCGGCAACTGGCCGCCTTCGCCCGGCTTCGCGCCCTGAGCGACTTTAATCTGAATGACGTCAGCATTGACCAGATACGCTGGCGTTACGCCGAAGCGGCCGGAAGCGACCTGTTTGATGCGCGACACTTTGTTGGTGCCGTAGCGCGCCGGGTCTTCGCCGCCTTCGCCGGAGTTGGAGTTACCGCCGATGCTGTTCATCGCTTCCGCCAGCGCTTCGTGCGCTTCCGGGCTCAGCGCGCCGATGGACATCGCGGCGGTATCGAAGCGTTTAAACAGCTCGTTTGCTGGTTCAACATCGTTGATGCTGATGGCGTTATCGCCAGGATTGAGCGCCAGCAGATCGCGCAGCGTTGCCGCTGGACGTTCGTTAACAAGCGCGGCATATGCCTGGTAATCGCGGTACTCGCCGCTCTGCACCGCCTGTTGCAGGGTGCGCACCACATCCGGGTTATAGGCGTGGTATTCGCCGCCGTGCACGTATTTCAGCAGACCGCCCTGATCCAGTGGTTTACGCGCCAGCCAGGCACGTTTCGAGAGGTTCAGCAGATCCTGCTGGAAGTCGGCAAAACCGGCGCCGCCAATGCGGCTGACCACGCCCTGGAAGCAGTGGCTCACCACGTCGTCATGCAGACCGACCGCTTCAAACAGTTTGGAGCAGCGGTATGAGGCGATGGTCGAAATGCCCATTTTGGACATGATCTTATACAGACCTTTATTGATGCCGTTACGGTAGTTCAGCATCACGGTACGGTAGTCTTTGGCGATGGCCTGGGTGTCGATCAGACGGCCCAGCGTCTCATAGGCGAGATACGGATAGATCGCCGTGGCGCCAAAGCCCAGCAGCACGGCAAAGTGGTGCGGGTCACGCGCGCTTGCGGTTTCTACGATGATGTTGGCATCGCAGCGCAGGCTCTTATCCACCAGACGAGTCTGTACCGCCCCGACAGCCATCGGCGCCGGAACCGGTAAACGGTTTTTGGCGATGTTACGGTCAGAGAGCACCAGCAAGACGGTGCCGTTACGCACCATCTGTTCAGCCTTATCGCACAGCGCTTTCACCGTTTCTTCGAGCGAGGTTTCCGTCACATCGAAGGTGATATCCAGCGTATCGGCGCGATAGTGCTCCTCTTTCATGGTGGTGAGCTGTTTGAAATCGGAGTACAGCAGAATTGGCGATTTAAAGCTCAGACGGTGCGCCTGTCCTTCCGCTTCGCAAAAGACGTTCATCTCGCGGCCAATGCTGGTGGCCAGCGACATGACGTGCGCTTCACGCAGCGGGTCGATTGGCGGGTTGGTCACCTGCGCAAACTGCTGGCGGAAGTAGTCGTAAATAATGCGCGGCTGGCTGGAAAGCACGGCGAAGGGGGTGTCATCACCCATTGAACCGACCGCTTCCTGGCCGTTTTCGCCCAGTACGCGGATGACGGAATCCAGCTCTTCGGCGCTGTAGTTAAACTGTTTCTGATAGCTGGCGAGCATGTCGTCGTCCAGCTCGCGGTTTCCGACCTGATCGTCGGCCAGATCTTCAAATGGCACCAGGCGGCGGACGTTCTTCTCCATCCACTCTTTATACGGATGGCGGCTTTTCAGATCGTCATCGGTTTCCGCAGAGTGCAGGATGCGCCCGCCACGGGTGTCGATCACCATCAGTTCACCGGGGCCGACGCGGCCCTTTTCCACGACTTCGTCAGGCTGGTAGTCCCAGATCCCCACCTCAGAGGCGCAGGTGATCAGTTTATCTTTGGTGATGACGTAGCGCGCCGGACGCAGACCGTTACGGTCGAGGTTACAGGCAGCGAAGCGACCGTCGGACATCACGATGCCCGCCGGGCCATCCCACGGCTCCATGTGCATGGAGTTAAAGTCAAAGAAGGCGCGCAGGTCCGGGTCCATATCCGGGTTGTTCTGCCATGCGGGCGGCACCAGCAGGCGCATGGCGCGCACGATGTCCATCCCGCCTGCCAGCAGCAGTTCCAGCATGTTATCCAGCGAGCTGGAGTCGGAACCGGTCTCGTTGACGAACGGCGCGGCAGATTGTAAATCCGGGATCAGCGGCGTCTGGAATTTATAAGTACGGGCGCGCGCCCACTGACGGTTGCCGGTAATGGTGTTGATTTCGCCGTTGTGCGCCAGGTAGCGGAACGGCTGCGCCAGCGGCCAGCGCGGCACGGTATTGGTGGAGAAGCGCTGGTGGAACAGGCAAATGGCCGATTCCAGACGCAAATCCGCCAGGTCCAGGTAGAAGCGCGGCAGATCCGCCGGCATACACAGACCTTTATAGATGTTCACCAGGTTCGACAGGCTACAAACGTAGAAGTCTTTATCGTCCTGAAGGCGTTTCTCAATGCGGCGGCGGGCGATAAACAGGCGGCGTTCCATATCCCGGGGACGCCAGCCCGCAGGGGCGTTAACAAAAATTTGCTCAATACGTGGCAGGGAGGAGAGGGCGATTTCACCGAGGACACCTTCGTTGGTCGGCACATCGCGCCAGCCCACAATCGACAGGGTTTCCCGCTGTAATTCTTCTTCGACGATACGACGTGATGCCGCCGCCAGCTCAGGGTCCTTATTCAGGAAGAGCATACCGACAGCGTAGTTTTTGGCTAAACGCCAGCCGCGCTCTTCTGCAACGATGCGAAAAAAGCGATCGGGTTTTTGCAGCAGCAAACCGCAACCGTCGCCGGTTTTACCGTCAGCGAGGATCGCGCCACGGTGCTGCATACGGGCCAGTGCGTGTATGGCGGTACGCACTACCTTGTGGCTAGGTTCGCCTTCTATGTGGGCGATCAGGCCGAAACCACAGTTATCCCTCTCAAGGGATTTATCGTACAACATATCAGTGAACCTCCCCAGGCTCTGCGGGACTCCCATCCGATACCGATTGCGCACGGGCACAGAAAGAGCGTGGCGACGGGGGTTGCGTATCATACGCTTACCTCGCATTCGCCCTCTTTTATCCTTTTCGCATCGGTAAATACGTTTAAGAGGGAATCTCAATTACTGCATAAATATGATGAGCAGGCTGCTCATCCAGAAAGCTTCCAGCGGATTTCCAACTTATCGGGAATCCACACACAGGTCAAATGGCAATCTTATTTATGCAAAAATGTGCTATAGGTCCATTAACTTTATGAATGTATTGAAAATAATGACTTTTTTACATTGATTTGATGCGGCATAAGCGCAGGGGAGAGTGTGATCTGTCTCACTATCATAACGGCCTGTTAACCCTTATCTCACCTTGATTATCCGTAATGCTTAGCATTTTATGCTGGTTTAAGCGGCGCAGGCATTTCATGATACTGTTTTTTAGCCAGTGTCATCAGAAGATAAAAAAAGTGTGCAGTTATAAGGAAAAGTAATTAGCTATGGAGTGAATGAAATTTCGGTAATTTTGCTTGATTATGCAATAAATAAAAGCCTGCCGGAGCGATTGATCCAGGTCATCGCCGACAAAGGCTAAAAATGGCAGGCTTTGGCCTCTTTTCAAGGCACGGTCTATCAGATTATGCAGTTACAGAAATTAGTCAATATGTTTGGTGGGGATCTTTCTCGTCGTTATGGGCAAAAAGTTCATAAACTGACGTTGCACGGCGGATTTAGCTGTCCAAACCGCGATGGCACCATCGGACGTGGCGGGTGTACTTTCTGTAATGTCGCCTCTTTCGCCGATGAGGCGCAGCAGTATCGCTCTATTGCCGAACAACTGGCGCATCAGGCGCATCTGGTCAATCGCGCCAAACGTTATCTGGCCTATTTCCAGGCGTACACCAGTACCTTTGCCGAAGTGCAGGTGCTGCGTTCTATGTATCAGCAGGCGGTAAGCCAGACCAGCATTGTCGGGCTGTGTGTCGGGACGCGCCCCGACTGTGTACCGGATGCGGTGCTCGATCTGCTCTGCGAATATAAAGACCAGGGCTATGAAGTGTGGCTGGAACTGGGATTGCAAACCGCGCATGACAAAACGCTGCGCCGTATTAATCGCGGCCATGATTTTGCCTGTTATCAGCGAACCACCCAACTGGCGCGCGAGCGTGGGCTGAAAGTGTGCTCGCATCTGATTGTGGGTTTACCCGGCGAAGGGCAGACGGAATGCCTGCAAACGCTGGATCGCGTGGTGGAAACGGGCGTGGATGGCATTAAGCTGCACCCGCTGCATATTGTAAAAGGCAGCATTATGGCGAAAGCCTGGGAAGCGGGGCGCCTGAACGGTATTGCGCTGGAGGCGTATACGCTGACGGCGGGGGAGATGATCCGCCATACGCCGCCGGAGGTTATTTATCATCGCATTTCCGCCAGCGCCCGTCGTCCGACGTTGCTCGCCCCGCTATGGTGTGAGAATCGCTGGACGGGCATGGTGGAGCTGGACCGCTATCTTAACGAACATGGCGCGCAAGGCTCCGCGCTTGGTACGCCGTGGGTGCAGCCGGAGAGCTAACCATCCGTAGGCGTGTAGGCCTGATAAGCGAAGCGCCATCAGGCAGCCTGGCGCACATTGCCGGATGGCGGCTATGCCTTATCCGGCCTACCGCCTACCCGGTCATTTCACCGATAACCTCCGCATTTATTGCACAATTTTCAACGTACTGCTCAGAATTGAGTATTATTGTGCGAAGTTGTCGTGAAGGAATCCCCTATGAAGCAAATTCGTATGCTGGCGCAATACTATGTCGACCTGATGATGAAGCTGGGTCTGGTGCGCTTTTCGATGCTGTTGGCGTTAGCGCTGGTGGTGCTGGCGATAGTGGTGCAGATGGCGGTCACCATGGTGTTGCATGGTCAGGTCGAAAGTATTGATGTCATCCGCTCCATCTTTTTTGGCTTGTTAATCACGCCCTGGGCCGTCTATTTCTTGTCGGTGGTGGTGGAGCAACTGGAGGAGTCCAGGCAGCGCCTGTCACGGCTGGTACAAAAGTTGGAAGAGATGCGCGAGCGCGATCTCAAACTCACGGTACAACTGAAAGACAATATTGCTCAGCTTAATCAGGAAATTGCCGATCGCGAAAAAGCGGAGGCTGAGCGCCAGTCGACCTTCGAACAGCTAAAAGTGGAAATCAAGGAGCGTGAAGAGACGCAGATTCAGCTTGAACAGCAATCCTCTTTCTTACGCTCTTTCCTCGATGCGTCGCCGGATTTGGTTTTTTATCGCAATGAGGATAAAGAGTTTTCCGGCTGTAACCGCGCGATGGAACTGCTGACCGGCAAGAGTGAAAAACAGCTCGTCCATTTAAAACCGGCTGACGTCTATTCTCCCGAAGCGGCGGAAAAAGTGATTGAGACCGACGAAAAAGTCTTCCGCCATAACGTCTCGCTGACCTATGAACAGTGGCTCGATTACCCGGACGGGCGCAAAGCGTGCTTTGAAATTCGCAAGGTGCCCTATTACGACCGCGTTGGTAAACGTCATGGTCTGATGGGCTTTGGGCGCGATATTACGGAACGTAAGCGTTATCAGGATGCGCTTGAACGCGCCAGCCGCGACAAGACCACGTTTATCTCTACGATCAGCCACGAGCTGCGTACGCCGCTGAACGGCATTGTCGGCTTAAGCCGCATTCTGCTGGACACCGACCTTACCAGCGAGCAGGAAAAATACCTGAAAACCATCCATGTCTCTGCGGTCACGTTGGGGAATATTTTCAACGATATCATTGATATGGATAAGATGGAGCGGCGTAAAGTCCAGCTGGATAACCAGCCGGTAGATTTCACCAGTTTCATGGCGGATCTGGAGAATCTCTCCGGCCTGCAGGCGCAGCAAAAAGGGCTACGCTTTGTGCTCGATCCGACGTTGCCGCTGCCGCATAAGGTGATCACCGACGGCACGCGTTTGCGCCAAATTCTGTGGAACCTGATCAGCAACGCCGTGAAGTTTACCCAACAAGGGCAGGTGACGGTGCGCGTACGCTATGACGAAGGCGATGTGCTGCATTTTGACGTGGAAGATTCCGGCATCGGTATTCCGCAGGATGAGCAGGATAAAATCTTCGCCATGTATTATCAGGTGAAAGACAGTCATGGCGGTAAACCCGCGACGGGGACCGGGATTGGCCTGGCGGTATCGCGCCGCCTGGCAAAAAATATGGGCGGCGACATCACCGTTTCCAGCCAGCCGGGTAAAGGTTCCGTCTTTACGTTAACCGTACATGCGCCAGCCGTGGCGGAAGAGGTCGAGGACACGCTGGAAGAGAATGACATGCCGCTGCCTGCGCTGCATGTGCTGCTGGTCGAGGACATTGAGCTGAACGTCATTGTGGCGCGTTCAGTGCTGGAAAAACTGGGCAACAGCGTTGACGTGGCGATGACCGGGAAAGCCGCGCTGGAAATGTTCACCCCGGGTGAATACGATCTGCTGCTGCTGGATATTCAACTGCCGGATATGACGGGCCTGGATATCTCCAGAGAACTTACCCGCCGCTATGCGCGGGAAGAATTACCGCCGCTGGTCGCACTCACTGCTAACGTCCTGAAAGACAAGAAAGAGTATCTGGACGCGGGAATGGACGATGTGTTGAGCAAGCCGCTGTCGGTTCCGGCGTTAACCGCAATGATTAAAAAATACTGGGATACCCGTAACGAAGAGGAGAGCACTGTGACATCTGAAGAGAGCAGTAAATCGCAAGCGTTGTTAGATATCCCGATGTTAGAGCAGTATATCGAACTGGTCGGCCCGAAATTAATTACGGATGGACTGGCGGTGTTCGAGAAAATGATGCCGGGTTACTTAAGCATCCTGGAGTCCAACCTGACGGCGCGGGATACCAAAGGCGTTGTTGAAGAAGGCCACAAAATTAAAGGCGCGGCGGGCTCCGTCGGGTTGCGTCATCTACAGCAACTGGGTCAGCAAATTCAGTCGCCGGATCTTCCTGCCTGGGAAGATAACGTGGGTGAATGGGTTGAAGAGATGAAGCAGGAGTGGCAGCACGACGTCGCGGTGCTGAAAGCCTGGGTGGCAAACGCGGAAAAAAAATGACCCCGGATTGACCGGGGTGCGCGAATACTGCGCCAACACCAGGGAAATCGTGGCTGCGCCGTAAGTTATGATTGTTTTTTACACAGGCGCAGCTCTGCTTTTCAGGCCGCACGCAGTTAAGATAGCAAATCTTAAATGTTTTGTTACATGAATCAGTTAAATGTGTGAAGCGCAGCATTTTAATCAGAATTATTAATACGCTTCAGTAAGTTGCGAAAAGGATCATCACGATGAAAAAAATTGGCGTAGTGCTCAGTGGATGTGGCGTATACGACGGCGCCGAGATTCATGAAGCCGTTCTGACCCTTCTGGCGATTGCCCGCAGCGGTGCGCAGGCCATCTGCTTTGCGCCGGATAAACAGCAGGCTGACGTGATTAATCACCTGACGGGCGAAGCGATGGCGGAGACGCGAAATGTCCTGATCGAAGCCGCGCGCATTACGCGAGGGGAAATTCGTCCACTTGCTCAGGCGGTCTCCAGCGATCTGGACGCGCTGATTGTTCCGGGTGGATTTGGCGCGGCGAAAAACCTGAGTAATTTTGCCAGCCAGGGCAGCGAGTGCCGGGTAGATAGCGACCTGGCCGCGCTGGCAATCGCCATGCACCAGTCGGGTAAGCCGTTAGGGTTTATGTGCATTGCCCCGGCAATGCTGCCCCGGATTTTTGGTTTCCCGCTTCGTCTGACGATTGGCACCGATATCGATACGGCGGAAGTGCTGGAAGATATGGGGGCCGAGCATGTGCCATGTCCGGTTGACGATATTGTGGTGGATGAAGATAACAAAATTGTCACCACGCCTGCTTACATGCTGGCGCAGGATATTGCACAGGCGGCGACCGGCATTGAAAAACTGGTGTCTCGCGTACTGGTTCTGGCTGAATGAGTAAAGGGCGTTTCACTCCGCTGGCGTCCCTGCGCCGTTTGCTCCTGCGCA
The DNA here is from genome assembly GCF_030333395.1 of Citrobacter sp. CK194. Taxonomy (NCBI): domain Bacteria; kingdom Pseudomonadati; phylum Pseudomonadota; class Gammaproteobacteria; order Enterobacterales; family Enterobacteriaceae; genus Citrobacter; species Citrobacter sp. CK194. The sequence continues at coordinate 281,757 of NZ_JAOWGA010000018.1, forward strand.
TCCTTGTGGTGCTGGCGGTTTTTTGGGGCGGCGGCATCGCGCTGTTCAGCGTCGTTCCGGTGCCTTTTTCCGCAGTGATGGTGGAACGGCAGATTAGCGCGTGGCTGCAAGGCGATTTCGGCTATGTTGCGCATTCCGACTGGGCTGGCATGGATGAGATCTCGCCGTGGATGGGGCTGGCGGTGATTGCGGCGGAAGATCAGAAATTCCCGGAACACTGGGGCTTTGATGTTTCGGCCATTGAGAAGGCGCTGGCGCACAATGAGCGCAATGAAAACCGAATTCGTGGGGCGTCCACGCTTTCTCAGCAAACGGCGAAGAATCTCTTTTTATGGGATGGCCGCAGTTGGCTGCGTAAAGGGCTGGAGGCCGGGCTCACCGTCGGGCTGGAAACCGTCTGGAGTAAAAAACGCATTCTGACCGTCTACCTGAATATTGCGGAGTTTGGCGATGGCGTGTTTGGCGTGGAAGCGGCGTCGCAGCGCTATTTTAATAAACCTGCCAGCCGGTTAAGTATGTCAGAAGCCGCGCTATTAGCGGCGGTGCTGCCAAACCCTTTACGCTTTAAAGCGAACGCGCCTTCAGGCTACGTGCGTAGCCGTCAGGCGTGGATTTTGCGTCAAATGCGCCAGTTGGGCGGCGAATCGTTTATGACGCGTAACCATCTGTATTAAGATTGCGCTGACGCGCGGCCTCAAGAGAGGGGAGCGGCAGCGCGCTTTTGTCTTCTTCCTGGCGGTTCATCTTCAGCGCCGCCACCAGACCCGGTTGGGCAATCAACCGTTCCCACTGTCTTTCCTGTTTGCGATGGCAAAACCAGGCTGACCAGCTTGCCAGCGGGATCAGCGTACTCTCGCCGATGTTGTCGCAGATCACCGGGATCGCTTCGGATTCGCTAATGCGGTGACACAGAATATTTTGCGGCTTCAGGGTCATGGTGACGATGCGGTTATCGTAGATATAACGCTTGAGCGTTTTCAGCAACTGGCGCAGGACGGCGGCATCTTCGTCATTGCGGCACTGCGCCACAAATTCAGTCAGCGTGACGGACGGTTTGCCATCGAAATCGGTTATCACATCGTAGACGTAGCCCGTACCACAATCGGTCTCTACCGTACCGTGATAGCGCGGGATGCCGCTCCAGTCTTGCAGGTAACGTGACAGATGCGCGTAGTATTTCAGCTCACGGCGGATCTCTTTCTTGCCGCTGCGGTCGGCATTGTAAATGATCTTAATGCAGCGTTGGGCATCGCCCGGATGCGCATAACATTTACGATGGCGTCCGGTGCCCAGGGGATTTTGTTCAGATAAAAGTATCATGAGATCTCCTGGTAATGTTGCTAATAGAACCAGTATGAACGCTCAACTTAAATAGAACGTAAACAACCCTTCTTAAGGTTTTCTTAAGGTTTAATCAGGACGGAAAAGCGCACGGAATGTACAATATCGACGCAGGTAGAAAGACGAGGGAATAAAAAAACGCCGGATGGCGTTTTCTGGGGGAAAGGAGGAGACGAAAGCGAAATGGCCTAATCTTCGTCGAATCCTGAATTGAACAGCGCGATCACCGCCGCCAGCGCTTCGACCTCCTGCGGGCCGGTGGCTTCAATTTCTATCTGGCGACCTTTAGCAGAGTCCAGCATCAGCAGGGCGATGACGCTATTGGCTTCGGCTTCGGTGCCTTCATCATTGCGTAACAGCACTTCGGCCTCAAAACCCTGCATTAATTCAAACAGTTTCATCGCAGGCCGGGCATGCATACCCAGCTTGTTCGTGACTTCTACAGTCTGCTTCACGGTCATGTTTTGCGTTTTTCCAGCGTTCTATGGCGTGACTGCACGTTCTTACCGCGTGAGCGGAAGTAGTCTGCCAGCTGTTCTGCAATATACACCGAACGGTGTTTCCCGCCGGTACAGCCGATGGCTACAGTGAGATAGCTACGGTTGTTTGTCTCCAGCATGGGTAACCATAACTCAAGATAGCTGCGAGTCTGGTAGATAAAATTGTGTACTTCTGTGTGTCTGTCGAGGAATGCCGCAACCGGTTTATCGAGGCCGGTCATTGGACGCAGTTTCGGGTCCCAGTGCGGGTTAGGCAGGAAGCGCACGTCAAAAACATAATCGGCATCGATTGGAATACCGTGCTTGAAGCCGAAGGACTCGAACACCATTGTCAGCTCGCGTTCGCGCTTGCCCAGCAGACGGGTACGCAGCATTTCCGCCAGTTCATGCACGGACATTTCAGAGGTATCGACAATCAGATCGGCGCGGGAACGCAGCGGTTCCAGCAGATCGCTTTCCTGGTCGATGGCGCTCTCCAGGGAGAGATTTTTGCTGGAAAGCGGATGCAGACGGCGCGTATCGCTGTAACGGCGAATCAGCGTGTTGCGATCGGCATCAAGGAACAGAAGCTGTGGGGAAAACGCATCGGGCAGGTTGTTCATCGCCTGCTCGAAAATTTCAGGGGACTCAGGCATGTTACGCACGTCAATGCTGACGGCCGCAGAAATCTGGCGATCGGCCAGCGTACGAGCCAGATCGGGCAACAGCACCACGGGGAGGTTGTCCACGCAGTAAAAACCCATATCTTCCAGCGCACGCAGGGCGACAGATTTCCCTGACCCTGAACGACCGCTGACGATCATCAGTACCATGTACCGTTTCTCCTCACAACAGATGCCATTGGGTGGTTATGCCTCATCCTTTCCACCTTCGGTGTCAGTGATGATTTGATACAGCTCTTCGTCACTCTGCGCGGCGCGCAGACGGCGGCAGATGGTTTTATCCGCCAGACGTTTAGCGACCAGCGACAGTGTATGCAGATGCGTTTTGGTTTGATCTGCGGGCACCAGCAGGGCGAAAAGCAGATCGACCGGTTGATTATCAATGGCATCGAAAGCGATAGGCGTTTCGAGTTGGACGAACACGCCGACGGCGCGCAGCGTATCTTCTTCCAGCTTGCCGTGTGGGATGGCGATACCATTGCCAATGCCGGTACTGCCCATTTTCTCACGCGTCAGGATTGCTTCAAATACCACCTGCGGAGGCAGGCTGAGCTGTTTTGCCGCCAGTTCACTGATAATCTCCAGCGCACGTTTTTTGCTCTGGCAGTGAACGCCGCTGCGCGTACATTCCTGGTTAAGTACGCTGCTCAGTTGTAGAGTCGTATCGTTATTTGTCATAATTTCACCTAAGAACCTGTTCCATCAGGATGATTCCTGATGAGGCAGATTCGGAGCGCTAACTGTACAAATGGCCTGTTGTGCGTCACAACAGGCCGTCCTGCACTCGCTAACTGCCCGGACAATTAGTGTTGTTTCAGTTTATCTTTGTGTTTCGTTAGCTGCCTTGCCAGTTTATCGATCAAACCGTCAATGGCGGCATACATATCCTGACCTTCCGCGCTGGCGTGAATTTCGCCACCGTTTACATGCAGTGTCGCATCCGAGATGTGTGTAACCTTCTCCACTTTCAAAACAACGTAGACCTGATTAATCCTGTCAAAATACTGCTCAAGTTTGGCGAATTTGGTTGAGACAAAGTCGCGCAGGGCTTCAGTAATTTCGACGTTATTTCCAGTGATGTTGAGCTGCATAGTGTCTTCCTTATCGGTTGGTTCAAACCAGCTGTTTGCGCTGATTGGACGGCGGAATGGATAAAGACTCTCGGTACTTCGCAACGGTGCGGCGCGCCACCATGATACCCTGATCCGACAACATAGAGGTTAACTTGCTGTCGCTCAGCGGCTTCGCGGGGTTCTCCGCAGCAATTAATTTCTTCACCAGCGCACGTATCGCTGTGGAAGAGGCTTCGCCTCCGCCTTCGGTATTCACATGGCTGGAAAAGAAATACTTCAGTTCAAAAATGCCGCGTGGACTGTGCAGATACTTCTGCGTGGTCACACGGGAAATCGTCGATTCATGCATCTCGACGGCCTGGGCGATGTCCGCCAGCACCATCGGTTTCATAAACTCTTCGCCTTGCTCGAAGAAGGCCTGCTGCTGCTCAACAATACAGCGGCTCACGCGTAACAGGGTGTCGTTGCGGCTTTCCAGACTTTTGATCAGCCACTTCGCATCCTGAAGGTTGCTGCGAATGAACTGGCTGTCGGCATCATTACGCGCGCCGTTGCACAGGGCGGCATAATGTTGATTGATCTGTAGACGGGGAATGCTGTCGCCGTTCAGCTCCACCATCCAGTAACCGTTGTGCTTACGCACCAGCACATCCGGGATCACATATTCAGGTTCGCCGGTCTGGATAGACTGACCCGGTCTGGGATCGAGCGACTGGATAAGATTGACTGCCTCTTTCAGCACCTCTTCTTTCAGCCGCGTAACGCGCATCAGGGTACGGAAGTCATGATTGGCCAGCAGATCGAGGTGATCGCTGATGATCAACCGGGCGTCTTCCAGCCAGGGCGTGGATTTATCGAACTGTGAGAGCTGGATCAGCAGGCAGTCACGGAGATCTTTCGCCGCCACGCCGATGGGATCGAAGCGCTGAACGCGTTTGAGTACCGCTTCTATTTCATCGAGGCCGATCTCTTCATCGCCGATGCTTTCGAGAATGTCATCCAGCGAAATGGTGAGATAGCCGGTATCATCAACGGCATCGACAATTGAGGTGGCAATCGCGCGATCGGTATCCGAGAACGGAGTCAGCCCGACTTGCCACATCAGGTAGTCCTGGAGGGACTGCGTGGTTTCGCCCTGGTACACCGGCAGCTCGTCGTCGATGTAGTCGCCGCTGGTGCCGGACGGCGTACCTGCGGTGTAAATCTCATCCCAGCTGGCGTCAAGCGGCAGCTCTTCGGGCATCTCTTTCTGTTCGAGCGCGTCTGCGGTATCCAGGGCTTCGTTGTCCTGGGTTTCGCGCGTGTCGATTTCATCGTGAAGATCGGTTTGCTCAAGCAGCGGATTACTCTCCAGCGCTTGCTGAAGTTCCTGCTGAAGTTCCAGCGTAGACAACTGCAACAGACGGATGGCCTGTTGTAGCTGGGGCGTCATCGCCAGTTGTTGGCTGAGCCTGAGTTGCAAACCTTGCTTCATGTTCAGAGTCGTTTTCTCCCGCTGTGACGTCGCAGTCTTCTACCCTATCAGAGTCTGAAGTCTTCCCCAAGGTATACGCGCTTAACGTGCTCGTCTTGCAGGATTTCTGTCGGTGTGCCGTGTGCGATCAGATGCCCCTGGCTGACAATATACGCGCGTTCACACACCGCCAGCGTTTCACGAACGTTGTGGTCGGTAATCAGAACGCCGAGACCGCTGTCGCGCAGGTGCTCGATAATGCGTTTGATGTCGATGACGGAAATCGGGTCAACGCCTGCAAACGGTTCATCCAGCAGGATAAATTTCGGATTTGCGGCCAGCGCGCGGGCAATCTCCACACGGCGGCGTTCACCGCCGGACAACGCTTGTCCGAGGCTGTCGCGCAGATGCTCGATGTGGAACTCTTCCATCAGTTCATTGGCGCGGTCTTCACGCTGTTCGGTCGTGAGATCGTCGCGAATTTGCAGCACCGCCATCAGGTTATCAAACACGCTCAGACGGCGGAAAATGGAGGCTTCCTGCGGTAAATAGCCAATACCGCGACGCGCGCGGGCATGCAGCGGCAGCAGGCTGATGTCCTCATCGTCAATAATAATGTTGCCAGCGTCGCGCGGCACAATGCCCACCACCATGTAGAAGGTAGTGGTTTTACCTGCGCCGTTCGGCCCGAGCAGACCGACGATCTCCCCGGAATTCACGGTCAGGCTGACATCTTCCACCACGCGACGGCCTTTATAGGCTTTCGCAAGATTCTTTGCAGTTAATGTTGCCATAACGAATTAGTTACCCTTCTTCTGTGCCGGGGTCTGGTCTTTGTTTTTGTCCTGCAACTGCGACGGCACCAGAACCGTCGTTACACGTTTGCCTTTTTCGCTGAACGCCTGCATTTTCTGCTCTTTCACCAGGTAAGTGATCTTATCGCCGGTGATGTTGCTGTCGAGCTGCTCCAGGTAGGCGTTACCGGTCAGGACGACGAAATCTTTCGCCAGTTCATAATGCATTTTTTGGGCATGGCCTTTTACCGGCTTGCCGTTGTCCTGCATCTGATAAAACGTCGCCGGGTTGCCGAAGCCGTCGATCACCTCTTTGCCTTGCTCGCCGCCCGGACGGGTGACGACCACTTTGTCGGCATTGATTTTGATGGTGCCCTGAGTCACGACGACATTTCCGGTAAACGTCACCACGTTACCCTGCATATCCAGTGACTGCTGGTCCGATTCAATATGAATCGGTTGTTCGGTATCGCCGGTGACCGCGAACGCCGGAAGACTGGCGGCCAGAAGTGTGCTGGCAAGCACAAGATTAAGGCTGAGTTTGTTTGTTTTGAATTTCATAGGAGGTTCTAACCTTTTCAATCAGCTCGGCGTTCTTGCTGCGTAAGTTGCCGCGCATTTTCAGTCCGCTGGAGTTAAATGTTGTTCCGTATAACGTGACCAGATCTTCAGAGGTGACATCCTGCGTCACCAGGTTGATCGTCGCGTTATCCGTCGTGATTCTGCGTAGTTGAGCGTCAGGCGCCAGCGCATTGACTTCAACGTGACCATACAGATAGAGCATCCGGTCTTCGGTCAATTTCGCCTTATCCGCTTTAATCGACCATGTCGGGACTTTATCTTTATCAAAGGTGGTTAATACCGGTTGGGTAAACCACGAAAGCGCCTGTTCTGAATAATATTCAACGTGCTGCGCAATAAGACGATAGTTCAACGCGCCTTCCGGGCTATAGACGACCGTATCGGTATGCTCGCTCTTATAAGTCGGATCGCTGGTGTTCACCACAACCTGAGCAGGATCGTCTTTATCCGCCAGATTAATTCCGATCAACACCAGTACGGCCAACGACAGTAGAATGATAACCCAACGTCTGGTTTTACTCATATCGATTGCCCTTTGGCCTCATCAAGCTTACCCTGCGCCAGCAAGAGTAGATCGCACACTTCCCGCACCGCGCCGCGTCCACCGGCGATATGCGTCACATAGTCGGCGCGGGGGATCAGGAGCGGATGCGCATCAGCGACCGCAACGCTCAGACCCACTTTTTCCATCACCGGCCAGTCGATCAGATCGTCACCGACGTAAGCCACATTTTCAGGCGCAACGCCCAGCTTATCGAGCAGGTCGCCAAACGCGATAAGTTTGTCCGACTGCCCCTGATAGAGATGCGTGATCCCCAGGGTGGCACAGCGATCTTCTACAAGTTTAGCCTTTCGTCCGGTAATAATAGCGACCTCAATCCCGGAAGTGAGCGCACAGCGAATGCCGTAGCCATCACGGACGTTAAAGGCCTTCAGCTCTTCACCGTTGTTGCCCATATAAATCAGACCATCAGACAGCACGCCATCCACATCGAGGATGAGCAGACGGATGTTTTCCGCCTGGGCGATAACCTGTGTACTGACGGGGCCATAACAGGTCGCAAGCGACGCACCTGCTTTACTCATTTCTTTTATCCTTGAGTTTCTACACTACGCCTGCACGCAGTAAATCATGCATATGTAACACACCCAGTAACTGGTCGCCATCAGCAACCAAAACGGAGGTGATATGACGGGACTGCATTAAGTTCAGGGCGTTAACGGCGAGAATACCGGGGCGAACGCGAATTCCCCCAGGCGTCATGACGTCGGCAATCCCTAACTGGCGAACATCCACACCCATATCGAAAACACGACGCAAGTCGCCATCGGTAAAGATGCCGTCAATCTTCATTGTGTCATCACAAATGACGGTCATGCCGAGATTTTTACGCGTAATTTCCAGCAGGGCATCACGCAGGCTGGCGTTTTTATTCACATGCGGGATTTCATCGCCGGTGTGCATGATATCGTTAACGCGCAGCAGAAGTTTACGGCCAAGTGCGCCGCCCGGATGCGACAACGCAAAATCTTCGGCGGTAAAGCCGCGGGCTTTTAATAACGCGACCGCGAGCGCATCGCCCATGACCAGCGTAGCCGTGGTGCTGCTGGTCGGCGCCAGACCCAACGGGCAGGCTTCTTTCGGCACTTTAACACACAGATGCACATCCGCCGCACGCGCCATGCTGCTTTCTGGCCGCCCGGTGATACAAATCAGCGGCACCTGCAAGCGTTTGAGTACCGGGATTAATGCGGCAATCTCATTGGATTCGCCAGAGTTGGAAATCGCGATCACCACATCCTGCGAGGTGACCATGCCGAGATCGCCATGCGCGGCCTCGCCCGGGTGAACAAAAAAGGCGGAAGTGCCGGTGCTGGCAAAGGTGGCGGCCATTTTCCGCCCGATATGACCTGATTTTCCCATCCCCATGACAACGACTTTGCCTGTGCACGAGAAGATTTTTTCACAGGCGAGCGTGAAGTTCTGGTCGATGTATTGATCAAGCTCCGCCAGGCCTTCACGTTCAATCTCCAGGACGTCTTTGCCTGCTTTCTGAAAGTCAAAACCCGGTTGTAACGCTAAGTGCGACATAGTCCGTTTTCCCGTTATCCAATAAGAAGCGGCGATAGCCAGTACAGCATCGCCAGCCATACGATAAAACCGCCGGTCAGCAGCACGCCTGCGCCCCGACCAATCTGGCGCGGACGCCGCCAGCACAGCAATGCCAAAACAATGCTCACTAACAGCATCACGCTATAGTCACGCTCAAACGCCAGCGGGTTGACGTCGCCTGGCGTAATCAATGCAGGCAGCCCCAGAACGATGGCGATATTGGAAATATTGGCGCCGATAATGTTGCCAATGGCGATATCATTTTCACCTTTGCGGATGCCCGCGATCGCCGTCGCCAGCTCCGGCAGGCTGGTGCCAATCGCAATCACCGTCAGGCCGATAGTCAGTTCGCTCATGGCGAAGTAGTTCGCCAGTACGGTGGCGTTATCAACCACCATCCGCGTCGCCATCGGCATAATAATCAGCGCGATACCCAGCCACAAAAACGCGACGGGTAAGCCGCCTTCGCGCGGCAGCTCCGCCACCTGCTCCCGGGTGAGGCTGTCATTTCCTTGCCGCTCCGCCAGGCGCGCGATCTTAACAATGAACAGCAGCCATAGCACGGCTAGCAGCAGAAGAAAGATTCCGTCGCTACGGCTCAGCTCGCCATCGTGCAGGACGGAACCCGCCAGCACACTGACAAATAACATTAGCGGCAATTCGCGGCGCAAAACATCAGAATGCACGGTAAAAGGGTGAAACAGCGCCGCCAGGCCCAGAATCAGCAAGATATTGATGATGTTGGAGCCGAGCGCGGTGCCTACGGCTAAATCCAGTTGCCCGTGAAGCGACGCGGCAACTGAGACAATTATCTCCGGTAATGATGTTCCGATACTGACGACCGTCATCCCGATAATGAGCGGAGGAATCCCCACTGCCCGGCACAAAATCGATGCGGCAAACACCAGACGATCGGCGCTGTAGACCACCAGAAGTAAACCAATAATTAACAGCGCCGTAGCTAAAAGCATCTAAAGTCCTTTCTTCAGGTATACTCGCCGGTCCACTGGAGGGATCTTCTGGAAGCCGTAACGAAGTCTTAATTTTGACTTTATGCGGCTAAAAAGTAAAACAAATGCCAGCTTTAGCTAACCAGGGCAGGTAATATTCTGTAAATATGTTGGGTTCATGGCTAAATTCAGCGCCATGCTTAGATCAACAAGGCGATACAAAGGATGAATCAATGGGTCAGTCTGTGGCGAATTTAGTCGATATGCGCGACGTCAGCTTTTCGCGTGGCGACCGCTGCATTTTCGATAATATTTCCCTGACCGTGCCACGCGGGAAGATCACGGCGATCATGGGGCCATCGGGGATCGGTAAAACCACGCTGTTACGACTGATTGGCGGACAGATCCCGCCGGATAGCGGGGAAATACTGTTTGATGGCGAAAACGTACCTGCTATGTCTCGCTCGCGGTTGTACACGGTACGAAAACGGATGAGCATGCTGTTTCAGTCGGGGGCGCTGTTCACTGACATGAACGTGTTTGATAACGTAGCCTACCCGCTGCGGGAGCACACGAATTTACCCGCGCCGCTGTTGAAAAGCACGGTGATGATGAAACTGGAAGCCGTTGGTCTGCGCGGCGCGGCAAAGCTCATGCCCTCTGAACTGTCCGGGGGGATGGCGCGGCGTGCGGCATTAGCCCGTGCTATTGCGCTGGAACCCGACCTCATTATGTTCGATGAGCCGTTTGTGGGTCAGGACCCGATTACGATGGGCGTACTGGTGAAGCTGATTTCCGAACTGAACAGCACGCTGGGAGTAACCTGCGTTGTCGTGTCCCACGATGTGCCGGAGGTGCTGAGCATCGCCGATCACGCCTGGATTATGGCGGACAAAAAAATCGTGGCGCACGGTAGCGCGAAGGAACTGCAAGAAAATGCCGACCCACGCGTCCGCCAGTTCCTGGACGGTATTGCCGACGGGCCGGTTCCGTTCCGCTATCCGGCGGGCGATTATCACTCCGATTTACTCGAAACAGGGAGTTAAGCCACTCATGCTGTTAAATGCGCTGGCATCGCTTGGACACCGGGGGATCAAAACCCTCAGAACGTTCGGGCGTGCCGGGTTAATGTTATTCAATGCGGTGATTGGTAAGCCGGAATTTCGCAAGCATGCGCCGCTGCTGATGCGTCAGCTCTATAATGTGGGCGTCCTGTCGATGCTCATTATTATCGTCTCTGGCGTTTTTATCGGCATGGTGCTCGGGTTGCAGGGCTATCTGGTTCTGACGACCTACAGCGCGGAAACCAGCCTGGGTATGCTGGTGGCGCTTTCATTGCTGCGTGAACTGGGGCCGGTTGTCGCGGCGTTGCTGTTTGCCGGGCGCGCAGGGTCTGCGCTGACTGCGGAAATTGGTCTTATGCGAGCGACTGAGCAGCTCTCCAGTATGGAAATGATGGCCGTCGATCCGCTGCGCCGGGTGATCTCTCCGCGCCTGTGGGCGGGGGTGATTTCGCTGCCGCTGCTGACGATTATCTTCGTGGCCGTTGGCATCTGGGGAGGATCGCTGGTTGGCGTTAGCTGGAAGGGGATCGATGCCGGTTTCTTCTGGTCGGCGATGCAGGATGCCGTCGACTGGCGTCTGGATCTCGTGAACTGTTTGATTAAGAGCGTGGTGTTCGCCATCACGGTAACGTGGATTGCGCTGTTCAATGGGTATGACGCGATTCCGACCTCTGCCGGGATTAGCCGCGCAACCACGCGCACCGTTGTGCACTCGTCTTTGGCCGTTCTGGGTCTGGATTTTGTGTTGACCGCACTGATGTTTGGGAATTGAGTTCATGCAAACGAAAAAAAGTGAAATTTGGGTAGGGATCTTCTTGCTGGTTGCGTTGCTGGCGGCGCTGTTTGTTTGCCTGAAAGCGGCCAATGTCACCTCAATGCGCACGGAGCCGACCTACACGATTTATGCGACCTTCGACAATATTGGCGGCCTGAAAGCGCGCTCTCCGGTGCGCATCGGCGGGGTGGTTGTCGGCCGGGTTGCGGATATCTCGCTGGATCCGAAAACCTACCTGCCGCGCGTCACGCTGGATATTGAAGAACGCTATAACCACATTCCTGACACCAGTTCGCTGAGTATCCGCACCTCTGGCCTGCTGGGGGAGCAATATCTGGCGTTAAACGTTGGGTTTGAAGATCCTGAACTGGGAACGTCTATCCTCAAAGATGGCGACACTATTCAGGACACCAAGTCCGCGATGGTGCTTGAAGACATGATTGGTCAGTTCCTTTACAACAGCAAAGGGGACGACAATAAGAATTCTGGCGATGCGCCAGCGCCAACTGAAGGCAATAATGAAGCGACACCGCCTGCGGGCGCAACAAATTAATCACAGGAGAATCGATGTATGTTTAAGCGATTAATGATGGTAGCGCTGCTGGTCATTGCACCGTTGAGCGCGGCAACCGCGGCGGATCAGACTAACCCGTATAAATTGATGAATGAGGCGGCGCAGAAAACCTTCGATCGTCTGAAAAACGAACAGCCGAAAATCCGTGCCAACCCGGATTACCTGCGCGACGTCGTTGACCAGGAACTGCTGCCGTATGTGCAGGTGAAATATGCGGGCGCGCTGGTACTGGGTCGTTACTACCGGGAGGCGACGCCGGCGCAGCGTGATGCCTATTTCGCGGCGTTTCGTGAATACCTGAAACAGGCTTATGGTCAGGCGCTGGCGATGTACCACGGCCAGACTTACCAGATTGCGCCGGAACAACCGCTGGGCAATGCGACCATCGTGCCGATCCGTGTGACGATCATCGATCCGAATGGCCGTCCTCCGGTTCGACTGGATTTCCAGTGGCGTAAAAACACCCAGACCGGTAACTGGCAGGCTTATGACATGATCGCGGAAGGCGTCAGTATGATCACCACAAAACAGAATGAGTGGAGCGATCTGCTGCGTACCAAAGGCATCGACGGCCTGACCGCGCAGTTGCAGTCAATTTCTCGTCAGAAAATTTCGCTGGAAGAGAAAAAATAATGACGCAGTCACTTAGCTGGACGCGCGAAGGTGACACGCTGGCATTAGCGGGAGAGCTGGACCAGGACGTGCTGAACCCTCTGTGGGATGCGCGCGTTGATGCGATGAAAGGCGTAACCTGCATCGATCTGAGCCAGGTCTCCCGGGTGGATAGCGGTGGCCTGGCGTTACTGGTGCATCTTGTCGATCAGGCGAAGCGACAGGGCAACAGCGTTTCGCTGCAAGGGGTAAACGAGAAGGTTTACACGCTGGCGAAGCTCTATAATTTGCCTGCTGACGTGCTTCCACGTTAATTTTTGTAGGCCGGATAAGGCCTTGTGCCGCCATCCGGCAAAACCCCTAAGTGGGATTTGCCACCAAAGCCTTGCCTGATTTATCAGCTGGGCTTTTTGCTTATTTATGACAGCGCCACTTTGCTCTAAGATGTTGGGCTGTTTTCCCTGTTTGACGAATGAAGAGCCCATGGAAAATCATGAAATTCAGAGCGTGCTGATGAGCGCACTCTCCCTCCAGGAAGTCCACGTCTCTGGCGATGGCAGTCACTTTCAGGTTATCGCCGTGGGTGAGATGTTTGACGGCATGAGCCGGGTCAAGAAGCAGCAGTCTGTTTACGGCCCGTTGATGGAGTTTATTGCGGATAACCGTATCCATGCCGTATCGATCAAAGCGTATACCCCAGCGGAATGGGAACGCGATCGCAAACTTAACGGTTTTTGAGCGACGGGCGACACGCCGGTAGCAGATATGAATTCTTAACAGAGAACAGAATAATGGATAAATTTCGTGTACAGGGGCCGACAACGCTCCAGGGCGAAGTCACAATTTCAGGCGCTAAAAATGCCGCATTGCCGATCCTTTTCGCGGCGCTGCTGGCAGAAGAGCCGGTAGAGATCCAGAACGTTCCAAAGCTGAAAGACATCGATACGACGATGAAACTGCTCAGCCAGCTTGGAACGAAAGTGGAACGTAACGGTTCTGTCTGGATCGACGCCAGCCAGGTCAACATTTTCTGCGCGCCTTATGAACTGGTAAAAACCATGCGCGCGTCGATTTGGGCGCTGGGGCCGCTGGTTGCGCGTTTTGGTCAGGGGCAGGTTTCTCTGCCAGGCGGCTGCGCCATCGGCGCGCGTCCGGTCGATCTGCACATCACCGGCCTGGAACAACTGGGCGCTGAGATCAAGCTGGAAGAAGGCTATGTGAAGGCGTCTGTTAATGGTCGTCTGAAAGGCGCGCATATCGTGATGGACAAAGTCAGCGTCGGTGCGACGGTGACCATCATGTCTGCGGCAACGCTGGCCGAAGGGACCACCGTGATTGAAAACGCCGCGCGTGAGCCGGAGATCGTCGATACCGCGAACTTCCTGGTGACGCTGGGAGCGAAGATCAGCGGTCAGGGCACCGATCGTATTACCATTGAGGGCGTTGAGCGTCTGGGCGGCGGCGTATACCGTGTTCTGCCCGATCGCATTGAAACCGGCACCTTCCTGGTCGCGGCGGCGATTTCCGGCGGTAAAATCGTCTGCCGTAACGCGCAGCCGGATACGCTGGATGCCGTACTGGCTAAACTGCGTGACGCCGGAGCGGATATTGAAACCGGTGAAGACTGGATCAGCCTGGACATGCATGGCCAGCGTCCGAAAGCTGTGAATGTGCGCACCGCGCCGCACCCGGCTTTCCCGACCGATATGCAGGCGCAGTTCACGCTGCTGAACCTTGTCGCGGAAGGGACGGGTTTCATCACGGAAACCATTTTCGAAAACCGCTTTATGCATGTGCCTGAACTGATCCGTATGGGCGCGCACGCGGAAATCGAGAGCAACACCGTGATTTGCCACGGCGTTGAAAAACTTTCCGGGGCGCAGGTGATGGCGACCGACTTGCGTGCGTCTGCGAGCCTGGTGCTGGCGGGATGCATTGCAGAAGGCACGACGCTGGTCGATCGTATTTATCACATCGATCGTGGCTATGAGCGCATTGAAGACAAACTGCGCGCGCTGGGCGCGAATATTGAGCGTGTGAAAGGCGAGTAATTTTTTCCGCATGCACTGGTAGCCCCTGTTCGGGGGCTACCGTTCAGAGCGTTATCCGTTCCTTACTTCTCTATTTCCCTTTTCGAGCCCGCATCAGACGCGTTCTGTCAATGAACTCATGGGTTTCTGGGTCATGATAGCGCGACGGCCAGATCACCCAGGGTTCTGTACCCAGCGCCTTCGCAATGATGAGCTCTCCTTTCGGCCACGGTCGGGTCAGGGCGTTTGCCAGCGTCGAGGAACTTAATCCATTCTTGCGTGATTCCGCCGCCATAGATGTCCCTTTTTTACGTAATCCGGCAATGATGTCTGCGGGATGCCAGTCAATGAGTTTATTTTCCATTATTCCCTCACTCCTTCGGTCAGTCAGTCGCTTGCGGCCTGGATAATCAGCCTGTGAGAAATACTATACGCCAGGTGATAGTATTGCTCTAATATGTTCCTGTAAAGAGTATGCATATTCATAAAATGTGACAGCATACGTGCGATGGGTAAAGGGCTGGAAAAGAAATGAGCAACTGGAATTTACTGGAACTAAAAGATTCATCCCGCGCAGGGCACGGGATGAGAAGGGAGGGTTAACGATCGCGTTGTACGGCGATGTGCGCCAGACCGATCAGAGCTTCGCGCCAGGGCGTATCAGGCAGAATCTGTAGGGCGGCGATGGCTTTATCGGCCTCGTCTTCTGCACGCTGACGCGTCCATTCCAGTGAACCGCAGGCGGTCATGGCTTCCAGAACGGGTTCCAGAAGGTGGCGCCCATTGCCTTGTTCAATGGCGGTACGGATCATTTGCGCCTGCTCTGGCGTACCGTTACGCATAGCGTGCAGCAGCGGCAGCGTTGGTTTTCCTTCGTTGAGGTCATCGCCGACATTTTTACCTAACTGCTCGCCATCAGCGCTGTAATCGAGTAAATCGTCAATCAGCTGAAAGGCCGTACCGAGATAACGACCATAATCCTGTAACCCTTTTTCCTGCTCAGGAGTACAGCCAGCAAGAAGACCGGAACACTGCGCCGCAGCTTCAAACAGGCGCGCCGTTTTGCTGTAAATCACGCGCATGTAATTTTCTTCGGTGATGTCCGGGTCGTTGACGTTCATCAGTTGCAGCACTTCGCCTTCGGCGATGACGTTCACCGCTTCTGACATTACTTCCAGCACTTTCAGCGAGCCAAGGCTGGTCATCATCTGGAACGCGCGGGTGTAGATAAAATCACCGACCAGGACGCTGGCGGCGTTGCCAAATGCCGCGTTCGCCGTTGCCTTCCCACGACGCATATCGGATTCATCCACAACATCGTCGTGTAGCAGGGTGGCGGTGTGGATAAACTCGATTAAGGCAGCGATCGTGACGTGCGCATTTTCCTGATAACCAACGGCGCGCGCAGCGAGTACGGCAATCATCGGGCGGATACGTTTTCCGCCGCCGCTAACGATGTAATACCCTAACTGATTGATCAGTTGGACGTCGGAATTGAGCTGTTCAAGGATTGTCGCATTGACACCCGCCATATCTTGCGCGGTTAACTCATTGATTTTTTCTAAATTCATCGCAAAAGCCGGGCTTATCGCCCCGATTAACTCATCATGGGATGAGATAACTAAGGGTTTAGGGTTAGGAATATATGCTGATTGTACTGAAAAAACGGCGCAGATAAACGTTACCGTACACGTTGTGTTTTTTTTCTTCATGTATTGACGGTAGCACTTGTCAAAGGCTCGCGTTTTGCGTAATATTCGCGCCCTATTGTGAATATTTATAGCGCACTCTGAATCATTGAAAAGGCGTGCGCGGAAGCGGAGTTTTTTATGTACGCGGTTTTCCAAAGTGGTGGTAAACAACACCGAGTAAGCGAAGGTCAGACCGTTCGCCTGGAAAAGCTGGACATCGCAACTGGCGAAACTATTGAGTTCGCTGAAGTTCTGATGATCGCAAACGGTGAAGAAGTCAAAATCGGCGTTCCTTTCGTTGATGGCGGCGTAATCAAAGCTGAAGTTGTTGCTCACGGTCGTGGCGAGAAAGTTAAAATCGTTAAGTTTCGTCGTCGTAAACACTATCGTAAGCAGCAAGGCCACCGTCAGTGGTTCACTGATGTGAAAATTACTGGCATCAGCGCCTAAGACCTGAGGAGAGATTTAAATGGCACATAAAAAGGCTGGCGGCTCAACTCGTAACGGTCGCGATTCAGAAGCTAAACGCTTGGGCGTTAAGCGTTTCGGTGGCGAAACCGTTCTGGCGGGTAGCATCATCGTTCGTCAACGTGGCACCAAATTCCACGCTGGCACTAACGTAGGTTGCGGTCGTGACCACACTCTGTTTGCTAAAGCAGACGGTAAAGTGAAATTCGAAGTTAAAGGCCCGAACAACCGTAAATACATCAGCATCGTTGCTGAGTAAGTTCTTCGTGGTCCGGTAACGGATTAAAGCCCCGCAACGTGTTGCGGGGCTTTTTACATTGAAAACCCGGAAAATTTTCTTGTAGGGAAAACGGGCATGAAGCAGCAGGCTGGCATTGGCATCCTTTTAGCACTCACCACTGCAATGTGTTGGGGCGCCTTGCCAATTGCAATGAAGCAGGTGCTGGAGGTGATGGAACCTCCAACCATTGTCTTCTATCGCTTTTTAATGGCGAGTATCGGCCTCGGCGCGATCCTGGCAGTTAAAAGAAAGCTCCCGCCATTGCGTATTTTTCGCAAACCGCGCTGGCTGGTGTTGCTGGCGATTGCAACAGGTGGACTTTTCGGGAATTTCATCCTGTTCAGCTCTTCCCTGCAATATTTGAGTCCGACGGCATCGCAGGTTATCGGTCAACTGTCACCGGTTGGCATGATGGTCGCCAGCGTCTTTATTTTGAAAGAAAAGATGCGCGGCACGCAGGTGATTGGCGCGCTCATGCTGCTTTGTGGGCTGGTGATGTTCTTTAATACCAGTCTGATCGAGATTTTTACCAAACTGACCGATTACACCTGGGGTGTGATCTTTGGGGTCGGTGCGGCGACGGTCTGGGTGAGTTATGGCGTCGCGCAAAAGGTGTTATTGCGTCGTCTGGCCTCACAGCAGATCCTGTTTTTACTGTACACTTTATGTACGATTGCGTTATTGCCGCTGGCGAAGCCGGGGGTTATCTCGCAGTTAAGCGACTGGCAGCTCGCGTGTTTGATTTTCTGTGGGCTGAATACGCTGGTAGGATATGGCGCCCTGGCAGAAGCGATGGCGCGTTGGCAGGCAGCGCAGGTGAGTGCGTTAATCACGCTCACTCCGCTGTTTACGCTGTTATTTTCAGATCTATTATCTATGGCCTGGCCCGATTTCTTCGCCAGACCGATGTTAAACCTTTTAGGTTATCTCGGTGCGTTTGTCGTGGTTGCGGGCGCGATGTATTCCGCCATTGGTCATCGTATTTGGGGCGGTTTACGCAAGCATGAAACGGTGGTTTCGCAACCCCGCTCAGGCGAATGATTTACGGAGAGTAAAATGAAGTTTGTTGATGAAGCATCGATTCTGGTCGTTGCTGGCGATGGCGGCAATGGTTGCGTGAGCTTCCGCCGCGAAAAATACATCCCGAAAGGCGGCCCGGATGGCGGCGATGGCGGCGATGGCGGCGACGTCTGGCTGGAAGCCGACGAAAACCTGAACACGCTGATCGATTACCGCTTTGAAAAATCGTTCCGCGCTGAACGTGGTCAGAATGGCGCAAGCCGTGACTGCACCGGTAAACGTGGGAAAGATGTCACGATCAAAGTGCCTGTCGGTACGCGTGTTATCGATCAGGGCACCGGCGAAACCATGGGCGATATGACCAAACACGGTCAGCGTCTGATGGTTGCCAAAGGCGGCTGGCACGGCCTGGGCAATACCCGCTTTAAGTCCTCTGTTAACCGTACTCCGCGTCAGAAAACGATGGGCACGCCGGGCGATAAGCGCGATTTGATGCTGGAGCTGATGCTGCTGGCGGACGTGGGTATGCTGGGTATGCCAAACGCCGGTAAATCAACCTTTATCCGCGCGGTATCTGCGGCAAAACCGAAAGTGGCGGACTATCCGTTTACCACTCTGGTGCCGAGCCTTGGCGTTGTGCGTATGGACAACGAAAAGAGCTTTGTGGTTGCCGATATTCCGGGGCTGATTGAAGGCGCGGCGGAAGGCGCGGGTCTGGGGATTCGCTTCCTGAAGCACCTGGAACGTTGCCGCGTACTGCTGCACCTTATTGATATCGATCCGATCGACGGTTCCGATCCGGTGGAAAACGCCCGTATCATTATCGGCGAACTGGAAAAATACAGTCAGGATCTGGCTGCTAAGCCGCGCTGGTTAGTGTTCAACAAAATTGATTTGCTGGACCAGACCGAAGCGGAAGAAAAAGCGAAAGCTATCGCGCAGGCGCTGGGCTGGGAAGATAAGTACTACATGATTTCCGCTGCCAGCCAGACTGGCGTGAAAGATCTCTGCTGGGATGTGATGACCTTTATCATCGAGAACCCCATCGTTCAGGCTGATGAAGCGAAGCAGCCGGAGAAAGTGGAGTTCATGTGGGACGATTATCACCGTCAGCAGCTCGCTGAAGTCGAAGATGAAGCAGAAGATGACTGGGATGACGACTGGGACGAAGACGACGAAGAAGGCGTCGAGTTCATCTACAAGCGTTAATCTGGTTCAAATGCCCGGTGGCGCTTACGCTTACCGGGCCTACGGGTACGTAGGCCGGATAAGGCGCAAAGCGCCGCCATCCGGCAATTAAATGACCCATCTAGTGTGTAGGCCGGATAAGCGTCAGCGCCATCCGGCACTATCCTCACCTAGTTGTTCTGATAAAGATCTTTGTACAACCGGCTTTCAAAACGTACTAACGGAATTCGACGATTGCGCTGGTCAGCTGGCGTAACGGCATACCCGGAAAGATACTGAACAAACGCCATTCGTTGCCCACTTGCTGTTGTAATAAATCCCGCCAGATTATAGACCCCTTGCAGCGAGCCTGTTTTCGCCGAAACTTTACCATCGACCCCAGCCTGATGCAGACCCGCACGGTATTGCAGAGAGCCGTCATATCCCGCCAGCGGCAGCATGGAGATAAAGTTCAGCTCGTTGTCGTGTTGGGCGATGTATTGCAGCACCTGCATCATGGTGGCCGGGGCAATCAGGTTGTGGCGAGAGAGGCCCGAACCGTCAGCGATGATGGTGTTGCCAATATCAACGCCAGCCTGCTGACGCAGGATCTGGCGTACGGCATCAGATCCCGCCCGCCATGTGCCGGGAACGTTGAAGCGTGCGTGGCCGATCATGCGAAAGACGGTATCGGCAATCATGTTGTCCGATTTTTTCAGCATAATCTTAAGCAAATCATGCAGCGGCGCAGACTGCTTGCTGGCAACCACCGTTCCGGGTTCGTTGACCTGCGTCTGGCGTAACAGCGTACCGCTGTAGGTAATACCTGCTTGTTTTAACTCGTCTTTCAGGATCGCTCCGGCATAGCTGGCGCCGTCCTGAATGGCGAAGGCCAGCGGTAACGGTTCGGCGCGCTGCGGCAGACAGCCTGTCAGCGTGAAGCGGTTTAAATCCCCCGGAACGACATCCAGCTCACAGTATTGCGCTTCCGCAGAGCCGCGTGGGAGGGTGCGAACCTGACTGAACATGGTCACCGGGTAATAGGACGCCACGCGAATATACGCTAAGTCATTCGGTTTTTGCGCGCTGTAGAGGGAGATGGAAAAGCAGTTGCGATCGACAATGGCGGCTGCGGGGGGGGCGCTAAAACATTGCGTCATGTCATTCCAGGGCCAGCCTGGCGCTTTATCATGGCTGGCGAAAATGGAGGTGTCGATGAGCACATTTCCCGCAATTTGCGTCACGCCGGATTTTTTCAGCGTCGCGACCATATTGCGAATATCCTGGCGTTTTAGCGTCGGATCGGCACCAAATCGCGCCACTAAGTCCCCTTTTAAGACGCCATTGTCCACGTTGCCTTTTGTCTCCAGCGTGGTGGTAAAACGAAAATCGGGGCCGAGCTGAATCAATGCCGCGAGGGCCGTGATCACTTTTTGCGTACTGGCGGGCAGCGCCATCTGCTGGCTATGGTAATCAATCGCGGGCGTGGACGCGCCGACCTTCTGAGCCATGAAAGCAAGGTTGGCCCCATCAGGGAGCTGATTGATGTATTCATCAACATTCGCGGCCTGGACGCTGAACGCTATACTGGTGGTCAATCCGATGATAAATCTGGAAAATCGCATAATCTCGCGCTAACAACCTGGAAACAAGCCGTCATACTACGGCGCAATGCCCTGGAAAGTAAACGATGACCCATAGGGAACTCCAGGGTAAAATACGTATCAAATTGAGAATTGTAGCTGACCTGGGGCTTTGTACCCGGGTCGGTATTTTTTTGCTTCTGGCTTTGGTAGAACGCATACCGGAGCAGGCTTAGCAGCCGAGGCGGGGTCAATCACCCCCTACAGGAATGTTCAAGAGGTATAACAAATGCAAGCTATTCCGATGACTTTACGTGGTGCCGAAAAACTGCGCGAAGAGCTGGATTTTCTGAAATCTGTGCGCCGTCCTGAAATCATCGCCGCTATCGCGGAAGCGCGTGAGCATGGCGACCTGAAAGAGAACGCCGAGTATCACGCTGCGCGTGAACAGCAGGGTTTCTGCGAAGGACGTATCAAGGATATCGAGGCGAAGCTGTCGAATGCGCAGGTGATCGACGTGACGAAGATGCCGAACAACGGACGTGTTGTTTTCGGCGCAACGGTAACTGTTCTGAATCTCGATAACGATGAAGAGCAGACCTGGCGTATTGTCGGCGATGACGAAGCGGATTTTAAACAGAACCTGATTTCCGTGAATTCACCTATCGCGCGCGGCCTGGTTGGCAAAGAGCAGGATGACGTCGTGACCATCAAAACGCCTGGCGGCGAAGTGGAATACGAAGTGATTAAGGTGGAATACCTGTAAGAATTACCCAATACTCAAGATGTTGATGTATTGTAAAGAAAGGAAAAAGGCCGCTATGCGGCCTTTTATCAACGAAGAGAGCGTGGCATTTTGCTCTCCTGCTTGCGGAAAACCCCTCGTTTTACACAGATTTTGTGTTCGACTTTAGGATATTCTTAGCGTGGCAGCGAGATTTTACGTTCTTTAGTTGGGCGATAAAGTACCAGCGTTTTACCGATGACCTGTACGTTACAGGCGCCGGTTTCGCGTACGATAGCTTCCACGATCAAGGTTTTGGTTTCGCGATCTTCCGAGGCGATCTTCACCTTGATAAGTTCATGGTGCTCTAACGCTTGTTCAATCTCGGCCAGTACCCCTTCGGTCAAACCATTGTTGCCAAGCATAACTACCGGCTTGAGCGGATGTGCCAGACCTTTCAGGTGCTGTTTTTGTTTAGTACTCAGATTCATCGTATATTTTTGCTTACGTTGGGATTGAAAACGGGTCATTCTACCGCCATCTCCCATATATCACCAAATGAGCGCGTAAAAATTTACGCTACGGGTAACGATGAATTGCCCCGACGGGAAAGTTAAATGACAGGTAAAAAGCGTTCTGCCAGCTCGAGTCGCTGGCTTCAGGAACACTTTAGCGATAAATATGTTCAACAGGCGCAGAAAAAGGGGTTACGTTCCCGTGCCTGGTTTAAACTTGATGAAATACAGCAAAGTGACAAACTTTTTAAGCCGGGGATGACAGTTGTCGACCTCGGTGCTGCGCCAGGAGGCTGGTCACAGTATGTGGTCACGCAGATTGGCGGCAAAGGCCGTATCATCGCTTGCGATCTTTTACCTATGGATCCTATCGTTGGTGTGGACTTTCTTCAGGGCGACTTTCGTGATGAACTTGTTATGAAAGCGCTGCTGGAACGCGTGGGTGACAGTAAAGTACAAGTTGTCATGTCAGATATGGCACCAAACATGAGCGGAACACCGGCGGTGGATATCCCCCGCGCCATGTATCTGGTGGAACTGGCGTTAGAAATGTGTCGTGATGTGCTGGCGCCAGGTGGAAGTTTTGTAGTGAAGGTGTTCCAGGGCGAAGGTTTCGATGAGTACCTAAGGGAAATTCGCTCCCTGTTTACGAAGGTTAAAGTTCGTAAGCCGGACTCTTCGCGTGCGCGTTCACGCGAAGTGTATATTGTAGCGACCGGGCGAAAACCATAACCGGGGGATTTCAGACGAAAGTTTGAAAGAAGCTGGATATAGAGTATCCTGACGCTGTTTTTAACACAGTTGTAATAAGAGGTTAATCCCTTGAGTGACATGGCGAAAAACCTAATACTCTGGCTGGTCATTGCCGTTGTGCTGATGTCAGTATTCCAGAGCTTTGGGCCCAGCGAGTCTAATGGCCGTAAGGTGGATTACTCTACCTTCCTGCAAGAGGTCAACCAGGACCAGGTTCGTGAAGCGCGTATCAACGGACGTGAGATCAACGTTACCAAGAAAGATAGTAACCGTTACACGACCTACATTCCGGTTAACGATCCGAAGCTGCTTGATAACCTGCTGACCAAAAACGTCAAGGTTGTTGGCGAACCACCTGAAGAGCCGAGCCTGCTGGCTTCAATCTTTATTTCCTGGTTCCCGATGCTGTTGCTGATCGGCGTCTGGATCTTCTTCATGCGTCAGATGCAGGGCGGCGGTGGCAAAGGCGCCATGTCGTTCGGTAAGAGTAAAGCGCGCATGCTGACGGAAGATCAGATCAAAACCACTTTTGCCGATGTCGCAGGTTGTGACGAAGCGAAAGAAGAAGTGGCTGAGCTGGTCGAGTATCTGCGTGAACCAAGCCGCTTCCAGAAGCTGGGCGGTAAAATCCCGAAAGGCGTCCTGATGGTCGGCCCTCCGGGTACGGGTAAAACCCTGCTGGCGAAAGCTATTGCAGGCGAAGCGAAAGTCCCGTTCTTTACGATTTCCGGTTCTGACTTCGTCGAAATGTTCGTCGGTGTTGGCGCATCTCGTGTGCGTGACATGTTCGAACAGGCTAAGAAAGCGGCGCCGTGCATTATCTTCATTGATGAAATCGACGCCGTAGGCCGCCAGCGTGGCGCGGGTCTGGGCGGCGGTCATGATGAACGTGAACAGACATTGAACCAGATGCTGGTTGAGATGGACGGCTTCGAAGGTAACGAAGGTATCATCGTTATCGCGGCGACTAACCGTCCAGACGTACTTGACCCTGCGCTGCTGCGTCCTGGCCGTTTCGACCGTCAGGTCGTGGTAGGTCTGCCAGACGTGCGTGGTCGTGAGCAGATCCTGAAAGTGCATATGCGTCGCGTACCGCTGGCGCCGGATATCGATGCGGCAATCATCGCACGCGGCACGCCGGGCTTCTCTGGCGCCGATCTGGCGAACCTTGTGAACGAAGCGGCGCTGTTTGCTGCCCGTGGCAACAAGCGTGTGGTATCCATGGTTGAGTTCGAGAAAGCGAAAGACAAAATCATGATGGGTGCGGAACGTCGCTCCATGGTGATGACGGAAGCGCAGAAAGAATCTACCGCTTACCACGAAGCAGGCCATGCGATTATTGGTCGCCTTGTTCCAGAGCACGATCCGGTGCATAAAGTGACGATTATTCCGCGCGGTCGTGCGCTGGGTGTGACCTTCTTCCTGCCTGAAGGCGACGCGATTAGCGCCAGCCGTCAGAAACTGGAAAGCCAGATCTCCACGTTGTACGGCGGTCGTCTGGCGGAAGAGATCATCTATGGCGTAGAGCATGTTTCTACCGGTGCGTCGAACGACATTAAAGTCGCGACTAACCTGGCGCGTAACATGGTCACCCAGTGGGGCTTCTCCGATAAGCTCGGTCCGCTGCTGTATGCAGAGGAAGAAGGGGAAGTGTTCCTGGGACGTAGCGTTGCGAAAGCCAAACACATGTCTGATGAAACCGCGCGTATCATCGACCAGGAAGTGAAAGCGCTGATTGAACGTAACTACAATCGTGCTCGTCAGATCCTGAATGACAATATGGACATCCTGCATGCAATGAAAGATGCGCTCATGAAGTATGAGACCATCGATGCGCCGCAGATTGATGACCTGATGGCGCGCCGCGAAGTTCGCCCGCCGGCTGGCTGGGAAGATCCGAACGGCACCAACAACTCTGACAACAATGGCACGCCTCGTGCGCCGCGCCCGGTTGATGAACCGCGTACGCCGAACCCAGGCAACACCATGTCAGAGCAGTTAGGCGACAAATAAGTTATCTGTTATTGATGACTCTGCTTCACCGAAACCCTGGGGCTTGCTCCGGGGTTTTTTATATTTGAAATAACATCAGAAGGATTAGCTATGAAACTCTTCGCCCAGGGCTCCACGCTGGATCTCTCTCACCCACACGTAATGGGCATCCTGAACGTCACGCCGGATTCTTTCTCCGATGGCGGGACGCACAATACGCTGGTGGAGGCGGTGAAGCACGCTAATCTGATGATTAACGCCGGAGCGACGATTATTGATGTCGGCGGCGAATCAACGCGACCTGGCGCGGCGGATGTCAGCGTTGAAGAAGAACTGGAACGCGTGATCCCGGTAGTTGAGTCCATCGCCCAGCGTTTTGAGGTATGGATTTCAGTGGATACCTCAAAACCGGAGGTGATTCGGGAATCGGCAAGAGTGGGCGCTCACATCATCAACGACATCCGCTCTCTCTCTGAACCGGGAGCGCTTGAGGCGGCGGCTGAGACTGGTTTACCGGTCTGCCTGATGCATATGCAAGGGCAGCCTAAAACAATGCAGGAAGCGCCAAAGTACGAAGACGTTTTTGCGGAGGTCAATCGCTACTTTATTGACCAAATAGCACGCTGTGAAAGGGCAGGCATCGCAAAAGAGAAATTGTTGCTCGACCCGGGATTCGGTTTCGGTAAAAATCTCTCCCATAACTATACGTTATTGGCACGTCTGGCGGAGTTTCATCATTTTAACCTGCCGCTGCTGGTGGGAATGTCACGTAAATCGATGATTGGTCAGTTGCTCAACGTCGGGCCCTCCGATCGTTTGAGCGGGAGCCTGGCGTGTGCGGTTATCGCCGCAATGCAGGGGGCGCATATCATTCGTGTCCATGACGTTAAAGAAACCGTAGAAGCGATGCGTGTGGTAGAAGCCACCCTGTCTGCAAAGGAAAATAAACGCTATGAGTAATCGTAAATATTTTGGCACCGATGGGATCCGTGGTCGTGTAGGCGATGCGCCCATTACTCCTGACTTTGTGCTTAAGCTGGGCTGGGCCGCAGGGAAAGTGCTGGCGCGTCATGGTTCACGTAAAATCATTATCGGTAAAGACACGCGTATTTCTGGCTATATGCTGGAGTCTGCGCTGGAAGCCGGTCTGGCGGCAGCGGGATTGTCTGCCTCTTTTACCGGCCCGATGCCGACGCCTGCGGTGGCTTATCTGACCCGAACCTTCCGTGCAGAGGCCGGGATCGTTATCTCCGCTTCACATAACCCGTTTTATGACAATGGGATTAAATTCTTCTCCATTGACGGCACCAAACTGCCTGATGAAGTTGAAGAGGCCATTGAAGCAGAGATGGAAAAAGAGATCACCTGCGTGGATTCCTCTGAGCTGGGTAAAGCCAGCCGTATTGTGGATGCTGCGGGGCGCTACATTGAGTTCTGCAAAGGTACGTTCCCGAACGAACTGAGCCTGAATGAGCTGAAGATTGTTGTGGATTGCGCCAACGGCGCGACCTATCACATTGCACCGAACGTCCTGCGTGAACTGGGTGCGAATGTCATTGCGATTGGCTGTGAGCCGAACGGCGTCAATATTAATGAAGAAGTCGGCGCTACGGATGTGCGTGCGCTACAGGCTCGCGTGATCGCGGAGAAAGCCGATTTAGGGATCGCGCTGGACGGCGACGGCGATCGCGTGATCATGGTTGACCATGAAGGGAATAAAGTCGATGGCGATCAGATCATGTATATCATCGCCCGCGAAGGTTTGCGTCAGGGTCAACTGCGCGGTGGCGCAGTCGGTACGCTGATGAGCAACATGGGCCTGGAGCTGGCGTTGAAACAGCTGGGCATTCCGTTCGCGCGTGCTAAAGTCGGCGACCGCTACGTGCTGGAAAAACTGCAAGAAAAAGGCTGGCGTATTGGGGCGGAAAACTCCGGCCACGTTATTCTGCTGGATAAAACCACCACCGGTGACGGTATTGTCGCGGGGCTACAGGTTCTGGCGGCGATGGTGCGTAACCACATGAGTCTGCACGATTTGTGCAGCGGCATGAAAATGTTCCCGCAGATTCTGGTTAACGTACGTTATGCAGCCGGTAGCGGCGATCCGCTAGAGAATGACAACGTTAAGGCGGTGACGGCGGAAGTCGAAGCGGCGCTGGGAAATCGTGGTCGCGTGCTGCTGCGTAAGTCCGGTACTGAACCGTTAATTCGCGTAATGGTAGAAGGCGAGGATGAAGCGCAGGTTACTGAGTTTGCTCATCGTATTGCGGATGCCGTAAAAGCGGTTTAATCCTGGTGATAAGTGACTAAAAAGGCGGCGTTTGCCGCCTTTTTGTTGCAGGAAAAAGACCTTTTTGCTGTTTTTTTCCGCAGTTGATACAATGCACTAAAATTGCCCTTGCGAAGGTCATTCGCTTTGGTTAGTATTCACACCCGCTTCAGTGGGAAACAGTAAATTATCCCGCTTTATTGGTTGAAGCATTGGTATGCGGCAACTCCGCAAGGAACAGGTTGATTATGTACGAAGCTCTTTTGGTAGTTTTCCTTATTGTGGCAATTGGCCTGGTAGGCTTGATCATGCTACAGCAAGGTAAAGGCGCTGATATGGGAGCCTCCTTTGGAGCAGGCGCTTCCGCTACGCTGTTTGGTTCAAGTGGTTCTGGTAACTTCATGACCCGCATGACGGCTGTGCTGGCAACGCTGTTCTTCATCATCAGTCTGGCGCTGGGCAATATCAACAGCAACAAGACCAATAAAGGAAGTGAGTGGGAAAATCTGAGCGCTCCGGCAAAAACCGAGCAGACTCAGCCAGTTGCACCGGCACAGCCGAGCAGCGATATCCCACACTAAGATTTCCGTGCCGAGGTGGTGGAATTGGTAGACACGCTACCTTGAGGTGGTAGTGCCCAATAGGGCTTACGGGTTCAAGTCCCGTCCTCGGTACCAATATTCCGAAAGAAAGACGCTGAAAAGCGTCTTTTTTTTCGTCTGTATCTCGCGGGGGTTATAGACTTTGTTTTTGTCGGTTGGATAAGGCGTTTACGCCGCCATCCGACATGTTACGTAATGTGCCTGATGGCACTTCGTTTATCAGGCCTACACCGCCCACAAAAAAGGCCGCTTACGCGGCCTTTAATCGTTGTCCGTTAACTTACTTGCTTTTGTTTTCCAGATTCTCAACCTGCGGCAAACCCGTAGCGGAAGAGGCGGAAAGCAGGCCTGACTGCGCATAACCAAACAGTTTTTCACGCGTATCGGTGATATCCAGATTGCGCATCGTCAACTGACCGATACGGTCATCCGGCGAGAACACGGAGTCTCCTTTTTCCATCGTCAGACGCTCTGGTTTGTAGGTCAGATTGTCAGAGACGGTATTCAGGATCGAGTAGTCGTTACCACGACGCAGCTCCAGCGTGACTTCACCGGTAATCTGGCTGGCCACCCAACGTTGCAGACCGTCACGCAGCATCAGCGCCTGGGAGTCAAACCAGCGGCCCTGATACAGCAGGCGGCCTAACTGACGGCCATGCGCATGATACTGCTCGATAGTGTCTTCGTTGTGGATGCCGGTTAGCAGACGCTCGTAGGCAATATGCAGCAGCGCCATCCCCGGCGCTTCATAGATACCCCGGCTCTTCGCTTCGATGATACGGTTCTCAATCTGATCGCTCATACCCAGACCGTGACGGCCGCCGATACGGTTGGCTTCCAGCATCAGTTCAACATCATCGCTGAAGGTCTTACCGTTCAACGCGACAGGATGCCCCTGTTCAAAGCGCACGGTAACTTCTTCCGCCGGGATTTTCACGTTTTCATCCCAGAACTTGACACCCATGATTGGATTGACGATCTTGACGCTGGAGTTCAGGAATTCCAGGTCTTTGGCTTCATGGGTCGCGCCGAGCATGTTGGAGTCAGTGGAATAGGCTTTTTCGACGGACATCTTGTAGTCGAAACCGCAGGCAATCATAAACTCGGACATCTCATGACGACCGCCCAGCTCATCAATAAAGTCGGTATCCAGCCACGGTTTGTAAATCTGTAGCTCCGCGTTGGTCAACAGGCCGTAACGGTAGAAACGCTCGATGTCGTTTCCTTTATAGGTACTGCCGTCGCCCCAGATGTTAACACCATCTTCCTTCATCGCAGCGACCAGCATCGTGCCGGTAACGGCGCGGCCCAGCGGCGTGGTGTTGAAATAGGTCAGTCCGCCGGTGGTGTTATGGAAAGCGCCGCACTGGATCGCGGCGATCCCTTCGGCAACCAGCTGCTTACGGCAATCAATCAGGCGAGCGTTCTCTGCGCCGTATTCCATTGCGCGACGAGGAATGGCGTCATAGTCATCCTCATCCGGCTGACCCAGATTCGCAGTATATGCATAAGGGACAGCGCCTTTTTGTCGCATCCACAGCAGTGCAGCACTGGTGTCCAGGCCGCCGGAAAAAGCGATACCAATACGTTGACCTACCGGAAGATGCTTGAGAATCGTCGTCATAAATAAAACCCTGCTTGATAGACTGATGAAGAGATCGGCTTTCTGCTCTCAGTGCATTTTTATGCAAAATAAGTGAGTTTTCATTTAATCATCTTTTACGGATGACAGGAAGAGTTTAGTGATAATTTCGTTAAAAAACGGTATGGGGTGGCTTCTTTCCTGACTGGCGCGGCTTCTTAACGGAGGCCGGGTTGGTATTCATTCATGTGCATATTATTAACGCGGTTGACATATCGCATATTGAATCAATATAATACGCGCAGATTTTACGTCCCGTCCTCGGTACCAAATCCCAGCAGTATTTGCATCTTTTACCCAAAGCGAGTAAAATTTGCCACGTTTCAGGCGCGGGGTGGAGCAGCCTGGTAGCTCGTCGGGCTCATAACCCGAAGGTCGTCGGTTCAAATCCGGCCCCCGCAACCACTTTCCCTTAGAGTTCTTTTTCAAATATACTGTGAAGACTTAGGCCTTCGTAGCTGGATTTGAAAAAAATTCTTTCGGAAGGTTCTCCAGACCGCAGTTGCGGTTATAGGGTTCAGTTATCTAAAGCCCCGATTTATCGGGGTTTTTTGTTATCTGACTACAGAATAACTGGGCTTTAGGCCCTTTTTTTATGTCTTGGGGGTGGGCTTGTCCACATTAGAGCAAAAATTAACAGAGATGATTACAGCGCCAGTTGAAGCCTTAGGTTACGAACTGGTCGGCATCGAATTTATTCGCGGTCGCACATCCACACTGCGCATCTATATTGATAGTGAAGATGGCATCAATGTTGATGATTGTGCTGATGTGAGTCACCAGGTGAGCGCGGTGCTGGATGTCGAAGATCCCATCACTGTGGCATACAACCTGGAAGTCTCCTCGCCAGGTCTCGACCGTCCTATGTTCACGGCTGAGCACTACGCGCGTTTCCTGGGTGAAGAAGTGACGCTGGTACTTCGTATGGCGGTACAAAACCGTCGTAAATGGCAGGGCGTTATCAAAGCGGTTGACGGTGAAATGATCACTGTCACAGTCGAAGGTAAAGATGAAGTGTTCGCGCTGAGTAATATCCAGAAGGCGAACCTGGTTCCCCACTTTTAATAGTCTGGATTGAGGTGAAAAGCCCGCGATGAACAAAGAAATTTTGGCCGTTGTTGAAGCCGTTTCCAATGAGAAAGCGCTGCCACGCGAGAAGATTTTTGAAGCGCTGGAAAGTGCGCTGGCTACAGCAACGAAGAAAAAATACGAACAAGAGATCGATGTTCGCGTACAAATCGATCGTAAAAGCGGTGATTTCGATACCTTCCGTCGTTGGTTAATCGTAGAAGAAGTCACGCTGCCGACAAAAGAAATTACGCTGGAAGCGGCGCGTTTTGAAGACGAAAGCCTGAACCTGGGCGACTACGTTGAAGATCAGATTGAATCTGTCACCTTTGACCGTATCACCACCCAGACGGCAAAACAGGTTATCGTACAGAAAGTACGTGAAGCCGAGCGTGCGATGGTGGTCGATCAGTTCCGCGAGCACGAAGGCGAAATCATCACCGGCGTGGTGAAGAAAGTAAACCGCGACAACATCTCTTTGGATCTGGGCAGCAATGCTGAAGCCGTGATCCTGCGTGAAGATATGCTGCCGCGCGAAAACTTCCGTCCTGGCGACCGTATTCGTGGCGTTCTGTACTCCGTTCGCCCGGAAGCGCGCGGTGCGCAACTGTTTGTGACGCGTTCCAAACCGGAAATGCTGATCGAGCTGTTCCGTATTGAAGTACCGGAAATCGGCGAAGAAGTCATTGAGATTAAAGCGGCGGCTCGCGATCCGGGTTCCCGTGCGAAAATCGCGGTGAAAACCAACGACAAGCGTATCGATCCGGTCGGCGCCTGTGTGGGTATGCGTGGTGCGCGCGTTCAGGCCGTTTCTACTGAACTGGGCGGCGAGCGTATCGATATCGTCCTGTGGGATGATAACCCGGCGCAGTTCGTGATTAACGCGATGGCGCCAGCAGACGTCGCTTCTATCGTGGTGGATGAAGATAAACACACCATGGATATCGCTGTTGAAGCCGGTAACCTGGCTCAGGCGATCGGACGTAATGGTCAGAACGTCCGTCTGGCTGCGCAACTGAGCGGCTGGGAACTTAACGTGATGACGGTTGATGACTTGCAGGCTAAGCATCAGGCTGAAGCACATGCAGCTATCGATACCTTCACCAAATATCTCGATATTGATGAAGAGTTCGCAACCGTACTGGTTGAAGAAGGTTTCGCGACGCTGGAAGAACTGGCCTACGTGCCAATGAAAGAACTGCTGGAAATCGACGGGCTGGATGAACCGACCGTTGAAGCGCTGCGCGAGCGTGCCAAAAACGCACTGACCACTCTGGCACTGGCCCAGGAAGAAAGCCTTGGTGATAACAAACCGTCTGACGATCTGCTGAATCTGGAAGGATTGGGTCGCGACCTGGCATTCAAACTGGCTGCCCGTGGTGTTTGTACGCTGGAAGATCTCGCTGAGCAGGGCATTGATGATCTGGCTGATATCGAAGGGTTGACCGACGAAAAAGCCGGTGAGCTGATTATGGCTGCCCGTAATATTTGCTGGTTCGGCGACGAAGCGTAATAAACTGTAGCAGGAAGGAACAGCATGACAGATGTAACCGTAAAAGCGCTGGCCGCAGAGATACAGACCTCCGTGGATCGCCTGGTACAGCAATTCGCTGATGCCGGTATCCCGAAGTCTGCTGATGACTCTGTGTCCGCACAAGAAAAACAGACTTTACTGGCGCACCTGAATCGTGAAAATGGTTCAGGGCCGGATAAGTTGACGCTGCAACGTAAAACGCGCAGCACGTTGAATATTCCAGGTACCGGTGGAAAAAGTAAATCGGTACAAATCGAAGTCCGCAAGAAACGCACCTTTGTGAAACGCGATCCGCAAGAGACAGAACGTCTCGCCGCGGAAGAGCAGGCGCAGCGTGAAGCGGAAGAGCAAGCCCGTCGTGAGGCAGAAGAAACAGCCAAACGCGAGGCGCAACAAAAAGCTGACCGTGAGGCCGCAGAACAAGCTAAACGTGACGCCGCTGAAAAAGCGAAACGTGAAGCTGCGGAAAAAGACAAAGTGAGCAATCAACAGACTGACGATATGACCAAAACCGCCCAGGCCGA
The DNA here is from genome assembly GCF_030333395.1 of Citrobacter sp. CK194. Classification (NCBI taxonomy): domain Bacteria; kingdom Pseudomonadati; phylum Pseudomonadota; class Gammaproteobacteria; order Enterobacterales; family Enterobacteriaceae; genus Citrobacter; species Citrobacter sp. CK194. Next base: position 314,112 of record NZ_JAOWGA010000018.1, read on the forward strand.
AAAAGCCCGCCGTGAAAATGAAGCAGCAGAGCTGAAGCGTAAAGCGGAAGAAGAAGCGCGTCGCAAACTTGAAGAAGAAGCGCGTCGCGTAGCAGAAGAAGCTCGCCGCATGGCGGAAGAGAACAAATGGACTGATAACGCGGAGCCGACTGAAGACACCAGCGATTATCACGTTACCACGTCTCAACACGCCCGCCAGGCCGAAGACGAAAACGACCGTGAAGTTGAAGGCGGCCGTGGTCGTAGTCGCAATGCGAAAGCAGCGCGTCCGGCGAAAAAAGGCAACAAACACTCTGAATCGAAAGCCGATCGTGAAGAAGCCCGTGCGGCCGTTCGCGGCGGTAAAGGCGGTAAAAACCGTAAAGGTTCTGCTCTGCAACAGAGCTTCCAGAAACCGGTTCAGGCTGTTAACCGTGACGTTGTGATTGGTGAAACCATCACCGTTGGCGAGCTGGCGAACAAGATGGCGGTAAAAGGCTCTCAGGTCATCAAAGCGATGATGAAGCTGGGCGCGATGGCAACCATCAACCAGGTCATCGACCAGGAAACCGCACAGCTGGTTGCTGAAGAGATGGGCCACAAAGTTATCCTGCGTCGTGAAAACGAGCTGGAAGAAGCGGTAATGAGCGACCGTGATACAGGTGCGGCGGCAGAACCGCGTGCTCCGGTTGTGACCATCATGGGCCACGTTGACCACGGTAAAACCTCTCTGCTGGACTACATTCGTTCAACGAAAGTTGCCTCTGGCGAAGCGGGCGGCATTACCCAGCACATCGGTGCTTACCACGTTGAAACCGACAACGGTATGATCACCTTCCTGGATACCCCGGGTCACGCCGCGTTTACCTCTATGCGTGCTCGTGGTGCGCAGGCAACGGATATCGTTGTTCTGGTTGTGGCGGCAGACGACGGCGTGATGCCACAGACCATCGAAGCTATCCAGCATGCGAAAGCGGCGGGTGTGCCGGTTGTGGTTGCGGTGAACAAGATCGATAAGCCAGAAGCCGATCCGGATCGTGTTAAAAACGAACTGTCCCAGTACGGCATCCTGCCGGAAGAGTGGGGCGGCGAAAGCCAGTTCGTCCACGTATCTGCAAAAGCGGGTACTGGCATCGACGAACTGCTGGATGCAATCCTGTTGCAGGCTGAAGTCCTCGAACTGAAAGCAGTTCGTAAAGGCATGGCGAGCGGCGCGGTCATCGAATCCTTCCTGGATAAAGGTCGTGGTCCGGTTGCAACCGTCCTGGTTCGTGAAGGTACGCTGAACAAAGGCGACATCGTCCTGTGTGGCTTCGAATATGGCCGCGTTCGTGCAATGCGTAACGAACTGGGTCAGGAAGTGCTGGAAGCGGGTCCGTCCATTCCGGTTGAGATCCTGGGTCTGTCCGGCGTTCCGGCTGCCGGTGATGAAGTGACCGTGGTTCGTGACGAGAAGAAAGCTCGTGAAGTTGCGCTGTATCGTCAGGGTAAATTCCGCGAAGTTAAACTGGCGCGTCAGCAGAAATCTAAACTTGAGAACATGTTCGCTAACATGACCGAAGGTGAAGTTCATGAAGTGAACATCGTACTGAAAGCGGACGTTCAGGGCTCTGTGGAAGCAATCTCCGACTCTTTACTGAAACTGTCTACCGACGAAGTTAAAGTGAAGATCATCGGTTCCGGCGTAGGTGGTATCACCGAAACCGACGCAACCCTGGCTGCTGCATCCAACGCGATCCTGGTTGGCTTCAACGTGCGTGCCGATGCCTCTGCGCGTAAAGTGATTGAAGCGGAAAGCCTGGATCTGCGCTACTACTCCGTCATCTATAACCTGATCGACGAAGTGAAAGCGGCAATGAGCGGCATGCTGTCTCCAGAACTGAAACAGCAGATCATTGGTCTGGCTGAAGTCCGTGACGTGTTCAAATCACCGAAATTTGGCGCTGTCGCAGGCTGTATGGTTACTGAAGGTACGATTAAACGCCACAACCCGATCCGCGTACTGCGCGACAACGTGGTTATCTACGAAGGCGAGCTGGAATCCCTGCGCCGCTTCAAAGATGACGTTAACGAAGTCCGTAACGGCATGGAATGTGGTATCGGCGTTAAGAACTACAACGACGTTCGCGTTGGCGATATGATCGAAGTGTTCGAGATCATCGAGATCCAACGTACGATTGCGTAAGGTCGGCCGGGTTGTAGGCCGGATAAGGCGTTTACGCCGCCATCCGGCAATGTAATGCCTGATGGCGCCATGCTTATCAGGCCTACAGTTTATAGCCCACGCCACCCGGCATGAAATTTAAAAAGGGGCTTTTGGCCCCTTTTTTGTCTTTATTCTGGAGAATTTATTATGGCGAAAGAATTTGGTCGCCCGCAGCGCGTAGCCCAGGAAATGCAAAAAGAGATCGCTATCATCCTGCAACGCGAAATTAAAGATCCGCGTCTTGGCATGATGACCACCGTTTCCGGTGTGGAGATGTCCCGCGATCTGGCCTATGCCAAAGTGTATGTCACCTTTCTGAACGACAAAGATGAAGACGCGGTAAAAGCGGGCATCAAAGCGTTGCAGGAAGCGTCTGGCTTTATCCGTACCCTGCTGGGGAAAGCGATGCGTCTGCGTATCGTGCCGGAACTGACCTTCTTCTACGACAACTCGCTGGTTGAAGGGATGCGTATGTCTAACCTAGTGACTAACGTGGTGAAACATGACGAAGAACGTCGTGTGAACCCGGACGACAGCAAGGAGGACTAATGAGTCGTCCTCGTCGTCGTGGTCGCGACATTCACGGCGTCCTGCTGCTGGATAAGCCGCAGGGCATGTCCAGCAATGACGTCTTGCAGAAAGTAAAACGCATCTATAACGCCAACCGTGCCGGACATACCGGCGCGCTGGACCCGCTGGCGACGGGCATGTTGCCCATCTGCCTTGGGGAAGCGACAAAGTTTTCGCAGTATCTGCTGGATTCTGACAAACGTTACCGCGTGATTGCCCGCCTGGGACAGCGTACCGACACCTCCGATGCCGATGGTCAAATCGTGCAGGAACGTCCGGTGACCTTCAGCGCAGAGCAGTTAGCTGCCGCGCTGGAGACGTTCCGTGGCGATATCGAGCAGATTCCATCGATGTATTCGGCGCTGAAGTATCAGGGCAAGAAGCTCTACGAATATGCGCGTCAGGGGATTGAAGTTCCCCGTGAAGCCCGCCCGATTACCGTTTACGAACTGCTGTTTATTCGCCACGAAGGGGATGAACTGGAGCTGGAGGTTCACTGCTCGAAGGGCACCTACATTCGCACCATTATCGATGATTTGGGTGAGAAACTTGGGTGTGGCGCGCATGTGATCTTCCTGCGACGTCTGGCGGTCAGTAAATATCCGGTTGACCGTATGGTCACGCTGGAACAGCTACGTGAGCTTGTTGAACAGGCGGAACGGCAGGATATTCCGGCTGCGCAACTGTTAGATCCGCTGCTGATGCCGATGGACAGTCCGGCTTCGGACTATCCAGTTGTCAATCTTCCTTTAACGTCATCGGTTTACTTTAAAAACGGTAACCCGGTACGGACGACAGGCGTGCCGCTTGAAGGGCTGGTTCGCGTGACGGAAGGTGATGACGAAAAATTTATTGGCATGGGCGAAATCGACGATGAAGGCCGCGTGGCGCCTCGTCGGCTAGTGGTTGAGTACCCGGCGTAATGCTGCCCCGTCTTGCGATAACAGGACGCTACGAGTAGAATACCGCCGCTTAACGTCACGTAAATTTTTTAACAAGTTCGCGCGGCGTTTACATGGGGTCGCTGAATTAGAGATTGGCACCCTTTCATTCTTTATTATTTTTGGAGTTCATCATGTCTCTAAGCGTTGAAGCTAAAGCTAAAATCGTTTCTGAGTTTGGTCGTGGTACTAACGACAGCGGTTCTACCGAAGTTCAGGTTGCTCTGCTGACTGCACAGATTAACCACCTGCAGGGCCACTTTGCAGAGCACAAAAAAGATCACCACAGCCGTCGTGGTCTGCTGCGCATGGTTTCTCAGCGTCGTAAACTGCTCGACTACCTGAAACGTAAAGATGTTGCACGTTACACCGCGCTGATCGAGCGTCTGGGTCTGCGTCGCTAATTCTTGCGAGTTTCAGAAAGAGGGGGCCTTCATGGCCCCTTTTTTCAACCAGACGGCAGCAATTCACTGGAAACTAATGTATTGTTGCTATGGATGATCTTCCGTTGCAGAGGTTCGCGCGGCTAATGAGAGGCTTCACCCAAAGAGCATGGGTTAGGGTTGTCATTAGTCGCGAGGATGCGCAGAAGATCGGGTATTAACGATGGCGCCTGAGTGTGCCGTCAAAAATTAAGAAAGGGTATTATTTTGCTTAATCCGATCGTTCGTAAATTCCAGTACGGTCAGCATACCGTTACGCTGGAAACTGGCATGATGGCGCGTCAGGCAACTGCCGCCGTTATGGTAAGCATGGATGACACTGCGGTATTCGTTACCGTTGTTGGTCAGAAAAAAGCGAAGCCGGGCCAGGATTTCTTCCCGCTGACCGTTAACTATCAGGAGCGTACTTACGCTGCTGGCCGTATCCCGGGCAGCTTCTTCCGTCGTGAAGGCCGTCCGAGCGAAGGCGAAACCCTGATCGCGCGTCTGATTGACCGCCCGGTTCGTCCGCTGTTCCCGGAAGGCTTCGTTAACGAAGTTCAGGTTATCGCAACCGTCGTTTCCGTTAACCCGCAGGTTAACCCGGATATCGTCGCGATGATCGGTGCTTCCGCCGCGCTGTCTCTGTCCGGCATTCCGTTCAACGGCCCGATTGGCGCCGCGCGTGTTGGTTATATCAATGACCAGTATGTACTGAACCCGACTCAGGACGAACTGAAAGAAAGTAAGCTGGACCTGGTGGTTGCCGGTACTGAAGCGGCTGTTCTGATGGTTGAATCCGAAGCAGAACTGCTGAGCGAAGACACCATGCTGGGCGCCGTGGTATTCGGCCACGAGCAGCAGCAGATTGTGATTCAAAACATCAACGATCTGGTGAAAGAAGCGGGCAAACCGCGTTGGGACTGGCAGCCGGAAGCGATAAACGAAGCGCTGAACGCGCGCGTTGCTGCGCTGGCCGAAGCTCGCCTGAGCGACGCTTACCGTATCACCGACAAACAGGAGCGTTATGCTCAGGTTGACGTGATCAAATCTGAAACCATCGCTGCGCTGGTTGCAGAAGACGAAACCCTGGACGAAAACGAACTGGGCGAAATCCTGCACGCTATCGAGAAAAACGTTGTTCGTAGCCGCGTACTGGCCGGCGAGCCGCGTATTGATGGCCGTGAAAAAGACATGATCCGTGGCCTGGACGTGCGTACTGGCGTGCTGCCGCGTACTCACGGTTCCGCGCTGTTCACTCGTGGCGAAACGCAGGCGCTGGTCACGGCGACGCTGGGTACCGCTCGTGACGCGCAGGTTCTTGATGAACTGATGGGCGAACGCACTGACAGCTTCCTGTTCCACTACAACTTCCCTCCGTACTCCGTTGGCGAAACCGGCATGGTCGGTTCTCCGAAGCGTCGTGAAATTGGTCACGGTCGTCTGGCGAAGCGCGGCGTTCTGGCAGTTATGCCGGAAATGGACAAATTCCCGTACACCGTTCGCGTGGTGTCTGAAATCACCGAATCCAACGGGTCTTCCTCTATGGCTTCCGTGTGTGGCGCTTCCCTGGCGCTGATGGACGCAGGCGTGCCGATTAAAGCGGCCGTTGCGGGTATCGCGATGGGTCTGGTGAAAGAAGGCGACAACTTTGTTGTTCTGTCTGACATCCTGGGCGACGAAGACCACTTGGGCGATATGGACTTCAAAGTGGCGGGTTCCCGCGACGGTATCTCTGCATTGCAGATGGATATCAAAATTGAAGGTATCACCAAAGAGATCATGCAGGTTGCGCTGAACCAGGCAAAAGGTGCGCGTCTGCACATCCTGGGCGTGATGGAACAGGCGATCAACGCGCCGCGTGGCGACATTTCTCAGTTCGCTCCGCGTATCCACACCATCAAGATCAACCCGGACAAGATCAAAGACGTTATCGGTAAGGGCGGTTCTGTTATTCGTGCTCTGACCGAAGAAACCGGCACCACCATCGAAATCGAAGATGACGGTACGGTGAAGATCGCGGCGACCGACGGCGAAAAAGCGAAACATGCTATCCGTCGTATCGAAGAGATCACTGCGGAAATCGAAGTGGGCCGTATCTACAATGGTAAAGTGACCCGAATCGTTGACTTTGGCGCGTTTGTTGCCATTGGCGGCGGTAAAGAAGGTCTGGTACACATCTCTCAGATCGCTGACAAGCGCGTAGAGAAAGTGACCGATTACCTGCAAATGGGTCAGGAAGTACCGGTTAAAGTTCTGGAAGTTGATCGCCAGGGCCGCGTACGTCTGAGCATTAAAGAAGCAACTGAGCAGTCTCAACCAGCTGCTGCGCCGGAAGCTCCGGCAGCAGAACAGGGCGAGTAAGGTTGCCATTTGCCCTCCGCTTTGGCGGAGGGCCTTTGACCCGGCAGGACGCCTTGTCAGCAACCGGGGAACAGGACGTTCATTCAATCGTTGTCTTCGGGAGTGGGAAATGAAGCCTTTTTTGCGCTGGTGTTTCGTTGCGACAGCACTCACGCTGGCAGGATGCAGCAACTCTGCCTGGCGTAAGAGTGAAGTCCTCGCGGTGCCATTGCAACCGACTTTGCAGCAGGAAGTGATTCTGGCACGCATGGAACAAATTCTTGCCAGTCGGGCTTTAACCGATGACGAACGCGCACAGCTTTTATATGAGCGCGGAGTGTTGTATGATAGTCTGGGTCTGAGGGCATTAGCGCGAAATGATTTTTCACAAGCGCTGGCAATCCGACCGGATATGCCTGAAGTATTCAATTACTTAGGCATTTATTTAACGCAGGCAGGCAATTTTGATGCTGCCTATGAAGCGTTTGATTCTGTACTTGAGCTTGATCCAACTTACAACTACGCGTACTTAAATCGCGGTATCGCATTGTATTACGGCGGTCGCGACAAGTTAGCGCAAGATGATCTGCTGGCGTTTTATCAAGACGATCCCAATGATCCTTTCCGCAGCCTGTGGCTTTATCTCGCTGAGCAGAAGCTCGATGAGAAGCAGGCGAAAGAAGCGTTAAAGCAACGCTTCGAGAAATCGGATAAAGAACAATGGGGATGGAACATTGTCGAGTTCTACCTGGGCAACATTAGCGAAGCAACGCTGATGGAACGCCTGAAGGCGGACGCAACGGATAACACCTCGCTCGCTGAGCATCTCAGTGAAACCAACTTCTATTTAGGTAAGTATTACCTAAGTCTGGGGGATTTGGACAACGCTACGGCATTGTTCAAACTGGCGGTGGCTAACAACGTTCATAACTTTGTTGAGCACCGATACGCATTGTTGGAATTATCGCTCCTGGGCCAGGACCAAGATGACCTGGCAGAATCGGACCAGCAATAGCTGACGTACACATCAGCCCGTAATCTTTTTGATTGCCATCACCTTCACGGGTGAGGGCGTTGTTGTTCGTTAATACACCTACTTTGAGCCGGTTCACACTTTTCAATGAAAATTGCAGATCAATTTCATGATGAGTTATGTAGACTGGCCGCCATTAATTTTGAGGCACACGTACTACATGGCTGAATTCGAAACCACTTTTGCAGATCTGGGCCTGAAGGCTCCTATCCTTGACGCCCTTAACGATCTGGGTTACGAAAAACCATCTCCAATCCAGGCAGAGTGCATCCCGCATCTGCTGGGCGGTCGCGATGTTCTGGGTATGGCCCAGACCGGTAGCGGCAAAACCGCAGCGTTCTCCTTACCGCTGCTTAACAATCTTGATCCTGAGCTGAAGGCACCTCAGATTCTGGTGCTGGCACCGACCCGCGAACTGGCGGTTCAGGTTGCTGAAGCCATGACGGATTTCTCTAAACATATGCGCGGCGTGAACGTGGTTGCCCTGTACGGCGGCCAGCGTTATGACGTGCAGTTACGCGCCCTGCGTCAAGGGCCGCAGATCGTTGTCGGTACGCCGGGACGTCTGCTTGATCACTTAAAACGCGGCACGCTGGATCTCTCTAAACTGAGCGGTCTGGTGCTGGACGAAGCCGACGAAATGCTGCGTATGGGCTTCATCGAAGACGTTGAAACCATCATGGCGCAGATTCCTGAAGGTCATCAGACCGCACTGTTCTCTGCCACCATGCCGGAAGCGATTCGTCGCATTACCCGCCGCTTTATGAAAGAGCCGCAGGAAGTGCGCATTCAGTCCAGCGTGACCACGCGTCCTGACATCAGCCAGAGCTACTGGACTGTCTGGGGCATGCGTAAAAACGAAGCGCTGGTGCGTTTCCTGGAAGCTGAAGATTTTGATGCGGCGATTATCTTCGTTCGTACTAAAAATGCGACCCTGGAAGTGGCTGAAGCGCTGGAGCGTAGCGGTTACAACAGCGCCGCGCTGAATGGCGACATGAACCAGGCGCTGCGTGAGCAGACTCTGGAGCGTCTGAAAGACGGTCGTCTGGATATCCTGATTGCAACTGACGTTGCGGCCCGTGGCCTGGACGTTGAGCGCATCAGCCTGGTTGTAAACTACGATATCCCGATGGACTCCGAGTCTTACGTTCACCGTATCGGCCGTACCGGTCGTGCGGGTCGTGCTGGCCGCGCGCTGCTGTTCGTTGAGAACCGCGAGCGTCGTCTGCTGCGCAACATTGAACGCACCATGAAGCTGACCATCCCGGAAGTGGAACTGCCGAACGCAGAACTGCTGGGTAAACGCCGTCTGGAAAAATTTGCAGCGAAAGTTCAGCAGCAGCTGGAAAGCAGCGATCTGGATCAGTACCGCGCGCTGCTGGCGAAAATCCAGCCGACCGAAGAAGGCGAAGAGCTGGATCTCGAAACGCTGGCTGCCGCACTGCTGAAAATGGCGCAGGGCGAACGCACGCTGATCGTACCGCCGGATGCGCCGATGCGTCCTAAACGTGAATTCCGTGACCGTGATGACCGTGGTCCGCGCGATCGTAACGATCGTGGCCCGCGTGCTGACCGTGGTGACCGTGAAGATCGCCCGCGTCGTGAACGTCGTGACGTTGGCGATATGCAGCTGTACCGCATTGAAGTGGGCCGTGATGACGGTGTTGAAGTGCGTCATATCGTTGGCGCGATTGCTAACGAAGGCGACATCAGCAGCCGTTACATTGGTAACATCAAGCTGTTTGCTTCCCACTCCACCATTGAGCTGCCGAAAGGTATGCCGGGTGAGGTGTTGCAGCACTTTACGCGCACCCGCATCCTGAACAAGCCGATGAACATGCAGCTGCTGGGCGATGCGCAACCGCATTCCGGTAACGAGCGTCGTGGCGGTGGTCGTAGCTTCGGTGGCGAGCGTCGTGAAGGCGGTCGTGGTTTTGGCGGCGAACGTCGTGAAGGTGGCCGTGGTGATGGTCGTCGTTTCAGCGGTGAGCGTCGTGAAGGCCGTGCGCCGCGTCGTGACGACTCCACCGGTCGCCGTCGTTTCGGCGGTGATGCGTAATTCACGCTCAATCGCGGTCTCGCACCGTAAAGTAAAATATACAGCCCCGATGATTGCGATCGGGGCTTTTTTTATTTCTTTTGTACTCGCGTACTGGTACAGTGCGACACAATAAAATGCAGTCGCAATATTATTCACTGGAGAGAGGGCTGAATGGCAACACTAACCACCACCCAAACGTCACCTTCGCTGCTTGGCGGCGTGGTGATCATCGGCGGCACCATTATTGGCGCGGGAATGTTCTCCCTGCCGGTGGTCATGTCCGGTGCGTGGTTCTTCTGGTCGATGGCTGCGTTGGTGTTTACCTGGTTCTGTATGCTGCATTCCGGGCTGATGATCCTCGAAGCCAACCTCAACTACCGGATTGGCTCCAGCTTTGACACCATCACCAAAGACCTGCTGGGTAAAGGCTGGAACGTGGTGAATGGGATCTCTATTGCCTTTGTGCTCTATATCCTGACCTACGCCTATATCTCGGCGAGCGGCTCGATTCTGCATCATACCTTTGCTGAAATGTCGCTGAACGTTCCGGCGCGGGCGGCAGGTTTTGCGTTTGCGTTGCTGGTGGCCTTTGTCGTCTGGTTGAGTACGAAAGCGGTTAGCCGGATGACGGCGATTGTGCTGGGCGCGAAAGTCATCACCTTCTTTCTGACCTTCGGCAGTCTGCTGGGGCACGTCACGCCGGCGACGCTGTTTAACGTGGCCGAAAGCAATGCGTCTTACACGCCGTACCTGCTGATGACATTGCCGTTTTGTCTGGCGTCGTTTGGTTATCACGGCAACGTGCCAAGCCTGATGAAATATTACGGTAAAGATCCGCGTACCATCGTGAAATGCCTGGTGTACGGTACGCTGATGGCGCTGGTGCTGTATACCATCTGGCTGTTGGGGACGATGGGTAATATTCCGCGCCCGGCGTTTATCGGTATTGCGCAGCAGGGCGGTAATATTGATGTGTTGGTACAGGCGCTGAGCGGCGTACTGAACAGCCGCAGTCTGGATCTGCTGCTGGTGGTGTTCTCTAACTTTGCGGTGGCGAGTTCGTTCCTCGGCGTGACGCTCGGTCTGTTTGACTATCTGGCGGATCTGTTTGGTTTTGATGATTCGGCGCTGGGGCGCTTCAAAACTGCGCTGCTGACTTTCCTGCCGCCGGTGATTGGCGGTCTGCTGTGGCCGAACGGGTTCCTGTATGCTATCGGCTATGCGGGGCTGGCGGCAACCATCTGGGCAGCCATTGTTCCGGCTCTGCTGGCGCGAGCTTCACGCCAACGCTTCGGCAGCCCGAAATTCCGCGTCTGGGGCGGCAAGCCGATGATTGCGCTGATCCTGGTATTCGGTATCGGCAACGCGCTGGTGCATATTCTGTCGAGCGTGAACCTGTTACCTGTGTACCAGTAAGTTTGTTGTGCCGGATGGCGGCTACGCCTTATCCGGCCTGAACAATCTCGTAGGCCCGGTAAGCGAAGCGCCACCGGGCAAAACAACGCACTACCCCACCAACTCTTCTTTCACCTGCATCGCCAGGTCAAATGAATGCAGCCGCGCCTGATGATCGAAAATCTGCCCGTTGACCATAATCTCATCCGCCTGCGTTTCGCGCAGAATAGATTCCAGCCCGTGACGCACTTTGGCTTTATCGCCCACCAGCGACATACTCAGCGCCTGCTGCACGCCATATTGCTCGGACGGCGACCAGAACTGATCCATATTTTGAATTGGCGCGGGTAGCTGTCCGGTCTCGCCGCGACGCAGTTTCACAAACGCCTGCTGCATAGAGGTAAACAGAAATTCCGCATCGCGATTGCTGTCAGCGGCGATGATATTGATGCACACCATCGCATACGGTTTTTCCAGCCGCGCGGACGGCTTGAACTGGGTGCGATAGAGATGCAGCGCCTGGAACAGCATATCGGGCGCGAAGTGGGAGGCGAAGGCGAACGGCAGACCACGCTGCGCCGCCAGCTGTGCACCGTACAGGCTGGAACCCAGCAGCCACACCGGTATCTTCTCGCCATAGCCCGGAACCGGGCGTACATGCGGATTGGGATCGCGCGCGTCGAACCAGTCCACCAGTTCAGCGACGTCGCGCGGGAAATTATCAATATCGCCGCTCATATGACGGCGCAGCGCCATCATGGTGCGCTGATCGCTTCCCGGCGCGCGCCCCAGGCCCAGATCAATCCGTCCAGGATAGAGCGTATTCAGCGTACCGAACTGCTCGGCGATAACCAGCGGTGAGTGGTTGGGGAGCATCACCCCGCCAGAACCCAGATGCAACGTGGTGGTATTGGCGGCCAGATAGCCAATCAGCACCGATGTCGCCGCGCTGGCGATACCGGTCATGTTGTGATGTTCCGCCAGCCAGTAGCGGTGATAGCCGCGCCGCTCTGCCAGACGGGCGAGATCCAGTGAGTGTGAGAAGGCCTCTTTCGCAGAGGAACCTTCGGGGATCGGTGCCAGATCCAGCAGCGAAAATGGAATGGTTTTGTCAGTCATAACGGCTCACTTTGTCGTCGGTGAATCATTTAATACTGCATTAAAATTTGATTACCGTTGTTAACAAAGTGAGCGGTATAAGGCGGGGCGCAAACATCAACTGCCTGATGGCGCTTCGCTTATCAGGCCTACAAACGCATTGTAGGCCTGATAAGGCATTTATGCCGCCATCCGGCAAGGTTCAGTTACACCTGTAGTTCCAGACCGGCCAGGCGTTTCCAGTAACCGTTGCAGTCGCTGCGCGCGGCCAGCGGCAACGGCGCGCTGCCGTTTTCATTGGCGCGGAAGGCGTCGAGCATGGCGAATGTCTCCGTACCCAGCGGGGAAAGGCGCACAATGTCGACCAGCCCCTGCATGGAGGTCAGCTCGTTGCCGAGGTTATAAACATAGCCGCTCATGGTCTGAATACCGTTAAGCACGAACACCTGCTGATTCTCCTGCGACAACACGTTGCGCCCGTTCGGGTACTTGATGCAGCAGGTTTCACACTCGTCTTTCGGGCGGTCTTCTGAACGCGCGGTAAAACAGCGGGCGGAGTACGCCAGCGGCAGATGACCGTAGCTCAGCACTTCCACTTCAAACTGATTGCGGATGCCGAGCTCATCGCACTGGCTCAGCAGATTCACCAGCCAGTCGCGGGAAAGCTCGACCGGCATGCACCAGCGCACCATGCCCTGTTTAAGCAACAGACGCAGCGTTACCGCGTTATAGCAGTTAAGCGCATGACCGGCGACAAACGGCAATTTGCGCTCGGCGCACATATTCACGACGCCGAGATCGCTGGCCTCCAGCAGGAAGTCGCCGTTTTCCACATAGCGTTTTAGTTCGCCTAATTCAGAGGAGGCCTGTACCAGCGCCAGCGTGGAGAGCACGACCTGCTTGCCGCTTCCGGCAAGGGATTTCGCCATATCAAGCCAGTCGCCCACTTTGGTGGCGCGGCGTTTGCTGCATACCGCTTCGCCAAGGTAAATCACGTCGGCGCTGCTGGTGGCGGCCTGCTGATAAAATGCTTCCAGCGTCTCTTTCGGCCAATAGTAAAGCACCGGCCCTAAGGAATATTTCATTGCTTCTCTCACTGCCATTTACGGTGATACGCGCCAAGCGTGGTCTGAGTGCCTTCGGACATGGAGCCAAGCGTCTCCATCCAGGCGCTTTGCGGGACGAAGTTTTGCGGGTCGGCCATACAGCGGTCGATCGCCTGACGCCACACTTTCGCCACCTGGCTGACATACGCCGGGCTGCGCTGACGCCCTTCAATTTTCACCGAGGCGATATTCGCCGCCAGCAGGTCAGGCAGCAGTTCCAGCGTGTTGAGGCTGGTAGGTTCTTCCAGCGCGTGGTAGCGCTCGCCATCAACCAGATAGCGACCTTTACACAGGGTTGGATAACCGGCGTTTTCACCGTCCTGATAGCGGTCGATGAGCACCTCGTTCAGGCGCGATTCCAGCCCCTGAGAGGTCTGTTGCCAGCGCACGAAGCGGGCCGGGGAGCAGGCGCCGACGGTATTGGGGGATTCACCCGTCAGATAAGAGGAGAGGTAGCAACGGCCCTCCGCCATAATGCACAGGCTGCCGAAGGCGAAGACCTCCAGCGGCACGGGCGTGACGCGGGCGAGCTGTTTCACCTGATGAATGGAAAGCACGCGCGGCAGGACGACGCGCGCAACGTCAAAGTTGCGATGGTAGAAGTTAATTGCTTCTTCATTCGTTGCCGATGCCTGAACAGAGACATGGCGCTCAATATGCGGATAGCGTTCTGCTGCATACTCAAGCATAGCAAGGTCGGCCAGGATCAGCGCATCCGCGCCCAGTTGCGCCGCCATATCCACGGCACGCTGCCAGCGAACATATCCATCCGGGTGTGCAAACGTGTTAATCGCGATGTGCAGTTTACGGCGATGTTGATGGACGTAATTCACCGCTTCCTGCAATTTTTTCTCAGTAAAATTAAGACCGGCGAAGTGACGGGCGTTAGTATCATCTTTTAGCCCGATATAAACGGCATCAGCACCGTTCTCAATGGCCGCCTTAAGCGCCGGGAGATTTCCGGCAGGGCAGAGCAGCTCCATAATTATTCCTGAATGTTGCGCCGTCCAGGCCGCAAAATTGTTAACGAAGAGAGATTTTAGTTAACCTTGCTGCGACAATTTTTGATTTAAGGCAGTTAAAGGCGTATTGGTTACACCTATAACTGGGTAACAATTTCGTATCGAATTGTTGATTTACGCCGCTATGTCGTTTATCTGATATGGCAAAATAACGGGATTATTGAAACAGGGAGTAAAGCTCGTGTTGGATAAACTGCGTTCACGCTTAGTACATTTTGGCCCGTCTCTGATGAGTGTTCCGGTTAAACTGACGCCCTTTGCGCTGAAGCGCCAGGTTCTGGAACAGGTTCTGAGCTGGCAATTTCGTCAGGCGCTGGCAGATGGGGAGCTTGAGTTCCTCGAAGGCCGTTGGTTAAGTATTACGGTGCGTGATATTAACCTCAGATGGTACACCTCTGTTGAGAACGGCAAACTGATTGTCAGTCAGAACGCTGAGGCCGACGTGAGCTTTAGCGCCGATGCCAGCGACTTGTTGATGATTGCGGCGCGTAAGCAGGACCCTGATACGCTCTTCTTCCAGCGTCGTCTGGTCATTGAAGGCGATACAGAGTTAGGGCTGTATGTGAAAAACCTGATGGACGCCATCGAACTGGAGCAGATGCCGAAAGCGTTACGCATTATGCTGCTGCAACTGGCGGATTTTGTTGAGGCGGGTATGAAAACCTCGCCAGAAACCAAACAGACCTCGGTAGGTGAACCATGCTGATTCGAGTTGAAATTCCCATTGACGCGCCCGGTATCGACGCTTTGCTGCGCCGCACGTTCGAAAGCGATGCGGAAGCGAAGCTGGTGCATGACCTGCGCGAAGATGGCTTCCTGACGCTGGGTCTGGTCGCCACTGACGACGAAGGTCAGGTGGTTGGCTATGTGGCGTTTAGTCCGGTCGATGTACAGGGTGAAGACCTGCAATGGGTGGGAATGGCGCCGTTGGCGGTAGATGAAAACTACCGTGGACAAGGGCTTGCGCGCCAACTGGTCTACGAAGGACTGGATTCACTCAACGAGTTTGGCTATGCGGCGGTCGTCACGCTGGGCGAGCCGGCATTGTACAGCCGTTTCGGTTTTGAACTGGCGGCGCATTACGATCTTCATTGCCGCTGGCCGGGCACCGAAAGCGCTTTCCAGGTACACCGCCTGGCGGAAGACGCGCTGGACGGCGTGACGGGCCTGGTGGAATACCACGACCATTTCAATCGCTTTTAAGCGTTGGGGTTTGCAGGCTGGCCAGTAACGCCTCAAACCCTTCACCTTCTGTCACGAGGCGCTCCTTCTGGCGCTTTGTGAGTCTCTTGATGCGATACTCCATGCGCAGGGCAAGCGAGCGTTCGCCGACCTGCGCCGAAAACGCCAGGGTGAGTTCCCCTTTTCCGCGCAACGCTTTTGCGCCTTTACCACTTTGATGCTGCTTATAGCGGCGCGCCACATCGGTCGTAATCCCGGTGTAGAGGGCATTGTCTGCGGTGCGGATCAGATACAGATACCAGGGTGTCATCATGACCATTAGCGTGTTAATTTTCAGATGCCCAGTATAAGAGAGAATAACGATGGAAACACTCACCGCGATAAGCCGCTGGCTGGCAAAGCAGCATGTGGTCACCTGGTGCGTTCAGCATGAGGGCGAACTCTGGTGCGCAAACGCGTTTTATCTGTTTGATGCGCAAAAGGTCGCGTTTTATGTACTCACGGAAGAGAAAACGCGCCATGCGCAGATGTCCGGCCCGCGCGCGCCCGTTGCCGGAACGGTCAACGGTCAGCCGAAAACGGTGGCGCGGATTCGCGGAATACAGTTTAAAGGGGAGATCCGCAAGCTTGAGGGAGAGGAAAGCGATGCGGCGCGTCAGGCCTATCTCCGCCGCTTTCCTGTCGCCAGAATGTTGCCAGCGCCAGTATGGGAAATCCGCCTGGATGAAATCAAATTCACTGACAACACGTTGGGATTTGGCAAAAAAATGCACTGGCTACGCAGCCCGATCCGTAGCCTATAGTTAGATGAATGGTTGAGGTTATGGAGTGCGCGATGACTCAGGTGTTAATTACAGGGGCGACGGGGCTGGTGGGAGGACACCTCCTGCGGATGTTGCTTAATGAACCCCGGATTCATTCGATAGCCGCGCCCACACGCCGCCCTCTGGCGGATATGGTCGGCGTTTATAATCCTCACGATCCTCAACTGACCGATGCGCTGGCGCAGGTGACCGATCCGGTGGACATTGTTTTTTGCTGTCTGGGAACGACTCGCCGTGAGGCCGGAAGCAAAGAGGCGTTTATTCATGCGGATTATACGCTGGTGGTGGATACCGCGCTGACGGGGCGGCGGCTGGGCGCCCGACATATGCTGGTCGTGAGCGCAATGGGCGCAAATGCGCGATCGCCGTTTTTCTATAACCGGGTCAAAGGTGAAATGGAAGAGGCGTTAATCGCCCAGCAATGGCCGCGCCTGACGATTGCGCGTCCCTCCATGTTGCTTGGCGACAGAGCTAAACACCGGATGAATGAAACGCTGTTTGCGCCGCTGTTCCGGCTGCTGCCGGGAAACTGGAAATCCATCGACGCCAGAGATGTGGCGCGTGCGATGCTGGAGGAGGCTCTGGCGCCGGAGCAAGAAGGCGTTACCATCCTGACCTCATCCCGGTTGCGGGAAAGGGCGTTATAGCATCTGTTCACTGCCGGATGGTGGCTAACGCCTTATCTGGCCTGGGATTTCGTGGCGTTCTCCAGGCCGGATAAGCGCGAGCGCCACCGGGCATTTTGTCCCCATCCAATAAAAAACGACGTTTCCAAACATTTCCCAAAGGCGTAGTATTCACGGGCTTAATTATCTCAATAACTTCCTGGGGAATGCTATGGCTGGTCAGTCTTCATCTCAGGCGGTGACGCCATTTCAATGGTGGAAACCCGCACTCTTCTTTCTCGTCGTTATCGTTGGCCTCTGGTATGTGAAATGGCAGCCTTATTACGGCAAAGCCTTCACGGCTGCGGAAACGCACAGTATCGGTAAATCTATTCTGGCGCAGGCGGATGCGAACCCGTGGCGAGCGGCCTGGGACTACGCGATGATCTATTTTATCGCGGTCTGGAAGGCGGCGGTGCTGGGGGTGATCCTCGGTTCGCTGATTCAGGTGTTGATCCCGCGCGACTGGCTGCTGCGTACGCTGGGGCAGCCGCGTTTTCGCGGCACGCTGTTTGGCACCCTGTTCTCGTTGCCAGGCATGATGTGTACCTGCTGCGCCGCGCCGGTAGCGGCGGGAATGCGTCGCCAGCAGGTTTCTATGGGCGGCGCGCTGGCGTTCTGGATGGGTAATCCGTTACTGAATCCGGCAACGCTGGTGTTTATGGGCTTTGTGCTCGGCTGGCATTTTGCGGCTATTCGTCTGGTTGCCGGGCTGGCGATGGTGCTGGTGGTGGCGACGCTGGTGCAGAAATGGGTGAAAGAGTCGCCGCAGGTAGACATTCCTCAGGAGATCACCGTATCTGAACCGCAGGGCGGATTCTTTGCTCGCTGGGGAAAAGCATTGTGGGCGCTGTTCTGGAGTACGATCCCGGTTTATATCCTGGCGGTACTGGTATTAGGCGCGGCGCGCGTCTGGCTGTTCCCGCATGCCGATGGCGCAGTTGATAATACGCTGATGTGGGTTATTGCGATGGCCGTCGCGGGATGCCTGTTTGTGATCCCTACCGCCGCAGAGATTCCGATTGTACAAACGATGATGCTGGCAGGAATGGGAACCGCGCCTGCTCTGGCGCTGCTGATGACCTTGCCGGCGGTGAGTCTGCCGTCGCTGATTATGCTGCGTAAAGCCTTCCCGGCAAAAGCGTTGTGGCTTACAGGCGTACTGGTGGCGATTTCAGGGGTGATAGTGGGAAGTATTGCGCTGGTGTGAAGTGGCAATGCCGGGGGCGCTTCGCTTGCCCGGCCTACGTAAGTGCTTCTCTGTAGGCCGGATAAGGCGAAGCCGCCATCCGGCTCAATGCCCGGTGGCGCTGGCGCTTACCGGGCCTACAAATGGTACTTCCCGTAGGCCGGATAAGGCGCAGCCGCCATCCGGCTAAAACGGCGGGTTATTTGATAAACGTAAAGGCGGTGGTGACGCGTTTCACACCGCTGACCCGGCTGGCGATGTCCGCAGCGGCTTTTGATTCACGCTCGGTGACCAGACCCAACAGGAAAACTTCGCCATTTTCGGTCGTCACTTTTACGTTGGACGATTTCACCTGATCGCTGGTCAACAGCTGCGAACGCACTTTGGTGGTGATCCAGGTATCGTTCGAAGCTGTACCAAGACCAATCGGCTGGCCCTGACGGATTTCGTTATACACTTCCGTCGCCCCATCGACACCCATCGCAATCTGTTTTGCCCGCGAGGAGAGTTCGCTATTCGGCGACTGACCCACCAGTAATACCTTGCCCTGATACGCCGTTACGTTGATGCGCGCTTCTTTCTTGATTTGTTCGTCTTTCGACAGCGCGCTGTTTACGCGCAGCTCCAGGGTTCCGTCATCCACCTGGGTGCCAACGCTACGTGGATCGGTTGCGGCTTTCGTACCCACAGCGGCGGTTCCAACCACCGCGGCAGCGACGCAACCTTGCAACAGCAACGCAGAAATAAGGACTGCGAGTGGCGAAAATGCCTTCATATGTACTCCTTAATCATCCTGGTGAGGGAAAAGCGTGTTGTCGATCAAATCGCACAAGCAGTTTACCGTCAGCATATGCATTTCCTGAATGCGCGCGCTGTGGTGCGAGGGAATACGGATTTCAACATCCTGCGGCCCTAATAACCCGGCCAGCTCGCCCCCGTCATAGCCTGTCAACGCCACAATGGTCATATCCCGAGTGACGGCGGCCTCAACGGCCTTAACGATATCGCGACTGTTGCCACGCGTAGAAATCGCCAATAAAACATCACCGGCATGGCCCAGCGCACGGACCTGTTTTGCATAGATTTCATCATGCAGGCGATCGTTGGCAATCGCTGTTAAGACCACATTATCGGTATTAAGTGCAATAGCGGGTAAACTGGGACGTTCTGTTTCAAAACGGTTGATCATGCTGGCAGCAAAATGCTGTGCGTTGGCGGCGGAAGTACCATTACCACAACAGAGAATTTTGTTGCCGTTGAGCAGGGAGTGAACCAGCGTCATGGCGGCACGGGAAATTGCATCCGGGAGAGCTTCTGCCGCAGCAATTTGCGTTTGAATGCTTTCTGTAAAGCAGACTTTAATTCTATCGAGCACGCTAATCCTTAAATCTTCAATTATGAGCGGTCGTTAAAGGCATCCTTAAACCACTCAACATCATTTCCGGTGAAGGCTAACACATCGAACCGGCAATCCACAGTATCAAAACTCCCATTGTGGCGAGCAAGCCACAAGCGGGCGGTCTGTAATAATTTGTGTTGTTTGCTCCAGGTCACACTGGCGGCCGCGCCGCCAAACTGTGCCGAGCGGCGATAACGAACCTCAACAAAGACCGTGGTTTTTCCGTCACGCATTATCAGATCGATTTCGCCGCCGCGCTCACGCACGTTGGCGGCAACAAAACGCAGTCCCTTGCTCTCCAGCCAGCGGCGTGCGGCAGCTTCCCACACGTCGCCGGTCTGTTTACTCGTTAACTGGCGGGGACGATTTGCCCTTGCTGGTATTTGAGCCATGATAACTTCCTGTTAATCACGCAATCCTGTGTGGCGGTTAACGCCCCGGTATTACCGTTAATTTCAAAACCCGGCACCTGGCGCATCTGCGAGAAGTGGTTCGCCAGCGACCACGCGTCTACGCCCATCGCGTACATACGGGCAAGGGAGTAGTCGTTGCGTACGGCGCCGAGCGCCTGCTGCATTAACGGCATGTTGCTACCGGCCAGCATAGGGATCTCGCTGTACTGCAAGCCTTCCATTTCCAGACGGAAGTCGGGGCCGGAAGTGCCCTGCGCGCTGCGCGAGCTGGCGTACAGCGTTGCGCCGCTTTGGCTGCCGTTACGCATGGCGATCATGGGTTTAATAAACCCGATCTCTTCCGGCGTCGCCAGAATGTAGACCGCGTCAACGCGACCGCCGCCGCCAGTGATCTGCGCGTCTGTCAGCGGTGCTGGAATCGTCAGGCCGCCAATGGTGACGCCCGGCTGTGAGGGCTGGCTGGCGGCGACAGGGCTGCCCGTCAGGGCAATGCCGGAGCCGCCGTTGACGCCCATTCTCAGCTCAGCGGTAGAACCGAATTTCTGCTGCAACACCGTGCCGCCGCCCAGCTTCTGCCACTCCTGAGCGAAAGCGTTCGCCACGCGATCGCCCAGCCCGCTGCGTGGAATCAGCAACAGCGGATTTTGTTTGCCCTGGTCGTGAATATGATGCGCCGCGTCGCGGGCTTCATCTTCAGGTGAGAGGGCAAAGTAGCAAATATTGGCGTGGTTCTGCACCTTCTCAGGCTGATTAAGCGCCAGGACATTCAGCGGCGTATTGCTTTTGATCAGCTCTTCAACGTTATTTTTCAGCAGCGGCCCGACAACAATGCTGGCGCCATCCTGCTGAACCTGCGTGAGGATCTGATCCAGCGGTTGAGAGGTGGTGTCGTAGATTTTCAGTTCAGCGGAAGGGTTGGCCGGCGCGCTCGCCGTAGCGGTCTGCGCCGGGGCGCTTACCGGTTGTTCGGCAGGCTGCGTTTGTTCGTCGCCGGTTAAATCGTTCACCGCCGCCTGGGAAGGGCTGGCGACGCCGTCAGCGGCTTGCGGCTGGGCAGGTTCTGCTGGCGCTGTCGGTTCCGCGACAGGCGCAGCGGCAGGCTGCGCATCCACCGGTTGCGTCCCCAGATTTTTCGCCGCTTCAAAACCTTGCTGAATGGTGCGGCCAAAAATGGCGGCCTGGCCGTTCAGCGGCAGCAGCAGGGCGATTTTGCTGGTGGAAGCCGGTTTAAAGCTTTGCACATTGACCAGTTGCGTGGGCAGCAGTTTAGCCCCTGGATTTTGCGGGTAGCGTTTTTGCCAGTCGGCAATCCCAGCTTTCATCATGTCCGGGTCGTTACGGTTATCGAACCAGACACGCTGTAAATCCAGCCAGCCTTGCAGGACGTTTTCATCGGCGTTAATGACCAGCGCCTGAGCCTGTTCCTGGGTCATAGAGGAGAGCGCTTGCCAGGTGGCATCCATGTTCTTCTGCTTGTCTTTTGCAGACAGCAGCGGCTCCTGGGCGATTAACGCGCGCAGCAGTGAAAGAGAAGGGCGGCCCTGGCTGGCATCAATTTTCGCCTGCCAGTAACGCGCCTGTTGGTTCTGATCCAAATCAGCCGGAGTGAGTTTTTCCAGCAGCGCCTGTGCGCCGGCGATATCTTTCTGCGCCAGTTTGATCTCAACCGCCAGCAGCGACTGTTCGCGACGCTGCGCATCGTTCAGGTTTTGCGGCAACTGGTTGAATAATTCGATGGCATGCTGGCTTTTGCCTTCTTTCAGCAGTGCACGAATGGCGAGTAATTGCCAGTTGGTCTTGCTATCATCTGAACTTTGCTGCATTTGTTGCAGATAAAAGCCGGAATCAGCTTGTGCCGTGCCCTGCATATGGGCAGCACTTTGATCCGGCGCCTGGGTGCCACAGCCCGCGAAAATCAATGCTGCCAGAATGACAGGCAGCGCGCGCGCGGCTTTCAAACGAGAAAATGTTGAGGGTACCATACTGTATCCAGTGATATTTTTTACGCAATGCTCAATATTAAATCGGCAATACGGACGACACAATGAAACAAAACGAATCGGCGGATAATTCTCAGGGCCAACTCTATATTGTACCTACTCCTATCGGGAATTTGGCTGATATTACCCAACGAGCGCTAGAAGTTTTGCAAGCCGTTGATTTAATTGCCGCTGAAGACACTCGTCATACTGGACTATTGTTACAACACTTCGCGATTAACGCCCGTTTGTTCGCTTTACATGACCACAATGAGCAGCAAAAAGCCGAGACGCTGGTGGCGAAGCTAAAAGAGGGGCAGAACATTGCGCTGGTTTCTGATGCCGGAACGCCATTGATCAATGACCCGGGTTACCATCTGGTGCGCACCTGTCGTGAAGCCGGCATCCGTGTGGTTCCGTTGCCGGGGCCGTGCGCCGCGATTGCCGCGCTGAGCGCCGCCGGGTTGCCGTCCGATCGTTTTTGCTATGAAGGTTTTCTGCCCGCGAAATCGAAAGGCCGCCGTGATACGCTGAAAGCGATTGAAGCAGAACCACGGACGCTGATTTTTTATGAGTCCACACACCGTTTGCTGGACAGCCTGGAGGATATGGTCGCCGTGTGGGGAGAATCTCGCTACGTGGTGCTGGCGCGTGAGCTGACCAAAACCTGGGAGACCATTTACGGCGCGCCGGTCGGCGAACTGCTGGCATGGGTGAAAGAGGACGAAAACCGCCGCAAGGGGGAAATGGTACTGATTGTCGAGGGGCACAAAGCCCAGGACGATGCGCTTCCCGCCGACGCGCTGCGAACGCTGGCGTTGTTACAGGCGGAACTGCCGCTGAAAAAGGCCGCCGCTCTTGCCGCCGAAATCCACGGCGTGAAAAAGAACGCGCTGTATAAGTATGCGCTGGAGCAGCAGGGGGAGTAAGTGTGAAAGTCGGGCGGCCGCCATTTACTGCCCTGGCTGGCCGCATCAGAGGAAAAACAGTGTTACCCGGTGGGGATAACACTGTTTGTACAAGGATTAGTAATGCTTCAGCATCCTGTCGATGGCGTGTTCCAGCCAATAGCGCTGGGTGCCGAAGTTAATCCGTAAATAGTTTTCACCGTTTTGCACGTAGTGGCTGCCATCTTCGATCACCACTCCTGCCTGCTGAGCAAAGTGCTGTGTCAGTTGCGTTGCGCTGCGCTCATCCGCACTCACGTCAATCCATGCGAGATATGACGATTCCGGTGTCATCATTTTCCAGTCGGGAAAGTGGGTCTTAATGGCGTCAGCCAGATATACGGCGTTGCCGCGCAGATATCCATTCAGCGCATCCAGCCATGCAAGCCCCTGCTGATAGGCAAGAATGATTCCCCAGACACCGAAGATATTCGGCGAGGTGATGGAGTTCTTCTCAAGCTGCTGGCGAAAACGCTGCCTCAGCGTCTCATTCGGGATGATGGAATAAGAGGTTTTTAGCCCGCCTAAGTTGAAAGCTTTGTTGGGCGAGGTCAGGACAATAACGTTATCCAGTGCGGCGCACCCCGATGACAAGCAACTGACGAACTTACCATCAAGAATGTGCTCGGCATGGACTTCGTCAACGACCAGGATCACGCCATAGCGTTTGCATAAATCAGAGACCAGACGGATCTCATCCGCACGCCAGATCCTTCCTGAAGGGTTATGCGGCGAACAGAAGAACCATAGCTTTGGACGATGCGTTTTAAGCTGGTCTTCGATCAATTCAACATCAAGATGATAGCGGTTCTCCTCCACGCGAAGCGGGCTGGCGAGAACATGCACATTCTGCCGCTGCGCCGCCATCGCAAAAGGGTCATAGACCGGCGTATTCATCATCACGCTATCGCCCGGTTGGCAGAATACCTGAACCGTGTAGTGCAGTGTAGAAACGGTGCCGTAGGTCAGCGTGATCCAGTCACGCTGAACATTTACCTGATGGCGCTCATGCTGGAAGGTAATGACCGCGTCATAAAACGCATCGAAACAGTAGGTGTAGCCAAATGTTCCGTGCTGGACGATACGCTGGAAGCCGTCAATCACCGCAGGAGGTGAGGTGAAATCCATGTCCGCAATCCATAGCGGAATAAAGTCTTTTGGTACGGCACCAAACCGCGAGCAGACAAACGGATGATCCCACTTGCGGCATTTATCACTTTGACGCTCGATGATACTGTCGAAATCGAACATTCCAGACTCCTGTTAGATTAAGGCTTCAATGCCTGTTTTCACGCTTTGCACCTGTGGCCCAATAATGACCTGAACGCTATGCGCATCCAGTACAACGACGGAGAGCGCCCCGGCGTTTTTTAATGTTTGTTGATCCACTTTGGACATATCTTTCACCACCAGGCGTAAACGGGTAATACAGTTATCTAGAGAATCGATATTTTCTTTCCCACCCAGCGCATTCAAAATAACACCGTGATCATATTTTGATTTGCCGCGTGCTTTGGTATTTGCTGCAACAGCCTGGGCTGCATCATCTGAAGAGTCCTCACGGCCAGGTGTTTTAATATCATGCTTAAGAATGTACCAGCGGAAAACAAAGAAGTAGATCCCAAACCAAACGATACCAACCGGGAATAATAAATACCATTTCGTTGATGTTCCTTGCATCACACCGAAAATTAACAAATCCAGAATGCCGCCGTCCGTATTACCAATGGTGACACCAAGAATTGCCATGACCATCAAAGCCAACCCAGACATTACAATATGGAAGACATACAGCGCTGGGGCAATAAAGAGAAATAAAAATTCAATAGGCTCGGAGATACCAGTGATAACCGAAACTAAAACACCGGAAAGTAACAGTCCTTTAATCACCGGGCGGTTTTCGGGTTTGGCCGTTCTGTAGATAGCATATGCTACGGCAGGCAAACCAAAAATAAATGTCGGCATAAAGCCCTGAGATAAGAAGGCCGTTACATGTGGGCTGAAGGGAAGGCCAGCTTTCAGCTCGGCATAAAAAATATTGAGCGCCCCGGCGACTTCATGGCTGTTAACGAACTCCGTTCCGCCAGCCGGGGTGAAACGCACCATAGCCAGGATATGATGAAGGCCGAAAGGCTTGAGCAGCAGCACGCCTACACCGTATAAGAATGGGCCAAATACGCTGGTGCTCTGAATGATATGCCCGATACCGGCAATACCCATCGCGACGTAGGTCCAGAGTAATGGAATCGCTAACCCCACCAGAGACATTGTCAGCGAGGTGATAATAGGGACGAAACGAATGCCGCTAAAGAAAGCGAAAGCGTCATGCAAGACGGTATCCTGGAAACGCTCGTGCAGGAAATAGGTGATAACGCCAGCGATGATGCCGCCCAGCACGCCCATCTCTAATGTCTGAATGCCTAATACGATGGATTGCCCGACCTGTTTCATTGTCGCGGCATCCGCAATCTGGTGTGTCGCGGTCAGGTAATAATTGATACTCATATTCATCAGCATATAGCCGACAAAACCTGAAAAAGCGCCAACGGCTTTATTCCGTTTAGCCATTCCCATTGGAATAGCAATAGCAAACATGACAGGTAAATAAGTAAAAGCAAATCCACCTACCATTGCAATAAAACCAAAAGTTAATTGGGTAAGTTCTCCTCCCAGGAATGGAAAGCTTTTTATTGTCGACGGACTAGTAATTGAACTGCCTACACCTAATAATAACCCCATAAATGCAAGCAGCGATACGGGGAACATAAATGTTTTACCTAGGCTTTGAAAAAATTCCCATAACCTCGATTTAAAGGACTTTTCCTGTGTCATGTAGAGTACTCCATGATTTTCATCAGTATAATATGAAGGTCATGAGGAATTAATCATGACCTTTTGAAATTGCGAAGTAAGTTGTTTTTATATGTTTATTGATTCAATTCGAAAACAAAGATTAACAATGCGAAGGTTGCAGTAACTTTTTGTAGGATCCGCAAACCGTTATTTTACTTCTGACCACTTCTTTCATCGCATCCATGCCCACGCGCATGTAATAACGCGGATCGTTACCCTGCGGGTTTTCCGCAAACCACTTCTTGACTGCATCGGCAAAGGCAATTTTCAGTTCGGTGGCGACGTTAACCTTGCATACGCCCAGTTCAATGGTGCGGCGGACGTATTCATCAGGTACATCGCTTGCGCCGTGCAGCACCAGTGGGATATCAACCACTTCGCGAATCTCAGCCAGACGCTGGAAATCGATTTTAGGACGTTTGGTGTAAAGGCCGTGTGCAGTACCGATTGCCACAGCGAGGCTGTCGACACCGGTGAGTTCGACAAAGCGTTTCGCTTCCTGCGGATCGGTCAGGAAGGCGCTTTCCGCATCGACGCTCATGTCGTCTTCCACGCCGCCCAGACGTCCCAGTTCAGCTTCCACGCTGCAATCGCGCGCGTGACAGAAATCCACCACCGATTTCACCAGCTTCACGTTTTCTTCAAACGGGAAGTGGCTACCGTCGATCATGGCGCTGCGTACGCCTGCATTGACCTTGCGGCGGATATCTTCCAACGACTCATGGTGATCGAGATGCAGCGCCAGCGGTATGTCATAGCTGTTGGAGTAAGCGCTGCATAGCGCGTAGATCTCTTCCAGCGCAATGTGCTTAAAGGTGCCAGGCGTACCGGCGAGGATCACGGGGGATTGCATTTCACTGCAAACTTCGAGAATCGCCTGGATCGTTTCGGCGTTATGGATGTTGAATGCAGGGACAGCGTAACCTTTCGTCTGGGCATCTTGCAGGAGGTACTTGGTGGAAATAATGCTCATGATGCGATCCTCTTAGGCATTCCAGGGATGGATAACAACACCTTGCACCACACGGTTAACCGTGCCGCTGGCGGATGGGGTGTCCGGGGTGTTTCCGACGCTGATGGATTGCATGAGTGCGAACACCTGCGCGTAGATCAGGAAGCAGAAAGCCAGTTCTGTATCAATAAAAGCGCGCGATGGCGGCAGCAGGATATGTGGGCCTGCGTCGATGACAGGATCGCTTTCAGCGGCGATTGCGACGACGCGCAGTGCCTGTTGATCGCGGCGCAGTTCCGCTAACAGATCGAGATCGTACTGACGGGTGTAGGGATGGCTGGAGATAAACACCACGACCAGCGTTTCGTTATCAACCAGCGATTTCGGGCCGTGACGGAAACCCGTCGGCGAGTCGTAAAATGCAGCCAGCTTACCGGCTGTCAGCTCCAGAACTTTGAGCGCAGATTCACGCGCAGCGCCCTGTAACCCGCCGCTACCGAGGTAAACGATCCGTTTCCAGGGCTCATTGCCAAAAACGCCTTTGCTGAAATCACCGAGCGAGGTGAGGATCGTCTGGCAGCGATCCGCAACATCGCGGAAGGTCTGGTTGTTGATCATATCGGGTGCGAACACCGCCAGACAGCTCGCCATCATGGTGGTGATGCTGCTGGTCATCGCAAAGCCGCGATCGTGCGTTTCAGCAGGCATCAACAATGCGAAGGCGTTATCGCTGTCGACGGCATTTTGATACAGATTTCCGGCTTCATTGCAGGTGATCGAAAGGTGATAGCACTCAGGCACAAACTGATTTGCCAGCTCAACGGCGGCAACGCTTTCCGGGCTGTTGCCGGAGCGGGCGAAGGAGACCAGCAGTAACGGATGTGCGGGCGTCAGGTAATCCATTGGATTTGTGACGAGGTCAGTGGTGGGTACGGCCGTGATGTTTTTCCCGGTGTGGCGTGAAAGCCAGGGGGCGATGATATCGCCGATAAACGCGGAAGTGCCTGCGCCGGTCAGTATGATCCGCAGATCGTTTTTGCACAGCAATGGCGTCAGGAAACGATCAATGGCCGATCGAATACTGCTGATGTTATTGAGTGAGCGGATCCAACTGGCCGGTTGTTGACGGATCTCTTCTTCCGTCCAGGTGCCGGTAACGGAGGTGCGAGTTTCTGGCATAACATAGTCCTTAGTCTTGTGAACTCCACTCAGCCGTTGGTATTGTGCCTTTGACTTTCGTTTCGTTTCACTTGTTCTGCTGTTCAGTTAAATAAAATCTATAGAAAAGAAATCGAAAGTTCAATAATGCAAAGTGAAATAAAACGAAAAATGTGATCGATGAAACGAAGGATGTGGTTATCTCATTGATATATAACGTGTTGGCTTTAACTTACGTTATCTAAGGATTTCCTTAGCGAAAGAAAAAGAAAGGCCTCATGACGTTACGTCTAAGGCCAATATGACAGAGAATGAAAGGTCTACAAGGCGAAGGGCTGCCCCTGAATCCAGACACGCTGGAGATGCAGGCCATTGTCCAGCGCGATGAGGCTGGCGCATTTGCCTGGCTCGATCGATCCCAACTGGCGATCGATGCCAAGCAGGCGTGCAGGATGCAGTGAGGCCATATGGATAGCTTCTTCTGGCGTCGCGCCAGCGTGTTTGACCATATTTCGCACGGCGGTATCAATCGAGAGCGTACTGCCCGCCAGCCCACCGGACGCGGTGCGTACAATGCCGCCACGCATTTCGACGTCGTAGCCGCAAATATCATATTGCCCGTCAGGCATACCTGCTGCGCGCATCGCATCGGTGATTAATACAACCCGCGTTTTCGCGTAGCCACAGCACAGACGCAGTGCCGCAGGATGGACATGATGCCCGTCGGCGATAAGCTCCAGCCACGCACGCGTATCGGTTAACCCGGCGCCCACCATTCCAGGTTCCCGATGGTGTAATCCGCTCATACCGTTAAAACAATGCACCAGCCCGTCTGCACCGGCATCAAATGCGGCGCAGGTCTGTTCGTACGTTGCCGCGCTATGGCCTAACATGACGCGTACGCCGCGTTGTTTGAGATGTTGAATCGCTTGCAGTGCGCCAGGTTTTTCCGGCGCCAGCGCGACGATGCGCAAGGTGTTCTGTGAGACGGCTATCAGGTCGTCCAGCTCGGCAAGATCCAATTCACGAAACAGTTCAGGCGGATGAGCCCCTTTGTTCTGCGGCGTGAACCAGGGGCCTTCCAGATAACTACCCAGCACCTGCGCGCCGGGGCCGCCGGACTGACAGCGTCGGGCAATACGTTCCAGCGCATTGCGGATAGCATCCAACGGTGCAGTGACCGTCGTGGGAAGCCAACCTCCCACGCCTTCGCGCGCTTTATGCAACGCCAGTTTATCGAGCGTCTCCGGCGCGTCGTCCATGACATCCAGACCTGCGCCACCGTGAACATGCGTATCAATATATGCCGGGCACAGTAGCTCTGCATCACGCACTGTGATTCCTGGGGGAACGGGCTCTATTGCCGCAATAACGCCTTTCTCGATACGGAGTTGGTGATCATCAAGCCAGCCCTGCTCGGTCAACACGCGTCGGGCGCGCAGCAACTGGCTCATATCCCTTCCTCTATGGCGTTTTCTTCGCGACAGCGCCCCAGCTCATCCACCAGACTGGTCAGGCCGCGATGCCCGCACTCCAGCGCCTGCTGGCGAAAGGCTTCGCTGGTTAATCCTTCGCGTTCCAGCACCATCTCCAGAAGGAGCTGTAAATTCGTGCCGGTGATCACTTCCCGTCCCGGTTTCTGTAACGCCAGTGTTGATGCCACCCGAAAAGGCGTACCGCCCAACAGGTCAGTCAGAAACACGATATCCTCCCGGTCGTCCAGTTCATCAACGGCCTGCTCAAGCTGTGAGGTGAGCAGCGCGGTCGTTGATGCTTCCGGGAAGTCGATGGCGATAAATTGCGACTGCTCGCCAAGGATCTGCTTCATCGCTTTTTCCATCCCGCTGGCAAATCCGCCGTGCCCCGTCAAAATAATGCCTAACATCTCAAACCTCTTTGTCTTTACAGGAAGTGACAGAATTTACCGACTACACCCAGAACGACGGTGATACCAATAAGGCGTAACGGGCTCCAGCCGCGGCGTACCAGCCAGAACATGGTCAGGGTATAGACCAGCGGTAAAAACGCGGGCATGAGCTTATCGATAACATCGGCCTGTAATTTAACAACCGCATCACCGGCCTTGATTTCAAGCGTGGTGTTCAGACGAACATAGGTTGCCACCAGCGCGCCAATCACCGTCATCCCAACGATAGACGCCGCATGACCCACTTTCCGGGTGTTCGCTTTGATAAGCGGAATGGCCGCGACCCCCATCCGATAAGCATAGTGCGCCAGGCCAAAACGCAGGCCGAGGTGAACCACATTGAACAGAACAATAAAGACGACGGCGCCGAGGATAGAACCTTGCAGTGCGAGACTGGCCCCAATACCGCCGCAAATGGGCAGCAATGTCAGCCAGAACATCGCATCGCCAATTCCGCCGAGCGGGGCGCCAACGGCAATTTTGGTACTCTGAATGCTGTTCACATCCTGCTTGGAGCGCTCCATAGCGAGGATAATGCCGATCACAAACGTCACCAGAAATGGATGGGTGTTGAAGAAACCCATATGGCCCTTCATTGCACGCGCCAGATCGCGTTTGTTGGTATGGATCTTTTTCAGGGCGGGCAGTAAACCGTACAGCCAGCCAGATGCCTGCATACGCTCGTAGTTAAAGGAAGCCTGCAACAACATGGAACGCCAGGCCACGCGGTTGATATCCTTTTTCGTCAGTTCAGCGCCGATACTCTGGTCTTCATAGACGTTTTCGTTTACGCCGGACAGCAGCGTCTCGTCAGTGTCGGAGACGTTTGGTAGCGTGGTTTGATTAGATGCCATCTTCGAATTCCTCTTTCTGTGCCGCAGGTTGAGTCGGTTCAGGAGATTTACGCAGCAGGTCAATCAATGCCATTGCGAGAGCCGCAGCGGCGATGGCCAGCACCGGAAGTTTGAGCCAGGCTGCGGCAACGAAACCGATGATGAAATAGGGGATATAGACATTTTTCATCATGATTTTCAGCAGTACGGCGAAACCGATAGCAGGCATAATGCCGCCTGCGACGCCAAGCCCGTCAATCAGACGTTCCGGTAGCACATCAATGGCGGTTTTCGCATGTTCCGCCCCAAAGTAAATCGGCAGGAAGGCGCAGAGGAAGTAGAAGATGCCTAACGCCAGCAGCGCCAGATAGTTGACTCGTTCAATGCCGCGGGCGTCAGCGTTAGCCGCCATACGGTCGCAGCGGGACATTACGCCAGACATCACTGAGAACAGGAAGGTAATCCCCATTTGTACGGCGACGGCAAACGGTACGGCGACACCCACGGCGACATCGGGTTTCACGCCGGTCGTAATCGCAAACGTCGTTCCCACGATCGTGCCGATAATCACGTTTGGCGGCTGTGCGCCAGCTAAAGGCGCCAAGCCCATCCACACCAGTTCCAGCGTACCACCCGTCAAAATACCGGTATGCAGATCGCCCAGAATCAGGCCGACCAGCGGCCCAAGCACCACCGGACGGTGCATATGCGTTAACCCGTTGAACATATCCAGGCCTGCGATAAAGGCGAGAATACCCAACGCAAAAGCCTGCAACAGACTGATTTCCATTGTGAATCCCTCAGAGTAGTTTAAAGAGATCCAAAGCGGGTTCTGTCGGAACTCCCTGTACGAAGCATTCGACACCGGCGGTTTTCAGGCCATTAAATGCCGTAATATCGTTAGCATCGACAGAAACCGTTTTGGCAATTTGTTGTTTGCCATTGGCATAGTGCATATTGCCTACATTGATACGTGTTACGGGAACGCCGCCCTCCACCAGCTTGAGGAAATCCGCTGGCGACTTGCAGACCAGCAGAATTTTCTGTCGATCGGCAGCGCGATGGATATTGTCGATCACTTTTTGCAGCGGCCAGAAACGTACGGCGATCCCCTCCGCCAGCACCATCTCCATCAGGTTTTGCTGTACCGGGTCTTCAGCCACTTCGTCATTGGCGACCAGTACCAGATTTGCCCCCGCAAACCCAACCCACTGCACGCCGACCTGGCCGTGGATTAAACGTTCGTCAATTCGACTCAATACAATGTTTGGCATAGCGTTTCCTCTTCGTTGTTATGCGTTTTGGGATGTAACGCCCTGGCAGGCGGCGTGGTACTGCTGTAGTACGTCCTGAATGTGGCTGATAATGAGCTCTCGCGGCGTTGCGTTGAGATCCCCTTCGCGCACTCTGGCGTACTGTAGCGGCAAATACTGGCTGATGAGCGGCAGTGGAATAGGGTCATCCGCCAGGTTGCGAACCAGCCGTGCAAACGCCTCATCAATCTGCTGATCCGGCCAGTAATAGCGAACGCGATCGGAATAACTATAACCACGCGCCAGGCGGCGTGCGTTGCCGTCGCCGTGGTAGTGACTCTGCCAGTATTCCGGGCGATCGAGCATCACGCTTTCCAGCACATGGCGCAGACCAGAGCTGGTTTTGGCGGGTAACAGCTCTTCTTCAATTGCGGCCAGCGAGAATAACGCTTCGCGCAGGGCAAAGGTGAGGGCCGGGCCGACTTTCAGAATCGCAAAGTGATCTTTCACCAACTGGCGCAGCGACTGTGGCGTCTGGTAATCCGTGGAGTGCGCTTCAAACACCAGCGTGTCATACGCTTCTACCATTGCACTCAACGCGATGGCTTTTTGCGTTTGGTAATCAATGATATGCGTATGGTCGAACTCAACGCCCGGTTGTACAACCAGCCCGATGATGCGAGGCCAAATGGCGCTTAGTCCCTGTTTCTCAAATGCATGACGATGCGCTTCCAGCGTGGCTCGCGCCGCGTCAGGTGTTGTTACTTCCAGTTCAGTCAATGTCTCATGCGCGCCGCCGGGAACCGGAACTTCAGTACCGATCACGTAAACCAGATCGGATTCGCCAAAATGCTCACGGCAGGTTTCTTCTGCGATCTTCGCCAGTCGCGCGGCGCGCTCAGCAACGATCTCATCGGTTAACGGTATCGGATCGTTGGCGCAGGACATGCTGCAATCGAGATGGATCTTTTTAAACCCGGCTGCCACGTAGCTCTTTATTAAATCATCCGCATTTGCCATCGCCTGGGCGGCAGGCAGATTTTGCCAACGGTTGGGGCCGAGGTGATCGCCGCCCAGAATCAACTGTGATTGTGGAAAATTAAGTGAGTCGGCCAGCTGGTAAACAAAGCCGCGAAAATCGGCGGGCGTCATGCCGGTATAACCCCCGAACTGGTCAACCTGGTTAGATGTGGCTTCAATCAGCAGTGGGGTATGGTTTGCATGGGCATAACGTATAGCGGCTTCCAGCACCAGTGGATGCGCAGAACAAACGGCATAAATCCCATTTGTGTTCCCTCGTTTATGCTGCTCCACCATTTCTGTTAGATGTTTCACTTTCCTCTCCAGGTTGAATGCTTAAGACAAGTGTCTTTCATTTTGTTTCATCTGATACTGGTGCAAGACGCTATAAAAATAAAACGAAAGATATCGGTTTTCGGATCTGTTTCACAAAAGAAACATAATGAAAGGTTTCAGCGATGCGTCGTCTTATGGCTTGCAGGTATGGGGGCTTGCATTCCAGTAAAAGAAAGGCGTTAATAGAAAAATCGAAATGAAACGAAAGATTTGATTAAAGGATTTTTTATGAGCAGTACTGATTCTTCTGCGGATAAGCGCATTACCGCTACCAGTGAAAGGCGGGAGCAAATTATCCAGCGGTTGCGACAGCAGGGAAGCGTACAGGTTAACGATCTTTCCGTCTTATTCGGCGTCTCCACCGTGACCATCCGTAACGATCTGGCTTTTCTCGAAAAACAGGGGATTGCCGTGCGTGCGTATGGCGGCGCGTTAATTTGCGACAGCAATACTCCGGGTATTGAGCCTTCGGTGGAAGATAAAAGTTCACTCAATACCGCTGTAAAGCGCAGTATCGCCCAGGCGGCGGTTTCGCTGATTAAACCCGGACACCGGGTGATCCTTGACTCAGGCACCACGACATATGAAATCGCGCGCATGATGCGCCAGCATACGGATATCATCGCCATGACCAATGGCATGAATGTCGCCAATGCATTGCTGGAAGCTGAGGGAGTGGAACTGCTGATGACTGGTGGGCATCTGCGCCGCCAGTCGCAGTCATTTTATGGTGACCAGGCAGAGCAGTCGCTACAGAATTACCATTTCGATATGTTGTTTCTGGGGGTCGATGCCATTGATTTAGAGCGTGGCGTCAGCACGCACAATGAAGATGAAGCCAGACTTAACCGCCGGATGTGTGAAGTGGCCGAGCGCATCATTGTCGTCACGGACTCCACGAAGTTTAACCGCTCCAGTCTGCATAAGATCATTGATACGCAGCGTATTCATACCATCATTGTGGATGAAGGTATTCCTGTCGACAGTCTGGAAGGTTTACGCAAGAGTGGTATTGAAGTGATTCTGGTGAACGCGTAATTCAGTTATCTGTAAAAGGCCGGATGGCGATGCGATCCCCATCCGGCCTTTTTTCGTCATCAGGTCACTGGCGCGGGGTTAAACACGGCCAGCTGGTTATGCAGCCCCCATTGGTCTGAGAAGGTTTTCTTACGACCGCTCGCGACGTCCAGAATAAAGTGGAACAGCTTCCAGCCCACGTCCTCAATGCTCTCTTCCCCTGTGGCAATGGTGCCCGCGTTGATGTCCATCAAATCAAACCAGCGATTCGCCAGCTCTGTGCGGGTCGCCATTTTGATTACCGGAACCGCCATCAGGCCATATGGCGTTCCGCGACCGGTTGTGAACACCTGCACGGTGATCCCGGAAGCGACCTGCTGCGTGCCGCAGACAAAATCACTGGCGGGCGTGGCGGCGTAAATTAAACCGCGTTTTGTCGGTCGCTGACCGGGGGACAGCACTTCCACAATTGCGCTCTGCCCGGATTTTGCGATAGAGCCCAACGCTTTTTCCACCACGTTCGCGAGACCACCTTTTTTGTTGCCCGGCGACGGGTTGGCGCTGCGGTCGGTTTTCCCCATATCAAGATAATTATCGTACCAGGCCATCTCTTCCAGCAGGCGTTTGCCGACCTCTTCGTTAATCGCGCGTGGCGTGAGAAGGTGGATCGCATCACGGACTTCGGTGACTTCCGAGAACATCACCGTCGCGCCGCAACGCACTAACAGATCCGAGGCGTAACCCACCGCCGGGTTGGCCGTCACACCGGAAAACGCATCGCTGCCGCCGCACTGCATTCCGACCACCAGTTCGGAAGCCGGGCAGGTTTCACGCTGGCGCTGGTTGAGCTTCGCCAGGTGGCGTTCGGCCACCTGCAAAATATCCTCGACCATTGACTTAAAGCCGACGTGCTGCTCATCCTGCAAACGCACAATACTGGCGCTGTCCACCGGAATCCCTTTCACATCTTCCGTGCCTTCCAGCAGACGTTCCGGCTGAAGTTTTTCACAGCCAAGGCCGATGACCATAACTTCGCCGCCGAAGTTCGGGTTCAACGAGATGTTATGAATGGTGCGGATAGGCACCACGGCCGCTGGCGCGTTGATCGCCACGCCGCAGCCGTACAAGTGGTTCAGACCGACAACGCCGTCTACATTCGGGTATCCGGGCAGCAGGTCACGCTCAATGATCTTCACGACATAATCCACGACGCCCGCCACGCAGTGTACGCTGGTGGTGATGCCGAGCAGATTTTTGGTGCCGACGCTGCCATCCGCGTTGCGGTAGCCTTCAAACGTGTAGCCTTCCAGCGGCGGCAGCGGTTCCGGCACTTTCGTCGCCAGCGGCAGGGTGTGTAACGGCGGCGCTTTCGGTAGCTCAACCAGCGACTCATCTATCCAGCTGCCGCGTGCGATGTCGCGAACGGCATAGCCGATCACCTCGCCATAACGCACGATTTCGCCGTGGGCAGGAATCGCCTCCAGCGCCACTTTATGCCCCTGAGGAATATGTTCAACCAACGCCAGACCGTCCGGGAAACGCGTTCCGGCTTGCAGACCATTGTCATTAACAATAATTGCCACGTTATCGGTGTCATGCACTTTAATATAAAACGCGGTTGGCGATTCTTGTCTAATTTCGATATCGGCCATTGTCCAGTATTCTCCAGCCAGGTGGTGATAATAAATGTGTTAAAGAGAACAACTGCTTTTTATTGTCGGAATTAAAAATACGTTGCTGCTAAATAAAGAATGCCAGGAGTTTTTGTTTAAAAATGTGATCGCGATCGGCCATTATTCCCGATGGTACGGGCGCTGGGCGAGTAATGTACAAATCTGTGCATCACCGCCCATGACGTTGTGCAAATGCTCAAAATATTATTCATTGTGAATATTAAAATTGAGCAATACAACAATGTTTAGCGGCGTAAGTATGATTATACTGATTCACGACTTTCATTATCCGCTATCGATAAAATATCAGCGTAATTCCTTAGATGAGCAAATCGAAATATCTCCCGGAATTGCGGAAATAAATAATGATTCATCCAGGGTATAAATGATGAGTAACGATATCTTCCCGAACAAATTTAAAGCTGCGCTGGCAGCGCAACGCATTCAAATCGGCTGTTGGTCCGCGCTGGCAAACCCCATCAGTACGGAAGTGTTAGGGCTGGCAGGTTTTGACTGGCTGGTGCTGGATGGCGAACATGCGCCGAACGATATCTCAACTTTTATTCCACAACTGATGGCGTTGAAAGGCAGCGCCAGCGCGCCGGTAGTACGGGTGCCGACGAACGAGCCGGTCATCATTAAACGTCTGCTGGATATCGGTTTCTATAACTTCCTGATCCCGTTTGTCGAGACGGAAGAAGAAGCCGTTCGCGCCGTGGCCTCGACGCGTTATCCGCCGGAAGGCATCCGTGGGGTCTCCGTTTCCCATCGCGCCAATATGTTTGGCACCGTGCCGGATTACTTTGCCCAGTCAAATAAGAACATCACCATTCTGGTGCAGATCGAAAGCCAGCAGGGGGTGGATAACGTTGATGCTATCGCGGCCACTGAAGGCGTTGACGGTATTTTTGTCGGCCCAAGCGATCTGGCTGCGGCGTTAGGTCATCTTGGTAACGCCTCTCACCCGGAAGTACAGAAAACCATTCAGCATATCTTTGCCCGCGCCAAAGCCCACGGTAAACCGTGCGGCATTCTGGCGCCGGTCGAAGCCGACGCGCGCCGTTATCTGGAATGGGGCGCGACGTTCGTTGCCGTAGGGAGCGATTTGGGCGTGTTCCGCTCCGCCACGCAAAAGCTGGCTGACGCCTTTAAGAAATAACCACCACTGAAACAAAAGAGAGAAGATTATGACGATGAAAGTAGGTTTCATTGGCCTGGGCATCATGGGTAAACCAATGAGCAAAAACCTCCTCAAAGCCGGTTACTCGCTGGTGGTTTCTGACCGTAACCCTGACGCGATTGCCGAAGTTATTGCCGCAGGCGCAGAAACCGCAACCACGGCAAAAGCCGTTGCCGAACAGTGCGATGTGATTATCACCATGCTGCCGAACTCGCCGCATGTGAAAGAAGTGGCGCTGGGCGAAGGCGGCATTATTGAAGGCGCGAAGCCAGGCACCGTTTTGATCGATATGAGCTCTATCGCTCCGCTGGCAAGCCGTGAAATCAGCGACGCGCTGAAAGCAAAAGGTATCGATATGCTGGATGCGCCGGTAAGCGGCGGCGAGCCGAAAGCGATCGACGGCACGCTGTCGGTGATGGTTGGCGGCGATAAAGCGATTTTCGATAAATATTACGATCTGCTAAAAGCAATGGCCGGTTCCGTGGTGCATACCGGTGATATCGGCGCGGGCAACGTGACCAAACTGGCTAACCAGGTGATTGTCGCGCTGAACATCGCAGCCATGTCTGAAGCGCTGACGCTGGCGACCAAAGCGGGGGTGAACCCGGATCTGGTGTATCAGGCGATTCGCGGCGGTCTGGCGGGTAGCACCGTGCTGGATGCGAAAGCGCCGATGGTGATGGAACGGAACTTCAAACCGGGCTTTCGCATCGATCTGCATATTAAAGATCTGGCGAATGCGCTGGACACCTCTCATGGCGTAGGCGCGCAACTGCCGCTGACCGCCGCCGTGATGGAAATGATGCAGGCGCTACGTGCCGATGGTCTGGGCACGGCCGACCATAGCGCCCTGGCCTGCTACTACGAAAAACTGGCGAAAGTGGAAATCGCTCGCTAATGACGTCATGCCCGGTCGCGCGCGGCGGTCCGGGCCTATGACCCTGGCCGGATAAGTGAAATGCCATCCGGCGTTGTGCAGTAACAGGCTACAACTATGAAAATCGTAATCGCCCCAGACTCTTATAAAGAAAGCCTTTCTGCCGCTGAAGTTGCGCAGGCGATAGAAAAAGGATTCCGGGAAATTTTTCCCGATGCGCAGTATGTTTCTATCCCGGTCGCTGACGGCGGAGAGGGAACGGTCGAAGCCATGATTGCCGCCACGCATGGAACGCAGTATACCGCTTTTGTGACGGGGCCGCTGGGGGAGACCGTCATGGCCAACTGGGGCATGTCCGGGGACGGCAGCACCGCGTTTATTGAAATGGCGGCGGCCAGCGGGCTGGCGTTAGTTCCGCCAGAAAAGCGTAATCCGTTGATTACTACGTCGCGCGGCACCGGAGAGCTGATCCTGCATGCGCTGGAGCACGGCGCCAGAAGCATTATCATCGGCATTGGCGGCAGCGCGACCAATGACGGCGGCGCGGGCATGGTGCAGGCGCTGGGCGCCCGATTAACGGATGCGAACGGTACTGAAATTGGGAACGGCGGCGGCAGCCTGAACAGCCTGAATTCGATTGATGTCTCTGGTCTCGATCCGCGTTTAAAAACGTGTGCTATCCGGGTGGCCTGCGATGTGACCAATCCACTGACGGGCGAAAATGGCGCGTCGCGAATCTTTGGGCCGCAGAAAGGCGCGACCGAAAAGCTCATTCATGAACTGGATGGCAATCTTGCTCATTATGCCGACATGATTAAAAAGTCGCTGCGCGTGGATGTGGAAAATGTCCCCGGCGCGGGCGCGGCTGGCGGGATGGGGGCGGCCTTAATGGCTTTCCTCGGCGCAGAGTTGCGCAGCGGCATTGAGATAGTCACCACGGCGCTCAATCTGGAAGAACACATCCACGACTGCGCGTTAGTCGTCACCGGCGAAGGGCGTATCGACAGCCAGAGTATTCACGGCAAAGTACCGATAGGCGTCGCCAGTGTGGCGAAAAAGTATCATAAGCCAGTGATTGGGATCGCGGGGAGTCTGACGCATGATGTGGGAGTGGTGCATCAGCATGGCATTGATGCCGTGTTCAGCGTGCTTACCCGCATTGGCACGCTGGATGAAGCCTTTCGCGGCGCGTTTGATAATATCTACCGCGCCTCGCGAAACATCGCCGCAACGCTGGCGATAGGAATGCGTAGTGCAGGGTGACAATGGCGTGCAAACCCTCTATACTGCGCGCCGAAGCTGACCAGACAGTCGCCGCTTCGTCGTCGTCCCTTTCGGGGGAGACGGGCGGAGGGGAGGAAAGTCCGGGCTCCATAGGGCAGGGTGCCAGGTAACGCCTGGGGGGCGCAAGCCCACGACCAGTGCAACAGAGAGCAAACCGCCGATGGCCCGCGCAAGCGGGATCAGGTAAGGGTGAAAGGGTGCGGTAAGAGCGCACCGCGCGGCTGGTAACAGTTCGCGGCACGGTAAACTCCACCCGGAGCAAGGCCAAATAGGGGTTCATAAGGTACGGCCCGTACTGAACCCGGGTAGGCTGCTTGAGCCAGTGAGCGATTGCTGGCCTAGATGAATGACTGTCCACGACAGAACCCGGCTTATCGGTCAGTTTCACCTCTTCATGTAAAAACCCGCTTCGGCGGGTTTTTACTTTCATAGCGTTTGGGTTTCCCGGTACTGCCTGATGGCGCTGCGCTTATCAGGCCTGTGGCAGAGCGCTTTGGTAGGCCGGATAAGACGCGTGAGCGTCGCCATCCGGCGGATTCCCCGCAGAAGGTGCCCGATCGCGCTGCGTAACATAATCTCCCCGCCAAAAGATATTTCTTGTTCTGTGACCACTAACACAAAACGCTGTGTGGTGATTTTTTAACCGGATAAAAGATTGGCAGTTGATCGCTATCACAAAATTACGCGCTACAAAAATTGACAATCACAGTGTTAATATATTGTTGGTAATGATAATGGCGTGTATTAAATGAATTAAATATTCGTGTGTGTAATGTTTTTTTACAAACAAATAAGAAGAAAAAATGTGATATGCCACAATCTTTAATCCCAATAAGGGCGTAATTGTACTTATTTTTGATTAATTGTCCGTTAAATTTAAACGTAAATCTGCGTGTTAATTATGCGATAATTGATTGAATTATCGTCTTTCCCGAATTTGTAAAATAGCGAATGAAACGCATATGTTATCGCCATAAAATATTGTTATCCCCTCATGATTTTTTGACAAAAATCATGATAAAGTGCAGTCGTGTTCTTTCAACTTGTTGATAATAAATGGTTTATTTTTTAAAAAATAAGCTTACAAAATGTAAGGTCAGTTAATTTGTGAGTAGTCGCACATAACCATGTAACCTTTATTTGGTACACTTCATGCCGTCAACAAAGTAATTAGTGCAGGTCGATATGAATACTATTCTTCTCCCTAAAACACAGCACTTGGTGGTCTTTCAGGAAGTCATTAGAAGTGGTTCTATCGGTTCTGCCGCAAAAGAGTTAGGGTTAACTCAGCCTGCTGTAAGTAAAATTATCAATGATGTTGAGGCCTATTTTGGCGTTGAGTTAATCGTTCGCAAAAATACCGGTGTCACGTTAACCAGCGCAGGTCAGGTGCTGCTTACCTGGTCTGAATCCATCACCCGTGAAATGAAAAACATGGTGAACGAGATGAACAGCATGACCTGCAACACGGTGGTCGACGTTTCGTTTGGTTTTCCTTCGTTGATTGGCTTTACCTTTATGTCTGACATGATTCATAAATTTAAAGAGGTGTTCCCAAAAGCGCAGGTGTCGATGTATGAAGCGCAGCTCTCCTCGTTCCTGCCCGCGATTCGCGACGGACGCCTGGATTTCGCTATCGGCACGCTCAGTGATGAGATGAAACTACAGGATCTACACGTGGAACCGCTTTTTGAGTCAGAGTTTGTCCTGGTGGCCAGTAAGTCCCGAACATGCACCGGCATCACCACACTGGAATCGTTGCAGAACGAACAGTGGGTGTTGCCACAAACGAATATGGGCTACTACAGCGAACTCCTCACCACGTTACAAAGAAATGGCATCAGCAGTGAAAACATCGTTAAAACAGATTCCGTTGTCACTATTTATAATCTTGTTCTCAATGCTGATTTTCTGACCGTCATTCCCTGCGATATGACATCTCCATTCGGTTCAAACCAGTTTATTACGATTCCAGTAGAGGAAGATTTACCGGTCGCGCGTTATGCCGCGATCTGGTCTAAAAACTATCGGATTAAAAAAGCAGCATCGGTTTTGGTGGAATTAGCCAAAGAATATTCATCTTATAATGGTTGCAGACGAAAGCAATTAATAGAAATTAAGTAACGGATTAAATTTAATTTAATCAAAAACTGATGCCATCTGTCTGAATATCGGACGTTGGTACTGACTATTTATTTTACCTTAATACCCAGGTTAAGAGGTTATAATGCATATTACATACGATCTCCCGGTTGCGATTGAAGATATCCTCGAAGCGAAAAAAAGACTTGCGGGGAAAATTTATAAAACAGGTATGCCGCGCTCTAACTATTTCAGCGAGCGCTGCAAAGGCGAAATATTCCTTAAGTTCGAAAATATGCAACGCACGGGCTCTTTTAAAATCCGCGGTGCGTTTAACAAACTCAGTTCATTAACGGAAGAAGAAAAACGTAAAGGCGTGGTGGCTTGCTCTGCCGGTAACCATGCGCAAGGGGTGTCTCTCTCCTGCGCGATGCTCGGTATCGACGGCAAAGTCGTGATGCCGAAAGGCGCGCCGAAGTCCAAAGTGGCGGCCACCTGCGACTACTCCGCTGAAGTGGTGCTGCACGGTGACAACTTCAACGATACCATCGCCAAAGTGAGCGAAATTGTTGAGACTGAAGGCCGCATTTTTATTCCACCTTATGACGATCCGAAAGTGATTGCCGGGCAGGGAACGATTGGCCTGGAAATTATGGAAGATCTGTATGATGTCGATAACGTCATTGTACCAATTGGCGGCGGCGGTCTGATTGCCGGTGTCGCGATTGCTATTAAATCCATTAACCCGACAATTAAAGTTATTGGCGTACAGTCCGAAAACGTACACGGCATGGCGGCATCTTATCATGCAGGAGAAATAACCACTCACCGAACGACCGGCACCCTGGCGGATGGTTGTGATGTTTCTCGCCCGGGTAATTTAACGTATGAGATTGTTCGTGAATTAGTGGATGACATTGTCCTGGTCAGCGAAGATGAAATTCGTAACAGCATGATTGCATTAATTCAGCGCAATAAAGTCGTCACTGAAGGCGCTGGCGCACTGGCATGTGCCGCATTATTAAGCGGGAAATTAGATAGCTATATCCAGAACAGAAAAACGGTCAGCATTATTTCTGGCGGCAATATCGATCTTTCTCGTGTATCGCAAATTACGGGCTTAGTTGACGCTTAAACCCGGCTATTAATCTTTTCGTTGAGGATAGGATATGAGTACTACTGATAGCATTGTATCCAGCCAGACAAAACAGTCGTCCTGGCGTAAATCGGACACCACATGGACACTGGGGTTATTTGGTACTGCCATCGGCGCCGGGGTGTTGTTCTTCCCTATTCGCGCAGGGTTTGGCGGGCTGATCCCGATTCTTTTGATGCTGGTGTTGGCCTACCCCATCGCGTTTTACTGCCACCGTGCGCTGGCGCGCCTGTGTCTTTCCGGTTCTAACCCTTCCGGCAACATCACAGAAACGGTAGAAGAGCACTTTGGTAAAACAGGCGGCGTGGTCATCACGTTCCTGTACTTCTTCGCTATCTGTCCGTTGCTGTGGATTTATGGCGTAACCATTACCAACACCTTTATGACCTTCTGGGAAAACCAGTTGCAGATGCCGGCGCTTAACCGTGGCTTTGTGGCGCTGTTCCTGCTGCTGCTGATGGCTTTCGTTATCTGGTTTGGTAAAGACCTGATGGTTAAAGTGATGAGCTACCTGGTATGGCCGTTCATTGCCAGCCTGGTGCTGATCTCTCTGTCGCTGATCCCTTACTGGAACTCTGCGGTTATCGATCAGGTGGATCTCAGTAATATCGCGTTAACCGGGCATGACGGCATTCTGGTTACCGTGTGGCTGGGTATCTCCATCATGGTGTTCTCCTTTAACTTCTCGCCTATCGTCTCTTCTTTCGTGGTTTCCAAACGTGAAGAGTATGAGAAAGACTTTGGTCGTGAATTTACCGAGCGTAAATGTTCACAGATCATCTCCCGCGCCAGCATGCTGATGGTGGCCGTGGTGATGTTCTTCGCCTTCAGCTGCCTGTTCACGCTCTCTCCGGCCAACATGGCGGATGCGAAAGCGCAGAACATTCCGGTGCTCTCATATCTGGCGAACCACTTTGCGTCGCTGTCTGGCACTAAATCAACGTTTGCTACGGTTCTGGAGTACGGGGCTTCCATCATCGCACTGGTCGCTATCTTCAAATCATTCTTCGGTCACTATCTGGGCACGCTGGAAGGCCTGAACGGTCTGGTGCTGAAGTTTGGTTACAAAGGCGATAAAACCAAAGTTTCACTGGGCAAACTCAACACCATCAGCATGATCTTCATCATGGGTTCCACTTGGGTTGTGGCATACGCCAACCCGAACATCCTGGACCTGATTGAAGCAATGGGTGCGCCGATCATTGCCTCGCTGCTCTGCCTGTTGCCGATGTACGCCATCCGTAAAGCGCCGTCACTGGCGAAATACCGTGGTCGTCTGGATAACGTGTTTGTGACCGTGATTGGTCTGCTGACCATCCTGAATATCGTGTACAAACTGTTCTAATCCTTTAGCTCAGGATGAGCGGAGTAGTGAAATGAATGAATTTCCGGTAGTTCTGGTGATTAACTGTGGATCGTCTTCCATTAAGTTTTCAGTACTGGATGCAACCCATTGCGATGTGTTAATGGCAGGAATTGCGGACGGTATTAATT
The DNA here is from genome assembly GCF_030333395.1 of Citrobacter sp. CK194. NCBI lineage: Bacteria > Pseudomonadati > Pseudomonadota > Gammaproteobacteria > Enterobacterales > Enterobacteriaceae > Citrobacter > Citrobacter sp. CK194. The sequence continues at coordinate 357,961 of NZ_JAOWGA010000018.1, forward strand.
CTGAAGATGCGTTTTTATCCGTAAATGGAGGAGAGCCAGCTAAGCTGGCTCACCACAGCTACGAAGGCGCATTAAAGGCGATTGCGTTTGAACTGGAAAAACGTAATTTAATCGACAGCGTGGCCTTAATTGGCCACCGTATTGCCCACGGCGGAAATATCTTTACGGCATCAGCCATTATTACGGATGAAGTTATCGAGAATATCCGCCGGGTTTCTCCTTTAGCGCCGTTACATAATTACGCCAATTTAAGCGGAATTGAATCGGCGCAGCATCTTTTCCCGGGCGTACAGCAGGTGGCGGTATTTGATACCAGCTTCCATCAAACGATGGCGCCTGAAGCGTATTTGTACGGCTTGCCGTGGAAATATTTTGAGGAGTTGGGCGTCCGGCGCTATGGCTTTCATGGCACCTCGCACCGCTATGTCTCGCAACGTGCGCATGACCTTCTTGCGCTACAGGAAGAGGACTCGGGTCTGGTTGTCGCGCATCTGGGCAATGGCGCTTCTATCTGTGCCGTTCGTAACGGTCAAAGCGTCGATACCTCTATGGGGATGACCCCGCTGGAAGGGCTGATGATGGGCACCCGCAGCGGCGATGTGGACTTCGGCGCGATGGCGTGGATTGCCAGCGAAACCAACCAGACGCTGGGCGATATGGAACGCGTGGTGAATAAAGAGTCTGGTTTGCTGGGGATTTCCGGTCTGTCATCTGACTTACGTGTATTGGAAAAAGCCTGGCATGAAGGGCATGAACGTGCGCAACTGGCGATTAAAACCTTTGTGCACCGTATTGCCCGCCACATTGCCGGGCATGCCGCATCGTTACACCGTCTGGACGGTATTATTTTTACCGGGGGGATTGGCGAAAACTCCGTGTTAATTCGCCGTCTGGTCATTGAACATTTGGCTGTTCTGGGCGTGAAATTAGATCACGAGATGAATAGCCTGCCTAATTCTCACGGTGAAAGAATTATCTCCAGCAAAGACACCAACGTTATTTGTGCCGTCATTCCAACGAATGAAGAAAAGATGATTGCCCTCGACGCTATTCATTTAGGCAAAGTTAACGCACCTGTGGAATTTGCATAATTTATTGTTGTTCTGTAGAGAGACTATTTTTCATGAAGGTAAATATCGATACCAGCGATATGCTGTATGCCGAAGCCTGGCTTGGCTTTAAAGGTACGGACTGGAAAGAAGAAATTAATGTCCGTGATTTTATTCAGCACAACTATACACCCTATGAGGGAGATGAATCCTTCCTCGCGGAAGCCACGCCTGCGACTACCGCATTGTGGGAAAAAGTTATGGCGGGTATTCGTATTGAAAACTCGACGCATGCGCCAGTCGATTTCGATACCAATATTGCGACCACCATTACTGCCCATGACGCGGGTTATATTGAGCAGGAGCTGGAAAAAATCGTCGGTTTGCAAACCGATAAGCCACTCAAGCGCGCGCTGCATCCGTTTGGCGGCATCAACATGATCAAAAGCTCATTCCAGGCGTATGGTCGTGAAATGGATGCTGATTTTGAATATCAGTTTACCGAGCTGCGTAAAACCCATAACCAGGGTGTATTCGACGCGTATTCGCCGGATATGCTGCGCTGCCGTAAATCCGGGGTGCTGACCGGCTTACCGGATGGCTACGGCCGTGGGCGCATTATCGGCGACTATCGCCGCGTTGCGCTGTACGGTATCCGTTATCTGGTGCGCGAGCGTGAATTGCAGTTTGCCGATCTCCAGTCAAATCTGGAGTGGGGGCAGAACCTTGAAGCGACGATTCGCCTGCGTGAAGAACTGGCCGAACACCGCCGTGCGCTGCTGCAAATGCAGGAAATGGCCGCCAAATACGGTTGCGATATCTCCCGTCCGGCGCGTAACGCGCAGGAAGCCGTCCAGTGGCTTTACTTCGCCTATCTGGCAGCGGTGAAATCGCAGAACGGCGGCGCAATGTCGCTGGGCCGTACCGCGTCGTTCCTCGACATCTACATTGAGCGAGACTTCAAAGCCGGGATCTTAACGGAAGAACAGGCGCAGGAACTGATCGACCACTTCATCATGAAGATCCGCATGGTGCGCTTCCTGCGCACGCCGGAATTTGACACGCTGTTCTCCGGCGACCCGATTTGGGCAACCGAAGTGATCGGCGGTATGGGGCTGGATGGCCGCACGCTGGTGACCAAAAACTCCTTCCGCTATCTGCATACCCTGCACACGATGGGGCCTGCGCCAGAGCCGAACCTGACCGTGCTGTGGTCAGAAGCGCTGCCGGTCGCTTTTAAAAAGTATGCGGCACAGGTGTCGATCGTCACTTCATCTTTGCAGTATGAAAATGACGATCTGATGCGCGCTGACTTTGACAGCGATGATTACGCCATTGCCTGCTGCGTCAGCCCAATGGTCATCGGTAAGCAGATGCAGTTCTTCGGCGCCCGCGCCAACCTCGCTAAAACGCTGCTGTATGCAATCAACGGCGGTGTGGATGAGAAGCTGAAAATCCAGGTCGGGCCGAAAACGGCGCCATTAATGGATGAAGTACTGGATTACGACACGGTGATGGAGAGCCTTGACCACTTCATGGACTGGCTGGCGGTGCAGTACATCAGCGCGCTGAATATCATCCACTACATGCACGACAAGTACAGCTACGAAGCGTCGCTGATGGCGCTGCACGATCGTGACGTTTATCGCACGATGGCATGCGGCATCGCGGGGCTGTCCGTGGCGACGGATTCGCTGTCCGCCATCAAGTACGCGAAGGTGAAACCGGTGCGTGACCATAACGGGCTGGCAGTCGATTTTGTCATCGAAGGCGAATATCCGCAGTACGGCAACAACGACGAGCGCGTGGACAGCATTGCCTGCGATCTGGTTGAACGCTTTATGAAGAAAATTAAAGTGTTGCCAACCTACCGCAACGCGGTGCCGACGCAGTCCATTCTGACCATCACCTCGAACGTGGTGTACGGCCAGAAAACCGGGAACACGCCGGATGGACGTCGTGGCGGTACGCCGTTCGCGCCGGGTGCGAACCCGATGCACGGCCGTGACCGTAAAGGCGCTGTCGCTTCGCTGACTTCCGTCGCGAAACTGCCGTTCACCTATGCCAAAGACGGGATTTCCTACACCTTCTCCATTGTGCCTGCGGCGTTGGGCAAAGATGACGGCGTGCGGAAAACCAATCTGGTCGGCCTGCTGGACGGATACTTCCATCATGAAGCGCATGTGGAAGGCGGCCAGCACCTGAACGTTAACGTGATGAACCGTGAAATGCTGCTGGACGCCATCGAGCACCCGGAAAGCTATCCGAACCTGACGATCCGCGTGTCCGGCTACGCCGTGCGCTTTAATGCGCTCACCCGCGAGCAACAGCAGGATGTGATTTCACGTACCTTTACCCAGGCGATATAACGCCGGAGGCGCTATGAGAAAGATTATTGCCACCCAACATGCACCGGGGGCCATCGGCCCCTACGTACAGGGTGTGGATTTGGGCAGTATGGTGCTGACCTCAGGTCAGATCCCGGTATGCCCGCAAACGGGCGAGGTCGCGGAAAATGTCGTCGATCAGGCGCGTCAGAGCCTGGAAAACGTCAAAGCGATTGTGGAAGCTGCGGGCCTGAAAGTGGGCGATATCGTGAAGACCACTGTGTTCATTACCGATCTGAACGATTTCACCACCATCAACGAGGTGTATCAGCAGTTCTTTGATGAGCATCAGGCGACTTACCCTACGCGCAGCTGTGTGCAGGTCGCCCGTTTGCCGAAGGATGTGAAGCTGGAGATTGAAGCTATCGCGGTGCGTGGCGATACGCTGTAACCCCCTGCGGGGCGATCGTCAGGATCGCCCCGATCCCAAAAACGAGTGTGAAACTATTTGATGTCTGGTCTCCACTGAACGGCAATCCGAGGTTCTGGATATGATTAGCGCATTCGATATTTTTAAGATTGGCATTGGACCTTCCAGCTCCCATACCGTAGGGCCGATGAATGCAGGAAAATGTTTTATCGATCAACTGACCAGCAAGGGTGATTTACTTCGCACGACGCGTATTACGGTTGATCTGTATGGATCGTTATCGCTGACCGGGAAAGGTCATGCGACGGATACCGCCATCATGATGGGGCTGGCAGGTAACAGCCCGCAAAACGTGAATATCGACGCGATTCCCACCTTTATTGAAGACGTAACGCGCAGCGGACGCCTGCCGGTGGCCGAGGGAGCGCACGTTGTTGATTTCCCGGTAGCAGACAGCATTCTCTTTCACGCCGAAACGCTACCGCGCCATGAAAACGGGATGCGTATTACGGCATGGAACGGGCAAGAGACGCTGTTGAGCAAAACTTATTACTCCATCGGCGGCGGGTTTATCGTCGAAGAGGAGCGTTTCGGGCAGGCGCATGATGTCGAAACGCCTGTGCCTTATGATTTTCACTCGGCCAGCGAACTGCTGAAACTGTGTGAGCGAAACGGGCTTTCGGTCTCTGGCCTGATGATGCAAAACGAGCTGGCGCTGCGCAGCAAAGAGGAGATTGACGCCGGATTCGCGCGCATCTGGGATGTGATGTACGCCGGGATTGAACGCGGCATGAACACCGAGGGCGTACTGCCGGGGCCGCTGAATGTGCCGCGTCGCGCGGTTGCGTTAAGGCGTTTGCTGGTCTCCAGCGACAGCCTCTCCAGCGACCCGATGAACGTTATCGACTGGATCAACATGTTTGCGCTGGCCGTCAGTGAAGAGAACGCGGCAGGAGGGCGGGTCGTAACGGCGCCAACTAACGGCGCATGCGGCATTATTCCTGCTGTACTGGCCTATTACGATAAGTTCCGCCGTCCGGTGAATGCCAACTCGATTGCCCGCTATCTGCTGGCTGCGGGCGCGATTGGCGCGCTGTATAAGATGAATGCGTCTATCTCCGGTGCGGAAGTGGGCTGTCAGGGTGAAGTTGGCGTCGCCTGCTCGATGGCGGCGGCAGGGCTGACGGAACTGCTGGGCGGTAGTCCATCGCAGGTTTGCATTGCGGCGGAAATCGCGATGGAGCACAACCTGGGATTGACCTGCGATCCGGTGGCCGGGCAGGTGCAAATTCCTTGCATTGAACGTAACGCGATTAATGCGGTAAAAGCGGTGAATGCGGCGCGAATGGCGCTGCGGCGGACGTCTGAGCCACGGGTGTCGCTCGATAAAGTGATCGAGACGATGTATGAAACCGGCAAGGATATGAACGATAAGTACCGCGAGACTTCGCGCGGTGGGCTGGCGATTAAGGTCGTTTGTACCTGAGGTGAATAGCCGTGCCTGATGGCGCTGCGCTTATCAGGCCTACGGTTTACGTACGTTTGCAGGCCGGAGAAGGCGCAAGCGCCGCCATCCGGCAATGAATTAATCAACATGGCATGATAAAAAGGTGCACTTTAGTGCACCTTTTTTGTTGTGATCTGCTTCAAAAATAGAAATTCAATTCTTTATTTTGCCGTAAAAGAGAAAATATTTCTTAACTTTTAGAAATTACAGGGGTTTGTTTGTGAAGTTTTTCTCTGATCCTGCGCGTATGATTCCCTCACTACTCCAATAACTCGCCTGCGCACGACGTACCGCGTATCGCCTTGATGCGGCACGGAAAAATAATAAAAAACTCTACCTACATATTAAGCGAGAACGTAATGGAAACGGCAACGAATAACAGCGTAATACTCGACGCATCAGCTCCGGCGCGCCGGGCAGGGATGACCGAAAGCGAATGGCGCGAAGCCATTAAATTCGACAGCACCGACACGGGCTGGGTCATCATGAGTATTGGTATGGCGATCGGCGCGGGGATTGTTTTTCTCCCGGTGCAGGTCGGTTTAATGGGGCTGTGGGTCTTTTTACTCTCCTCTATTATCGGCTATCCCGCGATGTATCTGTTCCAGCGCCTGTTCATCAACACGCTGGCGGAGTCCCCGGAATGTAAAGACTACCCGAGCGTCATCAGCGGCTATCTGGGGAAAAACTGGGGCATCCTGTTAGGCGCACTCTACTTTGTGATGCTGGTGATCTGGATGTTTGTCTACTCCACCGCCATCACTAACGACAGCGCCTCTTATCTGCACACCTTTGGCGTCACGGAAGGTTTGCTCTCCGACAGCCCGTTTTATGGACTGGTGCTGATTTGCATTCTGGTGGCGATCTCGTCACGCGGTGAGCAGCTTCTGTTCAAGATTTCGACCGGCATGGTGCTGACTAAACTGCTGGTGGTCGCGGCGCTCGGCGTCTCAATGATCGGGATGTGGCATTTGTACAACATTGGCGCGCTGCCGCCGATGGCGCTGTTGATTAAAAACGCCATCATCACCTTGCCGTTTACGCTGACCTCCATCCTGTTTATCCAGACCTTGAGTCCGATGGTGATCTCTTATCGTTCACGCGAAAAATCCATTGAGGTCGCACGGCATAAAGCGCTGCGCGCCATGAACATCGCGTTCGGCATTCTGTTTGTTACCGTCTTTTTCTACGCGGTCTCTTTCACCCTGGCGATGGGGCATGACGAAGCGGTCAAAGCCTACGAGCAGAACATCTCTGCACTGGCGATCGCCGCGCAGTTTATTAGCGGCGCGGGTGCGGGCTGGGTGAAAGTGGTCAGCGTGATCCTGAATATCTTTGCCGTTATGACCGCGTTCTTCGGCGTTTACTTAGGCTTTCGCGAAGCGACTCAGGGAATTGTGATGAACCTGCTGCGCCGCAGAATGCCTGTCGAGAAGATTAACGAACGCTTCGTGCAGCGCGGCATTATGGTTTTCGCCATCTTACTGGCCTGGAGCGCCATTGTGCTGAATGCGCCGGTGCTGAGTTTTACCTCTATCTGTAGCCCGATCTTCGGCATGGTGGGATGTTTGATCCCGGCCTGGCTGGTCTACAAAGTTCCTGCACTGCACAAATACAAGGGCGCGTCTCTGTATCTGATTATCGTCACGGGTTTGCTGCTGTGCGTTTCTCCGTTCCTGGCATTTGCTTGATCTTCCTGAAAGTAAGGTTGTTGTTATGTTTGAGTCTACAGAAAATCCGTTATGGCAGCGTTTTATCCTCGCAGTACAGGAAGAGGTAAAACCGGCACTGGGATGTACGGAACCTGTCTCTCTGGCGCTGGCGGCGGCGGTTGCCGCGGCTGAACTTGACGGCGAAGTTGAACGCGTTGACGCGTGGGTCTCGCCGAACCTGATGAAGAATGGCCTGGGCGTCACCGTGCCGGGCACCGGGATGGTTGGGCTTCCCATTGCGGCAGCGCTGGGGGCGCTTGGCGGCGATGCCAGCGCGGGGCTGGAAGTGTTGAAAAACGCCTCTTCGGGGGCGATTGCGGATGCGAAAGCGATGCTGGCTGCCGGGAAGGTGTCGGTGATGTTGCAGGAGCCATGCGACGACATCCTCTTCTCACGCGCTAAAGTGTACAGCGGCGATGCGTGGGCCTGCGTAACGATCGTCGGCGGGCACACCAATATCGTGCGCATTGAAACTCACACTGGGGTGATCTTTACGCAGACCGAAAGCGTGCAGGGGGAGGCGCAAGAATCGCCGCTGTCGGTCTTATCAAAGACCTCGCTGGAAGAGATTCTGGCGTTTGTGAATGCGGTGCCGTTTGCGACAATCCGCTTTATTCTGGAGGCCGCCAGACTGAACGGCGCGCTGTCGCAGGAAGGATTGCGCGGCACCTGGGGGCTGCATATCGGGGCGACGTTGCAAAAGCAGTGCGCACGCGGTCTGCTGGCGGACGATCTGTCAACGGCGATCCTGATTCGCACCAGCGCAGCTTCGGATGCGCGGATGGGCGGCGCGACGCTGCCAGCCATGAGTAACTCCGGCTCCGGCAATCAGGGGATCACCGCGACGGTTCCCGTAATGGTGGTGGCGGAGCATGTGGGGGCGGATGACGAACGTCTGGCGCGCGCCCTGATGCTCTCGCACCTGAGCGCGATCTACATTCACCATCAGCTTCCACGCCTGTCAGCGCTCTGTGCGGCGACCACGGCGGCAATGGGGGCGGCGGCAGGAATGGCGTGGCTGATGGATGGCCGCTATAACACGATTGCGATGGCGATCAGCAGTATGATCGGCGACGTGAGCGGGATGATATGCGACGGCGCATCGAATAGCTGTGCGATGAAGGTATCGACCAGCGCGTCTGCGGCCTGGAAAGCGGTGTTAATGGCGCTGGATGATACGGTGGTAACCGGCAACGAAGGGATTGTGGCGCATAACGTCGAGCAATCTATTTCGAATTTATGCGCGTTGGCCTGTCATGCAATGCAGCAAACCGACCGTCAGGTTATCGAAATTATGGCCAGTAAGGCGCATTAACCCTGTGGCGCGGGTTTGCCTGATGGCGCTGCGCTTATCAGGCCTACGGTAACTTGCGTTCGTAGGCCGGATAAGGCGTTTACGCCGCCATCCGGCATTACGTTTGTCGATAATCAGAAGCCGCCTTTTCAGTTTGCCTGATGGCGCTGCGCTTATCAGGCCTACGGTAACTTGCGTTTGTAGGCCGGATAAGGCGTTTACGCCGCCATCCGGCATTGCGTTTATCGGTAATCAGAAGCCGCCTTTTCAGTTTGCCTGATAAGGCGTTTACGCCGCCATCCGGCATTACGTTTATCGATAATCAGAAGCCGCCTTTTCAGGCGGCTTCATCTTCTTCCGCTAACCGGATCTCTGCATCCGCGACGATAGCTTCCAGTTCGGTTAGCATCTCCTCGTAGCCAAATTTCCCGGGCGCGTTTGCCGCATCCTGTGCTGCGGGTTGGGTTACGGATTGATGCTTTTTAGCCGATTTTTTGCTCACAGTCATAACTCCCTTATTTTTTCTGACTACACAGGCAAATCTATCAGTAAAGCGCGCAATGGCGTGTCGGCAACTAACGTTATGTTAGCTTCATCACGAATAAATGCGCCGTCGCCGCAGGTAAGCGCTTCGCGCTCCTCGTTATGCGTTACCGCATGAAACGTACCGTGAATCGACTGCAAATAGGCGCGTGGGCCATGCAGTTGAAAGCTCAGCGACTCGCCTTTTTTCAGCTCAATATGGTGCACCCAGACCTGCTGGCGTAATTGCAGGCTGTCCTGTTCTCCATCCGGGGAGGCGAGGAGTTGCTGTTTGCTCGCAGTTAGCGTGGTTTTCTGTACCAACGGGTTTTCCCGCTCAGGACAGGCGTCCAGCCACAGCTGCATCCTGGTAAGCGACTTATCTTTGCTGAGGTTATGCTCGCTATAGCTAATGCCCGGCTGCGTGGCGAGCAGCAGGGCTTCGCCCGCTTTCGCCTGGACATGATTGCCTTCGCTGTCGCGATATTCCGCTTCGCCTTCCAGAATCAGGTTTAAAATATCCACCTTCGGGTAGGTGCGCGGCTGGAAGGAGGCGCCCGGCGCCAGCACTTCCTGGTTGAGTACGCGCAGGGAGGCATAGCCCAGCAGTTTAGGGTCGAAGTAGTGTCCAAAGGAGAAGGTATAACGGGCCTGCAACCATCCGTAGTCTGCCTGTCCGCACTGTTTGGCTGTTCGGGTAGTAATCATAATTCTTGACCTCTCTTTACTTCCTTTTATGTTAAGGGGCTGGACGCTGCATTGTTAGCCAGATATTCTGCCCGGTATGTTCAAATTTCCTGAATGAGAACGATATGGCCAAAGAAAGGGCGTTAACACTGGAAGCGTTACGCGTCATGGACGCAATAGATCGACGCGGGAGCTTCGCGGCGGCGGCAGATGAGTTAGGTCGCGTACCATCCGCGCTCAGCTACACCATGCAAAAACTGGAAGAGGAGCTGGATGTGGTGCTGTTTGACCGTTCCGGCCATCGGACAAAATTCACCAACGTGGGGCGTATGCTGCTGGAACGCGGGCGCGTATTGCTGGAAGCGGCAGACAAGCTGACCACCGATGCCGAAGCGCTGGCGCGCGGTTGGGAAACGCACCTGACGCTGGTGACAGAAGCGCTGGTGCCGACCTCAGCCTTCTTCCCGCTGATTGACCGACTGGCCGCGAAAGCCAACACCCAGCTTTCGGTGATCACGGAAGTGCTGGCGGGCGCCTGGGAACGTCTGGAGCAGGGGCGGGCCGATATTGTGATTGCACCGGATATGCATTTCCGCTCGTCGTCAGAAATTAACTCCCGCAAGCTGTATACGCTGATGAACGTCTACGTGGCGGCGCCGGACCATCCGATTCATCTGGAGCCGGAGCCGCTGTCTGAAGTGACCCGCGTGAAATATCGTGGTGTGGCGGTGGCGGATACCGCCCGCGAGCGACCGGTATTGACCGTGCAGCTGCTGGACAAACAGCCGCGTCTGACGGTGAGTACCATTGAAGACAAACGTCAGGCCTTGCTGGCCGGGCTGGGCGTCGCGACCATGCCGTATCCGCTGGTCGAACAGGATATTGCACAAGGAAGACTGCGGGTCGTCAGCCCGGAATCGACCAGCGAAATTGATATTATTATGGCCTGGCGACGCGACAGCATGGGCGAGGCGAAAGCCTGGTGCCTGCGGGAAATCCCGAAACTGTTTGCCAGTAGATAAGAGCGCAAGCCCGGTTTAGCCGGATGGCGGTGCAGGCGCTCGCGTAGGCCTGATAAGCGCAGCGCCATCAGGCATCTACCGGCTTCACTTCAGGGCAGAATTTTAGGGTCCTGCCCGAAGCGGTTTTCGCCTGGCGTACCGTTCTGGCAGTTAAAGAGGATGATGACCAGCCAGCCAATAACAGGGATGAGGAGCAGTAACAGCCACCATGCGGAACGATCGGTATCATGCAACCGACGGAACTGTACTGCCCACCACGGTAAGAAAATCAGAATGCCATAAATGGTTGTCAGCACGCCTTCGCCCCCGGCGCGTTGCCAGCCGAACATCTTGTCCAGCACGCCCAGCACGAACGTAAAAATGACGTTGACCAGAATAAACATCCAGTACTCTTTACGACGCGCGCGGCCGCCAAAGCCGATATAGTTCTTCAATACTTTTAAATACCAGTCCATTTTCGCCTCAACATACGGTCAATCACTTGTTTTTAAATAAGAATAGCCGTGAATGGAATGGTGGTAAATATTCGAATGATTAATGTTTAATGCATCGGGCGGGTAAGGCGAGTTAGCGCCGCCACCAGACTGTTTCCTGGTGGCGGCGTAAGGGGATTATCCCGCTTTTGCAAAGCGGACGTCGCGTCCGTGAGGCTCATTGAGATCCTGCAACGGGCCGATGGAGATAATCCCCGTCGGGTTGATGGTTTTGTGGCTACGGAAGTAGTGGTTACGGATATGGTCGAAGTTGACGGTTTCCGCAATGCCGGGCATCTGCCAGATATCGCGCAGGAAACCATAAAGGTTCAGGTAATCGCTGATGCGGTATTTGTCGCACTTGAAGTGCGTAACGTAAACCTGGTCAAAACGCACCAGCGTGGTCCACAGGCGAATGTCCGCCTCGGTTAACTGGTCGCCGGTCAGGTAACGGTGCTGCCCCAGAATTTGCTCCAGACGCGCCAGTGACTCGAACACTTTCTCTACGGCTTCATCATAGGCCTGCTGGCTGGTGGCAAACCCGGCTTTGTACACGCCGTTGTTGACGTTGTCATAAATCCAGCTATTGAGCTCGTCAATTTTTCCGCGCAGGGCTGTCGGGTAGTAATCTCCGGCTTTGGCGCCCAGCGCATCGAATGCGGTATTGAACATGCGAATGATTTCCGCCGATTCATTACTGACGATGGTGTGATTCTTTTTATCCCACAATACCGGTACGGTGACGCGACCGCTGTAGTGCGGATCGGCATGCAGATAGAGTTGATACAGAAACTCGTGTTGATACAGCGTATCACCGGTTGCCGCCGGGAAATTATCATCAAACGTCCAGCCATTCTCCAGCATCAGCGGATTCACAACAGAAACGGAGATAAACGGTTCCAGCCCCTTGAGCTTACGCAGGATCAGCGTGCGATGCGCCCACGGGCAGGCAAGTGAAACATACAGGTGATAGCGATCTTTTTCGGCGGCAAAGCCCCCTTCGCCAGTCGGGCCCGGCGCGCCATCAGCGGTGAGCCAGTTACGGAAAGCCGATACAGAACGTTGAAATTTCCCCCCCGTAGACTTGGTGTCATACCAGGTGTCATGCCATACGCCGTCAATCAGTTGTCCCATTTTCTCTCTCCTCCAGATAGCAAAAACGAGGAGAATATCCCCTCGTTTTTTGATTCAGTATAGCGTGCTTACCACTTTTTATTCAGGACGCGGTCGATGCTGAATGCGCCCGGCCCTGTGATGGCCAGCAGCAGGAAACCGCCTGCGATGGTCAGGTTTTTCATGAACATCAGTGAGTTCACGCCTTCCGCAAAGTTGCTGTGGAAGATGAACGCGGTCAGCAGGGTAAAGCCTGCGGTAAACAGCGCCGTTGTACGGGTCAGGAAACCGAACAGAATCGCCAGACCGCCGCCAAACTCAAGCAGGATAGTCAGCGGTAACAGGAACCCCGGAACACCCATCGCTTCCATGTATTGTTGGGTACCCGCATAACCGGTGATTTTTCCCCAACCTGCGGTGATAAACAGAATGGGCATCAGAATGCGCGCTACCAGTACACCAACATCTTCTAATTTTTTCATTTTACTCTCCAGGGAACCACTCAGGCTGCTGATTTCATTTTTTGTGCAATCACGCGGAATGTCGCGTCGTTGCGGTTGATGGAGAGAATCATAAACGTGACATGTAACAATTGTTAGCAAGGAAAACTGTCAATAATTTTCAAAAATTTTGAGTGACAGGGCACAGATTGCCGAATGGCGGTGTAAACACCTTATTGGATTAACAGCAATACGTAGGCCCGATAAGCGTAGCGCCATCGGGCGTTATGCCGGATGGCGAGGAGGAAGGGGGCAGGGATCAGCCGCGCAGCTGCTGTTTTCGGATCGTGCTTTTGACCAGCCGCCAGGCGCTCCAGATGCCAAAACCGCGTTTTGCCCAGCGCACCAGCAGATTCGGGTGGCGAATTGTCCAGATAGCCATAACGCTGCTGCCGACCAGCGCCCAGGAACGCAGGCTGATCAGCGTGTTCCAGCCGCGATCCCAGCTGTCCGTCGCTTCCAGCCAGTCGCGACGACCGGCTGAAAGGTCCAGCCTTTGCTGCTGGATTTGGCTGAGCAGCAACGCCTTACGCTTTTGACGTTCGACTTTACTGCTCACGGCTTATCATCCTCCAGAATTTGCCGGTCGTTAGCCAGTTCATGACGCGTATGGCGTAACAGCGTTGACTGGCGGGCTTTGTGTAACGTCCAGAGTCCGCCGATCAGCGCCAGAACCAGCAACACAACGGTGGTGGCGATCATCGCATTGAGGCGATACTGAGGGTCAACCGCCCAGATGATAAGCACCATCAGGCTCATCAGACCGAACGCCGCGAAAAGCATGGTCAGCCCCAGCATCAGCAGAAGCTGAAAGAGATTCGCTTTTTCCTCTTCCAGTTCCACAACCGCCAGTCGCAGTCGGGTTTCTACCATCTCAACAAGGATAGTGACAATCCGCTGCCCGATGCCCAGAACGCTTTTGCCTGGCCCCTGCGCGTGATGAGAATCCGCCATAATTAACGACGCGTCAGCAGTACGCCCAGCACCACACCAACGGCTGCGCCAATGCCGACGCCCGTCCACGGGTTCTCGCGTACATAGTCGTCAGCGCGTGCTGCGGCTTCGCGAGTTTGTTTGGCAATCGCATCGCCGGTTTCGCCCAGACGGTTGCGGCTTTCTTTCAGCGCGCGCTCGGCTTTGCTACGAATCTTACTCAACTCTTCTTTCGACTTATCGCCAGAGGAGCTAAGCACCTCTTCGAGCGTATCAGCCAGGGATTTCAACTCAGCGCGCAGATGTTCCGTAGTGTTATCTTTCGACATAGTTTTCTCCAGGTGAGTGAGTCGTTAACGTTTGATTTGACTTAGTAGTCGCGTGCCTCAAGCTTTTTCAGGTCATCCTGAGCTTCAGCCAGCTTGCGTTCACGTTTCGCAATTTTATCCGCATCGCCTTTTTGTTTTGCTTCGACCAGATCACGCTGACGTTCAGCAATCTCATCTTTTTGTTTTGCGATCTTTTTCTGATGGTCAGCACGCAGTTTACTGTCGGTGCAGTTTGCTCTGAGTTCGCTGAGCGCTTTATTCAAACCATTAATGCGGTTCTGGTTGTTGTGCTTTTCGGCGTAGCTAATTTCCTTCTGTATATCCTGCTCTTTTTCCTGACAGAGGGTATTGGCATAGCTGCCTGCACTGAGCGTGAAAAGGGTAATAGCGAAAGCGATGCGGTATTTCATTCTTGAACCTTCCATTGTGATTCGAACCCGTTACCGGGGGACGATGATCCAGGTCATAACACGGCGGACAATAAGTCCGCCTTATTAATCATAGTCAGTAAACGGCGAAATCACCAAAGTGGGTGATATGATTCGGATTCCTGGACATTAACCGAAGCGATGTGGGTTATCCCGTAAGCGGGTCAACCACTGTACGGCCTGGCTGTCGCCGTTCTGTTGGGCGATGATATAGCCATGCGGCAACGTTCTGTCCAGCACGGCCTTAGCCGCCGCGCTTTGCGCGCTGGAGTCAAACGTAATAAGCAGCGCGTCATTTTGTGGCGTGATGCTTTTGAAGCGAATGCCGTTAGCGTCCAGATGATGCCAGATGGAAAAGCCGTCCGGCATACTGACGCCCTGATGGATGGCGCGAATGGCCAGCGTGGATTCCTGCTGGCGAATGGTCGACCAGACGAGAAAAAGCACGCTCATCAGCACGAGAAAAGAGGTTGTCCAGGCCAGTTGTCGAAGCGTTATGCGTGGTTTCACCATACTCTATCCCCGATTTCCGTATTTCTTTTTCCAGAGCACCACCAGCGAACCCGCCAGCCCAAAGACCAGCAGCACCACCGGCAGCAGCATCAGACATGACATCAGTTGGTCTTCATACTTCAGGAATACAGGCGTTTTGCCCAGCAAGTAACCCAGCGAGGTCAGGATCAGGACCCACAACAACCCGCTCATCCAGTTAAAGAATTGAAAGCGCGCGTTATTAAGGCCGGACAGACCCGCGATAGTGGGTAACAAGGTACGAACGAAAGCGATAAAACGGCCAATTAACAGCGCGGACAGGCCATGTTTATGGAACAAATGATGGGCGCGCTGATGATAATGCGCGGGCAGATGCGACAGCCAGTTTTGTACAATACGCGTGTTGCCCAGCCATCGCCCCTGAATATAACTGACCCAGCAGCCCAGGCTGGCGGCTACGGTTAACAGCAGGAGCGTTTGCGGAAACCCCATTGCGCCTTTGGCGATAAGTACGCCAACCAGCACCAGCAAACTGTCACCAGGTAAAAAGGCGGCAGGAAGCAACCCATTTTCCAGGAACAAAATCATAAATAGTACGAAATAAAGCATGCCAATCATGGAAGGGTTGGCGAGTGTTTCAAAATCCTGAGCCCACAGGGCATTCAGTAATTGAGTCAGTAGTTCCATTCAGTATTCCTGGAGAATCGGTTAACGTCACGCCGGTTTTTTGAGTTTGCAATACCGCAACATTATTCATTTTTTACTTGGGTTGCGGACGGGCGCAAAATCGCGGCCTGAACCATTCCTTGTTAAGTTGTGAAGTAAGCAAGCACTAACACACAAAAATTCAAAATGCATCTAATTGTAACAAAGGTCGACGTAGTCCGTTATAGAAATCGCACGTCGTTAAAATATGATTTTGCTTATCACAAAGGTGGGTGGCGAGAGGATTTACACAGGCTGACACTTTATATCTTACGCTTACTGAGCGGCGTCGCAGACAGGCGCCCTGATGCGCCTGCCAGCGTAAGATTGTCTATTTTGCCCCGTTAGCGGCGGTGTCCAGATGAACAACGGGATTTTCAGCAAAAAGATAGCGGTCGGCGTTAAATTCGAAATCGTCGCTGGTTTCGTTAAACAGCATCTGTTTGGTGTTCTCCAGATGCTGCCACATTGCCAGTTTCGCGGCATGAGGATCTTTGCGAATCAGCGCCTTGAGAATATGGTCATGATCGTCGCACCAGTTATCGACGGTGCGTGAATCAATATGATCGTGCAGTTTTTTCCAGTACGGGTTATGTACGCGCTGAGTCCACATTTTTTCGACAATGGCGGCCAGCGCGGTATTTTGCGTCGCCAGCGCGACCTGCACATGGAACTGGAGATCCCATTCGGAGTCGCGGAAACATTTTTCGTTACGCGCTTTCTCCTGGATTTCCATCAGCTTCATGATGTCCTGTTTCGTCACCTGCGTGGCGGCAAACTCGGCAATATTGCTTTCTATCAACTGGCGCGCCTGGAGAAGTTCGAACGGGCCATAATTGGCGAACTCAAGGTTTTCATCCGGGGCGACATAATATTTCGGTTGATTTGAAATGACGTGGATGCCGGAACCTTTGCGGACTTCTACGTAGCCTTCGACCTCCAGCATGATAATCGCTTCACGAACCACCGTACGGCTGACGTTTTTCTCATCGGCAATAAAGCGTTCGGCAGGGAGTTTATCGCCCACAAGGTAGACGCCCTGTTCGATGCGCTCTTTCAGGTCAGCAGCAAGTTGTTGATACAAACGTCGTGGTTCGGTGATTTCCATATGCGCTCCAGGCATAAGACGGCAGACTATATTTGTTATACCACTTTTGCGAGGCTGGCTCCACTTGTACCGTTGAAAAAGCCGCCTGTTTAACAGGCGGCTTTGGATGAGTAAACCTTGTTGGATAATGGCTCAGGTCAGGTCAACTTTGCGTTGCGGGGCGATTGACCTGCGACCCTGGCCCCGCCTCGCTGGCCGGTTTGTTTTGCAGCACCGTCCAGATAACCAGCGCGCCGAGCAGGTCGAACACCGCCAGTACCGCGAACAGTGGGCTGAAGCCGATGGTGTCAGCCAGCGCGCCGACCACCAGAGCAAACAATGTGCTCGCCAGCCAGGCGGACATCCCGGTCAGGCCATTCGCGGTTGCCACTTCATTACGGCCGAAGACGTCAGAAGAGAGCGTAATCAGCGCGCCGGACAGCGCCTGGTGAGCGAAACCGCCGATGCAAAGCAGCATGATGGCGATATACGGGCTGGTGAACAGGCCGATCATGCCTGGGCCAATCATCAGCAGCGCGCCCAGGGTAACGACCATTTTACGGGAGACGATCAGGTTTACGCCGAACCAGCGCTGGAACAGCGGCGGCAGATAACCGCCGATGATGCAGCCTAAGTCGGCAAACAGCATGGGCATCCAGGCAAACATGGCGATCTCTTTCAGGTTAAAGCCGTACACTTTAAACATGAACAGCGGGATCCAGGCGTTGAAGGTTCCCCATGCCGGTTCCGCCAGGAAACGTGGCAGGGCGATACCCCAGAACTGGCGGTTACGCAGGATCTGCGCGAGAGACATTTTCTTCGCAGTATTGTCTTTGTGCTGCGCTTCCTGACCGCCAATGATGTAGTCGCGTTCTGCATCCGTCAGCTTTTTCTGATCGCGCGGGTGTTTATAGAACACCAGCCAGGCCATTGCCCAGATGAAGCTCAGCACGCCGGAAATAATAAACGCCATCTGCCAGCTATGCATCACGATAGCCCAGACGACCAGCGGAGGCGCAATCATCGCGCCGATGGAAGAGCCGACGTTAAAGTAGCCGACCGCAATGGAGCGTTCTTTTGCCGGGAACCATTCAGAGCTGGCTTTCAGGCCCGCCGGGATCATCGCGGCTTCAGCAGCGCCGACCGCGCCGCGCGCCAGCGCCAGGCCGCCCCAGCTTCCAGCCAGTGCGGTTGCGCCGCAGAATACGGCCCACAGAACGGCGAACATGGCGTAACCCACCTTCGTACCGAGAACATCCAGTACGTAACCGGCTACGGGTTGCATGACAGTGTAAGCAGCAGAATAGGCTGCGATGATATAGGAATACTGTTGTGTGGAGATGTGTAACTCTTCCATCAGCGTTGGCGCAGCCGCCGCCACAGTGTTACGCGTCAGATAGCCCAGCACGGTGCCTAATGTCACCAGTGCAATCATATACCAACGTAACCCTTTAATTTTACGCATGTAAAACCTCATCGTTTTGTTATTTCCGCAACAATCGCGGTTATCTTCCTGCGCTGAGCGGGGAAGTTATTGACGACGGGATAACCGAAAAAAAGCCGGTACGCCCCGAACGTTGCCATGAGTCATCGTGCTAATTCGGTTTCCGTACCGGTCAATTCGATGTCTTAACCATCGATAACTTTGCATTCCGTCGGCTTATGTATCGCGACGGCCAGAAAGATAACTTGTCATACAACTTCAAAAGGTGAGTGACATCACAAATGCAGGATTCTTAGTGTGGTCATTATTTCGATTTAGAAATACCAGCAATGGCGCGGCCTGGAGCGCTGTTTACTCTTTTAGGGGTAATTTATTTGTTGGTTTTTATTGATCCAACTCACGAAAATATCTTCAGGGTCTGGAAATTGGTGTGATAACTTTGACAGCATCAAAACATAAGCAATCTGACGCACTCGTTGAGAGGAAGACGATAATGACCCCGTTTATGACTGAAGATTTTCTGCTGGATACCGAGTTTGCCCGCCGTCTGTACCATGATTACGCAAAAGATCAGCCCATCTTCGACTACCATTGCCACCTGCCGCCGCAGCAGATCGCGGAAAACTACCGTTTTAACAACCTGTATGATATCTGGCTGAAAGGCGACCACTATAAATGGCGAGCGATGCGCACCAACGGCGTTGCTGAGCGTCTGTGTACGGGCGATGCGTCCGATCGTGAGAAGTTCGACGCCTGGGCCGCCACGGTGCCGCACACGATCGGCAACCCGTTATATCACTGGACGCACCTTGAACTGCGTCGCCCATTTGGTATTACAGGTAAGCTGCTGTCGCCTGCGACGGCAGATGAGATCTGGGATCGTTGCAATGAATTGCTGGCGCAGGATGCATTCTCCGCGCGGGGAATCATGCAGCAGATGAATGTAAAAATGGTCGGCACCACCGACGATCCTGTTGATTCGCTGGAGCACCACGCCACGATCGCGAAAGACAGCGCGTTCACCGTTAAAGTGCTGCCGAGCTGGCGCCCTGATAAAGCGTTCAACATTGAGCAGGCAACCTTTGGCGATTACATGACGAAGCTGGGCGAAGTATCGGATACCGATATTCGCCGCTTCACCGATCTGCAAGCCGCGCTGACTCAGCGTCTGGATCATTTTGCCGCCCACGGCTGTAAGGTTTCTGACCACGCGCTTGACGTCGTTATGTTTGCTGAAGCCAGCGAAGCTGAACTGGACAGCATTCTGGTGCGCCGTCTGGCGGGCGAGACCCTGAGCGAGCATGAGGTCGCGCAGTTCAAAACGGCTGTACTGGTGTGGCTGGGCGCGGAATATGCGCGTCGCGGTTGGGTGCAGCAGTACCACATCGGCGCGCTGCGTAATAACAACCAGCGCCAGTTCAAACTGCTGGGGCCGGATGTCGGCTTCGATTCCATCAACGATCGTCCGCTGGCGGAAGAGCTGTCAAAATTGCTGAGCAAGCAGAATGAAGAAAATCTGCTACCGAAAACTATCCTGTACTGTCTGAACCCGCGCGATAACGAAGTGCTGGGCACCATGATCGGCAACTTCCAGGGCGAAGGGATGCCGGGCAAGATGCAGTTTGGTTCCGGCTGGTGGTTCAACGATCAGAAAGACGGGATGGAGCGTCAGATGACGCAACTGGCGCAGCTTGGCCTGCTGAGCCGCTTCGTCGGTATGCTGACCGACAGCCGCAGCTTCCTGTCTTATACCCGTCACGAATATTTCCGTCGCATCCTGTGCCAGATGATAGGCCGCTGGGTTAATGCGGGCGAAGCACCGGCGGATATCCAGTTGCTGGGTGAAATGGTACGAAACATCTGCTTCAACAATGCGCGCGACTATTTCGCCATTGAACTGAACTAAGGTCTGGGGTTGATATGCAATACATCAGGATCCATACGCTGGATAACGTTGCGGTAGCGTTGGCCGATTTAACGCAGGGCGCTGAGGTCAGCGTCGATAACCATACCGTGACGCTACGCCAGGATGTCGTACGCGGTCATAAGTTTGCCTTACGCGATATTGCGCAGGGGGAGAACGTCATCAAATATGGCCTGCCTATCGGCCATACGTTGGTGGACGTCGCGGCGGGTGAGCATATTCATGCCCACAATACCCGGACTAACCTCAGCGATTTGGATGAGTACAGCTATCAACCCGATTTTCAGGCCCCTGAAGTACAACCGGCGGATCGCGATGTACAGATTTACCGCCGTGCCAACGGAGACGTCGGTGTGCGCAATGAGCTGTGGATTCTGCCGACCGTCGGCTGTGTCAACGGCATTGCGCGGCAGATCCAGAACCGTTTCCTGAAAGAGACTTTTGATGCCGAAGGAACTGACGGTGTTTTCCTCTTCAGCCACACCTACGGCTGCTCTCAACTTGGCGACGATCACATCAACACCCGCACCATGCTGCAAAACATGGTGCGTCACCCGAATGCGGGGGCGGTGCTGGTGATTGGACTGGGTTGCGAAAACAATCAGGTGGATGCCTTTCGCGAGACGCTGGGCGAGTTCGACCCTGAACGCGTTCATTTTATGACCTGCCAACAGCAGGACGATGAAGTGGAGGCGGGCGTTGAGCATCTTCATCAGTTGTATAACGTGATGCGCCATGACAAACGCGTGCCGGGCAAACTGAGCGAACTTAAGTTTGGTCTGGAATGCGGCGGTTCAGATGGGTTGTCCGGTATTACCGCGAACCCGATGCTGGGGCGCTTCTCCGACTATGTTATCGCCAACGGCGGGACGACGGTGCTGACGGAAGTGCCGGAAATGTTCGGTGCAGAACAGCTGTTGATGAGCCATTGCCGCGATGAAGAGACGTTTGAAAAACTGGTGACAATGGTCAATGACTTCAAGCAATACTTTATCGCTCACGACCAGCCGATTTATGAGAATCCGTCGCCGGGTAACAAGGCGGGCGGGATTACGACGCTGGAAGACAAGTCTCTGGGGTGCACGCAGAAGGCGGGTTCCAGCCAGGTTGTGGATGTGCTGCGCTACGGTGAACGCCTGAAAACACGCGGTCTGAATCTGTTAAGCGCGCCAGGCAACGATGCGGTCGCCACTAGCGCGCTGGCGGGCGCGGGTTGCCACATGGTGCTGTTCAGTACCGGCCGCGGTACGCCATATGGCGGGTTTGTCCCGACGGTGAAGATTGCTACCAACAGCGAACTGGCGGCGAAGAAGAAGCACTGGATCGATTTTGACGCCGGGCAGTTGATTCACGGTAAGGCGATGCCGCAGTTGTTGAATGAATTTGTGGATACGATTGTGGCGTTTGCCAACGGCAAGCAGACCTGCAATGAGCGCAATGATTTCCGCGAGCTGGCGATTTTCAAAAGCGGTGTAACGCTGTAAAAAAATGCCGGATGGCGACGTAAACGTCTTATCCGGCCTGCGAGTGGGAGTCGTTGTAGGCCTGATAAGCGCAGCGCCATCAGGCAATGAAAAATGCCGGATGGCGACGTAAACGTCTTATCCGGCCTACGAGTGGGAGTCGTTGTAGGCCTGATACGCATAGCGCCATCAGGCTTGTGGTTATTTAGCTACGCAGCGCGCTTTTCGCTAAACGCGCGTCTTCCGCCTGACATACTGCGGCGGTAAACATAACGTCGGTAGAGGAGTTGATTGCGGTCTCGCAGGAGTCCTGCAACACGCCGATAATGAAGCCAACCGCAACCACCTGCATGGCGATTTCGTTCGGAATACCGAACATGTTGCACGCCAGCGGGATCAGCAACAGTGAACCGCCCGCCACGCCAGAAGCGCCGCATGCGCACAGCGATGCCACCACGCTCAGCAGCAGCGCCGTCGGCAGATCAACCGGAATACCCAGCGTATACACCGCCGCCAGCGTCAGCACGGTAATCGTGATTGCCGCACCGGCCATATTGACGGTTGCTCCCAGCGGGATGGAAACAGAATAGGTATCTCTGTCCAGATTCAGTTTTTCGCACAGCGACATATTCACCGGAATATTTGCAGCGGAGCTACGGGTAAAGAAGGCGGTCACGCCGCTTTCACGCAGGCAAGTGAGAACCAGCGGATACGGGTTGCGGCGGATCTGTAAAAAGACCAGCAGCGGGTTGATGACCAGCGCCACAATCGCCATACAGCCAATCAGCACCAGTAACAGTTGCGCATAGCCCCACAGCGCTGAGAAGCCCGTAGTGGCGAGCGTTGAGGCGACCAGGCCAAAGATACCGATCGGCGCGAAGCGAATCACCAGTTTCACAATAAAGGTGACGGCGTCGGACAGATCGTTCACCAGATTTTTGGTGGTTTGATTACTGTGGCGCAGCGCAAAGCCCAGGCCGATAGCCCACACCAGAATACCGATGTAGTTGGCGTTGATCAGCGCATGGATCGGGTTCGCAACGATGCTCATCAGCAGCCCGTGTATCACCTGGACAATGCCGCTCGGCGGCGTGATATCCGTGGCGCCAGTCGTCAGTTGCAGCGTGGACGGAAAGAGGAAGCTCACCACAACCGCCGTCAGCGCGGCTGAAAATGTGCCGAGCAGATACATCCACAAAATCGGGCGAATATTGGTTTTCTGACCGTGTTGATGATTGGCGATAGACGCCATCACCAGCGTCAGTACCAGAACCGGCGCGACAGCTTTCAGCGCACCAACGAACAGGGTGCCCAGCAGACCCGTTGCCTCTGCGGCAGGTTTTGAAACTAAAGCCAGTAAAATTCCCAGTACAAGCCCAATTAAAATTTGTTTAACCAGGCTCCCTTGAACCAAACGCTGGAGTAGCCCCGATGAACGTTGCGTAGTCATTTCATGATCCTTTCAGTGTGATGTTGTTCATCCTTTGCACGCTCTGTTGGCGCATCTTTCAGGATGTAACAAAGTGTTTGCCTGAGTGAGTATAAGGAAAGATGGGGATTGGGAAAGCGTAAAATGCTGGAATTTACGTACTACGTCATATTTTTTAACTAAACATTTACATGTTATCGGGTAGTGCTGCGTGTACTCAACCCACGACCGTGGTTTTTGTAAGCCCGGCAGACATGGCGCTGCCGGGCAGGGTCTTACTGTAGCTGCTGCTTTTTATCGTTCTGGCGATTTACCCACGCGTTAACAATCAGCGTGATCACCAGAATACTGAACACCACGCCCAGCGAGATGGCGATCGGAATGTGGTAGAAATCGACGATCAGCATCTTAATACCGATAAAGACCAGAATGACGGCCAGACCATATTTGAGCATCGAGAAACGCTCCGCTACCCCTGCCAGCAGGAAGTACATGGCGCGCAGACCCAGGATCGCAAACAGGTTGGAGGTCAGGACGATGAACGGGTCGGTAGTCACGGCAAAGATGGCCGGAATGCTATCGACGGCGAAAATCACATCGCTCAGTTCCACCAGAATCAGGACCAGCATCAGCGGCGTCACGAACAGCAAGCCATTCTTACGCACAAAGAAATGCTCGTTTTCGATGGTATCGGTCATGCGAAGGTGGCTACGCAGCCAGCGAACCAGCGGTTTGTCGCCGATGCCGGATTCGTCCTCTTTCACCAGCGCCATCTTCACGCCCGTAAACAGCAGGAAAGCGCCGAACAGGTACAGTATCCAGTCGAACTGGGCGATCAGCCAGCTACCGGCGAAAATCATAATCGTACGCAGAACAATGGCGCCAAGTACGCCATACACCAGAACCCGGCGTTGCAGGGCAGGCGGAACAGAGAAGTAGCTGAACAGCATCAGCCAGACAAAGACGTTATCAACGGCCAGCGATTTTTCGATCAGATAACCGGTGAGAAACGCCAGCGCCTGCGGATCGGCCACCGCCCGGCCCTGGGTCTCCGCCAGATACCACCAGAAGGCGGCGTTGAACAGCAATGAAAGTGTCACCCAGACCAGAGACCAGGCCGCCGCCTGCTTCATGGACATCGTATGTACGCCACGACGCCCCTGCAACAGAAGGTCGATAGCCAGCATAATCACCACAACGACAGCGAATCCGCCCCATAACAACGGTGTGCCGACAGTATTCATAGAATTTCCTTACACATAAAAAAACGGCCAACGTCGAAAGACGTCAGCCGCTGCTTTTTATATGCATAGACCTCGCCTTCCGGCAAGGTCTCACTTACAACAAGAAAGTGATATGTACTCACTCCACGGGTGATGGCGAATCGGCTTCGTCATCAATCAAAGACATGAAGGCACATCACTTTCTTATTGCCCGGCGACCGGATGTGGTTTTTCACACATCGTAATGACGATCGACCGACAATGAAGTTACTCCCCTTTGCACGTAACAAAATATGACAGGCCATACGATCAGTCAATGGCCTGTTACATCTGTTTTACATTGTTTTACGCTGTGGCGTCATCCGCGGGGAAGACGACGCCCGTCTGCCGACGGATCTCCGTGAGCAGTTTGGCCGTGATACGGCTGACGGTCAGCTCGGGATGGTTCACCTCGTTAGTCTCGACCAGGTGTGCAAAGCGTTCCGCCTCATACAGCATCGTATTGATATGCTGAGGAACGGATAAATCCTGCGTTTTTCCGCCGCGTGGAATGAAGCACACTTTCTGACATTCCGAAATTTTCTCGATGACCAGAGAACCGGCTTCGCCCTGGATTTCGCTGGGTAGTACGGAGTCACTCACTTTGGAATGCTGTAGGGTGACGCTGAAGTCGCCGTAATCCAGCACCGCCACGCCATGCGCATCGACACCGCTTTCCAGCAGACTGGCGGACGCCTGAACGTTTTGCGGTTCTCCCCAGAGCGCAACCGCTGACGCCAGACAGTAAAAACCGATATCCATAATGGAGCCATTCGAGAAGGCCGGATTAAAGGTATTGGGGTTTTCGCCGTCCAGATAGCGCTGGTAGCGCGAGGAATACTGGCAGTAGTTGATAAGGGCTTTGCGCATTCTTCCTGCTTTCGGCAGCGACTGCTGTAGCAACTGGAAATTAGGCAGGCTGGCGGTTTTAAAGGCTTCGAACAGGACGACCTGATTTTCACGCGCGCACGCGATGGCGGCGTCGACTTCGGCCAGATTCGAGGCCAGCGGCTTCTCGCAGATCACATGCTTTTTGTGGCTTAAAAAGAGCTGAGTCTGGGGGAAATGCAGCGAGTTCGGGCTGGCGATATACACCGCATCAATGGCGTCGCTTTGCGCCATTGCTTCAAGCGAAGTGAATAAATGCTCGACGGGATAATCATTGGCGAAGGTTTGCGCCTGTTCGAGGCGACGGGAATAGACTGCGGTTAACTTATATTTGCCGGTTTCATGGGCGGCATCGACAAACTGGCGGGTGATCCAGTTTGTGCCAATAACAGCGAAACGTATCATAAACGCCTTCAGGCTCCATAAAGGGATTCTTTCGTCAATTTAGCATGCCTTTATGACAAAGCCAGTGCGCTACTGCTCAGATTGCTTTAACGAAAGATGCGTTAACCACAGGCGGGTATCAAACTCAAGCTGGTGATACTGCGGCTCCATATGACAGCACAGTTGATAAAACGCTTTGTTGTGCTCTTTCTCTTTCAGATGCGCCAGTTCGTGAACCACGATCATTCGCAGAAAAGGTTCCGGCGCATTGCGAAACACGGTAGCGACGCGGATCTCGGCTTTCGCCTTCAGCTTGCCGCCCTGTACGCGTGAAACGGCGGTATGCAGCCCCAGCGCATTTTTCAGCACATGGATCTTGTTGTCATACATCACTTTGTTGATCGGCGGGGCGTTACGCAGAAACTGGCTTTTCAGATCCTGGGTATACTGCCAGAGCGCTTTATCGGTCGCAAAATCATGCGTTCCCGGATAGCGTTTTTCCAGCACGGCGCCCAGACGCTGTTCAGCAATGAGCGTGCGTACCTGAGACAGTAAATTCTCCGGGTAGCCGTGGAGATAAGTAAGTTGACCCATCAAAGCCCCAAATTAAATCTAAAAAAAGAGTATACTCACGCACCCTTTCAGGGATAACAGCGAAATTTTACCATTCAGGAGGGCCGATGAGCCACGTAGACAACGGTTTCCGTTCACTGACACTGAAACGTTTCCCGGAAACGGATGACGTTAACCCGCTTCAGGCGTGGGAAGCGGCGGATGAATATCTGCTGCAACAGTTAGACGACACGGAAATCAGCGGCCCGCTGCTGATCCTGAATGATGCCTTTGGCGCATTAAGCTGCGCGCTGGCTGAGCATACACCATACAGCATCGGCGACTCGTATTTAAGCGAGCTGGCGACGCGCGAAAATTTACGCCACAACGATATCGCCGAATCCAGCGTGAAGTTTCTCGACAGCACCACCGCGTACCCGCCGGCGCCGGGCGTCGTGTTGATTAAGGTGCCGAAAACGCTGGCGCTGCTGGAGCAACAATTGCGCGCGTTGCGCCAGGTCGTGACTCCGCAGACCCGTATTATTGCGGGAGCAAAGGCGCGTGACATTCATACCTCCACGCTGGAACTGTTCGAAAAAGTGCTCGGCCCCACGACCACGACGCTGGCCTGGAAAAAGGCGCGCCTGATCAACTGTACCTTCAGTAAGCCTGAACTGGCGGATGCGCCGCAGACGCTGAGCTGGAAACTGGACGGCACCGACTGGACTATCCACAATCATGCGAACGTTTTCTCGCGTACCGGCCTGGATATCGGCGCGCGCTTCTTTATGCAGCATTTACCGGAAAATCTGGAAGGGGAGATCGTCGATCTCGGCTGCGGCAATGGCGTGATTGGCCTGACGCTGCTGGCGAAGAACCCTCAGGCGAGCGTCGTGTTTGTCGATGAATCGCCGATGGCGGTCGCGTCCAGCCGTTTGAATGTGGAAACCAATATGCCGGAAGCGTTGGATCGCTGCGAGTTTATGATTAACAACGCTTTGTCCGGCGTGGAACCTTTCCGCTTTAACGCCGTGCTGTGCAACCCGCCGTTCCATCAGAAACATGCGCTGACGGATAACGTTGCCTGGGAAATGTTCCACCATGCACGCCGTTGCCTGAAGATCAACGGCGAGCTGTACATTGTGGCGAACCGTCACCTGGATTATTTCCACAAGCTGAAGAAGATTTTCGGTAACTGCACCACCATCGCCACCAATAACAAATTTGTGGTGTTGAAAGCGGTCAAAACCGGTCGCCGCCGCTAATAGCGTGTGCCGGATGACGGCTAACGCCTTATCCGGCCTACAACGTGCTACCCCGTAGGCCTGATAAGCGTAGCGCCATCAGGCAATGCCCTTAAATCGCCAGCGCTAATTTTGTTCCCTGCGCAATTGCCCGCCGCGCATCCAGCTCCATCGCCACGTCGCATCCGCCAATCAGGTGTACCGTTTTCCCTGACGCGCGCAGCGGCGCCGCCAGTTCGCGCCGTGGCTCCTGCCCCGCGCAGATCACGACATGATCGACGTTCAGAAGCTGCGGTTCGCCGTTGATCAATACGTGCAATCCGTCATCGTCGATCTTCTGATAACTGACCGCCGGGATCATTTTTACGCCGCGGGACAACAGCGTTGCGCGATGGATCCAGCCGGTGGTTTTCCCCAGCCCCTGACCGGGTTTACTGGCTTTACGCTGTAGCATCACAATCTGACGTGGGCTGCGAGACAGATGCGGCCCTTCCGGGCGTAACCCGCCGGGCTGTTGCAGGCTGGTGTCGATCCCCCATTCCACGCAGAACTCGGCAATGCTCTGGCTGCTGGGATCGCCTGGCTGGCTGAGGTACATCGCAGTATCAAAACCAATCCCGCCGCAGCCGATAATCGCGACACGTTTCCCGACGGGAGTTTTATCGCGCAGCACCTCAAGATAGGTCAGCACTTTCGGGTGATCGATGCCCTCGATCGACGGTTTACGCGGCTCGATCCCGCAAGCGAGGATCGCTTCATCAAACGGTTGCAGATCGTCTGCGGTGACAAACCGGTTGAGCTTCAGCGTCACGCCGGTCACTTCGATCATCCGACGGTAATAGCGCAGCGTTTCATAAAATTCTTCTTTGCCGGGGATCTGTTTAGCGATGTTGAACTGCCCGCCGATCTCGGCCAGGGCATCAAACAGCGTAACGTCGTGCCCGCGCGCTGCCGCGTTAATGGCAAATGCGAGACCCGCCGGGCCTGCGCCGACGACGGCCAGGCTTTTCTTATGTTCAGCCGGAACTATCGGCATTTTGGTTTCGTGACAGGCGCGTGGATTCACCAGGCAAGAGGTGACTTTACCCACGAAGATCTGATCCAGACAGGCCTGGTTGCAGCCGATACAGGTGTTGATCTCATCCGCCCGCCCTGATTGCGCTTTCGACAGCAGCTCGGCATCCGCCAGGAACGGGCGCGCCATCGACACCATATCCGCATCGCCGCGCGCCAGAATATCGTCTGCTACTTGCGGATCGTTGATCCGGTTGGTCGTGACCAGCGGAACGGTGACGTGACCTTTCAGTTTGCGCGTTACCCAGCTAAAGGCGCCGCGCGGAACCGGCGTGGCGATCGTCGGGATACGCGCTTCGTGCCAGCCAATACCGGTGTTGATGATCGTCGCGCCAGCCGCTTCAATGGCCTGCGCCAGCTGTACGGTTTCGTCGAACGTCCCGCCGTTTTCCACCAGGTCGAGCATCGACAGGCGGTAGATAATGATAAAATCGCTGCCCACGCGCTGGCGTACTGCCCGTACCACTTCCACCGCGAAGCGCATACGCCTGGCGTAATCGCCGCCCCATTCATCGTCGCGCTGGTTCGTGCGCACGGTAAGAAATTCGTTGATCAGATAGCCTTCCGAACCCATCACCTCGACGCCGTCGTAACCCGCTTCCCGCGCCAGCTGGGCGCAGTGGGCGAAATCGTCAATCAGTTGCAGGATTTCATCGTGCGTGAGTTCGTGCGGCGTAAAACGGTTGATGGGCGCCTGGATCGCCGAAGGGGCGACCAGATGCGGCTGATAGCTATAGCGTCCGGTATGCAGGATCTGCAACGCAATTTTCCCGCCTTCTTCATGAACGGCGTCCGTGATCACGCGGTGGTGCGGCAGCTGGCTGGCGTCATTTAACGTGGCGCCGCCTTCCATTCCCACCCCGGACAGTGCAGGGGCAATCCCCCCGGTGACGATCAGCGCGACGCCATGCCGCGCACGTTCGGCGTAGAAAGCCGCCAGCCGTTCGGCGCCATCGGGGTATTCCTCCAGCCCGGTATGCATCGAACCCATTAGCACACGGTTTTTAAGCCGGGTAAAGCCCAGATCGAGCGGGGCGAAAAGCGACGGATAGCTCATAAGTGTGTCCAGTATGTAAAATTATTGTTATGTGGTCGGATGAGTTAATAATTTAGCCGTCGCGGCGTAAAAGGGAAAAGGGGAATGCGATGATTGTGATGGGATTCAAAAAAGGAGCGGGGCCAGAGAACGAATTTGCCGGATGGCGACGCTGGCGCGTCTTATCCGGCCTACAGGTGTGCGGGTTGTGTGAACATTGCCGGATGGCGACGCTGGCGCGTCTTATCCGGCCTACAGGTGTGCGGGTTGTGTGAACATTGCCGGATGGCGATGCTGGCGCGTCTTATCCGGCCTACGGATCGGATTCCTGTAGGCCGGATAAGCGTAGCGCCATCCGGCATCGCATTTCGGATTACAGTTTCCTGAAGAAGTCGTTATACAGCATATACAGGTGCGCGGCGCTCCAGGAGAAGTTCGGCGCGCCCTGCTGTGCGCCGGTCAACGGGTTGTAGTTTTCCTGAATCGGC
Source organism: Citrobacter sp. CK194 (assembly GCF_030333395.1). Classification (NCBI taxonomy): domain Bacteria; kingdom Pseudomonadati; phylum Pseudomonadota; class Gammaproteobacteria; order Enterobacterales; family Enterobacteriaceae; genus Citrobacter; species Citrobacter sp. CK194. The sequence continues at coordinate 387,759 of NZ_JAOWGA010000018.1, forward strand.
CCGTCGGCGGTCAGCCCTTTCGCATGCCTGAAGAAAGTATCCGCCAGCTTCAGCGCATCATCACGATAGCCGTAACGCGCCATGCCTTTTAATCCGAACCAGAACTGATCCACCCATACGCGTCCGCGCCAGTAAATATCCGCGCCGAACGCCGGATTAGTCAGCGCGGCGGTGCCGAGCGGTACGAAAGTGTTGAACTCTTTCGGGTCAAGCATCACCTTCACAACCGCATCGGCGTGAGCCTGCGTCGCAGCGCCGTTAAACAATGGCGACCAGCCTTCCGGCCCCTTGCCACGCTCAACGATCGGTTTCCCCGCACAGCCGTTTGCCAGCGGCTTTTCTTCAATCCGCAGATCATAGAAGAAGTGTGTTGTCGGATCGAACATGCAGGTGTTGATGTAATCCGCGAGCTTCTGCGCCAACTGGCGATAGTGCTGCGCCTCGTTCGGCTTATTGAGGAGGGTCGCCATTTCCGCCAGATAGTGGTTGTCGCTGTACATGTAGCTCGCCTGATCGACTGACTCCTGTCGCAGCGAATAGCCCAGCAGCATGCCGTCCTGGCGACGGTTTTCCGCAAATTTCACCGTCCAGTCGCTGCGTTTGCCGCCGTTTGCGACATATTTATCCAGCTGCGCTTTATCAATAAAACCGAACACTGCGGCGTCATCACGCCCGGACTCCCAGGAGGCGGCGACCTGCGCCGGAATTTCCAGGCTGTCGTACTGGCCTTCGCTGATGATGCGGGCATAGTTTCTCAGCCCGGATAACGTCTCTTCCTTGTCGCCCTGTTTTACCGTAAACAGCATTTCGCCGGTGTCGGTATTGTGGGCTTTGTCGCGGGTTGCGCCATATTCCGGGACGCCATTGCCGTTGTGATCGCGGTTACGCAGCCACCAGTCATGGTATGCCACCAGTTTCGGGTACATCTCTTCAAGCCAGGCTTTGTCTTTGGTGACGTTGTAGACCTCCATCACTGACCACGCCGCGAGGCTTGGCTTGGTGTTGCGCTCGTTCCAGTTGCCGCCATCGCCGCCGCGTTCCGGGCTGAGATTCCAGGCGATCAGATCGGGAACGAAACCCGCATCCTGTGGGCGAAGCGGATCGTCGGGTTGAATCTGCCAGGAGAAGACGGCGCGAATATTCTCTTTAGCGATTTCCGGGTTGAAATGCGCCATCGCAAAGGCCTGCTTCCAGGTGTCCCACGGCCAGGTCTGATTACCGGAAAACCAGCGGCCAGTGACCGATGGCGTCACGGTATGGTGTTTGATCGCGCCGCCTGGCGAGCGCCAGTTGCCGTTCAGCGTTTCAATGGCTTTAACCGCAACCCGCGTTTGTTCTGGCGTGGCGTCCGGGTTGGTTAAGCCTTTTTGCAGATAGCCCTCCCAGCGTTTTTGTGATGCGTTGAGATAGTCTGTCGGGCGAGCCAGAATGTCGCGGATCTGCGCCTGCTCGTTATCCACTTCCTGCGCGGTGAGCAGATGCGACCAGGTGGTATAAAACGTGGTGGAACCGTTGATGTGCGCCTTGCTGGTAAAGCGGTGGCCGTTGACCTTCGTGTCTGTTGGCAGGGATTTATGTATCTGATATTCAGATTCGCCGGAAGTGAGCAGATCCCAGGTGGAACGCACTTTGCCGAAGGTGACTTTCAGACCATCACGGGTGGCGATGATTTTTCGCTGATAGTCCGGGTATTCTCCATCAATGGTTTTATCGGAGATCGCTTTTCCCTCTTTCGCTTCCAGTTTTTCCAGTAACTCGCCGTCCCACACCAGATCCAGCGGCGTCTTGCTGGTGATTTTCGTTTCCAGCAGGGCGGTGCGCGAACTGGCGAAGCGCAGCGTCATCTCAACCTGCACGTCCTTTGAGGATAATTTTTGGATCAGCGCGCCGGGAATGCTGTAAGCCTCAAGCGCAAAGTCAACCTGTTGGCCGTTTTGATACACCGACAGACGGTCAAAATGGGTGGCCATAAAGTTGATGTACTCTTCCGTCAGCAGTGCAACGCCGGGAAAGCCGCCCATCGTAGCCTTGCTGTCTGGCAGCAGATATCCATGCCACGCGCCAAGATCGAAAAACGGATTAAAACGCTGGTGATCATCGTAATCGTAATCATGCATATAGCCCGGCGCGCCGGTGCGGTTAATGACATTTTTATAATCGTCCGCAGTGGCGGCATGTGCGGAGAGGCTTATCAGCAAAGCGCAGGTCAGCGGCGTCAGGGCCGTCGTGATTTTCATGGTGTTCATGTCCTTATTACCAGTAGAAATATTGCATCAGGAAAATCTGGTCGCTGGGATCGCCAGATGCGTTTTGCATATAGAACCGGCTGTCGAAGGCGGTGGCGAAACGCCCGCCGCCGTATTCGTACCAGACGCCAAACTGCATAAAAGAGGTGGTTTCGTCTGCGGCATGATCTGGCCGGTGCTTGGCATAGCTGTAGGCCGTAGAGAGATAAACGCCTTTTAGCGCTTCGTACATGGCGCTGACCATAAAGCCGGTTTCGCTGCCCGGCACGTCCAGACCGTCGGCGCGACCAGTGTGGTGCCAGGCGCGGGCGGCCAGGTTGGGAGAGAGAACGCCGGTCAGAAACAGTTGCCCGGTGCCGTCGGTAACTTCCAGACCGTTCATCCAGGTGACGCCTTCGACAAGATCGTACTGGATATAACCGTTGATCATCGCCGGATAGGTGTATTTATCGTCATAGCGATCGTATTTGCCGAAATGGAGCCAGGCTTTCCCCTCATCGTGATGCCCGGCTGGCGTGGCGGTGACGCTATAACGGAAGGCGCCGCTCAGATTCTGCACCTTAATCGCGGTCATGATGTCACGGGTATTGGGGATGACGTAGCCCAGATCCGGCGTAAAATCGCCCCACCATTGCAGGTCATCCAGCGAGGAATCCTGACGCAGGCTCAGCATCAGTTCCGTGCCGTCATCAGTACGATAACCGCCATAAAAACGGTTGATTCCGCCTTCGAACCCGCCCCAGCTATGATCGGGAACCCAGGCGTTACCCTGATGGTCGGCCTGCACCGTCCAGCCTTCGCCGTAAATCAGGCCAAACCATGAGCCGTATTTCATCTCCAGGCCGCCTTCAATATAGGTGCCGTCACTGTATTTATGTTTATCCTGTCCCTCTAAATCCATATATCCCCCCAACCCCATCTCGCCGTAAAAACGAAAGGAGGGAGAGGTGACGGCTGGCGTTTTTGTGTCGTCATGTTCTGCCGGATGAACGTCTTCCGCAGCCAGGGGAAAAACACAGAGGAAGGGCAGGGCAATTATTGCCCTGCGAATATTTTTCATCATTTTCATGCTTCTGTCCTAAGCCAAAATAAATATTTTTTATTGTTATAGCCAATGTGAAAATGGTTCTTATAGTTATAAAATCAATCTGTTAATTAATGTTTGATGCGGGTGCGGCTTCAATATCCTGTTCTTCTTTTGTGAGTCCTTTAATGTATCGGCTGTATTTCCACCAGGCGAATCCGAGGAAAATAACAATACCGCCCACGTTATAGAAAACAATGGTCATAATATTGCCGCCGGTTGGGAAAGTGGAGGCAATAAATCCGATGGTAAATATAACAATTAACATCGACACGACGATAATACCGGTTCTTTGCGATCCCATACGGAAGTCTCGCGGTAAGTGCTCCAGTTTTGCCCGCAGATTCAGGTAGGCCAGCATAATAAACAACGGAGGCAGCATGGAGGCCGCTGCGGTCATATTAATGATGGTGTTCATTAATTCCTGAACGGTATTCGAGCCGAGCATTGGGATAATCATCAACGGAATGACAATCAGGAACTGAATCCAGGCGGCGCGGGCGGGGACGCCGTTTTCATTCAGTTCAACGGTTTTTTTGCCAAAAATCCCTGCGGGAATTTCAGAGAAGAAAATTTTAACCGGCGTTGCAGTCCACATCAGCAGGGAACCGAACATCGCAGTAAAAGAAACCAGACCGACAAAGCGGTTTATCAACAGTTCGGGCAGACCAAACCAGGCTGCCAGACCGTGGAAGACCTGTACTGAACCGCCGGTAAATTTCAGCTCTTTACTGCTTACGAATACGTTGATCAGTACCGACGAAATGGAATAAAGCACGCCGATGAAAATCCCGGCCAGGATGATCACTTTTACAAATGATTTTGATCCGCCTTTTACGTCGTTAACATACACCGCAACGGATTCCGCGCCGCCTGCGGCCATAAAGATCCAGGTCGTAATACCGAGGAATGCCCAGTTAAAGTTTGGGATCATCGCCTCCACGGTGATCGGATCGGCAGGCTGAACGCCGCCCACCAGCGCCGTACCGGCCAGTAAAATATAGGAAAGCGTCAACAGGAGCATCAGCGTGGAGGTGACGGAGGTGATTGGCCCCAGCATTTTCGCCCCGTTGGTGGAAACCCAGGTTGAGAAGGCGAACAGCACCATACTCAATACGGTTGTTACGACCGGCGTCAGAATATATTCGTAGCCCAGGAACGCATAAGAGGCATAGGCAATTACGCGCGGGAGCAGCGAGGTGAAAAAGAACAAATTAACGAACCAATAGGTGTAGGCGGTAATAAATGCCCAGCGTCCGCCGAGGGAGCTTTTTACCCAAGCATAAACGCCAGCTTCAGAGTTTTTATTTAATGAAACGAATTCTGCAATAATTAAACAGAAGGGGATAAAGTAGAAAATCGTTGCCAGGAAAAACATCGGCGCCGATGCCAGCCCCAGCTCAATATTATTATTGATAACGTTATTAAAACTGTAAACGGCGGCAAAGGTAAGCGAGAGTAAGCCGAACTTGCCGATTGTATTACGTTTGGTATCAGACATAACACATCTCCGATTCCTGATTTTTGTAGGGTAGTCAGCGGCACATCACAGGTGCCGCCCGTTATTTTTATTTGTTATGAAAATAACAATCTTCAATGGTCACTTTGAGTACGACTTTTTTTACAGCGTGATTACAGATAAAACGGTAGGCTTCATGGTTGTCGCAAATCACCATCTGTCCTTCGTGAACCTCTACGGTGTTTCCGCAACCTTTCAGATATTCGCGATCGGTTTCATCGCGATAATATTCAACGACCTGCAACGTATCTTTGGCGGCATATTCAATTTTTTGTTGCCCTTGCAGGTAGTAATGCACTTCAACGTAACGGCGATGCCCGGTAAACAGCGCATCGGCGGCAGAGTCGGTTTCCACGCGATACGTCAGAGAATCCCCGATGGAGTGAGCGACGCCGGGCTGAATGTTGTCGATATTTTCAATCGCTTCAATGCAGCGCTGCCATTTTCGACCAGAGGCGTAGACCTGCCGGAACTGTTCTAAGTTATCGAGGAGCCTCATTTTTCATTCTCGCTATGCAAATTTGTGGAAAAGAAGTCCGTGCCGAAGGCATGGCCGGCAATAGCCTGGGCGGTCGCTTCGCCGCCGGACACCGGCAGCAACGTAAAGCCATAACGGAATGACCGGAACCAGACGCGCCAGGAATCGAGCACTTCGCTTCCCCAGGAGTTGGAACCCAGCCCAAGCAACTGATGATCCAGATTCAGAGTGATGTCGTCGCAGCGCTGCAACTCATTGCAGTGCTGCGCGGCAAAGAGGTTTTCTGGCGTGTAATGCCAGGCGCTGAAGTTGATGGGGCGTTGCGGCACCACCAGCAGACCGTTGCCGTGGCGGTTGGTTAGCGTCGCCCAGCGTACATGCTGGCGATTACCGTTGTTCTGCGGGAACGGGTAATTCTCAAACATGTCATCCACGGTGGAGCGCCAGATGTCGATGATGTTGGCCTGCTGACTGTCGGCATAGTTTTCTCCCGGGCCGCGACCATACCAGGCAACCTGATCGAAGGCGCCATTGATTCCCATCGTGAAGCCAATACACGGAATAATGTGCGGATATTCGCCGTAGGGTTCGCCGGAAAGCGCGACGTTTACCTGACCATCCATCGCAATGCGCCAGCGATACGTACAGCGCATGCCGAAATCAAATACCGGCGGAGCAATAAGGGTGTGGCTGGTAATCAGCACCGCATCTTCCGTTTGCTCGACGGTAAACGCCCGCAGATGCTCCTGCATGATGTGCAGATGGTTTGGTTGCCAGAGTCCCTCGAACTCCTGCTTGTGGTTATCAATCGTCGGCTTAAAGAAATTGATTTTTGGCGCGCGGGTCAGCAGCGCTTCACCATTAACGTTCCAGGCGGTTGGCTTCCCGTTCAGTTTTGAGAACGTCAGATGGAAGTTGTAGCCGCGCACGGTGCAGCTCAGACGATCGTCTTCCAGCGTCAACGCGTGCGCGTTTGGCTGGCTAAACGGTACAGGAGGCGCCGTTCTGGCCTTCAGCGGGAACTGACAGGTGGCGATATGATGCCCTGCGTCGCTGTAGAGTGTGGGGGAGTCTTTGGTCACGGTGATGTTAAGAAACGTTTCTCGCCCATCCAGCGCTGGCAACGTGCAGTGCAGTAACGCCTCGCTATTCGGCGCGACGTCGCGCAGTTTGATCTGCTGCGTGGAGAGCGTCTCCCCTTCGGCACGAACGTCAATATGCAGGGTATAGTCGTCAAGGGAGGTGAACCACAGTTTGTTTTCTACTTTCAGTTCGCCACGTTCCAGATCCTGCGCGTGGATTTTTACAGGTGCAATGACCTGCTTGTACTCCTTCAGACCCGGGCCCGGCGTCTGGTCAGGGTAAATCAGACCATCAAGGCAGAAGTTGTAGTTATTCGGGTAGTCGCCGTAATCGCCGCCAAATTTGTACCACACGTTGCCATCGTCGTCTTTCGCCTGAATACCGTGATCGCACCATTCCCAGACGTAGTGCCCCTGAATGCAGTCGTGCTGGTAAAAGACATTCTGATATTCGGTTAGTCCGCCGGGGCCGTTGCCCATCGCGTGGGCGTATTCGCAGATGATGCGCGGCTTCGGATGCGGGTACTCACCAAACTCGTTCATTAGCGGCACGCGGGTATACATGGTGGAGATGATATCCACCACTTCTGCGTCGCGGTCTTCTTCGTAGTGAATCAGGCGCGTGTCATCCAGCGCTTTGGCGGCGTGGTACATCGCGCGAATATTACAGCCGTACCCGGATTCGTTGCCCAGCGACCAGATGATGATAGAAGGGTGGTTTTTCTGCGCATGGATATGGCGCACGATGCGCTCGACGTAGACCGTTTCCCACGCCGGGTCGTCGGTGATGCGGCTGATATCGCCGATGTTAGCGAATCCGTGTGACTCGACGTCGGTTTCCGCCATCACAAACAGGCCGTAGATATCGCAAAGCTCGTAGAAACGTGGATCGTTAGGGTAGTGCGCGGTTCGTACCGAGTTGATGTTGTGCTGTTTCATTAACCGCAGATCTTTTTCAACGCGATCCATGCCGACAGCCCGACCTTTAAGATGATCGTTATCGTGGCGGTTGACGCCGTGCAGCATCACGTAGCGGTTGTTGATGTAAAACAGCCCGTCGCGAACCTGAATATCGCGAAAGCCCACGCGTTGCGGCACTACTTCAAGAGTATTGCCGTTGGCGTCTTTCAGGGTCATCACCAGATGGTAGAGATACGGCGACTCAGAGGACCACTGGTGCGGAGTGCGAACGCCAACAGCAAAGTCGGTGCTGATGCGCTGGTCAATGGTCAGTGCGTTGATGGTGCCTGCGTGTACAACATCCTCACCGTCAAACAGCGCATACTCCAGAGAAGCGATTGCCGGGTCGGCGGTCAGGTTTTCCAGAACCAGCTGGCAGGAGAGGGTGGCATTGCGATAATCGTCGTCAAAATCGGTGCGAACGGTGAAGTCCTGAATGTGGACGGTGTGTTTACCAACCAGATAAACGTCGCGGAAGATGCCCGCCGACCACCACATATCCTGGTCTTCAACATAGGTGGAATCTGCCCACTGCATCACGCGAACGCATAACAGGTTGTCGCCCGTCTTCGCGACTGCGCTGATGTCGAACTCTGCCGTCAGGCGGCTGCCTTTGCTGAATCCCACATAATGGCCGTTCACATAAACTTCGAAATACGTTTCGACGCCGTCGAATTTAATCAGCGTTTGCTTTCCTTGCCAGCCTTCGCTCAGCGTGAAAATGCGTTGATAAGCGCCGGTGGGGTTATCGCTGGGGACGTACGGCACATCGATCGGAAACGGGAAGCCTTCGTCGGTATATTGCAGCTTGCCGTGGCCTTCCATTTGCCACATCCCCGGAACGGTAATTGTTCCCCAGTCACGCATATACTCTGAGGTAAAGGCTTCCGGCACCTGAAGCGGGTGGTCGAAGAACTGAAAGTTCCACTGACCGCTTAGCGGCAAAAAATAGCTGCTGGTTTCGCGGGCGAATGTGCGAGCCTGGGCTATTGAGTCATAAGAAAAAAAGTAGGCGCGTGGCGCCAGTCTGTTTTCGTGGGTCAGCTGAATGTTTTCCCAGCGATTCATAATGCCTCCCTGTGGAGCGAAGTCGGAACCCTTCAAGGCGATGGTAAGTGTGCGTTATGGGAAATGATTTTAGTAAAATATTTACTAAAATGTAGTGGGTAAAATGATTTACTTTAACTGGATCACGAAAATAAGCAGTGAGAAGAAAAACGGCGAAAAGCGGAATGCGCCCGGCTATCAGGAAAACCGGGCGGTGGAAAAGGGGAGTTAGCGGCTGGTGCCGCGCAGTTTAAGTTTACTGGGAACGAAGACCAGCAGCGGCAGTGCACGCCCGTCACGGGCTTTTTCGTACACCAGATTTACGCCCTGGCTGCCCATCATTTCGGAATGAATGCGCACCGTGGAAAGCGGTGGGAAGGTGAATCGCGCCGTCGGAATGTCATTCACGCTTATCAGGGAGATGTCGCGCGGGATCTCAAGGCCATGCTCATGGATTGCGCGTAACACGCCAATGGCTATCGAGTCGGAGGCGACAAACAGCGCGCGCGGATAATCCGCTTTAGCCAGCATTTGTTTCGCCAGTTCGTAACCTGATGAACTGGAAAAACCACCGCGCCAGATATCGTCTTCACGCACGACCTGCTTCAGGCGGCCATATTCGACAAACGCGGCTTCGCGGATATCGGCTTTGCCGGGCTCATCCTCCCCGCCAATAAAACCGATACGGGTTGCGCCCTGAGCAATGAAAAAGTCGATGATCTCTTTGCTGATGCGGGACAAATCGATATCGACGGCATCGTATTCACTGCCTGATTCGTGAAAGTCGATAAAGCAGATATTGTCAGTCAGCGCGGCGGCGGCGTCGCGTAAGGCGGCTGAGGGCTTGCCGACAATGAGAATGCCGGTGATGTTTTTAAGATCCGGCAACCCGCTGTGTTCGTAGCAGTTGGTCAGTTCAATCCCCAGTTTTTCACACTGTGTCTCAATCCCGTGGCGGATTGCCAGATAGTAGGGATCGTTAATTTCCAGCTCTTGCTGATAACTGTAGATGGCAAGGATGTGTTGCAGGCTGACCGTACTATTCTGGCTCTTACGGGCGCTGCTGGTTTTGTACTCCAGTTTTTCCGCGATTTCCAGAATGCGGTGTTTGGTCTCTTCTTTGACATTCAGCGTGGGGTCGTCGTTTAAGACCCGCGACACTGTCGCCAGGGATACGCCAGCTTCAATTGCGATATCTTTAAGTGTTGCCATGATTACCTTTTCCGACTTTCCCCTGAGTAGCCTTTTCATTGTAAAGGAAGTGCTTATCTATGCATCTGTTTTCAGTAAATAAAGCGCGTTTATTTGACGTGCCAGGGGTAAATTTCAGCTTAAAGAGTGTGATAAACGCAGCATTTCCCCTTTTTTAAGAACAGTGCCTGGAAAAATTATTGCTATAATTTAGTAAATTTTTACTAGGGGGGAAGATGGAGACGGTGGCCTTTGCGGATTTTGCCCGACTGGAGCTGCGTGTTGGAAAGATTGTGCAGGTAAAGCGTCATGATAATGCCGATAAGCTTTACATTGTGCAGGTGGATGTGGGCGAGCGTACGCTGCAAACGGTAACCAGCCTCGTACCTTATTACCGAGAGGATGCGCTGATGGGGAAAACGGTGGTGGTACTGTGCAATCTGCAAAAAGCCAAAATGCGTGGTGAAACGTCAGAGTGCATGTTGCTGTGCGCCGAAACCGATGACGGCAGTGAAAGCGTATTGCTGACGCCGGAACGCGTAATGCCTGCGGGCGTGCGGGTTGTGTGAACATTGCCGGATGGCGGGCGTGCGGGTTGTGTGAACATTGCCGGATGGCGACGCTGGCGCGTCTTATCCGGCCTACAGGCTGACGCCGGAACGCGTAATGCCTGCGGGTGTGCGGGTTGTGTGAACTTGCCGGATGGCGACGCTGGCGCATCTTATCCGGCCTACGGATCGGATTCCTGTAGGCCGGATAAGCGTAGCGCCATCCGGCGGTGTGTTATGTTTCCTCCACGCTCACCCGTAACGCCGCCAGAGCCTTGCGGGTCGCCTTTAACACCTGCTCACACTGCTCAATTGTTAATGTCAGCGGTGGTTCGATGCGAATCGTTTTCGAATTGTTGAGCGTCCCGGCAACCAGTACCCGCTGGCGGAACATCTCGCTGGCGAAGTTGTAGCCGATTTCGTTGTCAACAAACTCAATCGCCATCAACATCCCTTTTCCGCGAGCGTCCTGCACCAGGTCAGGGTATTCCCTGGCAAGCTGGAGGAAGCCGTCCAGCAACATATCGCCTTTCTGCTCCGCCTGTGCCGGTAGATTCTGCTCCAGCAACACGTTAATGGTCGCTAATGCGGCCGCACAGGCCAGCGGGTTGCCGCCAAAGGTTGTGGTGTGCAGGAACGGATTATCGAACAGAACGGAGAACACCTCTTCGGTAGCGATGGTTGCCCCAACCGGCATCACGCCGCCGCCTAACGCTTTTGCCAGACATAAAATGTCAGGCTGCACGTTTTCATGTTCACAGGCGAACATCTTACCGGTGCGCCCCATGCCGGTCTGGACTTCATCCAGAATCATCAGGGCGCCAAACTCATCGCAGAGTTTACGCACGGCGGTCAGATAGCCCTGCGGCGGCAGGATCACGCCGCCCTCGCCCTGGATTGGTTCCAGAATGACGGCTGCCACATCGTCGCCGGTTTTTTTACACTCGCTAAGCGCAGTACGCATGCCCTCAATGTTGCCAAACGGTACATGGCGGAAGCCCGGCAGCAGCGGCATAAACGGCTTGCGGAACGTGGATTTCGCCGTGGCGGAAAGCGACCCCAGCGATTTACCGTGAAACGCGCCGCTGGTAGCGATAAAGGTAAACTTACCGCGCGGCGACTGATACGCTTTCGCCAGTTTCAGCGCCGCTTCCACCGATTCGGTGCCGCTGTTGCTGAAAAAACTGTACTTCAGTTTTCCAGGCGTGAGCGCTGCGAGCGTTTTAGCCAGCATGGCCCGGAGCGGGTCCAGTAACTCCTGGCTGTGCAGAGGTTGTTTTGCGAGTTGATTCTGTACGGCGGATACGACAACTGGATTACGGTGCCCCACGTTGAAAATGCCAAAACCACCCAGACAATCAATAAATTCCTGTCCCTGGGTGTCGACAAGCGTATTCAGACTTCCCGCTTGCCACTCTACGGCTCCGTAATCCCCGCCAGCGGTCACAGATTTTCGATACTCTAAAAACCCCGGATTAACATGCTCTTTGAAGTAATCAATCACCTCTCGGTTCAGTGCTTTCATTTCCTCATGATCAAGCGTTCGCTTTTCAATGAGATTCAGTGCGTGTGCGCTACAGGCCAGGGCCGATGCGCTGGAAGGTAACCTGTTCAAAATATGCTCCCGGAACTCGCGTATCACATGATACTGAGTTAAGTATTGCAGGGATTGCGCCATATCGGCGCGGATCATGAAAATCGGGATAAACACCAGGGAAAATATCAAGTGTGCAATATTTAATCTCATTCATTAACAATTGGTGATATTTTGCGCAGTGCGTGTGTGGGGAAGCGGGGGCTGACCAGCGGGCAGTCGCACCAGAACGGTGCGGGCGGTGTGCGTATATGGGGCGGAAGTTATAGCGGAACTGAATAGTTACTCAATGAAAGTATTTTAAATCAATGAATTAGAAAACATACAAATATTACGGTTTAAACGCAAATTGCGATCTAAATCAAATTTAACAACTAAAGATAAATCAATTATCGCCGAAATAACATCTGACAGAAAAGTTAACATTCAAGTAACCTGCACAGGACGCAACCATGTCTTCTCATCCCTACGTCAGCCAGCATAATTATCCGCTGGATGATGATACAACCCTGATGTCCACAACTGACCTGCAAAGCTATATCACCCATGCAAATGATACCTTCGTTCAGGTAAGCGGCTTTACGCTGAATGAACTGCTTACGCAACCGCATAATCTGGTACGCCACCCGGACATGCCGAAAGCCGCGTTTGCGGATATGTGGTACACCCTCAGGCAGGGTGAGCCGTGGAGCGGCATCGTGAAAAACCGACGGAAGAATGGCGATCACTACTGGGTGCGGGCGAATGCGGTGCCGATGGTGCGGGAAGGGCGCGTGACCGGCTATATGTCGATTCGTACCCGCGCGACAGACGAAGAGATTGCGGCCGTTGAGCCTTTGTATAAGGCGCTGAATGAAGGCCGCAGCAACAAACGTATCCACAAAGGACTGGTGGTGCGTAAAGGCTGGCTGGGGAAACTGCCGGCAATCCCCATTCGCTGGCGTGTACGCAGCGTTATGGCGCTAACGGGCGTGGTGCTGATGGCGGCGATGGCGCAAATGGGCGTTGCGTGGCCAGCGCTATTCGTGAACGCCCTGCTGATGCTGGCGGGAACGGCGGTGTTTGAATGGCAGATTGTGCGTCCGATCGAAAATGTCGCCCGGCAGGCGTTGAAAGTCGCAACGGGCGAGCGTAACAGCGTATCGCATCTTAACCGTAGTGACGAACTGGGGCTGATGTTGCGCGCGGTAGGCCAGCTTGGGCTTATGTGCCGCTGGCTGATTAATGACGTCTCAAGCCAGGTTTCCAGCGTCAGAAACGGCAGCGAGACGCTAGCGAAAGGCAATGACGATCTGAATAAACACACCCGCCAGACGGTGGAGAATGTGCAGCAGACGGTGACGACTATGAACCAGATGGCGGAGTCCGTGAAGAAAAATTCCACCACCGCGTCCGCCGCCGATAAATTATCCAGCGCGGCCAGCAGTGCGGCGACGCAGGGCGGAGAGGCGATGGAAACCGTCATTAAAACGATGGATGACATCGCTGACAGCACGCAGCAGATTGGCACAATCACTACGCTGATTAACGATATTGCTTTCCAGACGAATATCCTGGCGCTGAACGCGGCGGTTGAAGCAGCGCGAGCGGGCGAGCAGGGTAAAGGATTTGCCGTTGTCGCCGGGGAGGTTCGCCATCTTGCCAGCCGAAGCGCCAGCGCGGCGAATGATATTCGTAAGCTCATTGACGCCAGCGCAAGCCGGGTACAGTCCGGCTCCGAACAGGTGCATGCGGCAGGACGCACGATGGATGATATTGTGGCTCAGGTGCAAAACGTCACTCAGCTTATTGCGCAAATCAGCCACTCGACGCTGGAACAGGCGGACGGACTCTCCAGCCTGACCCGTGCCGTGGATGAGTTAAACCATATCACGCAGAAAAATGCCGAGCTGGTGGAGGAGAGCGCTCAGGTTTCAGCGATGGTTAAACATCGCGCCAGCCGTCTGGAAGACGCGGTAACGGTTCTGCATTAAATCAAATTCCCTTTATTTCTGCCGACAAACGCTTATCGAAGCCGATAAGCGTTTTGTCATAATATTGGGCTAACAATGTTAAGCACATATTAAATATTTACCATTTCGAGCTATTTCCTTATTTAAACCCGCTGCGTTATTTTGTGTGATTCTTCATTTTCCCGAACCTGAAAAATGAATTGTACAACGATCGGTCTGCCGATATTCATCGTTGAAAACTATTTACTGTAATAACTTGAAATAAAAAACGATCAATATCATAAAGTTAGCACAACCGTAACCGATAACGAACCCTGTATAGAGGAAAAACAATCTCCAGGGGGAAATATGCTTTTGCATAACATGAAGATCCGCTCGAAATTATTTATTGCGTTTGGTTTGTTTATTGTACTGATGATCGTGAGTTCTGGCCTTTCGTTGTTCAGCCTGGATCGAACGAATACCAGTATGCAGAACATCATTACTCACGATTATCCCACAACGGTGAAAGCCAACCTGCTGATCGATAATTTTCAGGATTTCGTTAGCATGCAGCAACTGATGCTGCTGGATGAAGAAGGACGCTGGAGCCAGGAGTCGCAAAAGCAGCTGGATGCGATTAGCCAGCGCATTACGGTATTGCTCGATGAACTGTCCGCCAGCAGTCAGGACGAGGCCTCAAAGGCCATTATCGCCGGAATTCGCGATGTGCGTCAGCAGTATCTGGCCTCCCGGTTCCGTATTTTGCAGGAAATTCAGAACCATAATCGTCCGGCGGCGATACAGGAAATGATGACGACCACCGTCAACATACAGCAGGCGTATAAAGCCAAAGTACAGGAGCTGATCGCTATTGAAGATACGCTGATGCGCAACGCGGGCGCGTCGGTTGACCAGGATTTTCGCACCAACCGGGCACAGCTGATTCTCCTGGCGCTTATCAGCATTGCCGCCGGAGTGATAATGGGATGGTACATCGTGCGTTCCATTACCCGGCCGCTTAATGACGCCGTGCAGTTTGCCGGGGCGATTGCGGAGGGGGATTTGACCCGCACGATTCATATCGCGCAGAAGGATGAAACCGGCGTGCTGTTGCAGGCGCTGATGGAGATGAAAAACCGTCTGCTGGTGATCGTGCAGGAAGTTCAGAACGGCTCTGAAAATATCTCCAGCGCGGCGGCGCAAATTGTCGCGGGCAACCAGGATCTGGCGGCGCGTACTGAAGAACAGGCCAGTTCTGTTGAGCAAACGGCGGCCTCTATGGAGCAGATTACCGCCACTGTCAAAAATACGGCGGACCACACCAGCGAAGCGACTCATCTTTCTGCCGATGCGGCCAGCGTGGTGAAAAATAACGGTGAGATGATGCGTCAGGTCACGCAAAAAATGCGCGTGATAAATGAGACCTCTAACCGCATGTCCGACATTATCAACCTGATTGATTCTATTGCCTTCCAGACCAACATTCTGGCGCTTAACGCCGCCGTGGAAGCCGCTCGCGCCGGGGAACACGGGCGTGGCTTCGCGGTCGTGGCGGGGGAAGTTCGTCAACTGGCGCAAAAAAGCGCGTCGTCGGCCAGTGAGATCCGCCACCTGATCGAAGACTCTACCAGCCAGACGCAGGAGGGGATGCAACTGGTGGAAAAAGCCAGTGCGTTGATTAATGGTATGGTGGATAACGTTGAAGAGATGGATGTGATTCTGCGTGAAATCGGTCAGGCCAGTCGCGAACAAACCGATGGGATTTCGCAAATCAACAGCGCGATTGGGCTGATTGACGCCACCACGCAACAGAACTCGTGTCTGGTTGAGGAGTCCGTTGCGGCAGCGGCGTCGCTGAATGAGCAGGCCCGGCACTTAAAAGAGATCGTGAAAGTGTTCCGCATCCGTGCGGAGGACGTACCGCCTGCTTAATCCAGTTGGCTGATTTCCAGCGCCGCGCGATCGATAACGCCGATGATCTGCTTAAGCTGCGCGTCGCTGATCCCGCCCTGATTTACCCGCAGATCCAACACGGCTTTGAAGTTGTCCAGCGCCCGTTTCATCTGCGGGTTCTTACGCAGTTCAAAGCCGACGCAGCGCGCTTTCACGCGTTCGTGGATGTGCTCCAGGTGTTCACGGTTCTCTTCCAGCCACCGTTGCCCCAGCTCTGTAATGGTGATCTGCTTACGCCCGCCGTCCTCTTCTTTGATAGTGATAAATTCCTGATCCTGAAGAAAATCCAGCGTTGGGTAAATCACGCCTGGGCTCGGGGTGTAGTTGCCCAGCGTCAGGTTCTCGATGGCTTTAATCAATTCGTAACCGTGGCTGGCCTCGCGGGTCAAAATTTCCAGAATCACCAGGCGTAGTTCGCCGTGGCCAAAAAAGCGCTGGCGACGTCCGCCGCCGCCGCCCCGGCCATGACGGTGCTCGCAGCCATGTTCATGGCCGTGGTGATGTTCTCTCTCGCAACCTTCATGATGATGTCGCATGATGTACTCCTGTTTTATTTAGATATATCTAATTTATATCTAAAATTTGTAATCTTGCAAGTCGATCGATTTTTATTTTGTTTAATTTATTGATTTTAAAGTAATTAAAATTATTTTGTATCGTGAGATATATCGAAAGTTACTGTATCAAAAAAGTGCTTGCAATCTTCATAACTAACAATCATTATCATTTAAAATTTAATTTAGATATATCGTATTATCTGCATGAAGGCGAAAAAATGATAAATACATCCTCACGCTACCCACAGCGCGTTCGTAACGAACTGCGTTTTCGTGAACTTACCATTCTGCGCGTCGAGCGTATTAGCGCCGGTTTTCAGCGCATTGTTCTTGGCGGTGAAGCGCTGGAAGGCTTTAGCTCGCGCGGCTTTGACGATCACACCAAAGTGTTTTTCCCTGAACCGGGCAGCCTGTTCGTTCCTCCGACGGTGACGGACGAAGGGATTGTCTGGGGAGAGGGCGTACGTCCTGCTTCCCGCGATTACACGCCTTTATATGATGAAGAGCGGCACGAGCTGGCGCTGGATTTCTTTATTCACGACGGCGGCGTGGCGAGCACATGGGCAGTAAACGCTCGCGAAGGCGACACGCTCACCATCGGTGGGCCGCGTGGATCGCTGGTGGTGCCGGAAGACTATGCATATCAGGTTTATGTCTGCGATGAGTCAGGGATGCCAGCGCTGCGCCGCCGCCTGGAAGCGCTCGAACGCTTGTCCGTTCGCCCGCATGTTACGGCGCTGGTCAGCGTACAGGATGCCGCGTATCAGGATTATCTGGCGCATCTTGATGGCTTTGCCATTGAATGGGTGGTCGGACACGATGAACAGGCGATTGATGAGCGACTGGCGCAATTAACGGTGCCGGAGGCGGATTATTTCATCTGGATCACGGGTGAAGGGAAAGTGGTTAAGCATCTGAGCCGTCGCTTTGAGACGGAACAGTTTGATCCGCAACGGGTGCGCGCCGCAGCATACTGGCATCGTAAGCCGGCTTAATCATTCCTTACAGGTGGAAGTTTAACCGGGCCACTGCGGGCCCGGTTTTCTGCTGACTATCAGGCGTTGTGACTTTCCGCCAGCGCTTTAAACACCATTGCCACGGCGTGTGCGCCAGGGTCCATATTGCCAAGCAGGCTTTCGCTGCTGAGGTAGGATGCGCGTCCGGCGTTGGCTTTGCTGGACTGACAGGTACGTTCTGCGCCATTTTGCGCGGCGGAAAAGGCCGCGTGCAGATCCTGTGGCTGCGCAAGCAGCGATGTCAGGGCCGGCTGTAAAGCGTCGATCATGGTACGATCGCCTTCATCCGCGCCACCGTAATACTTCATCTGCGCCAGACCGGTATTCAGCGCTTCCGCCACACTGGCGCCTTGCTCCAGTTTCTGCCCCGCAGCGGTAAAGAAAATGGACATCAGCACACCGCTGGAGCCGCCCATGACGACGGTCAGGCGTTCGCCAATGAGTGCGAACAGCGTGGCGAGATGGTCGAGCGGCAACTGCTGGCGGTGTAGCAGGCCCGCGATTTCACGCGCGCCTGCCGCAAAGGTTGAGCCGGTATCGCCGTCGCCGACTTTGGCATCCAGCGCGTTAAGATCCATTTCCAGATCGGACAGCGTGCGGGTGATTTGCTCAACAATCCCGGCAACTAACGCGTTCTCTGAAGGCTGAAACTCTACCCGCGCGCTTTGCAGTGAGGATGGCATAATGGTTATCTCACGCGGCGGCGCCGGCGTTTGCCAACTGCTGGTTTCCACCCCGGAGAGCAACGCTTTTTCGATACTTTCCTCCAGCACCATTGCCGTCAGTGAAAAACCTTTCATATCCAGCGCAGTCACCAGCGAAGCCGGGCCGATAAGCCAGTCGATGCGTTTATGCAGCGGGCTGCGCGCCAGTTCACGCGTGATGATGGCCATTTCCGCGACGGAGACGCCGCCAAGGTTATTGACCATCACCGCCAGACGACCGGTCTCAGGCAGGGCGGAGAGGAGTTTGTCGGCCATCAGGCTCACAATCTGCGCGCTGTTTTGGGTATCAATGACTGATGCGCCGGGTTCACCGTGGATCCCCATGCCCAGCTCAGACTGATTAGGATGATGGCGTGGCGCGTTCTCCGTCTCCTGCGGCAGATGGCAACTGGAAATCGCAACGCCAAGACTCACGGTATTGTTGGCGGCGTACTGCGCTTCACGCAAGACGGTCGCCAGGTTGTAGCCGCGTTCGGCAAAATAGCCGGCGACTTTATGAACCAGAATGGTGCCCGCGATACCGCGCGGGTGCTTATTGTCTGGCAGCGAAATGTCATCCCCGACAATCAGCATTTCAACGTTGTAGCCCAGACGGCGCGCTTTCTCTGCCGCAAGGCCGAAGTTCAGACGATCGCCGGTATAGTTTTTTACGATTAACAGGCAGCCGGCGTCGCCAGTGACCGCCTGAATAGCGGTCAGCACTGCATCGACGCTGGGGGAGGCAAACAGATCGCCGCAGACGGCAGCGGTTAACATGCCTTTCCCGATGAAGCCAACGTGGGCAGGTTCGTGCCCGGAGCCGCCGCCGGAAATCACCGCGACGTTGTTACGGTTCAGATCGCGGCGAACCACGACACGAATCGCCGGATCGCTCTCCAGGCGCACCAGATTGTTCCACGGGCTGGAGATAATCGTTCCTTCAATGACGTCGTTGACGAGATAGGGTCGCTGGTTAAAAAAGAATTGAGTCATAACGGTTCCTGGAGAGTGGGAAAAACAGACCCCCGGCTGCACATTATGGTTGCGGAGGCGCTCATCATCGGGACGCTGCGGGGCAGGTCGGCGATGAGGAGATTCTGGCTGAGTTCATGAAGAAAAAAATTTGAGGAAAATGAGTTTCATTACGAAACGAAATTATTCTTTTATGTTCCGTAATGAAACGTTTTCTGATGGAAAAAAGCCAAAATGCGAGCCGGAGCGCGCCTTTTTCCCGCTCATTCACGCAGAAAAGTTGGCCGGACAGAAAAATATTTTCCTGTCTTGTCGGCAATCGACGGCGAAAACCACGCATGATTCCCCTTTTTTCAGAGGCATTATGAGAAGGCTGAACGGATCGGGATCGCAATCCTGCCGTTTTTTAGGGTTTATTGTTCCACTATGAAACGTGATGAATTTTTCTGTGTTCCATTTCAGAACAAAAAGAGGAAAGATTTTTTTGGCGATGCCTCGTCCTACAGTGATTGCATCGCTCCGGTATCGCTCCGTTTTCGCCATTAACACAGGGCCAAACAGAATAACGCCAGGGCTCACCATGTAAATACATGCACTTATTTGAGGATGACAGGAATGCTAAAAGTTATTCAATCTCCAGCCAAATATCTCCAGGGACCTGATGCTTCTGTCTTATTCGGTCAATATGCCAAAGACCTGGCGGACAGCTTTTTCGTGATTGCAGATGACTTCGTCATGAAGCTGGCGGGAGAGAAGGTGCTGAATGGCCTGAATAGCCACGAAATCCGTTGCCACGCAGAACGTTTCAATGGCGAATGCAGCCATGTTGAAATCAACCGTCTGATGGCCATTTTGAAACAAAAAGGCTGCCGTGGCGTGGTGGGGATCGGCGGCGGGAAAACGCTTGATACGGCAAAAGCCATTGGCTACTACCAGAAACTGCCGGTCGTTATTATTCCGACTATTGCGTCCACTGATGCCCCGACCAGCGCATTGTCGGTTATCTATACCGAAGCGGGCGAGTTTGAAGAGTATCTGATCTACCCGAAAAACCCGGATATGGTGGTGATGGACACGGCAATCATCGCCAAAGCGCCGGTGCGTTTACTGGTGTCCGGGATGGGGGATGCGCTTTCCACCTGGTTTGAAGCGAAAGCCTGCTATGACGCCAGAGCGACGAGCATGGCGGGCGGGCAGTCTACGGCGGCGGCCTTGAGCCTGGCGCGCCTGTGTTATGATACATTGCTCGCAGAAGGTGAAAAAGCGCGTCTGGCGGCTCAGGCTGGCGTTGTGACTGATGCGCTGGAACGTATCGTTGAAGCCAACACCTATCTCAGCGGCATTGGCTTTGAGAGCAGCGGTCTGGCCGGGGCGCATGCGATTCACAACGGTTTCACTATTCTGGAAGAGTGCCACCATTTGTATCACGGCGAAAAAGTCGCGTTTGGCACGCTGGCGCAACTGGTATTACAGAACAGCCCGATGGAAGAGATCGAAACCGTTCTGGGGTTCTGCGAGAAAGTGGGGCTGCCGATTACCCTCGCGCAGATGGGCGTGAAAGACGGCATTGAAGGGAAAATTCAGGCGGTGGCGAAAGCGACCTGCGCGGAAGGCGAAACCATCCACAATATGCCGTTTGAGGTGACGCCGGACAGCGTTTATGCCGCGATTCTGACGGCGGATCTGTTAGGCCAGCAGTGGCTGGCGCGTTAATCCGCCTTTAGTTACGTTCTCTTCCCGAGATGAAAAGGCAGTTTCTCCTCCCCTCTGACCGTTCCGGCCGGAGGGGTTGTCTATGGTAAAACAGCGGAAAAGGATATGACGGCTCAGACGCAGGACATCGGGAAGGAAGTATCTTCCGTCATCGCTCAGTCATGGCATCGTTGCAGCAAGTTTATGCAGCGAGAAACCTGGCAGACGCCGCACCAGGCGCAAGGGCTGACCTTTGAATCGATTTGCCGACGCAAAACGGCGTTGCTGACGATAGGCCAGGCTGCGCTGGAAGATGCCTGGGAGTTCATGGATGGACGACCTTGCGCGCTGTTTATCCTGGATGAATCCGCCTGTATCTTAAACCGCTGCGGCGATCCCGGGACGCTGGAGAAACTGGCGGAACTGGGCTTTCTCGACGGCAGCTACTGTGCGGAAAGCATCATCGGCAGCTGTGCGCTGTCGCTGGCGACCATGCCGGGGCAACCAACCAAAACGGCCGGAGAGCAGCATTTTAAACAGGCGCTGCACCCGTGGTCATTCTGCTCAACCCCGGTATTTGATAATCACGGCCGCCTGTTTGGCTCCATTTCGCTCTGCTGTCTGGTGGAGCACCAGTCAGTCTCTGATTTATCGCTGACGCTGGCGATCGCCCGTGAAGTGGGAAATTCACTGTTAACTGATAGCCTGTTGGCCGAGTCTAATCGTCATCTGAATCAGATGTACGGGCTGCTGGAAAGCATGGACGATGGCGTTATGGCGTGGAACGAGCAGGGCGTGTTGCAGTTTCTCAACGCGCGGGCGGCCACGATGCTGCATCTGGATACGCAGGCCAGCCAGGGGAAAAACATCCATGATCTGGTCAATTTGCCTGCCTTGCTGCGTCGCGCCATTAAACACGCCCGCGGGTTGAGCCATGTCGAAGTGACTTTTGAAAGTCAGCATCAGTTTGTTGATGCCGTCATTACCCTGAAACCGATAGTTGAGGAGCAGGGCAACAGCTTTATTCTGCTGCTGCACCCGGTGGAGCAAATGCGCCAGTTGATGACCAGTCAACTGGGGAAAGTGAGCCATACCTTTGAACAGATGTCGACGGACGATCCAGAAACGCGTCGGTTGATCCACTTTGGTCGCCAGGCGGCAAGGGGGAGCTTCCCGGTTCTGCTGTGTGGTGAAGAAGGAGTGGGCAAAGAGCTTCTCAGCCAGGCTATCCACAACGAAAGCGAACGCGCGAGCGGGCCTTATATCGCCGTAAACTGCCAGCTCTATGCCAATAGCGTACTGGGGCAGGATTTTATGGGCAGTGCGCCAACCGATGATGAAAATGGTCGTCTGAGCCGCCTTGAACTGGCGAGCGGTGGCACGCTGTTTCTGGAAAAAATTGAATATCTGGCGCCGGAGTTGCAGTCTGCGCTGCTGCAAGTGATCAAGCAGGGCGTGTTAACCCGCCTTGACGCGCGACGTCTGATCCCGGTGGATGTGAAAGTGATCGCGACGACCACGGTTGATCTGGCGAATCTGGTCGAGCAGAACCGCTTTAGCCGTCAGCTTTACTATGCCCTGCATTCGTTTGAAATTATTATTCCTCCGCTACGCGCGCGGCGTAACAGCATCCCTTCGCTGGTCTATAACCGGCTGAACGGCCTGAAAAAACGCTTTTCAACCAGCCTGAAGGTGGATGATGATGCGCTGGCGCAACTGGTGGCCTATTCCTGGCCGGGCAATGACTTCGAGCTGAACAGCGTCATCGAAAACATCGCTATCAGCAGCGATAACGGCCACATCCGCCTGAGTAATCTGCCGGAATATCTGTTTTCTGAACGCCCCGGCGTGGATACGACATCATCGCTGTTACCCGCCAGCCTGACGTTTACGGCTATCGAGAAAGAGGCGATTATCCATGCCGCCCGCGTCACCAGCGGACGGGTGCAGGAAATGTCTCATTTGCTGAACATTGGCCGCACTACGCTGTGGCGTAAGATGAAGCAGTACGACATCGACGCCAGCCAGTTCAAGCGCAAGCATCACGACTAGACCGGCTTTCGCCGGGTGCTCCCGGCGATATCCGCGAATTTTTCCGGGTTACAGCCCGCCCAACAGTTTGCAGCGTTCGCCCACAACCGAAATGGCATTGGGGCCGAAAAGTTCACATTTGGCACCAGATAATCAAACATACGATAGCTCATAATAAGACCTTCCAGGGTTCGGATGAGCATTCAGAGAAACAGCGCAACGCAGTTTCTGCCAATAACATATCCTGCTACGACGTACAGGGCTGAGGCCGCGATGAATTATCGCGCGGCGGTAAATGTTTTATTTCGTGTTCTTTATTTTGTCGCTCTCAGGTATTAAGTCAACAGGATAAAAATTGCTCAATTGATAACGTAATTATCTTCCGAACGTATTTTTTGATTAATGTCATTCGACATGATCACACTTTTCTCTACAGACCATTATTTGTGTTTCATACTGAAACTCATATTTTTAGAGGCGTATCAAACTGGAGCGTAATTAATTTTGTTTTTTCTCTCGGTGAACCCGGCACTGACCGCCTCCTCACCAGGCGTCTAATCCCCCACACTTGCTGCGCTTGTTGTCTCCATCCTTGCGGGCTATCTGGTTGATCTGTGGAGAGGAAGACGGATGGTGTTGTGACTCACCTCGAAACCTGGTTGAAAGAAAAGGATAAATTTAATGATTTCTTTGATATTAAGTTCAATCCAGGGGCATATTAGAGAGGTGTTTTTCAGATGGTTAATTTTAAGGATAAAAGTATGCCAGCAGTCATTGATAAAGCCTTAGATTTCATTAACGGTATGAATACATCCGCTTCAGTTCCACACCCAATGGATGAAAGTACAGCCAAGGGGATTTTAAAATATTTGAACGAGTTGGGGGTTCCGGCGAGAGCAGCAGATGTGGCAGCCCGAGGCGATCGGGAAGGGTGGAATGCCGGGTTTACGGAAAAATTGGTCGGGTGGGCTGAAAAAATTGCGTCAGGAGAACGGGTGCTTATTAAAAACCCTGAATATTTTTCTTTATATATGCGAGAGCAGCTTCGGGCACTGGTATAAGCTGAGCGCGCGCAAAAAGATCTATCTGCCCCGATGCTCTCGCCTTCAATTCGGGAGCATCTATTCCGGTCGCCCAGAAAAACAAAAGGACCTGCGATTTCTCGCAAGTCCTTGATATCTGGTGGCCCCTGCTGGACTTGAACCAGCGACCAAGCGATTATGAGTTCGTACAGTAACAACCGAAAATCAATAGTTTGCATTATTTATCATTGACATAGGTTGTCACTGTTTGCCATCTGTTACCCATTATCCGCCATTTCTACCGCCACTTTATCGCCATATTCTTAGCCTTGATACGATGCAGTTGAGGCAGTTCTTTATTTACCAGCAAAAGAAAAATCCAAATCCCCCAGGTGGCGAAATGTTAGGAACTGAGGCTGAGTTTATCATTCCCCATCCACCGAATCCGAAGCCCTGTGAAATGTTGTTCCTTCCGGTCATCATCGTTTCCCCATTACATTTTGTTAACAATGAGCCATCACTTTCCACTATAAATCCATCTTGATGTTCATCTAAGAACATCCCTCTCAATACTTCCACTTTGGTATCTGACAGATTCAAATCCAATAAAATTCTCCCCAACCCAGCTCGGATTTTTATATTATCCCCTTCATATTCGTAATCCCATGCCGATGTTGATACTACCAATTCTCCTCGCCTGACTGACAGTAGAACTCGGCCCATTTCATCAGTAATGTCGATTGATACAGTAAGCCATCCTTCATCACTATGAATAGTAAAAAAGCTATATCCATTCACCCATACAGGACAATGTTCTCCTTTGCCATCAGGATACCAACCAGTAACTTTATTAGAGCCAAGGAAAGTGAGAAGTTCCTTTGATGGTTCAACTTTAAAGCCTGAGGTAAGATTTCTGTTTTTATTGAAAGGATTGAGCTTGGCTTCACGAATGCGTTCAGGTGATAATTTTTTTGTTGTTTTCGCTGAGTGGTGGTTGGGGCATAAAAGCACTAAATTATCAGCCGTATGCTCTCTAACTTCAGCATATTCCTCAATGTGGTCATACTGAAAAAAAGGCATTCCACATATGGCGCAACCAAACCCGCATTGCTTTCTAACTTCTCTTTTGATTTCAGCTGGTATAGATGGTCTATTTTCTGACATGAGCTATTCCTTATAAATCAATCGTGTGAGTTGAGTTTGATACAGCCAATGGATTTAGTTTGACAGCATCTTCAAGATGATCAGGAGCAAAGTGCGCATATCGCATCGTCATTTTAATATCGGTATGACCGAGGACACGTTGTAAGACCAGAATATTACCACCATTCATCATAAAGTGGCTCGCGAAGGTGTGACGCAGAACGTGAGTCAGTTGCCCTGCCGGTAATTCGATACCTGTTCTCTCAAGAGCAGACCTAAACGCGCCATAACAATCACTAAATAGCCGACCTGCGCGGTCATCTGGTAGGGTGTTAAATAGCTCCTTGCTAATAGGAACGGTGCGGTTTTTTTTGCCCTTCGTGTTGATATAAGTGATTTTGAATTTTGTGAGCTGACTTTTTTTCAATTGTTCGGCTTCAGACCAACGTGCGCCAGTCGCGAGGCAAATTTTGACCACGTTGACCAAATCCCGATTTTCATGGCGCTGGCATTCAGCAAGCAGCACGGCGATCTGTTCTTGATTTAGCCAGGCCATTTCCATTTCTTCTGTGCGGAAAGGGCGCATATTTTTTAACGGGTTTTCTCCTTTCCATTCGCCCAGCCGATTAAGCTCATTGAACACTGCGCGAAAGTAGGCCAGCTCTAGATTAAGTGTCCGAGCTGATACCTCTTTAACCCTATTTGAACGGGCATATTCACCCTTGAGCCTCTTTTCCCGGTAACGGGAAAACATCTGAGCATCGAAATCGCGTGCGAGCGGTTCGCCCATACATTCAAAAGCATGATGCATCGCTAACTGGCGCTTGAGACCATCTTTCAGGGTAATACCATGGGCGCTATACCATGAGTCAATTAGGTCTTTTAAAGTGCGTCTGTCTTCCTTTTCTTCCTGCCACGGGTTTTGAACTGTGTACTGTTCGAACGCCAGCGCCTCGCCTTTGGTGGCGAATTTCTTTCTGATGCGTTTGCCTTTTGCCCCGTTCGGATAAAGCTCGCAAATCCACCCGCCGGCAGGATTTTTACGGACAGTCATCAATTAACCTCGCTGTAAACACCCACCACACGACCAATTGTTTTTATCTCATCAATTCCGCATTCAAACGGCACTTTTCCACCGGCTACATGTAATTTTTTACCGGGAAGAATAGTTAGTTCACGTAAGCTGGCTGCGCCTTCAATATCAACTAACCAAAGTCCATCAGATAAAGAGGACTCTTTCTCAATTACGTATGTGCGGTTATCGCTTTTGACTGAAATCCCTTTTTTTAGTGGTTTAGTAAAAAGCTTCAGGTCTAACGAAAGGCTACCAATACTGGTAGTCTCGCCTTCACTCAATTCGAATAGAGGAAGCTCTACGGAATGCTGAGGCTCATCATCTGATAGGTTTTTATCTCCCTCACCAGTCATTAACCATTTAAGGCTAACGCCGGTTTCTAGGGCGCAATGCACCGCAAAATCATACGACATATTGCCTCGCGTATAGCGATTCTGTAAGGAACTGGCGGCAATCTTGAAGTGATTAGCGAGTTGAATTTTTTGAGTAAATCCGTAGACCTCGCAAATTCTATTTAGTAACGCCTCGTTATTAAAATTGGCATTAATCATTAAAATTGGCATTCCCATGTTGCGCGATACCAAAATTAATATTAGTATCGCTATGAATGGTGGCAGTGAGTGGCAAACGTCGGCAAAAACTATGCGCACACTGTCAAGAAACTATCAATTTAGGGATCATGCAATATGGCTTCTGAAATCGCAATCATCAAAATCCCCGCACCTATTGTCAGCCTGCAGCAGTTTGCAGAGTTAGAGGGTGTATCTGAGCGTACCGCATATCGCTGGACAACCGGCGACAACCCTCGCGTGCCAATCGAGCAACGCGTGATCCGTAAAGGCTGCAAAAAAGCGGGTGGCCCGATTCGCATCTATTACGCACGCTGGAAAGAAGAGCAAATGCGTAAAGCGTTGGGGCATTCGCGTTTTCAACTCGTCATTGGTGCTTAGTTCACTTTATGTGAATTTTAAGGATGAGACATGTTTGATTTTCAGATTTCCAAACATCCCCACTATGACGATGCGTGTCGTGCTTTCGCTCAACGTTACAACATGGCGAAGCTGGCCGAACGTGCGGGAATGAATGTTCAGACGTTACGTAACAAACTCAACCCGGAACAGCCTCACCAGCTCACCCCGCCGGAGTTGTGGCTGCTGACAGACCTGACCGAAGACTCAACCCTCGTTGATGGTTTTCTGGCGCAGATTCACTGTCTGCCATGCGTGCCGGTTAACGAGCTGGCAAAAGATAAATTGCAGTCTTATGTCATGCGCGCAATGCGTGAGCTCGGCGAGCTTGCGAACGGTGCAGTATCTGAGGAGCGTCTGACCTCTGCGCGTAAACACACCATGATTGAAAGCGTTAACTCTGGTATTCGCATGTTGTCTTTGTCGGCACTGGCGCTGCATGCACGTCTACAGACTAATCCGGCGATGACGAGCGTGGTCGATACCATGAGCGGCATTGGCGCATCATTCGGTCTGATTTGAGGTGCTCATGCTGAATAATGAACCATCATTCGCGTCTCTGCTCGTTAAGCAAAGCCCCGGCATGCACTACGGGCACGGCTGGATCGCAGGTAAGGACGGCAAGCGCTGGCACCCGAGCTGCTCACAGGCTGATTTACTGGCTGGCCTCTCTACTCAAAAGCAGGGGGAATCATGGCTATCGAAGCTGTATCCGCGACTGTTCCGCTAAAAGCGGGTCAACGTCTGGCCGGTCTCAATCATGTGGCTGAATTGCGCGCGAGATATTGGGGTGATAGCTGGAAAGAGGTTGAACGTTTTGTCGATGATATGCGCGATAAACGCGATCCACAATTTGAAGAAAATACTCGGGCGCTGGCCGCTATTTTCTTTCTGGCAAAAATACCGGCGGCTCGTCATGAGCTCGAATTAAGTGAGCTGACTACTGACGAGAAAAAAGCATTGATTACAGCGATGAATCATTTTCGTGCAGTGGTGAGCTTATTTCCAAAACGGCTAACCATGCCGAATTAATCCAAACAGAAATTTAATGGCGTAAACCCGCCGGGCTTCTTATTGCCCGAAATCAGGAGAGTCACTTATGCGTATAACCGAAACCCGTTGTTTTAACACTGATAGTGATGCGCTGGCCGTATTGCTGACCGATGCCAAAACAGAAGAGCGCAAAGACCGCGCTCTTGCTGTTTCCATCCGCCTTGAGGCACTGGCTATCCATATCACCAAAGAGGGGATGAGCGGCACCGAAGCCGCAGAGCTGCTGCGCCGTGAGGCTACCCGCTATGAGAATGAATCACAGGAGTTGCACTGATGGCCGATGCAATGGATTTAGCACAACAGCGCGAGCAGGAATACCGCGAGCGCCACATCAGTAACGCGCGCAGCCGTATCACCGCGCCATCTTGTTTCCTTTGTGAAGCATGTGAAGCACCAATCCCGGAGGCTCGTCGTGCTGCAATTCCGGGCGTGGTCTTTTGTGTGACCTGTCAGGAAATCTCAGAACTGAAATATAAACATTATCGGGGGGTATGAATTGGCGGTTCAATTCGCTTATCCGTGGAATAATCCACGGTCGGCAATAGCCAGCCCATACCTTACCTATGACCAACAGCATCGCCGCGACCGTATGTTCGCGGCTTTGCTGCATGCGCGAAAGGTGCTTTCACTGCAGCCAGAATGCGTGCGTTTTGATGTTTATCGCACCGCTGCGGTGCTGGATCAAAATCAGGGTAGTCAACGAGCCAATGCCTTTTTAATCAGCTTCTGCAAAAAGGCATTGCCACGTCTTGAACTGGTCGCAAAAAAATACGAGTGCGTGGGTATCGACAGTAAGGTATCAGCCGCTGTTTTCGGTGGTCATTTCGATACTGATATCATGCAATATCTGGCGTCACGCATGGTCAATATGGTTGCCAGATACAACCGCCTCCCTGATATGTCGCGTGCCGACATTGACCTACTGGCCGCTGATATCGCTAATTTCATTCGCGCTGAACTGGCTGACAATGATGACGACGGGGTTAGCGAGCTTAGAACGCTGTATACCTGGTATATGCGCGCCGGTTTTATTTCAATGCAATTTAACGTTACCCCGCCGCATTGGGAGCGCGTGACAAAAAAGTATGTCGGTCAGGATGAGATCGCACCGGCAGTAATGCGCATGTTTAATGAGGTTTGGTGGCGTGGCCGTCTGCGACGCATTGCGGCGTCATGGCGCGAACATCTGCAAATTGCAGTCGGCAACGTCAGCAAGAAACGGCACGCCTACGCGAGTAAAAACTGCATGACCGATTGGCGTGAGCAAAAGCGCCGCACGCGTGAATTTCTCAAGGGGCTGGATCTCGAAGACGAAGACGGCAACCGCATCAGCTTGATAGAAAAATACGACGGTTCTGTCGCTAACCCTGCGATACGCCGCTGCGAGCTGATGACCCGCATCCGTGGGTTTGAAAATATCTGCAATGAGCTCGGTTATGTCGGGGAGTTTTACACCCTGACCGCGCCGTCTAAATATCACGCCACCACTAAAGCAGGCTACCGTAACAGCAAATGGAACGGAGCCAGCCCGTCGGACACACAAAGTTATCTCACCGGACTTTGGGCGCGCATTCGCGCCAAACTGCACCGGGAAGAAATCCGCATTTTCGGCATCCGTGTTGCCGAGCCTCATCACGACGGGACGCCTCACTGGCACATGCTTATGTTTATGTTGCCGGAAGACGTTGAGCGCGTGCGGCTCATCATTCGTGATTATGCGTGGGATGAAGACCACCACGAATTGAGTAGCGACAAAGCCAAAAAGGCGCGCTTTCATGCCGAAGCCATCGACCCGGAAAAGGGCAGCGCTACCGGCTATGTTGCTAAATACATTTCAAAAAACATCGATGGCTATGCTCTCGATGGTGAAACCGATGACGAAAGCGGTGAGCTGCTGAAAGAGACAGCGCCCGCCGTTTCAGCATGGGCGGCGCGCTGGCACATCCGTCAGTTTCAGTTTATCGGCGGTGCGCCGGTGACGGTCTACCGTGAGTTGCGTCGTCTCGCTGATACAGAGACTGCGCACGGTCTGAGTGTTGAGTTTGCTGCCGTCCATGATGCCGCCGACGCCGGTGATTGGGCTGGTTACGTTAATGCGCAGGGTGGTCCGTTTGTCCGTCGCGATGATTTACAGGTGCGCACGCTGTATGAGCCGCGCCCCGAGTTTAACCAGTATGGTGAGGAAACCGTGTGCATTCGTGGCGTCTACGACTCTGCTCTCGGCGCTGGCACCCCGATTTTAACCCGGTTAACGCAGTGGAAAATTGTGCCGAAGCGTGCCGTTGATTTGGCCGTTGACGTTAAGGGCGCTCCTGCGCCCTCTCGGAGTTCTGTCAATAACTGTACGGGAAGCGAAAGCGATCCACCGATACTGGATTTATCAAAACCGCTCTGTAGGCGTGAAAGGCGAGAACTGACGAACAGACTCAGGAAGCAAAAGCCATCAATGCGGCGAAAATTCATCCACGGAACGGATGAGCAAAACGCAGCTATAGCGAAAATTATCGACGAGATACACCTGACAACCGGCATCACTATCAGCCGGGGCGAAGCCCTGCACCTGATGGCAGGTGGTAAAAGCTGCTTTAACGGAAAATGGTTGCACGGAACGGTCAAAGGAGAGGTGTTTTCCGCAGCCCCTTCACATCAGGCGCAAGCCCGTAAAATCCTCAGGCGCGTTGCGGCTTTAGCTGAAATGGCAACGAAAGTTTAACCGTTAATATTCATCCATATCATGTACATACAGTGTGTTTGGTTGCGATTTTTCACTTCCCAAATTTTGCCAATACGTGCTACTGTATGTTTATACAGTATCTCGTAGGGGAGGTTGTGTGGATAGAGAACTAAACGAGCACGTTATGATTGAGCGGGTCGAAATGATTGCGCGCCTGACGGCCGAGGGTGCTTGTCAGGAAAGAGATCGTGAAATTGCATTGAATCTAATTGCGGAAATAGCAAGAGGCAACCTAATGAAAAATAATAATTTTTCTGTTGTTTTTTCCGAGCCGCCAGTTGATGAGATCCTTGCAAAGGAGGGCAAAGTGAAAGTAAATATCACGTTGGATAAAGACCAAAAAATAGGACAGCCGGTAATTGAGGCTTTTCAATGCGAATTGACTAGGCGAATACAGTCTGTCTTCCCCTCAACGCGCGTTACGGTTAAAAAGGGCTCCATGACCGGTGTCGAGCTGATGGGGTTCGATAAGGATTCAGATCGCGAAGCGCTGGATAGTATTCTTCAGGAAGTATGGGAAGATGAGAGCTGGCGTTAACCCTTGAAAAATGTGCACCCATAGACCCCATGTTTGATAGTATGGGGTTGTTTTGTATGGGGATTACACAAAAAGGAAAATCATGGATACCGTAATAGCATTTTTATCTCTGGCTCTCTTTATTGCTTTTATCGTGGGGTTAATCAAGCCGTCGCTGGTTCGAATGCCGAACCGTAAGCGATCCAGTGCGGTTTATCTCGGTGGCTGTCTGGCGCTGGGTGTTATTGGCTCAATCTTATGGCCGACTGAAAAAAGTCAGCCTGTGGCAAAAACTGAGGTACCGGCGGTTAAAGCGGAACCGGCTATGTCAACGTTTGAGTTCGCAGATAAAACCCTTAAAGAATATCGCAACGAAACAAAAGAAACCCGGCAGGACATCGTTAAAGAATATGTTGCCTTCAAAAGTGTACCGGCCAGTTCTACTGATGATTTTTATGCCTGTATGAGTGAGTACACTTTTACTAAAGATGATGCGTTAAAGCTCGGTGATGTGCTGGGGTGGTGTTTTAACGACTTTGAAAGGGATCCAAAATCTCTAAGTAATAAAATTAACCTTGACGCATTTCAGGGTAATTTTAGCGGTTGGGATGGTTCTTATCGCCCGTTAGAGAAGCTGATAAAAGCCAGCATGAATGATGATTCCTCTTATAAACATGTTTCAACGGTCTACCATCTGATTTTGAATAAAAACCCGCATGCAGTTGTAAAAACCACATTTCGTGGCACTAATGCTTATGGTGGTGTGGTCAAACAGACCGTAGCGGCACGCGTCAACGTGCGAACTGGTGAGGTCGATTCAATACTCGAAAATTAAATAATATAGTGACAAACGCCGCCGGTTCTGAAACTCGCTTTCAGTGCAGGCGGGGTTGAACAACGAGCCCTGCGAGGCGTTAGATACATACAATCGAAAGAGGATGGATTATGTCAAAGTTTACAGAGTTATGCAGTGCATATGCTGATTTTCGGAACAAACTTTCTGATACTCGATTTGCTGCATTTAACTTTTCTGGTCACGTGATTAAAAATTATTTAGATTATCTTGGGATTGATAATGAAGAGGCATATAGATTAATCCCGTTAGATAAAGATGAACAACCAAATGCAAAATACACCCCCGCTGGGGCTACTCATTTAGGGGATGATGGGTTCTGGCATTTAGGGTTTATATTGACCGTCTATAAAGACTCTAATACTTACCCGCAGTCGCCTTTCCAAATAGATTTCAAATTCAGAAAAAATGATGATGACTCATATACATTTGGTGTTGATAGCATAGGTTTTACAACAAAAATAATCTCTCTCAGTAACCCAAATGAATTCACACCTGTATTTGATAAAATTCAAGAGTGCATTCTTGATCATTTTAAAGAATTTGAAGACTTTCTTGTCGGTAAGCATGACAAGATGTCATCCATAGGATTCATTCAAGAAGGAATTTTTGCGAAAATTAATAGCGAGAAAAATGAGTAAAGAGTATGCAAGTAAATGACGCATGCCCTAGGTGCATTTTTTTGCATGACTCAGTCGTGCCAGTTTTGAGCGTACTCTGTCAGAGCTGGCGCGGATCCAGAGTGGTCATGCACCTGCATTAAAAGCGACCCGTTAAGCGCGCAGGCGAGGCGGGGATAGCACTGCGCGCCAGACGTGGTGACAGGATTTATTTTGCGCGTCTGTGCGCGTCGTGGTGGCGCGCTGCTGAGTGCGGTCGGTTAATGAGGTGCTGGCGTGGTAGCGTCGCGTGTACGGCGTCTGGCTGGCTCTGAGAGGATGCCGCCCGGAGGCGGCATTCTGGCGGGGGTTACTCTGTCTCGATGCTGTAATCTTTAAAGCGGATCACTTCCATTCCGAGCCAGTCATTTATCTCTTTGAAACGCTCCTGCAGCGGCGTCAGCTCGTTACGCACAAATACCCGCGCCACTTTCTCAATATCACCCATTGAGCCGATGTTCTCAGGCTTGCCGCCCATGAGCTGGAACGGCACGCGGTGCGCATCGAGCAGGTCGGCGGCGCTCACCTTCTTGATGTTAAAAAAATCATCCTTTGTGGCGACTTCACTCAGTGGCACGATCTTGATGCCGTCTGGTTTCCCGTTCGGGGCGTAGAAAAACAGGTTTTTGAAATTCCCGAGTCCTTTCGAGTCGCGCATTGCAGAG
Organism: Citrobacter sp. CK194; assembly: GCF_030333395.1. Taxonomy (NCBI): domain Bacteria; kingdom Pseudomonadati; phylum Pseudomonadota; class Gammaproteobacteria; order Enterobacterales; family Enterobacteriaceae; genus Citrobacter; species Citrobacter sp. CK194. Next base: position 421,056 of record NZ_JAOWGA010000018.1, read on the forward strand.
CGAAGCGCCTCGACGTCGGTGCTGCTTTGCGCCGCGTCGGTCACGTACATGATGTAACCCGCGTGCGCGCCGTTCTGGTAATACTTGCGGCGGAACAGCGTGGCGGATTCATTGAGCCAGGCGGAATTGAGCGCGCTCAGGTATTCCGGCATCCCGTAGAGCTCCTGATTTATATCGGGCTCAAGCAAATGAAACACCGAGCCGGGGGCGAACTGGTGCGGGTTGGTAAAACTCGACACGTACCAGTAAACCCCCTCCTCGACACCACGGCGGGTGTATTTGGCCGGGGAGGTTTCCAGTTTAAAGAGCTGGCCGGTCACACTCATGCGCTTTTCAAGGTAGCCGTTGGCAAACACCAGATAATCAAGCACAAGGCGGCTGAAGTCCTGACGCGACAGCAACGGGTGAGGGATAAAGGTGCTGGTCAGAATGTTGCGCTTTACGTAAATCGGGGAGCTGTGGTGTACGGCGGCGCGCAGGCTTTTTGCCAGCCCCGAGAAGTTGACCGGTGGCTCGTACCATTTGCCGTTATTGATGCATTCGACATAGTCGAGAATGTCGCGGCGATCCAGAACGGGCGACGGCTCACCAAAGGTGAACGCCTCCATTTTCTGCGGCGCGCTGGCGGTCATGCTGGTCTGTTTTGGCTGTTTCTTTTGGCGTTTTTTCATCTTAGTTAATATCCAGAATGGAGGCTGATTGCATACCGCTACCGGCGGAAAGCGGCTCGTTTAACAGGGCGTGCATGGTCGCCCACGCGATATCCGCGTGGCTGGCCTCTTCACTGCGGCTGGCTTCATAAGTGGCGCTGCGGCCGCTGCTGGTCATGGTTTTGCGGATAGCCATAAATGACTGCGTGATGTCGGTCGCACCGGCGTCATATTCCAGACACCCGCGTCGGATGGTGTCTTTGGCTTTCAGCACCATTGCGGTTTTCATTTCCGGCGTGTAGCGGATGGCGCGCGCCGCCGGGAAGAATGAGCGCACGAGCTGGTAAACACCCTGGCCGATGCCGGTCGCATCGATGCCGATATAGTCAACGGTGTATTTCTCGGTCAGCGCCCGGATGGCCTCGGCCTGCGCGGCAAAGTCCATGCCTTTCCACTGGTGACGCTCAAGGATGCGGAACTTGCCACCGGCAACCAGCGGCGGAGCCAGTACCGCACAGCCTGCGCTGTCGCCGGTATGTGACGGGTCATAGCCAATCCAGACGGGACGCCAGTTAAACGGACGGTCAGCGAACGGCTCGAAGTCCTCCCATTCTTCCATCGCATCGACCATGCAGCGCTGCAGCTCCTCGAATGGGAATACTGAGGCCTTATCGTCGACGAACTCGCACATAAACAGGTTACGGAAGTCATCCGCGCTGTTTTCCTGTCTGAGCTGGTCGAGGTTAAACAGGGTGCAGCCACCGGCGAGCGCGTCCTCAATGGTGACAATCTGCCGCCACTGACCGTCCCCGCATAACATGCCACCGGCCAGCGCCTGATGACTGATATCGATGTCGACACGTTCGTCGCGGTTACTGCGGCCACGGTTAAACAGCTCGCCTGACCAGAACGGGTAAGCGCCGTGCGCCAGCGTGGACGGCGTCGAAAAATAGGTGGTGCGCAGGTGCGACTGCGAGGCCATGCCCGAGGCGACTTTACGCAGCTTCTGGAAATTGGGTATCCAGAAAATTTCGTCGACGTACAGGTCGCCGTTGTGGCTCTGCGCGGTGTTGGAATTGGTCCCGAGAAAAATCAGCTCAGCGCCGTTGTTGCCGATGACAATCGGGTCACCTGACAGGTCAACGTCGACCAGACGCGCAAAGGCGATAATGTATTTACGGAAAACGTAAGCCTGCGTTTTACTGGCTGATAAAAATATCTGATTCTGTCCGGTCTTAAGGGCGCGCAGGAGTGACTCGCGAGCAAAATAGAACGTTGCGCCAATCTGGCGCGATTTCAGGATGTGACGGATACGATGCTCTAAACCGGCTTTGTGCCACCTGAGCTGATAATCAAACGACTGGTCGAAGAAAATCTCTTCCAGCTTTTCGATGGCTTCCTCGCTGAAATAGTTTCGTTTCGGCTTTTTGCGATCCCCTTTATTGCGGCTGGCGATATTGGGGTTTAAATCCACCTCGTTTCCGGTCTGGCCGTAGCGGTTAACGCGCGCGAGCCGCTCCATCTGGCGCGACAGAAAATCAGCGACTTTGAAGTCATGCGCGGTCAGGTCTGGCTTTGCGTAGAGCTGAATAAGCCGCGCCTCTAACGTCGATTCCACGCGGTTAATAGGGGCGGTTTCTTCCCATCCATCGCGCTGTTTCCAGCTCTGCACGGTCGGGCGCTTGAGCTGCAGCATGTCGCAGATTTGCGGCACGGCGAACCCCTGCCAGTACAACAGCCGCGCCTGTCGTCTCGGGTCATTGAGCAGTGAAAGGTCAGTTGAAATGGTCATGCTTACCTCGTTTTGATGTTACGAGGCAAGGCTAAGGAAATGACCGCGCTTAATCGCTAAACCCCTGTTGTGTCAGGGGTTGCACTTCCGTAACAAGTGGCTGATGAGGGGCTGAGTCGGGAAACTAACCCCGACCCGAAAACCCAACATCAGGACACCTGAACAATGGCAAAGAAAGTTTCTAAATGGTTTCGCATCGGTGTCGAGGGTGACACCTGCGACGGCCGAATCATCAGCGGTAACGATATTCATGAAATGGCCGAATCGTTTGACCCTCGCGTCTACGGTTGCCGCATTAACCTTGAGCATATTCGCGGTCTCTTTCCAGACGGTGACTTCAAGCGATTAGGCGATGTGGTTGAGCTGAAAGCGGAGAAAATTGACGACGATTCTGCGCTTAACGGCAAATGGGCGTTGTTCGCGAAAATCACTCCGACCGATGACCTTGTAGCGATGAATAAAGCCTCGCAGAAGGTCTACACCTCCATGGAAATTCAACCGAATTTTGCCAATACCGGCAAATGCTACCTTGTTGGCCTCGCGGTCACTGATGACCCGGCAAGCCTCGGCACTGAATACCTCGAATTCTGCCGCAATGCTAAGCACAACCCGCTGCAGCGCTTTAAGGCCAACCCTGAAAACGTCTTTTCCGCCGCCACGCTGGCCGAGCTGGAATTTGAAGACGTTCCCGACACGCTGCTCAACAGCCTGACCGACAAGGTCAAAGCCATTTTCGGTCGTAAGCAGGCCAGCGATGACGCGCGTTTCGCCGATGTACATGAGGCGGTGACCACCGTCACTGAGCTGGTGCAAACCAACCTCAACGCTACCGACCAGCGTGTCACCGAGCTGGAGACCGCTTTTGCACAGCTTAAGCAGGACGTGACCAGCAAAGTCGATGAAAACGCGCAGGCGTTTACCTCCCTGAAAAGCACCCTCGATAACACCGAAAGCCAGCGCCAGCCGCGCCGTGAGCTTTCAAAAGGCGGTACGGGCGACGAGTTGCTGACCAACTGCTGATAGCGCGCCGGGCGCGTTGCCCGGCCTGATACCTATTACCCGAACAGGAAAAACCATGCGTAAAGATACCCGCTTCAAATTCAATGCCTACCTGTCCCGCGTCGCGGAGCTGAACGGCGTTTCCACCGATGACGTGGCGAAGAAATTCACCGTCGAGCCGTCGGTCACGCAAACCCTGATGACCACCCTGCAGATGTCATCCGCGTTTCTGACCAAAATCAACATCGTGCCGGTCGACGAGCTGAAAGGCGAAAAAGTCGGGGTCGGCGTTAACGGTACGATTGCCAGCACTGCCGACACCGCCGGTGATGATGAGCGTAAGACCGCAGACTTTACTGCGCTGGAGTCCAATAAATACGAGTGCGCGCAGATTAACTTTGACTTCCATATCCGCTACAAACAGCTCGACCTGTGGGCGCGATTCCAGGACTTCCAGACCCGTATCCGTGACGCCATCATCAAGCGTCAGTCGCTCGATTTCATCATGGCCGGTTTTAACGGTATTAAGCGCGCCGACACGTCAGACCGCGTAAAAAACCCGATGTTGCAGGACGTGGCGACCGGCTGGCTGCAGAAGTACCGCAATGAAGCGCCAGCACGCGTGATGTCGAAAATCACCGCTGAGGACGGCACAGTCATTTCAGAGGTGATCCGCGTGGGTAAAAATGGCGACTATGCCAACCTCGACGCGCTGGTCATGGATGCCACCGGCAACCTGATTGACGAGATTTATCAGGATGATCCGGAACTGGTTGTCATCACTGGCCGTAAGCTGATGGCGGATAAATATTTCCCTATCGTCAACAAAGAGCAGGAAAACACCGAGTCTCTGGCTGCTGACATCATCATCAGCCAGAAACGCATCGGCAACCTGCCAGCCGTGCGCGTTCCGTATTTCCCGGCAGATGCGCTGATGGTCACGCGTCTCGACAACCTGTCGATTTACTTCATGGATGACGCACACCGCCGCGCCATTATTGAAGAACCGAAAAAAGACCGCGTCGAAAACTACGAGTCAATGAATATCGACTACGTGGTCGAGGCTTACGCCGCCGGTTGCCTGATTGAAAACATCAAGCTCGGTGACTTCACTCCACCTGCAGCACCGGAAAGCGGAGAGTAAGCCATGACGAGTCCCGCAGCGCGTCACATGATGCGGGTCTCGGCCTCTGAAACAGCGCGGCGGGCTGCTGTCCCGCTGCGCAATGCAACTGCCTATGAGCAGATGCTCGTTAAGCTGGCCGCAGACAACCGCACGCTGAAACAAATCCGCTCCAATGAGCGCAAGGCAGACAAAAAGCGCGAGCTGCTGCCGTTCTATCTGCCGTGGGTCGCTGGCGTCCTCGAAAACGGTAAAGGGGCGCAGGATGACATCGTCATGACGGTCATGCTCTGGCGTCTCGATGCTGACGATATCGCCGGGGCGCTGGAAATTGCCCGTTATGCGATGACCTATGGCCTGACGATGCCGACCGGACGACGTCCGACGCCTTACCTGCTGGCCGAAGAGGTCGCGCTTGCCGCGCAACGCCTGCGCAGTGCCAGACAGCCGGTCGAACTGGCGAACCTGCTCGACACCCTCGCGCTGACTGAACGCGCGGATATGCCCGACATCGTGCGTGCAAAACTGCACAAAATCACCGGCTACGTGCTGCGTGATACGGAGCAACTGCCCGAGGCGCTGGCGCACCTGCAGCGTGCGATCCAGTTAGAGAGCACCATCGGCGTTCGAAAAGACATTGAGCAGTTAGAGCGTCAGCTCAGGCCAAAACCTGAACCGGCACCGAAAACCAAAACGACTAAACCGCGCACGCGCAAACCTGCTGCCAAACCGGCGGCACGGCGCGGGCGTCCACCAAAGACGGCAAAAGCCGCTGGTTAACCGAGCGCTCCCCGAGCCGGGCGGCACGCCGTTCAATGCGGGTATCCATTACCCTGACTGCGAGCGGCGTCCACCGCCCACCCATTACCCGAGGTTGTCATGACGACGCTGATTATTGAGCAAAACAAAGAGCCGCAGGATGTGCCGGGCGTGGTGATACCGCCACCGGGCGTGAGCGAGCCGGTAATCAAAAACACCCCGTTTTTTCCCGACGTGGATCCGAAGCGCGTGCGGGAGGAAATGCGGTTAGAGCAGACCATTTCCCCCGTGCGCCTGCGCCGGGCAATTAAAACCGCCATCGCGGAGACGAATGCGGAGCTGAGCGACTGGCGCGAGCGTCAGCTTGAGGCTGGTCACGCCACGCTGGCGGATGTCCCGACTGACAGCCTCGACGGCGAAAGTGTGCGCGTTTTCCACTACTTCAACGCCGTGTGTGCCATGACGACCGCCACGCTTTACGAGCGTTTTCGCGGCGTGGATGCGACCGCAAAAGGCGACAAAAAGGCCGACAGCATCGACAGCACTATCGATGAAATGTGGCGGGATATGCGCTGGTCTGTGGCGCGCATCCAGGACAAAGCGCGCTGCATAGTGGGGCAAATCTGATGAAAGCGTATGCGCTACAGGGCGACACCCTCGATGCGATTTGTGTGCGGTACTACGGGCGCACCGAGGGCGTGGTCGAAACCGTCTTAGAAGCGAATCCCGGCCTGTCTGAGCTCGGCGTCATTCTGCCGCACGGCACGGCAATTGAACTGCCCGAGACCGACAGCGCGGCCAGAACCGAAACGGTGAATCTATGGGACTGAGTATGGAGAAAATCACCACGTTTATCGCCTACTGGCTGGCCGTTGCGCTGGCATATCTCGGCGCAATATCGCCCGAAAAGATGGCGCTTTATGTGGGCGGCGGATGCGCCATCTTTACCGCGCTGACCAATTACTGGTTTAAGCGCAAAACGTACCTCTATCTGACGTCACTCGGACTCGATAAGGGGGCTATCCGTGAAATCAATCGTTAAACGTTGCAGTGTGGCCGCAGTGCTGGCGCTGGCGGCGCTGATGCCTGACTTTCGACTGCTTAACACCTCGCCCGAGGGGCTGGCGATGATTGCCGACCTCGAAGGTTGTCGCCTGACGCCTTACCAGTGCAGCGCGGGAGTGTGGACGTCAGGCATCGGCCACACTGCAGGTGTCGTCCCGAAAGGGGAAATCACCGAGCGTCAGGCGGCGGCGAACCTTGTCGCGGATGTGATGAACGTCGAGAAACGTCTCGCGGTCTGCGCGCCGGTGGAAATGCCGCAGCACGTTTACGACGCGCTGGTCAGCTTCTCATTCAACGTGGGAACCGGCGCGGCCTGCCGCTCAACGCTGGTCTCGTACATCAAGCGTCATCAATGGTGGCAGGCGTGCGACCAGCTCACCCGCTGGGTTTACGTGAATGGCGAAGTAAACAAAGGGCTGGAAAATCGCCGCGCGCGTGAGCGTGCTTATTGTCTCAGGGGGATTCAATGAAAGTGATGTTGTTTTTACTGGTCGCGCTGATGGCGATTGTGCTCTGGCAGCGTCATGAAAACGGCAACCTGACGCGCTCTTTTGAACGGGCGAACAGGGTCGCGACCGAACAAAAAAACGTGATTGGCATGCTGAAAAATCAGTTATCCGTTTCGCAGGGCATTGCCCGGAGAAATGAAACCGCGCAGGTCAGTTTACGCGGGGAACTGCTGGCCGCCGGTGCGATGGCCGTGCGTCGTGAAGAAACCATTACAAGGCTGATAAATGAGAATGAAACGTTACGCCGCTGGTACAGCGATAAGCTGCCTGATGTTGTGCGTCGGCTGCACACCCGCGCCGGTTGCGCCTCCGCCGGTCATTGTTTACAGCGCGTGTCCGAAGGTGAGTTATTGCCCGATGCCGGGCAGCGACCCGGCCACTAATGGCGACCTGAGTGCCGATATTCGCAGGCTTGAGCACGCGCTCGCCGCCTGCGCGCTGCAGGTTGAAACCGTCAAAGACTGTCAGGATAAACTCGATGAAGAAAGCACACAGCCTGCGCGAAGCGCTGATTAAAGCCGTCCCGCAGTTAGAAACAAACCCCGAAATGATGCGCATCTTTGCTGATGAGGGGAATATCGATGCGCGGCTCGCGGCCTCGCTGTCGCACGAGAAAATTTACACCCTGAATGTGATCGTGTGTGACTTTGTGGGCGACCCTGACCTGATTTTCGTGCCGGTGGCCGCGTGGCTCAGGGAAAACCAGCCGGATATCTGCACGCTCGATGACGGCCACAAAAAGGGCTACCGTTTCCTGATGGATTTAAACGACGGGGACAGCGTCGATATCAGCATCAGCCTGCAGCTCACCGAGCGCACCCTCATCAAAGAGGAAAACGGCGCGCTGCATGTCAGCTATGCCCCTGAGCCTCCGCTGCCTGAGCCCGTCACCCGGCCAAAAGAGCTCTATATCAACGGCGAACTGGTGAGCAAATGGGATGAATGAATTTAAGCCCTTTGACGACAGGCTCAATGGTCTGATTGCTGCCCTGTCACCGGCAGGGCGTCGGAAGCTTGCCGGTGAAATTGCAAAGCAACTGCGAACTACACAACAGCAACGTATCAAAGAGCAAAAAGCCCCGGACGGCTCACCGTATCAGGCACGAAAGCGCCAGCCACTGAGAGCCAAAAAGGGTCGAATTAAACGGGCGATGTTTCAGAAACTGCGCACTAACCGGTACATGAAAGCCAGTGGCGGTGAAAACAGTGCAGTGGTGGAATTTGCCGGTAAAGTGCAACGCATCGCCCGAGTTCATCAGTACGGGTTAAAAGACCGGCCGAACCCGAATGTTAAACCTGTACAATATGCTGAGCGTCAGTTGCTCGGAATGAATATCCATGACATCAAGGTTATTGAGGAGTTGATCTACGACACCTTAGGCAAAGGCATAAAATAAAAATGGACTTAACTGATGTGTTTCGGTTATTTTTTATTAAAAATAAGCGAGGTCTTTATGGACGAGAAGAAATATCAGGTGTTCGTTAGTTCAACTTATACGGATTTATTTGCCGCTCGAAAGAAGATTATCGAGACTGTGTTGAGCCTGTATCACTTTCCTGTTGGCATGGAGATGTTTAGTGCTGACGATTCGGAACAGTGGGATATCATTAAGGAAACCATAGAGGCCAGCGATTACTATGTAATTATTATTGGTCAGAAATATGGTTCAATTGCTAAATCAGGAATAAGCTATACAGAAATGGAGTATGATTATGCAAAAGAGCTAGGGATTCCTGTATTGGCTTTTATTCGTAATCCAAGTGTAGGAACAACTCCAGAAGAGCGAGAACACGATTTTTCTAAAATGCAACTTTTAGAAACTTTTATTCAAAAAGCAAAAGCTAATAAAATGTGTGATTTTTGGGATTCAATCGATGATTTAGCAACTAAGGTTGCAATTGCATTGCCGAAAATTATGCGAAGAACACCTCGCGTAGGGTGGGTTCGCGGTAATGAGATGATGTCTAAAGAGATCTCCATGGAGTTAGCTGAGCTTTCAACAGAAAACAGGAAGTTGAGAGAAAAAGTTAGAATGTATGAAAGCCAATTGTCTGCTGATGCTCCTTCATTAAAATTAACTATGATTGAAAGTGATCTGACCTTCAATCTTGCCAGTATGAATGACGAACCATATCCAGAGCCATTAACCAAAGCAGATATACCTGAAAAGTACGCTAGGTTTATAACCGAAGCGCAATTGCAAGATTATAATAATAAGCTGCCAACTATTGAACAAGTTAATAGTTATAATAAAAAATTATTCTTGCATAAGTGCTATTTGGAGCAGTCTTTAAAAGTTGTTCCAGAAATTGAAAATATAGGTAAGGTTGTTGCCACTGATATTTATGTGCATATTGAACTGCCCGATTTCTTGGTTGCGCTGAATACGCGTAATGAGAGTATATTTACTACGCCGCCTAAACTCGAAAAACCCGAATCACCAATGGAGAGTTTGGAAAGAAGAAATTTTTCTCTTAACGCTCTGGCTGCAATTAGAGATCCATCACAAAGGAAATTATTCAAAGATTTTGATTTGCCGGGTTTGGCTTTTCCGAATGAAAAAATTGAGCGTTATGTTAAAAATATCACTCCATTAAATGCGTCTAGTTGGATTGATTATGATAAAGGGAAGGTTATTCTTAGAGCTAAGAAATTAATTCAGAGTCTGTCTGTTGTTTTCGATGAGGTAACGTTAATTCCTATAAAAAGCGGAGAGGGGGAGATCTATTTTAAAATCATTTGCGAAGAGCTTAAGGAGCCAATAGTTTTAAGTCGCCGCGTTACTGTCTACAGGTAAAATTTCAAAAGTTGTGCTGTAGCCTGTAGAACCCCCCTCGGTTGCCGCTGGCCTTACCCGGCGGCATCCTTACCCCATGAATACTTTAAATTCACTGCAGGAAATCGCACGCGCGATCCGCAATCTTATCCGCACCGGCATCGTGACCGACGTCGACCTCGACGAGGGGCTGTGTCGCGTCCAGACCGGCGGCATCGAAACCACCTGGCTTAACTGGCTCACCTGTCGTGCCGGTCGCTCACGCGTATGGTGGGCTCCGTCCGTTGGCGAGCAGGTGTTATTGCTGGCCATCGGCGGTGAGCTCGACACGGCCTTTGTGCTGCCGGGCATTTTCTCTGACGACAATCCCGCGCCGTCAGCGTCACCTGATGCGCTTCATGTGTCCTTTCCTGACGGGGCGGTCATCGAGTACGAACCCAAAAACGGCGCGCTCACAGTGTCAGGTATCAAAACTGCCGACGTTACCGCGTCAGATACCATCACGGCCACCGTGCCGGTGGTGCTGGTGAAAGCCTCGACCCGCATCACGCTCGATACACCTGAGGTGGTATGCACCAACAAGCTGACGACCGGCACACTCGAAGTGCAGAAAGGCGGGAAGATGACCGGAAACATTGAGCACACCGGCGGGAAACTGACCTCAAACGGCGTGCAGGTGGATGACCACGCACACGGCAACGTACAAAGCGGCGGAAGCTGGACTAAGGGGACGCAATGACAGTGCGTTATCTGGGTATGAACAGACAGACCGGCTTCAGTATCTCTGAGATTGAGCATATCAGGCAAAGCGTGCGCGACATTCTGGTCACACCGATTGGCTCGCGCGTCATGCGCCGTGAATACGGCTCGCTTCTGTCGGCGCTGATTGACCTGCCGCAGACACCGGCGCTGCGCCTGCAGATTATGGCCGCATGCTATTCCGCAATCCAGAAGTGGGAGCCGCGCGTCAGCCTGACGACTATCACCTTTGAACGGTCAGAGACTGACGGCGGGCTGTATGTCGACATTACCGGCACGCGCTCGGTGAACGGCCAGTCCTTTTCCTTCACCATTCCACTGAGTTAAATGCTATGGCAATTGTTGACCTGAACCAGCTCGCCGCGCCCGATGTCGTTGATGTGCTGGATTATGAGACCATCCTCGCAGAGCGTAAGGCGACGCTCGTCTCGCTTTATCCTGAGGAACAGCAGGAGGCCGTCGCGCGCACGCTGACGCTTGAATCAGAGCCGATTGTCAAACTGCTGGAGGAAAACGCCTACCGGGAAGTTATCTGGCGACAGCGCGTTAACGAGTCCGCGCGCGCGGTCATGCTGGCCTACGCCGCCAGTGCAGACCTCGACCAGATAGGCGGAAATTACAACGTCGAGCGCCTTGTCATCACCCCTGCAGACGACACGACGTTTCCGCCGACGCTAGCCGTTATGGAGTCGGACACCGACTACCGTTTGCGCATTCAACAGGCTTTTGAGGGGCTGAGTACCGCAGGCTCAACCGGCTCATATCAGTTTCATGGCCGCAGCGCCGACGGGCGGGTGGCGGATATTTCCGTCATCAGTCCTGAGCCAGCGTGCGTGACCGTGTCCGTGCTGTCGCGCGAAAATAACGGCGTGGCCTCTGACGAGCTGCTCGCCATCGTGCGTAACGCGCTGAACGATGAGGACGTCCGGCCGGTTGCCGACCGTGTGACCGTACAGTCAGCGAAAATCGTCGACTATAAAATCATCGCATCGCTTTACCTGTACCCCGGTCCTGAAAGTGAGCCGGTGCTCAGTGCGGCAAAAGCAAAGCTGCAGGCGTATATCAGCGCGCAGCACCGGCTCGGGCGTGATATCCGCAAATCAGCCATTTATGCTGCCCTCCACGTCGAGGGCGTGCAGCGCGTCGAGCTGGCCGCGCCAGTGGCCGATATCGTGCTCGATGAGACTCAGGCGTCATGGTGCAGTGAGTACAGTGTGACTATCGGGGGCAACGATGAGTAATACCCGACTGTTGCCGGTGGGCTCCTCACCGCTTGAGGTGGCGGCGGCGCGCGCCTGCGCTGAGATTGAAAATACTCCCGTTCCCCTGCGCCGACTCTGGAGCCCTGACGACTGCCCGGCAAACCTGCTGCCGTGGCTGGCGTGGGCGTTTTCCGTTGACAGATGGGATGAGAAATGGCCGGAGGAGACTAAGAGGGATGTGATCCGTAATGCGTGGTACATCCACGCGCACAAGGGAACGATAGGTGCGGTGCGCCGCGTGGTCGAGCCGCTCGGCTACCTGATAAACGTGACTGAGTGGTGGGAAACCAGTGACCCGCCCGGCACGTTTCGACTCGATATCGGTGTGCTGGAGACCGGTATCACTGAGGAAATGTATTACGAAATGGAGCGGCTTATTGCTGATGCAAAGCCAGCCAGCCGCCATCTTATCGGCCTCAATATTATTCAGGACATACCCGGCCATATGTACACCGGAGCCCTGACTTATGACGGCGACATCATCACGGTTTACCCAGGGTAAGTGAGAACAAAATGACAGTGAAATACAAAACGGTCATCACCAAAGCCGGTGCCATCAAGCTGGCTGCGGCGACCATCCCCGGCGGGAAAAAGGTAAATTTTACGGCGATGGCCGTCGGTGACGGCGGTGGCACACTGCCAACTCCTGACCCAAACCAGACAAAGCTCGTCAAAGAGGTCTGGCGTCACGCACTGAACAAAATCAGCCAGGACAGGAAAAATAAAAATTACGTCGTGGCGGAGCTGCTTATCCCGCCTGAGACCGGCGGTTTCTGGATGCGCGAGCTCGGGCTCTATGATGACGCTGGTACGCTGATTGCGGTCGGCAACATGGCCGAAAGCTACAAGCCCGCGCTGGCAGAGGGGTCAGGGCGCGCGCAGACCGTGCGCATGGTCATCATGGTGAGCGACATCGAGTCAGTCGAGCTGACCATCGATACTTCAACGGTGGTGGCAACGCAGGACTACGTCGACGACAAACTCGCGGAGCATGAACAGTCCCGCCGCCATCCTGACGCCACGCTCACCGCAAAAGGTTTCACACAGCTAAGCAGTGCGACAGACAGCACGTCTGAGACCGTCGCAGCGACGCCGAAAGCGGTTAAAGCGGCGTATGACCTTGCGAAAGGTAAATACACAGCTCAGGACGCCACCACGGCGCAAAAGGGTATCGTCCAGCTCAGTAGTGCGACCGACAGCGCGTCTGAGACCGTCGCAGCAACGCCGAAAGCGGTTAAGGCGGCATATGACCTTGCGAAAGGAAAGTACACGGCTCAGGACGCCACCACGGCGCAAAAAGGTATTGTCAGGCTAAGCAGTGCTACCGACAGTGTATCGGAGCTGCTCGCAGCGACGCCAAAAGCCGTCAAAACAGCATATGACCTTGCTGATACAGCAAACAAAGCGGCTAAACTGGCTGACGATAATGCTGACACACGGTTACTCAAGACAAGTAATCTTTCGGATATCCCTGATAAAGCGAAAGCCCGTTCTGCTCTGGAGCTGAAAACAGCAGCAACCAGGGAGGTCACGACATCTGCCTACGATACAACGGCAGACAGGGTAACAAAGGTTGGTGATTATGGTCAGGGAACAGTTAACGGGCTGGCGTCGCTAAAATCCATATTTGACATTACCTGCACAGGTAAACATTCAGCTCTCGGTATTGGTGCTGGAGCTTCAGCGACACAGGGTATGCCTGCAAATTCTGGTAATACGCGCTTTTCAGTAGAAGTAGACAGTATTTATACCAATCAATACTGGGTCACTCTTCGCAGTTATACGCAAACTTATACTGGGATAGTAAATACTGAGAATAAAACAGCATCATGGACGCAGTATTACACCGAGTCGAATAAACCTGCGGCTTCAGATGTCGACGCTGTTTCTGCTTCGCAGGGAGGGGTATTTCAGAAACAAGTACAATTCAGTCAGGGATTACGGCTGGCGAACGCGGACTACCTTGCCGGGATTGATTACGGTTCGGATTCCGCTTCGTTTAGTGGGGCAAACTTATTGCTGAAAAGCTGGTATGGCATCGGTTTTTACAGCAATTATCCGAGCACGGGTGAGCTTGGTGTGATGGGGTATGTGAATGTCCGTATTGGTCGTCTGGAAATGAAAGAACAAATCATTCCGGGCAACTATGGGAACTTTGACAATCGTTACTATACGCAAGCAGTTGCGGATGGCAGATTCCAGCCTAAAGGTAACTACACCCCGGCAGGACAGGCCTATACCAAGGCTGAAAGTGATGGCCGTTTTAACCTGAAAAATACAGCAAGTAAAAACTCCAATGGATGGCATAAGGATTCCAGCACAGGAATAATTATCCAGTTCGGTAGCGGCGGTTATACAAATGGAGGCCGGATCACGTTCCCTACTGCATTTCCCAATGCCTGTCTCTCGGTAACCGGAAATGATACAGGGTCAGGAATTGTCAAGGTATCTCTTGGGGCGCGAAATACCACCGGTTTCACAATGTATTCTGAACAAAGCAACGTTTCTCTTAACTGGATAGCGATAGGTTACTGATATGGCGATTTTCTTTAGCCCTTCGAATATGGGTTTTTATGATGATGTTATGAAAGCTGACTACGAGACTGCTAATTCATGGCCTGCTGATCTCACTCCAGTTTCTGAAAGATGGTATCAGAGCCTAATTAAGGGGCAGTCTGAAGGAAAAGTAATCACTCTGAATGAGTATGGTTATCCCGTTCTTTCCGACCCGGAACCACCGACGCAAGAACAGCTGGTTAGGGAAGCTGAGAGCAAAAAACTGAAGCTGATGCAGGCCGCAGGGGATGCCATTGCGCCACTGCAAGATGCTGAAGAGCTCGGAATTGCCACAGAGGCTGATACAGCATTACTCATCCGCTGGAAGCGTTACCGGGTGATGTTAAACCGCCTCGATACGAGCTCAGCACCCTCGATAGAATGGCCTGAACGTCCCGCCTGACCTGAGCCCTCCCCCGGAGGGCTTTCTGTTTGTTGTCTCATCCTCCTGCAAACGCTGTTTTATCGCGCTTGTAGAGTGCATAACTGAAAATAGTCGCACCCCCTAACCACGGAGTTAAACAGATGGGCGACTATCATCACGGCGTCGAGGTCATCGAGATTAACGATGGCACGCGCACCATTTCCACCGTCTCGACGGCCATCATCGGCATGGTCTGCACGGCCAGCGATGCAGACGACAAGACATTTCCCCTAAACGAGCCGGTACTGATTACCAGTGTGCAAACTGCGATCGGTAAAGCCGGTAAACAGGGCACGCTGTCAAAATCCCTGCAGGCCATCGCCGACCAGTGCAAACCGGTCATTGTGGTGGTACGCGTTGCCGAAGGTATCGATGACCCGGAAGAGCCGGAAGCGGCGCAGAAAGAAACCATTTCGAACATCATCGGCACGACCGACGAAAACGGCAAATACACCGGGCTGAAAGCGCTGTTAACGGCGAAAACAGTCACCGGCGTTAAGCCGCGCATTCTCGGCGTGCCGGGGCTGGATTCTCTGGAGGTGGCGACCGCGCTTGCGTCGACCTGTCAGAGCCTGCGCGCGTTTGGTTATATCAGCGCGTGGGGCTGCAAGACCATTTCCGAAGCCATTGCCTACCGCGAGAATTTCAGCCAGCGCGAGCTGATGGTCATTCACCCTGATTTTCTGGCATGGGACACCACGGCGAACGAAACTGATATCGCATGGGCGACCGCTCGCGCATTAGGGCTGCGCGCCAAAATCGACCAGGAGACCGGCTGGCACAAAACGCTCTCTAACGTCGGCGTGAATGGCGTCACCGGTGTCAGCGCCTCGGTCTCATGGGATTTGCAGGAAAAGGCCACTGACGCGAATCTGTTAAATCAGGCCGGTGTCACCACGCTGATTCGTAACGACGGCTTTAAATTTTGGGGCAACCGCACATGCTCGGATGACCCGCTTTTCCTGTTTGAAAACTACACCCGCACGGCGCAGGTGCTGGCCGACACGATGGCGGAGGCGCACGCGTGGGCGATGGATAAGCCCGTTTCGGCAACGCTCATCCGCGACATCGTCGCCGGTATCAATGCCAAATTCCGCGAGCTGAAAAATAACGGCTACATCGTTGACGGCTCCTGCTGGTACGACCCGGAGTCAAACACCGTGGAAACCCTGAAAGCGGGGAAACTGTATATCGATTATGACTACACCCCCGTCCCGCCGCTGGAAAACCTGACCCTGCGCCAGCGCATCACCGATACCTATCTGGCAGACCTGTCAGACTCGGTCAACAGCTAAGGAGCTCAGAGCATGGCGTTACCACGCAAACTCAAATACCTGAATATGTTTAACGACGGTCTCAGCTACATGGGCGTCGTTGAATCCGTCACCCTGCCAAAGCTGACCCGCAAGCTGGAGAAATACCGCGGCGGCGGGATGCCGGGCTCGGTGTCGATTGACCTCGGGCTCGATGACGATGCGCTGTCGCTTGAGTGGACGCTGGGCGGTCTGCCTGACGTCGAGCTGTGGGCGCAGTACGCGTCACCGGGCGCAGATAGCGTGCCGTTGCGTTTCACAGGCTCATTCCAGCGCGATGACACCGGCGCTATTTCCGCCGTTGAGGTGGTCATGCGAGGCCGTCACAAAGAGTACGACGGCGGCGAGAACAAGCAGGGCGAAAGCGGCACGACCAAAATCGCGACCGAGTGCTCGTACTACCAGCTCACGATCGGCGGCAAAGAAGTCATCGAGATTGACGTCATCAACATGGTGATGAAAGTCGACGGCGTCGACCGTCTCGCAGAGCATCGCCGGGCGATTGGCCTGTAACCCCTTAACCGGTCAGTGATGCTGACCGGTCACTTAACTTTGACGAGAGAAACATCATGGAAAACATCAACGAAACCGCCATCACCGAAACCGAAAACCCGAATATTGTGATCCTCGATAATCCCGTCATGCGCGGTGAGCAAAAAATCGAACAGGTGACGCTGACCAAACCCAACGCCGGAACCCTGCGCGGTGTCAGTCTGGCCGCGCTGGCAAATTCTGACGTCGACGCGCTGATTAAAGTGCTGCCGCGCATGACGTACCCGGCGCTGACCGAGCCCGAGGTCATGCGTCTGGAAGCGTCAGACCTGATTTTGTTCGCCGGTAAGGTGGTCGGTTTTTTGTCGCCATCTTCGGCTCGCTGACCTTCCCGGAAAACCTTACGGTCGATGACCTGATGGCGGATATCGCGGTGATATTTCACTGGCCGCCATCAGAGCTCTATTCACTGAGCGTGACCGAGCTCATCACATGGCGCGAAAAGGCGCTACAGCGAAGCGGACACCACCATGAGCAATAACGTCAGGATTGAGGTACTGCTGAACGCAGTAGACCGGGCAAGCCGACCGCTTAAAGCTATCCAGACTGCCAGTAAATCCCTTGCCGGCGACATCCGCAATTCTCAAAACAGCCTGCGCGATCTGAATGCGCAGGCGTCCAGAATTGACGGATTCAGGAAAGCGAGCGCACAGCTTGCCGTGACTGGTCAGTCGCTTGATAAAGCGAAACAAGAGGCTGCAGCACTGGCCGTCCAGTTTAAAAACACAGAAAACCCGACTAAAGCGCAGGCGCGCGCGATGGAGGCGGCAAAGAAATCCGCCGCTGACCTGCAGCTCAAATATAACGGGCTCAGGCAGTCGGTACAGCGCCAGCGCACCGAGCTCGCACAGGCCGGGATAAACACCCGCACGCTGTCGGCAGACGAGCGACGCCTGAAAACCAGTATCAGCGAGACAACCGCACAGCTTAACCGGCAGCGTGAGGCGCTGGCGCGTGTCAGTGCGCAGCAGGCGAAACTAAGCCAGGTGAAAGAGCGATACAAATCAGGCAAGGAGCTTGCGGGAAATATGGCCGCTGCAGGTGCTGCCGGTGTTGGTATCGCTACTGCAGGAACGATGGCCGGGGTGAAATTGCTGATGCCTGGCTATTCGTTTGCACAGAAAAACTCAGAGCTGCAGGCGGTGCTCGGTGTAGAGAAACTGTCACCCGAAATGGAGGCGCTGCGCAAACAGGCGCGCCAACTCGGTGACAATACCGCCGCGTCTGCAGACGATGCGGCGAGCGCTCAAATTATCATTGCGAAAAGCGGCGGGGATGCCGAGGCCATTCAGGCGGCGACGCCGGTCACACTGAATATGGCGCTTTCGAATCAGCGCTCAATGGAGGAAAACGCCGCCCTGCTGACGGGGATGAAATCAGCGTTTCAGCTTTCCAACGACCAGATCGCACACATCGGTGATGTTCTCTCAATGACGATGAACAAAACCGCTGCCGACTTTGACGGGCTGAGTGATGCGCTGACCTATGCCGCGCCGGTGGCGAAAAATGCCGGTGTCAGTATCGAGCAGACCGCCGCAATGGTCGGCGCATTGCACGATGCCAAAATTACCGGCTCGATGGCGGGAACGGGTAGCCGTGCAATCCTGAGCCGCCTGCAGGCACCGACCGGTAAAGCGTATGAAGCAATCAAAGAGCTCGGTGTCAAAACCTCTGACGACAAAGGAAACACGCGCCCGATATTTTCCATCCTAAAGGAAATGCAGCGCAGTTTTGAGAAAAACAATCTCGGTACCAGCCAGCGCGGCGAGTACATGAAAACCATCTTCGGTGAAGAGGCGAGTTCGGCGGCAGCGGTGCTGATGACCGCAGCGTCGACCGGCAAGCTCGACAAACTCACCGCGGCGTTTAAAGCCTCGGACGGGAAAACTGAGGAGCTGGTCAAAATCATGCAGGACAACCTCGGCGGCGACTTTAAAGAGTTTCAGTCCGCTTATGAGGCCGTGGGTACAGACCTGTTTGACCAGCAGGAGGGCGCACTGCGCAAACTCACGCAGACGGCCACACGATATGTTTTAAAACTCGATGGCTGGATCACACGCAATAAATCACTCGCGACCACTATCGGTGTTATTGCCGGTGGCGCACTGGCATTGATTGGCATTATCGGCGGAATTGGTCTGGTGGCGTGGCCGGTGGTGATGGGTATCAACGCGATTATCGCCGCAGCGGGTGTGCTGGGAACAGTTTTTACAGTTACAGGCGGCGCGATAGCGACAGCACTCGGGGCAATCAGTCTGCCGGTGGTAGCGGTCGCCGGTGCGGTGGTGGCTGGGGCGCTCCTGATACGCAAATACTGGGAGCCAATAAGCGCATTCTTTTCGGGCGTGGTGGAGGGACTTAAAGCGGCCTTTGCGCCGGTGGCGGAAATTTTCGCACCGCTCGCACCGGTATTCGATTCTTTCATGGATAAATTGCGCGGGGTCTGGCAGTGGTTTAAAGACCTGATCGCGCCGGTTAAGGCCACGCAGGATACTCTCGACAGTTGTAAAAATGCGGGTGTGATGTTCGGTAAAGTGCTGGCCGACGCACTGATGTTACCGCTCAAAAGTTTCAATAAATTGCGCAGCGGCGTTGACTGGTTACTGGAAAAGCTCGGTGTTATCAATAAAGAGTCGAGCGACCTTGACCAGAAGGCAGCAAAAGCCAGCGCCGCAACGGGCTCGCAAAACGAGCCATACATCAGACCAAACGCGGCTTACGGTGGTTTTCATTGGTATCAGCCAGTTCCAGCTCCCGCCGGGAAGACTTACGTCGACCAGAGCAAGCCTGAATATAACATTCACCTGAATGGTGGTATCGCGCCGGGTAGCGACCTCGACCGCCAGCTCCGCGAGGCTGTCGATAAACTCGACCGAGAAAACCGTGCGCGTCAGCGCTCAAGTATGCGTCATGACTGAGGGGGATAAAGCATGTTAATGGTGTTAGGTTTATTTGTATTTGAACGCCGCACTCTGCCGCATCAGTCGATGCAGTATTCGAAGGACTACCGCTGGGCGTCAAATGACCGCATCGGAAAACCACCGGCTTATCAGTATCTCGGGGAGGGCGAAACATCACGCACGCTTTCAGGCGTGCTGTACCCCGAAATCACCGGCGGACGTCTGTCACTGACAGCCATTGAGCTGATGGCCGATGAGGGCAGAGCGTGGCCGCTCATTGACGGTACGGGCATGATCCACGGCATGTATGTCATCGATAAAGTGACCCATACACACACCGAATTATTCAACGACGGCGCGGCAAGAAAAATCGAGTTTAGCCTTTCGCTGAAACGGGTCGATGAGTCGCTCGCGGCCATTTATGGCGACCTGAAAACGCAGGCTGACAATCTGGTGACGTCTGCCGGTAACTGGCTGGGAGGGCTGGCGGGGTGATTACAGGTATGAATATTCAGGCCGGGGCAAAGATAGCCCCGGCGTTTATGCTCAAGCAGGATAACGAAGATATTACGCAGGATTTTAGCGACCGGTTAATCAGCCTGACCATGACGGACAATCGCGGATTCGAGGCCGACCAGCTCGATATCGAGCTCGATGATACCGACGGGCAAATCGCACTGCCCCCGCGCGGCGCAACGTTAACGCTGTGGCTGGGCTGGCAGGGTAGCGGCCTGATAAAAAAAGGCACTTTCACGGTCGATGAAATCGAGCACCGGGGTGCGCCTGATACGCTGACCATCCGGGGGCGCAGCGCTGATTTTCGCGGGTCGCTGAACTCCCGCAGGGAACAGTCATGGCACGACACCACGCTCGGCGTCATTGTTGAGACCATCGCGGCGCGCAATAAGCTGGAGGCCAGCGTGGCCGACACGCTGAAAGCGATCCCCGTTCCCCACATTGACCAGACTCAGGAATCCGACGCGGTGTTTCTGTCCCGCCTGGCTGACCGCAACGGTGCGTCAGTATCGGTGAAAGCGGGGAAACTGCTATTCCTGAAAGCCGGGAGCGGTAAGACGGCCAGTGGGAAATCCATTCCACTGATGACTCTTGAGCGCGGCGATGGCGATCATCATCAGTTTGCCATCGCTGACCGCGAAGCCTACACGGGCGTTACGGCGAAATGGCTTCACACCAAAGACCCGAAGCCACAGAAGCAGAAGGTGAAACTTAAGCGCAAGCCCAAAGAGCAGCACCTTCGAGCGCTGCAGCACCCGAAAGCGACCAAAGCCCCGGCAAAGACTAAAGCCAAAAAAGAGCAGGAAACGCGCGAGGGTGAGTACATGGCCGGTGAGGCTGACAACGTGCTGGAATTGACGACGATTTACGCCACAAAGGCGCAGGCCATGCGAGCCGCTCAGGCAAAGTGGGACAAGCTGCAGCGCGGGGTTGCGGAGTTCTCAATCTCGCTGGCGATTGGCCGTGCTGATTTATTTCCTGAAATGCCGGTGGCGGTAAAAGGCTTTAAGCGCATCATAGACGAACAGGCTTGGATAATCAGCCGGGTGGTGCATAACCTTAACGGGAGCGGCTACACGACGGGCTTAGAGCTTGAGGTTAAGGTTTCGGATTTGGAATACACAACGGAGGAGATGGTCGAGGGGTGAGCTTCCAAAATGGTGAATTATTGGGTATCATTTATTCATAAAAGGTGAATTGAGGGTGTTGAATGTTCCATTGTCCGAAGTGTAAACATGCGGCTCATGCTCGCACAAGTCGATATCTGAGTGAAAACACCAAAGAACGGTATCATCAATGCACAAACATAAATTGCAGTTGTACCTTTGTGACAATGGAATCCGTGGAGAGATTTATTGTTACACCTGAATGCGTAAATCCAGCGCCTCCGCATCCGCTGCCTACAGGTCAGCGTCAGTTATGGATGTAAAAGAACCCGCTTAGAGCGGGTTTTTTTACATCACGAGGGTCATAATTCCAGACATCAACCGCCATTTCATCGCCACTACAAATTGAGCCAACAAAAAAGCCACTCATGTGAGTGGCTTAATTATATGATTCTAAAGCTAAAATTTGGTGGCCCCTGCTGGACTTGAACCAGCGACCAAGCGATTATGAGTCGCCTGCTCTAACCACTGAGCTAAGGGGCCGTGGCGGTGGATTATAAAGTAACTCCGTGTTGCAATCCAGCCATAACCGTACGGATGCTGTTTTTATAAACAACGTATTTTCAATCCGTTATACTTTCAGCCTGATGTATCGTTCAGGAGTTAATATGGTTAAGGACATACTGGCGCGGGAGCTGAGAGTGGTATTTTGCGGCATCAATCCCGGCCTCTCTTCTGCGGGGACAGGGTTCCCGTTCGCGCATCCTGCCAACCGTTTCTGGAAGGTAATCCACCTTGCCGGATTTACCGGGCGTCAACTGAAACCGGAAGAGGCGCAGCATCTGCTGGATTTCCGCTGTGGCGTTACCAAATTTGTCGACAGACCTACCGTGCAGGCGAACGAAGTTAAGCTTCAGGAGATGCGTAGCGGCGGCCATAAGCTCATTGAGAAGATTGAGCACTATCAACCTGCGGCGTTGGCGATTCTGGGCAAGCAGGCGTTTGAGCAGGGATTTAGCCAGCGCGGCGCGCAGTGGGGAAAACAGACGATGACCATTGGCGATACGCAGATCTGGGTGTTGCCGAATCCCAGCGGCTTAAATCGCATCAGGACGGAAAAACTGGTGGAGGCGTATCGGGAACTTGATGAATCGCTGGTGGTTCACGGGCTGTAAGCGGTAAAAAAACGCCACCTTGCGGTGGCGTTGATGCTTATGCGGCGAGATTAATCGTCCAGGAAGCTACGCAGCACTTCAGAACGGCTCGGGTGACGCAGTTTACGCAGCGCCTTCGCTTCGATCTGACGGATACGTTCGCGGGTAACGTCAAACTGTTTACCCACTTCTTCCAGCGTATGGTCGGTGTTCATATCGATACCGAAACGCATACGCAGCACTTTTGCTTCACGCGCCGTCAGGCCAGCCAGCACGTCGTGCGTTGCGGCACGCAGGCTCTCGGTGGTGGCAGAGTCCAGCGGCAGCTCGAGGGTGGTATCCTCGATGAAATCCCCCAGATGCGAATCTTCATCGTCGCCGATCGGCGTTTCCATGGAGATAGGCTCTTTGGCGATCTTCAGCACTTTACGGATCTTGTCTTCCGGCATCAGCATGCGCTCGGCCAGCTCTTCTGGCGTCGGCTCGCGACCCATTTCTTGCAGCATCTGGCGGGAGATACGGTTGAGTTTGTTGATGGTCTCAATCATATGCACCGGAATACGGATGGTGCGCGCCTGATCCGCGATAGAGCGGGTGATCGCCTGACGAATCCACCAGGTGGCATAGGTGGAGAATTTGTAACCACGACGGTATTCGAACTTGTCTACCGCTTTCATCAGACCGATGTTGCCTTCCTGAATCAGATCCAGGAATTGCAGACCACGGTTGGTGTATTTTTTGGCGATAGAGATAACCAGACGCAAGTTCGCTTCAACCATCTCTTTCTTCGCACGGCGGGCTTTCGCTTCGCCGATGGACATGCGACGGTTGATGTCTTTTACCTGCTCGATGGTCAGGCCGGTTTCTTCTTCAATCTGTTGCAGTTTTTGCAGGCTGCGCTGAACGTCTTCAGTGACATCGTGCAGCTTTTCGGACCACGGCTTGTTCATCGCAATGGCGGCATTGAACCAGGTTTCGCTGGTTTCGTTGCCGGTGAACAGGGTGATGAAGTTTTTCTTCGGCATTTTGCACTGCTCAACGCAGAGCTTCATGATCAGGCGTTCTTGCGTGCGAACGCGATCCATCATGACGCGCATGCTGTTCACCAGGTAGTCGAACTGCTTCGGCACCAGGCGGAACTGCTTAAACACTTCAGACAGCTTCAGAATTTCGGTCTGCGCATCGGCGTGGCTGCGACCTTTCGCTTTGATGGTGTCACGGGTGACTTCGTACTGCGTACGCAGCTCTGCGAATTTTTCGCGCGCCAGTTCCGGGTCGATGCTGTTGTCGTCATCGCTGCTGTCGTCGTCTTCTTCTTCGTCTTCATCATCGTCGTCGTCCATCTCTTCCTGAGAGAGTTCAGAACCGACGTGCGTGGCGGTAGGCGCCATATCTTCTTCAGCGTTCGGGTCAACAAAGCCGGTGATCAGATCTGACAGGCGAGCTTCTTCGGCTTCAACGCGATCGTACTGTTCAAGCAGATAAGTAATCGCTTCCGGGTATTCGGCAACGGAGCATTGAACCTGGTTGATCCCGTCTTCAATACGTTTAGCGATGTCGATTTCGCCTTCACGGGTTAACAGTTCAACCGTACCCATCTCACGCATGTACATGCGTACCGGGTCAGTGGTACGACCGATTTCAGATTCAACACTGGATAAAACTTGAGCAGCAGCTTCTTCCGCGTCTTCGTCGGTGTTGTTGGTGTTTTCAGCAAGCAGCAGATCATCGGCATCCGGTGCTTCTTCCATCACCTGAATACCCATGTCGTTGATCATTTGGATGATGTCTTCGATTTGATCTGAATCGACGATATCTTCCGGCAGATGGTCATTGACCTCGGCATAGGTCAGATAGCCTTGCTCCTTACCACGGGTGACAAGAAGCTTCAGCTGTGACTGCGGGTTTTGCTCCATAAGACGGTATCCACACTTATTTCGTTTGATTGGTGTCGGCGGTGTATCTGCCAACCTTTAAAGCGAGGGCGTACTTATATTTTTGCCGCTGCCTCTCAGTGCGGCTGTCGGGGGCTTCCCGATCGCTATTCGGCACTTAAGCCGTTAAATACGTCATCCTTCAAGTTGTCTCTGCGTTAGCTGCGTTCTCTTGCTGCCTTAATACAACTTGAATGGTTTTGTCTATCAATTCATTTTTTGGCCAGTTCCTGGTTCAGCGTCCAGAGTTCCCGGCGTTCTTCGTTGCTTAAACCGTGTGTGCGATCGCGAGCAATCAACTCTTCCTGGCGCAGCTTAAGCATCGAATCAAACATATGGTTGAGTGAGTCGGTGAAGGTTTTTTCAGCAATGTCCTTATCAGCTATATCGTCCCACATCGACAATTTTTCAAGGGTCGCAGCACTATTTGTGCCGCGATAATGTTCTAAAAGTTGGCCGGTGGTCAGACCTGGTTGAGACAAACAAGTGTTGACCAGTTCTTCAAATAAGCCAAGCCCGGGCAGCTTTTTTTGATCCAGGCCGCCTAGCGGTGGTACTAACGGCGCCAAATCCGGGTTTTGTACCAGTAACCCTATAAGTATACGCATGGTCGTGCGTTTTAGCTGCGGAGCAGGGCGTACCGTGCCACTTTCTGCCTGTTTTGGCATTAAGCGGTCAAGCTGGCTATCGTCAAAGATGCCTAATTTCAGCCCCAGCATCTGTCGTAGCTGGATCCTGTGCGTATCTCCGGGAACCTGGTTAATCAGCGGCAGCGCCAGCGCGGCAAGCTGCGTACTTCCATCCGGCGTACTCAAATCAACCTGCGGCAAGAGGCTATTGAAGAGAAACAGAGAGAGCGGCAGAGCCTGCTCCATCCGTGCTTCGAATGCTTCTTTGCCCTCTTTACGCACCAGCGTATCCGGGTCTTCGCCATCAGGCAGGAACATAAAGCGCAACTGCCGTCCGTCGGTGATATAGGGCATTGCCGTTTCAAGCGCTCGCCATGCCGCATCGCGTCCGGCCCGATCGCCGTCATAACAGCAAATCACATTGTTAGTCGCCCGGAATAACATGTGGATATGGTCGGCTGTTGTCGATGTCCCCAACGATGCCACGGCGTAGTTAATGTCGTACTGCGCCAGCGCGACAACGTCCATATAGCCTTCAACAACAAGCAGTCGCTGCGGTTCAGCGTTATGTTGCTGAGCTTCATAAAGGCCATACAGCTGTCGACCTTTATGGAAAATATCGGTTTCCGGGGAGTTCAGGTATTTCGGCGTATCGTTACCGAGTACGCGACCACCAAAACCAATCACCCGTCCTCGTTTATCGCGAATCGGGAACATCACCCGATTACGGAAACGGTCGTAGGTTCTGCCCTGGTCATTGTTGACCAGCATTCCGGCATCCAGTAACAGCGCTCTGTTGTCGCTATTATTACCGAAACGTTTTAATGCGTTATCCCAGCCTGGCGGAGCGAAACCAATCGCGAAGCGTTGAACGATTTCAGCGCTAAGGCCGCGTTTTTGCAAATATTGGCGCGCAGGCTCTGCTGTGGGGTGGGCGAGCGACTGTTGATAAAACGCATTCAGCCCGTCCATTAACTGATAGAGGTTTTGCCGTTGATGGCGCTCTATCTGGCTAAGACCTGTCCCTGCTTCGTAGGGAATTTCCAGGTTGTGCATTGCAGCCAGTTCTTCGACGGTTTCCACGAAATCGAGCTTGTCGTAGTTCATGAGGAAATCGATCGCGTTGCCGTGCGCGCCGCAGCCAAAGCAGTGGTAAAACTGTTTTTCACCGTTCACGGTGAAAGAGGGGGTTTTTTCGTTATGGAACGGACAGCACGCGTGAAAATTCTTGCCCTGCTTTTTCAGCTTCACCCGCGCATCGATCAGATCGATGATGTCGGTGCGTGCCAGCAGGTCATTGATAAATACGCGTGGGATTCGTCCAGCCATATGCCCCTTTTATACACTTCACCCTTCAGGCGCCGCTTTGCCGCATCCTGAATGATTTTGTATATATGCCAATGCATAAACGAAAATAAGCCGCGCATTCCTTTCGGAAGCACGGCCTTACAACTACAACTCGGTCTGAATCGAGAGCTTACGCCCTCAACGCATTAGTACAGACGAGTGCGGCGTGCGTTTTCGCGAGCCAGTTTCTTCGCGTGACGTTTCACTGCTGAAGCTTTAGCGCGCTTACGTTCGGTAGTCGGTTTTTCATAGAACTCACGACGACGAACTTCCGCCAGAACACCTGCTTTCTCACAGGAACGCTTGAAGCGACGCAGAGCTACGTCGAACGGCTCGTTTTCACGTACTTTAATTACCGGCATGTGCCTCTCACCTTTGATTAAATCGGTTTGCCGCTGGCATCAGCGCCAGCTTATTTCAAAATGGTGCGGAATTTTACTGCAATTGCTGCTGCTTTGTAAAGCACCGACGCCTTTTTTGAAAGGGACTTTTATAAGGGTGAGGAGTATACACGAGGCTGTCGCCAGGGGCGAACAAAGTTTTACATCAACCCGCATTGGCCCTACACTGCGCGGTATCAGAGTGAGGTAAAACAAGTCATGCGTGTACTGGGTATTGAGACATCCTGCGATGAAACCGGCATCGCTATTTACGACGACGAAAAAGGTCTGTTAGCCAACCAATTGTATAGTCAGGTGAAATTGCACGCTGACTACGGCGGCGTAGTGCCTGAACTGGCCTCGCGCGACCACGTACGCAAGACCGTGCCGCTGATCCAGGCGGCGTTGAAAGAGTCGGGTCTGACGGCGAAAGAGATTGATGCCGTGGCCTATACCGCAGGGCCGGGTCTGGTGGGGGCGCTGCTGGTCGGCGCGACCGTTGGCCGTTCGCTGGCGTTTGCCTGGAATGTTCCGGCGATTCCGGTACACCATATGGAAGGGCACCTGCTGGCGCCGATGCTGGAAGACAATCCGCCGGAATTTCCGTTCGTGGCGCTGCTGGTCTCCGGCGGTCATACCCAACTTATCAGCGTGACCGGGATTGGTCAGTATGCGCTGTTAGGCGAATCCATTGACGATGCGGCCGGTGAAGCGTTTGATAAAACCGCCAAACTGCTGGGACTGGATTACCCTGGCGGCCCGATGCTGTCGAAAATGGCGGCGCAGGGCACCGCAGGGCGTTTTGTCTTTCCGCGTCCGATGACCGACCGTCCTGGGCTGGATTTCAGCTTCTCCGGGCTGAAAACGTTCGCCGCAAACACGATCCGCAGCAACGGTGATGATGAACAGACCCGCGCCGATATTGCCCGTGCGTTTGAAGATGCGGTGGTGGATACGCTGATGATCAAGTGTAAGCGAGCGCTGGATCAGACCGGCTTTAAGCGTCTGGTGATGGCGGGCGGGGTGAGCGCCAACCGCACGCTGCGTGCGAAGCTGGCGGAAATGATGCAAAAACGGCGTGGCGAAGTGTTCTACGCGCGGCCAGAGTTTTGCACCGATAACGGCGCGATGATCGCCTACGCCGGTATGGTGCGCTTCAAGGCGGGCGCAACGGCGGATTTAGGCGTGAGCGTGCGTCCTCGCTGGCCGCTGGCGGAGCTGCCTGCGGCGTGATTTTTTGCCCGGTGGCGGCTTCGCTTACCGGGCTTACAATACCGTAGACCGGGTCAGGCGAAGCCGCCTCCCGGCGATAAAAAACGCTACACCCGCAACATCCCTTTATCTTCCAGAAACGCAATAATCGTCGCCAGGCCGTCACCGGCTTTCAGGTTGGTAAACGCCCACGGCCGATCCCCGCGCATACGCATTGTATCGCGCGCCATCACCTCCAGCGACGCGCCCACATACGGCGCCAGATCCGTTTTGTTGATCACCAGAAAATCGGATTTGGTAATCCCCGGCCCGCCTTTACGCGGGATCTTCTCGCCTTCGGCCACGTCGATCACATAGATCGTCAGATCGGCCAGCTCCGGGCTGAAGGTGGCGCTCAGGTTATCGCCGCCGCTCTCGACAAAGATCAGATCCAGGTTGCCGAATGTCTCGCTTAATGCTTCCACCGCCGCCAGGTTCATTGAGGCGTCTTCGCGAATGGCGGTATGCGGACAACCGCCGGTTTCCACGCCGACAATCCTTTCCGGCGCCAGCGCGCCCGCTTCGGTAAGAATGCGCTGATCCTCTTTGGTATAAATATCGTTAGTCACCACCGCCAGTTGATAGGTATCGCGCATCGCTTTGCATAACGCTTCCAGCAGGGCGGTTTTACCGGAACCCACCGGACCGCCCACGCCGACGCGCAGGGGATGTTTATAGTTGTTCATCGTGTCTCCTCAGGAGCGAAATAATCGGCAATATTGTGTTTCGTGACGGGCAGAAGCGATGGCGGACAGCGGCGTGGATGAGCCCAGATCCGCATCCGGGCGAGCCAGCGCCTGCGCCATACCCTGCGCGTAATGGTCGCAAAGCGAAAGAATGAGCTGCTGCGCCGCCTGTTGTCCGAAGGGCACCAGCTTCACCCCCGCCATCACCGCGCTTTCTAACCAGCTGTAGCCGAGGCTTAACGCCAGATCCGTCAGCGGGATGCGCCAGCGCACGCCCAGCCACGCCATACCGCAGAGCTGGCTGTCGGCAAAAAGCGGACGCCACGTCTGCGGGCAGTCCGGCACCCAGTCCACCACCAGGCGTGTAAACGCCGCCCCCCGGCTGCGCTCTTCTTCGCGCAGTTCCCGGGTTTCCCGACAGGCCAGCAGATATGCGCTCCAGCGGCGAGCGGCGGTAACGTCATTCCGTTCACAGGCGTGGTATAACCGGGCGAAAATCGGCAGGTCGACGGTAAAAAAGTTCTGCTCCAGCTGTTGCGTTTGCCAGTGCGCAAAGTCTTCCGCGTTTTTCACCCAGCCGATCTCCACCGCCCACTCCAGCCCCTGAGACCAGGTAAACGATCCCACCGGTAAACTGCTGCTGGCGAGCTGCATCAGGCGCAGCCGTTGTCTGGCGTCAGTCATCAGTGGGCGTGGCCGTGGTGATGGCCGTGAGATTCGCTGGCATATGCCCCCGCCTCCGGTTCAAAGGGCAGATGCGCGAAAGTCACCTCTAAGCTGAACTGGCGCAGCATGTCGTCCAGTACGTGATCGTGGTGATAGCGCAGCTCGTCAGGCAGAATTTGCAGCGGAACGTGGCGGTTGCCCAGGTGGTAGCAGGCTTTGGCGAGCAGGAACGGATCGGCGCAGCGCACGACCGAAACGGCTTCGTTTGCGGCGATGATCTCCACCACCTCTGCGCCATCTTCCGTACTCAGGCGATCGCCGCCGCGTAACAGCAAACCGCGCGGCAGCAGTAAACCGGCTTCGCGTCCGTCGCCCAGCACTACCTTCGCCCGGCTTTTGACGCGGACATCAATGGGGAGCGTCAGCGTTGCCGTGACGGCGGCGGGCGTTTCAATACGTTGCGTCAGATACAGCATATCGTCTCCTCAAAATAAAAAATAACGCTGGGCCATCGGCAACACGTCTGCCGGTTCGCTGGTGATCGGCTCACCGTCAATGCGCACCTCGTAAGTCTGGGCGTCAACGGTGATGTTGGGTTGCAGGCTGTTGTGGATCATGTCGGCTTTTTTTACCGTCCGGCAGCCTTTCACGACGGCGGTGGCGCTGCGTAAGTTGAGCTGCTGCGCAATGCCGTTTTCAACCGCAGCCTGAGAAAGAAAGGTCAGGCGACAGTGATGACGCGCCGCGCCAAGCGCGCCAAACATCGGCCGGTAATGCACCGGTTGCGGTGTGGGAATCGAGGCGTTGATATCACCCATCGGCGCGCAGACAATCATCCCGCCTTTGATGAGTGTTGCGGGTTTTACGCCAAAAAAGGCCGGAGACCAGAGCACCAGATCCGCCAGCTTTCCGGCCTCAACAGAACCGACCTCATGGGCGATGCCGTGGGTTAGCGCCGGGTTTATCGTGTACTTGGCGATGTAGCGTTTTACGCGCTGGTTGTCGTTATCGCCCGTCTCCTCCGCTAACGGGCCGCGTTGTACTTTCATCCGGTGCGCCACCTGCCAGGTTCGCAGAATGACTTCGCCCACTCGTCCCATTGCCTGGGAATCCGACGAGGTCAGGGAAAAGGCGCCGAGATCGTGCAGCACATCTTCGGCGGCGATGGTTTCCCGACGAATACGCGACTCGGCAAACGCCACATCTTCGGCGATATCCGGGTCGAGATGGTGGCAGACCATCAGCATATCGAGGTGTTCGTCAATGGTGTTGACGGTATAAGGCAGCGTCGGGTTGGTGGAGGAGGGGAGAATATGGGGATGCGCGCAGGCGGTGATAATATCCGGGGCGTGACCGCCTCCCGCCCCTTCGGTATGAAAGGTATGGATCGTGCGATCGCCAATTGCCGCCAGCGTGTCCTCGACGAAACCGGACTCGTTTAACGTGTCGCTGTGCAGCGCGACCTGAATATCCATCTCTTCAGCCACGGTCAGCGCACAGTCGATCGCCGCAGGCGTCGCGCCCCAGTCCTCGTGGATCTTCAGGCCGATCGCGCCGGCGGCAATCTGCTCACGCAGCGCGTCCGGGTTCGAGCCATTCCCTTTGCCGAGAAAACCGATATTCACCGGCAGGCTGTCCGCCGCCTGCAACATGCGGGCGATGTACCACGGGCCAGGCGTGCAGGTGGTGGCATTGGTGCCCGCTGCCGGGCCGGTGCCGCCGCCAATCATGGTCGTCACGCCAGAGACCAGCGCCTCTTCCGCCTGCTGCGGGCAGATCCAGTGAATATGCGTGTCCACGCCGCCTGCGGTAACGATCTTTCCTTCACCGGCGATCGCCTCCGTGCCGACGCCAATTGGGATCGTCACATTGGGCTGAATATCCGGGTTACCGGCTTTGCCGATGGCGAAGATCCTGCCGTCTTTGATGCCGATGTCCGCCTTGACGATCCCCCAGTGATCGACGATCAGCGCGTTGGTGATCACCAGATCCACACACGCGCGAGCACGCATCTGCCCCTGGCCCATACCGTCGCGGATCACTTTGCCGCCGCCGAATTTCACCTCTTCGCCGTAGGTCGTGAGATCGTTTTCGACTTCGATCCACAGTTCGGTATCCGCCAGACGCACCCGGTCGCCGGTCGTCGGGCCAAACATGTCGGCGTAAGCCTGCCGGGAAATCTCAGTCATTGTCTGCCTCCAGAGAGCCCATTACTTCGCCGCGAAAACCAAAAATACGCTGTGCCCCGGCGACGCGCACCAGTTCGACCTCGCGTTTTTGCCCCGGCTCAAAACGCACTGCCGTGCCTGCGGGGATGTTCAGGCGAAAACCGCGTGCGGCTTGCCTGTCAAAGCGTAATGCGGGGTTGACCTCGTAAAAGTGATAGTGTGATCCGACCTGAACCGGGCGATCGCCATGATTCTCAACCACGATCGTGCAGGTTTCTCTGCCTGTATTGATCGCGATGTTTCCCGTGGAGATCCTGTATTCGCCTGGAATCATGGTTCCTCCTTTATACGATCGGGTTATGAACGGTGACCAGTTTCGAGCCGTCTGGAAAGGTGGCTTCAACCTGAATATCCGGGATCATTTCCGGCACGCCCTCCATCACCTGATCGCGGGTCAACACATGGCGACCGTCTTCCATCAGTGACGCCACGCTTTTGCCGTCGCGGGCGCCTTCCATAATGAAAGCGCTGATCAGCGCCACCGATTCCGGGTAGTTCAGCTTCAGTCCACGCGCCAGACGACGCTCCGCCACCAGCGCGGCGGTAAAGAGCAACAGCTTGTCTTTTTCTCTGGGAGTCAGTTCCATAGTGATTCTCTTATGTCTGCCAGATACGGGGCAGGAGTGGCGGTTTTTGGGTCAGTTGTGGTCGTAAGGATTGCCAGACGGCGCGCATAACGCGCTGGATAAGCAGGTTGTCGTGCCCGAGAAAGCGCAGGGCCAGCAGTGAATCAATCAGCGTCGCGCCAGCGTAGTCGCCGAGGGGGGCAATTTGCTCGCGTACGCCGTCCAGCATCTTTTCCGTGGCGGGATAACAGAGCAGCGTACCGCTCCAGGGATGTCTGGCGACGGTGTGCAGGTTTCCTCCCTCAAGATGCAGCCTTTCTATTAATAGCGGCGTACCGTCCCGCCATACTTCCAGGCGGTTGCGCAGCGTGCCGTGGCTGAAGGTCTCCTGCATCACCGGTCGCCCCAGACAGAGCAGATCCCAGGCCAGCAGCCGGCTCTCTTGCGCCAGATGAAAGACCGACTGGATGTTAGCGTTCGCGCCGGGAAAAAGGATCGTATCCTGCGGCAGCCACTCCAGCGTGGCCTGCGGGGCGAGATAAAAATCCTGCCGCAGCTGCGCCTGAGGGCCGCGACTGCGGTAAAACTTCCCTGCGCCAGGCTGGGTGATTAACGCATGGCTGTCTGTTGCAAGCGTGGCGGAAATCGTGAGTTCATCGCCCCCGACAATGCCGCCCGGCGGATGAAGCAAATAGAGGTGGCAAACGTCGTCTTCCGGGTAAAACGGACGCTGTACCGTCAGCGGGCCGACGTGTCGCGCCGAAGTGAGCACTGTTTTATGCGCGGCGCGGGTAAACCGCAGATCCAGTTCGGCCTGCCAGCCCCGTGTGAGAGTCTTGTGCGCAACGGTGTCCAGAGCGTTTCCCTTATCAGCGTGAGGGGAGGTGCATACAAAAAAGTATGCCTCAGCGCATCGGGAAAACGGTCATACGAGAAGCTTATGGAAAAAAGAGGCGGCGTCATGCCGCCCCAACGAGGTTTACAGCAAAACGAGAGGCATCCAGACAAGGCCGGTCATTACCAGCAGAACCAGGAAGATCAGGCCAAAAATAGCGCCCAACCGCCAGTAATCCACCGTCGGCAGATAACCGCTACCGTAGTAGATGGGGCTTGGGCCGGTCGCATAGGGGGTGAGAATGCTGCCCAGACCAATGGCGGCGCCGACCATCAGGCAAAACACCGGTAAGGGGATGTCCGGCATCGCCAGCGCAGCGGCAATCATCATCGGCGCCAGCGCGGAGGTATAAGCGGTGGCGCTGGCAAAAAAGTAGCGTAACAGATAAAACACCACGATGAGCGCGACCATCACCATCATCGGCGAATAGCCGCTTAGCCCGTTTGCCAGCAGTTTGCCAAACCAGGTGATAAAGCCGGTATTGTTCAGTCCGGTGGCGAGCGTAATCAGCGAGGCCAGCCAGAAGAAAACGTTCCATGCCGCTTTATTGCTGACGATGTCATCCCAGGAGATGATGCGTAATACCAGCATCAATGCCACCACGCTATAACCGACCATCGCGGCATCAATGTAATCGCTGCCGAAGATCCACAGCACCAGCGCGCCGACCATCAGCACCAGCATCTTTTTCTCGCGCGAGCAGAGCGGGCCCATCTCCTTTAGCTCTGCTTCCGCCCAGCGCGGCACCTGGTCGCCCGACTTCAGTACTGGCGGATACAGCACGTAGGCCAGCCACGGAACCAGCAATACCAGCAGAATGCTTAGTGGCAGCATTCCTGAGAACCAGTCGCCCCAGCTTAGCGCCGTATGGGATGCGCTTTTCATCAGGCCAATCAGCAACAGGTTAGGCGCCATCGCCGTCAGGAAAATGGCGCTGGTAACGCAGTCGGCGGTGATGCCCATCCACATAATATACGAGCCAATGGAGCGGGAACTGGCGTCGTTAGGCTGCGAGTTATAGAGCGGCGGCAGGTTGCGGATAATCGGGTAGATGATCCCGGCGCCGCGCGCGGAGTTAGACGGCGTGACCGGGGCGAGGATCAGCTCGGAAAACATCACCGCATAGCCAAGAAACAGCGTGCGATGGCCCATCTTCTTCACCAGCATCAGCGCAATTCGCCGACCGAGACCGGTTTTTTCATAGCCGGTGCCAAACATAAAGGCGGCGAAAATCAGCCAGATAACCGAGTTAGAAAAACCAGACACCGCCCACGAGAGGGCTTTGGCGGTAAATTTAAAACCATCCTGCGCGAGCTGATCGGGACTGAACAGCAGCCACGGCGACAGAACGGCAATGATCGAAATCCCGATCATCGCCACGACCGCGCCCGGTACAGGTTCCAGAATGAGTCCCACAATGACGCCGGTAAAGACCGCAAAATAGAGCCAGGTGTGGCTCTCAAGACCGGTGGGGACGGGCAAAACAGCAATAATGGCGATGACCACCAGTGGAGCCAGGTATCGCCACCAACCAGATAAAGGTGCCATTGTCGTATCCCTGAGAAAAGGGAGAGGCGTAGCGCCTCTCCTGAAGGGTTATTTGATGTAGTGCACGTACTCGCAGATCTCGTCAACGATGGGACCGCGACGCTCGGCGAACTGTTTTTTGTTGTCGGCGATCAGGTTGTTGCCGTGGGTATCGATAGAAACAATCAGCGGCCCGAACTCTTTCACCCGGCAAACCCACAGCGATTCCGGCATGCCGAGTTCCGTCCAGTGCACCTCTTCTATCTCTTCGACCTGGGTCGCCGCCAGCACCGCGCAGCCAGCCGGGAAGATGACATGCAGCGCTTTGAATTTCTGGCAGCCTTCTTCGGTCAGCGGCCCCATCCCGCCTTTTCCGACCACCAGCTTCACGCCGGTCTGCTCAATGAACTCTTTTTCAAAGGCTTCCATACGCATGCTGGTGGTCGGGCCGACGGAGACCATCTCCCATTTATCACCGTTTTTACGCACAATCGGCCCGGCGTGGAAAATCGCTTTGCCATTGAGATCGTAAGGAATAGGGCGCTTGAGTTCGATCAGGCGGCGGTGACAAACGTCGCGACAGGTCACCAGCGTTCCGGTCAGGTAGATCACATCGCCAACGCGGATATCTTCCAGGTCTTCGGCTTTGATCGGGGTAGTGAGGATCTTTTTCATAACGCGCTCCGGGTGTGGGACAGGTTTTCGAAGGAGAGGTCAGAATGAACCAGCAGCGTACCGCGACGGTGCGCCCAGCAGCCGGTGGAGACAGCCACGCCAATGGTTGACGGATGACGGGCGGCGGATTCGATGTGTACGCCCATCACCGAGCTGTTGCCGGTCAGCCCTTGTGGGCCGATTCCCAGGCGGTTTAGCCCTTCTTCCAGCCGCAGCTCAAGCTCTGCTGCCTTTGGATTCGGATGACGGGTGCCTATCGGGCGCAGAATCGCTTTGCGGGAAAGCACGGCGGCGGTTTCGACGGAGGTTGCGATGCCCACGCCGACCAGTACCGGTGGACAGGCATTGACCGCCAGCGTGGAGATGTTTTCAAAGACGAATTTCACCACGCCTTCGTAGCCTTCGGAAGGCATCAGCACTTTGGAACGCCCCGGCAGCGTGCAACCGCCGCCCGCCATATAAACTTCAATTTCCGCATCGTCGCCATCGGGAATAATCTCCCAGGTGACCCACGGCACGCCGCTGCCGGTGTTTTTGCCGGTATTCACTTCGTCGAAAATTTCGACCGCGTTATGGCGTAGCGGCGCTTTTACGGTGGCGTCTTCCACGGCCTGCTTAAGAATACTTTGCAGCTCGCCCAGCAGCGGGAAGCGGGAACCGACCTTCACGAAGAACATAATTTCGCCCGTGTCCTGGCAGGCCGGGCGGTTCAGGTCGATTGCTTTCTGCATGTTATCGAACATCGTGTGGTAGATAATGTTTCCCATCGATGAGGTTTCGGCATCACGCAGCTGTTTTAATTTATCGACGACGTCATCGGGCATTCGGGTGGAGATCATGGCGGTAAAATTAGCGACAATATCCGTCAACGTAGTAACCGCATTTTGGTTATTTTGATTGCTCATCATATCAACTCCAGTTCTTTTATTAATCTGGAAATAAATTCTCTGGAGTAAACTACCACTAAATGTGTGGTTTTATATTTTTTGTCACTGTGTATATGCAATTAACAGTTCGTGAATCACACCACAGAAAGGTGATGAAAATTGAGCAAAGGCAGGGTTTAACGACGTTAAGAGATTTACACTGCGCGTATTAAAATCACGGATAACCGACAGATGCTGAACAACTATCCCTTAGCCAAAGACCTACAGGTTTTGGTTGAAATTGTCCATACGGGAAGCTTTAGCGCGGCAGCGGCGGCGCTGGGGCAAACGCCCGCGTTCGTGACGAAACGGATTCAGATTCTTGAGACAACCCTTGCCACCACGCTGCTGAACCGCTCGGCAAGAGGTGTTGCGCTGACGGAAAGCGGGCAACGCTGCTATGAACATGCGCTGAAGCTCCTCACGCACTATCAGCGGCTGGTGGATGAGGTGACGCAAATTAAAACGCGCCCGGAGGGAATGATTCGCATTGGCTGTAGTTTTGGTTTTGGCCGCAGTTATATTGCACCTGCCATTACCGACCTGATGCGCAATTATCCTGAATTACAGGTTCACTTTGAACTCTTCGATCGGCAAATTGATTTGGTACAGGATAATATCGATCTGGATATTCGGATTAACGATGAAATTCCTGATTATTATATTGCGCATTTGTTAACAAAAAATAAAAGAATATTATGCGCGTCTCCCGAATATCTCCAGAAATATCCTGAGCCGAAAACCTTACAAGAATTAAGCGGTCATGATTGTCTGGTGACAAAAGAACGTGATATGACCCACGGCATATGGGAACTGGGGAACGGGCAAGAGAAAAAATCAGTGAAAGTAACCGGACACCTCTCTTCCAATAGCGGTGAAATTGTTTTGCAGTGGGCGCTGGAGGGCAAAGGGATCATGCTGCGTTCAGAGTGGGATGTGCAGCCGTTTCTGGCGAGCGGTAAACTGGTGAGGGTATTGCCGGAGTATGCGCAGAGCGCCAATATCTGGGCGGTCTATCAGGAACCGCTGTACCGCAGCGTAAAGTTACGGGTATGTGTGGAGTTTCTGGCGGCATGGTGCCAGAAGCGACTCGGCAAGCCAGACGAGGGATATCAGGTGGCGTGGTGAAGCTATCTGTAGGCCGGATAAGACGCTTTGCGTCGCCATCCGGCGATGCGTATGTGCCCGATGGCGGCTTCGCCTTACCCGGCCTACGGCGTGGTGTAAAAAGCTACTGCGGATCTTTCTCGCGCTTCTTCTTGAGTTTCGTCCAGATCTTCGTCTCCTGACGACGCCACAGGCGCTGGATGTTGTCATGGTGGCGCAGCAAAATCAGGCAAGACAGCATAGAGACCGGGAAGGTGAACTGGGGTTTAAACCACCACACGTAGAATGGCGCAATCAGCGCGCTGACGATCGCGCCCAATGACGAGTAACCGCTCAGTAAGACGGTCAGCAGCCAGGTACCCGCCATCACGCCAGTTAAGTCCCAGCCGATGGGCGCGATCGCGCCGAATGCGGTCGCGACGCCTTTTCCGCCTTTGAAGCCAAAAAAGACCGGCCAGATGTGCCCCAGACAGGCGGCGATGGCAATCAGGCCCAACCAGAAAGGGGTTACACCTAATGCATAAGCGCCCCAGACGGGCAGCATGCCTTTGAGGACGTCGAAAATCAGTACCGCTACGGCTGCTCCCTTGCCCCCTATGCGTAACACATTGGTCGCGCCAGGGTTACCGGAGCCACTCTGACGCGGGTCGGGTAAACCTGCAATGCGGCAGACCAGAATGGCACTGGAAATTGAGCCGCAGAGGTACGCGAAGAGGATCATTCCAGGCGCGATTGCACTCATAAGCTGTTCCGTTTTGAAAATGTCGTGTTAAACGCTACTTCTGTGGATAATACGCATATTTCGCCGGAAGTGGTATCCGGGTTAGCCAAAAAGCAGGCAGGTCGTGATGGATATTGTATTTATAGAGCAACTTTCGGTAATCACCACTATCGGTGTTTACGACTGGGAGCAAACTATCGAACAGAAACTGGTGTTCGATATCGAAATGGCGTGGGACAACCGTAAGTCAGCCAGAAGCGACGACGTTGCGGATTGTCTGAGCTATGCCGACATTGCCGATACGGTAGTCAGCCATGTGGAGGGCGGCCGTTTTGCGTTAGTCGAACGCGTAGCGGAAGAGGTGGCGGATCTGCTGCTCAGCCGCTTTAACTCTCCGTGGGTACGCATCAAGCTCAGTAAGCCCGGCGCCGTAGCGCGTGCGGCGAATGTTGGCGTTATCATTGAGCGTGGCAATAATCTGAAAGAAAATAATTAACTTCATAGTTTTTAAACCAAACGGCGATATATGGGTCTTAAAGCTGGAGTCATAACTGCTGTTCGTTTTTTTTGATTTAGGGGTTTATTGATGAGCGATATACACTCGCTGCTGGTGGCGGCAATTTTGGGTGTGGTCGAAGGATTGACGGAGTTTTTGCCCGTCTCCAGCACGGGCCATATGATCATTGTCGGTCACCTGTTGGGTTTTGAAGGCGATACGGCAGAGACGTTTGAGGTGGTAATTCAGCTGGGATCGATCCTGGCGGTGGTGGTGATGTTCTGGCGGCGTTTGTTCGGCCTGATCGGCATTCACTTTGGCAAACAACCGCATGAAGGCACCGGAAAAGGGCGCCTGACGTTAGGGCATATTGTGCTGGGGATGATCCCGGCCGTGGTGCTGGGCCTGGTGTTCCATGACACCATTAAGTCTTTGTTTAATCCCGTCAACGTGATGTATGCGCTGGTCGTGGGCGGTCTGCTGCTGATTGCCGCGGAATGCCTGAAGCCGAAAGAGCCGCGCGCGCCGGGCCTGGACGATATGACGTATCGTCAGGCGTTTATGATTGGCTGCTTCCAGTGTCTGGCGCTGTGGCCGGGCTTTTCCCGTTCCGGCGCGACCATTTCCGGTGGGATGTTGATGGGGGTGAGTCGCTATGCCGCATCGGAATTCTCATTCCTGCTGGCT
Source organism: Citrobacter sp. CK194 (assembly GCF_030333395.1). NCBI lineage: Bacteria > Pseudomonadati > Pseudomonadota > Gammaproteobacteria > Enterobacterales > Enterobacteriaceae > Citrobacter > Citrobacter sp. CK194. The sequence goes on from NZ_JAOWGA010000018.1 coordinate 459,993, forward strand.
GTTCCGATGATGATGGGCGCGACGGCGTTGGATCTCTACAAGAGCTGGTCGTTCCTGACGGTGGAAGATATCCCCATGTTCGCCGTGGGATTTGTGACTGCGTTCATTGTGGCGCTGATCGCTATCAAAACCTTCCTGCAATTGATTAAGCGTATTTCGTTTATTCCGTTTGCGATTTACCGCTTTATCGTGGCTGCTGCGGTCTACGTTGTTTTCTTCTGATAACGCTTGATGCCGGATGGCGGCGTAAATGCCTTATCCGGCCTACGGTTCGATTTTGTTGCCGGATGGCGGCGCAAATGCCTTATCCGGCCTACGGTTCGATTTTAATGCCGGATGGCGGCGTAAATGCCTTATCCGGCTTACGGTTGGATTTTGTTGGCCGGATAAGCGGAGCGCCATCCGGCAACAAAACGGTGAGCTTACGCCTCGGGTTTCGGGCAACGCCGTTCCTTCCAGTTAGCCACCGCTGCAATTCGCCGTCTGGTGAGTTCTTCGCGGATCTCCGCGCCTTTAAAGCCTGCCTCCACCACCTCTTTTGTCGGCACCGCCTGCGCGACCTGCCACGCTTCGCGCAGCCAGCGGCCTTGCGGATAGTCAGACGCCTCAAAACCGGTACGACCGCGCACGTCGGCCTCGCTGGTCAGGGCGATTTGCTCTACGCGCTGCGGCTTACGCCAGGCGTCAATCGAATCGAACAGCTTCACGATCGTTTTCGGCTGCAAAATCGGGAAGGTATGGATGAGATCGTGGAATTCCGCCACCAGTTTGGCTAAATCCCGAATCTCATTCGGCACACGCAGACGCTGGCATAACTGCTCGACCAGCTTTACGCCTGCCGGGCCGTGGCCATGATGGCGCGGCCAGAGCGCTTTGGGCGTCAACCCCTTGCCAAGATCGTGACAGAGCGTGGCGAAACGCACATCAACGTTCGGGCTGAGCATGGCGGCCATTGATAACGTCATTAATGTGTGGATGCCGGTATCGATTTCCGGGTGCCACTTTGCCGGAGCCGGAACGCCAAACAGCGCGTCCACTTCCGGGAACAGAACGCGTAGCGCGCCGCAGTCGCGCAGCACCTGAAAGAAAACCTGCGGATTGCGCGTGGTTAAGGCGTTCTCGGTCTCCTTCCATACGCGCTCCGGCGTGAGGTGTTCCAGTTCGCCTGCGGCGGTCATGTCGCGCATCAACGCCAGGGTTTCATCAGCGATGCGAAAACTGAGATGCGCGTAGCGGGCGGCAAAACGCGCCACGCGCAACACGCGCAGCGGATCTTCGCTAAAGGCGGGGGAAACATGGCGCAGCAGGCGATTGTCCAGATCGCGACGCCCCTGATAGGGATCGACGATATGGCCGTCGTCATCCTGCGCGAGGGCATTAATGGTGAGGTCGCGACGTTGCAGGTCTTCTTCCAGCGTCACGTCCGGCGCGGCATAGCAGGTAAAGCCGGTATAGCCTGAACCGGATTTACGCTCGGTGCGCGCCAGCGCATACTCTTCACGCGTTTGCGGATGAAGAAACACGGGAAAATCGCGGCCTACCTGCTGGTAGCCCGCGTCAAGCATCTCCTGCGGCGTGGCGCCAACCACCACCCAATCTTTATCTTTGACCGGTAGCCCTAACAACGCATCCCGAACAGCACCACCGACCAGATAAATCTTCACGCCACTTTCCCTTCCTGAAAAAAATCATCCCTTAATCATATGTCAGTGCGGCAGAGAAGGCGATTTAGTTCATCCAGCGGTCTTTGCGTTTACGGCTTGGGATCATGTGCGGGAGAACCAGACCGAGCAGCAGGCCGAGCCCCAGCACGCCGCCGCCATACATGAACCACTGCATAATGATGGTGCGCTGCTTGTCATCAAGTTGCAGATTGGCGGCGCTGACTTTCTTCTGCGCCACGATCAGCTCGTTTTTCAGCTTCTGGTTTTCTTCTTTCAACCCGTTAATCACGCTGTCGCTCTGCGACACTTTTTGCTGCATGTCGGCCGTGCGCTGATTCCAGGTGGTATCAATATTGTTCAGCTTATCGGTCAGCGTCTTAACCTGATTTTCCAGATCCGGTACGCGGATACGCAGGCTGGGCGAGCTGTTCAGCTCTTTCATCGGGATCCAGGCAGTACGACCTGTACTGTCTTTCACCTGAGCGTAATTCGTGTTGGCGTCAGTCTGTAATAATGTCACTTCCTCGCCGGCATTCACCGTACCCACGAGGCGATAATTATCTCCCGGACCGCTGCGGACCCAGGTATTCAGTTCGTCAGAGACATAGCGCTTCTCTTCTGCGTGGGAGACGGCAGTGGCGCTAAGTGCAAGTAAAGTTAATCCAATCAGGCGTAATTTTGGCATCAGGCTGTCGTTTTTGTCATAAAAAGTGGAACGATAGTAGTGGCATCAGTGTCTCTACGCAAAGCATTCGACATCAATCGGAATCATCTGTGTCATCTTTGCCACTGTTTTAAACTTTTACGCCCGTCAAATTGCTCGTTGCATGGCAATTTGGCGCAAAATACTATCTACTGACAAAAAAGAACGCGTTAAGTTCGCCGTCATTCTTCCCATATGTGACATAACCCATAAGTACAAGGCAATGGCTCAGGAAATCGAATTAAAGTTTATCGTTAATCACGACGCTGTAGACGCGTTGCGTGACCATCTGCAAACACTCGGCGGCGAGCACCATGCGCCCAGCCAGTTACAGAACATTTACTACGAAACGCCGGACAAGTGGTTGCGTGGACATGATATGGGTCTGCGCATCCGTGGCGAGAATGGTCGTTATGAAATGACCATGAAAATCGCCGGTCGGGTTACGGGGGGCCTACATCAACGGCCGGAATACAATGTTGCGCTGAGCGAGCCGACGTTGGATCTCGCACTGCTCCCGCAGGAGGTCTGGCCGAACGGCGAGCTGCCTGCGGATCTCGCTTCACGCGTGCAGCCGCTGTTTAGCACCGATTTTTACCGTGAGAAATGGCTGGTGGACGTTGACGGCAGCCGTATTGAAATCGCGCTCGATCTTGGCGAAGTGAAGGCTGGAGAATGTGCCGAGCCAATTTGCGAGCTGGAGCTGGAACTGTTAAGTGGCGAGACCCGTGCGGTGTTGAAACTGGCAAACCAACTGGTGTCGCAAGCGGGTCTGCGTCAGGGCAGCCTGAGCAAGGCCGCACGGGGATATCATCTGGCGCAGGGGAATGCTCCGCGTGGGATCAGACCTACTGCGGTGCTGAAAGCGCCAGCCAAAGCCAGCATTGAGCAGGGGCTGGAAGCGGCGCTGGAGCTGGCATTGTCGCAATGGCAGTACCATGAAGAGCTGTGGGTGCGTGGAAATGACGCCGCCAAAGCGGATGTACTGGCGGCGATGGGGCTGGTTCGCCATGCGCTGATGCTGTTTGGCGGCATTGTACCGCGTAAAGCAAGCGCTCACTTACGCGATTTGCTGACGCAGTCGGAAGCGACCCTTGTCTCTGAGGTTTCAGCCATTACGGCTATCTATAGCACGCAAACGGCGATGGCTAAACTGGCGCTGACCGAATGGCTGGTCACCAAAGCCTGGCAACCGTTCCTCGACGCCAAAGCGCAGGCGAAAATGGCCGATTCTTTCAAACGCTTTGCCGATATTCACCTGTCGCGCCATGCGGCGGAGCTGAAAGCGACTTTCGGGCAGCCGTTGGGCGATCGGTATCGCGATCAGCTTCCGCGCCTGACCCGCGATATCGACAGCATTTTGCTGCTGGCAGGTTATTACGACGCGAATGCGGTACAGGCCTGGCTGGAGAACTGGCAGGGCCTGCGCCACGCGATTGTGACAGGGCAGCGCATTGAAGTTGAACACTTCCGCAATGAGGCGATCTTCCAGGAGCCGTTCTGGCTGCATAGCGGAAAACGATAACCAGTAACGCCTGATGGCGATGCTGCGCATCTTATCAGGCCTACGGGCACAGGTTTTGTAGGTCGGATAAGGCGTTACGCCGCCATCCGGCAATGTCAGACGCCTGATGGTGATGCTGCGCATCTTATCAGGCCTACGGCGCACAGGTTTTGTAGGCCGGATAAGGCGTTACGCCGCCATCCGGCAATGTCAGACGCTTGATGGCGATGCTGCGCATCTTATCAGGCCTACGGGCGCAGGTTTTGTAGGCCGGATAAGGCGTTACGCCGCCATCCGGCAACACTCATCGGGATTAGTTAGCCATCTGAGGACACACCTTAAATGAAGCCGCTTTCTTCACCGTTACAGCAGCACTGGCAGACCGTGGTTGAGCGGTTACCAGAAATTCTGGCTGAAGCCACGCTTAGCGTTCAGGCGAAGTCAGTACTTACATTTAGTGACTTTGTGCAGGACAGCGTGATTGCGCATCCCGAATGGCTGACTGAGCTGGAAAGCGCGCCGCCGCAGGCCGATGAGTGGCGGCATTATGCCGCGTGGCTACAGGACGCGTTGGCGCAGGTGACTGATGAAGCGGCGCTGATGCGTGAGCTTCGCGTATTCCGTCGCCGCATCATGGTACGTATCGCCTGGGCGCAGGCGCTGTCGCTGGTGGAAGAAGAAAACATTCTGCAGCAGCTAAGCCAACTGGCGGAAACGTTGATCGTCGCCGCGCGCGACTGGTTGTATGACGCCTGCTGTCGCGAATGGGGTACGCCCTGCAACCATGATGGCATACCTCAACCGTTGCTGATTCTGGGGATGGGAAAACTGGGCGGCGGCGAGCTGAATTTCTCCTCGGATATCGATCTGATCTTCGCCTGGCCGGAGCACGGTTCCACCCGGGGAGGTCGGCGCGAGCTGGATAACGCGCAGTTCTTTACCCGCATGGGGCAGCGTTTGATCAAAGTGCTGGACCAGCCGACGATGGACGGCTTTGTGTACCGGGTGGATATGCGTCTGCGCCCGTTTGGCGACAGTGGCCCGCTGGTGCTGAGTTTTGCCGCGCTGGAAGATTATTACCAGGAACAAGGGCGCGACTGGGAGCGTTATGCGATGGTCAAAGCGCGCATTATGGGCGCTGCCGACAGTGCGTATGTCGATGAACTGCGCGCCATGTTGCGACCTTTCGTGTTCCGCCGCTATATCGATTTCAGCGTGATCCAGTCCCTGCGTAATATGAAAGGGATGATTGCCCGTGAAGTGCGTCGTCGCGGTCTGAAAGACAATATTAAGCTTGGCGCCGGCGGTATTCGTGAAATTGAGTTTATCGTGCAGGTGTTCCAGTTGATTCGCGGCGGACGGGAACCCTCGCTGCAATCGCGCTCGTTGCTGCCGACGCTGAGCGCGATTGATGCGCTGCACCTGTTGCCAGAAAATGACGCCGGACAGTTACGCGCGGCCTATCTCTTCCTGCGCCGTCTGGAAAACCTGCTGCAAAGCATCAATGATGAGCAGACCCAGACGCTGCCGGGCGATGAACTGAACCGGGCGCGTCTGGCCTGGGGAATGCGCACGGATGACTGGTCGCAGCTCACCGACAGTCTGGCGGCGCACATGGCTAACGTGCGTCGGGTATTTAACGAACTGATTGGCGATGACGAAACCGATACTCAGGAAGATACGCTGTCGGAACACTGGCGCGAACTGTGGCAGGATGCGCTACAGGAAGATGATACCACGCCGGTGCTGGCGCATCTGTCCGACGACGATCGCGGACGCGTGCTGGCGTTAATCGCCGACTTTCGTAAAGAGCTGGATAAGCGCACCATTGGCCCGCGCGGGCGGCAGGTGCTCGACCATCTGATGCCGCATCTGCTTAGCGACGTGTGCTCGCGCGAAGATGCCTCTGTGCCGCTGTCGCGTATTACGCCTCTGCTGGTGGGGATCGTTACGCGTACCACCTACCTTGAATTACTGAGCGAATTTCCCGGCGCGCTGAAGCACCTGATTTCGCTGTGCGCCGCTTCGCCGATGGTGGCGAGCCAGCTGGCGCGTTATCCGCTGTTGCTCGATGAACTACTGGACCCGAATACGCTGTATCAGCCAACGGCGACCGACGCTTATCGCGATGAGTTACGCCAGTATTTGCTGCGTGTGCCGGAAGATGACGAAGAGCAGCAGCTGGAAGCGCTGCGCCAGTTTAAACAAACACAACTGTTGCGCATTGCGGCGGCGGATATCGCCGGTACGCTGCCGGTGATGAAGGTCAGCGATCACCTGACCTGGCTGGCGGAGGCCATTATCGACGCCGTTGTCCAGCAGGCGTGGGGGCAAATGGTGGCGCGCTATGGGCAGCCGACGCACCTTGCTGAGCGCACCGGACGCGGGTTTGCGGTGGTGGGTTATGGCAAGCTGGGCGGCTGGGAACTGGGCTACAGCTCCGATCTTGATCTGATCTTCCTGCACGATTGCCCAATGGACGTGATGACCGACGGCGAGCGTGAAATCGACGGCCGCCAGTTCTACTTACGCCTGGCGCAGCGCATTATGCACCTGTTCAGCACCCGCACCTCTTCCGGTATCTTGTATGAAGTGGACGCGCGGCTGCGCCCGTCCGGCGCGGCGGGAATGCTGGTCACGTCGGCGGAAGCCTTTGCCGATTATCAGAAAAACGAAGCCTGGACATGGGAGCATCAGGCGCTGGTGCGCGCCCGTGTGGTTTATGGCGACCCGCAACTGACCTCGCAGTTTGACGCCGTGCGTCGCGATATCATGACCCTCGCCCGCGAAGGCAAAACGTTGCAGACCGAGGTGCGCGAAATGCGCGAGAAAATGCGCGCGCATCTGGGCAACAAGCATCGCGATCGTTTTGATATCAAAGCCGACGAAGGCGGGATCACCGATATTGAATTTATTACCCAATATCTGGTGCTGCGCTATGCGCATGAAAAGCCGAAGCTGACGCGCTGGTCCGATAACGTGCGCATTCTGGAACTGCTGGCGCAAAACGACATTATGGACGAACAGGAAGCGCATGCGCTGACGCAGGCCTATACCACGCTGCGCGATGAGCTTCATCACCTTGCGCTACAGGAGCTTCCGGGGCATGTGGCGCAAGAGTGCTTCAGCAAGGAACGCGCGCTGGTGCGGGCAAGATGGCAGAAGTGGCTGGTTGCCGGGTGAAGTGTGCTATTATCGCGCGCAAATTTTAAGACCCTCAGAGAATCTCTCAGGAGACAGGAATGAAAGTAACGCTGCCAGAGTTTGAACGTGCAGGAGTCATGGTTGTTGGTGATGTGATGCTGGATCGCTACTGGTACGGGCCGACCAGCCGTATTTCCCCCGAAGCGCCGGTGCCCGTTGTCAAAGTGGACACCATTGAAGAACGTCCGGGCGGCGCGGCGAACGTGGCGATGAACATCGCTTCTCTGGGCGCAAATTCGCGTCTGGTGGGTCTGACCGGTATTGACGATGCGGCGCGCGCGCTGAGCAAAACGCTGGCGGATGTGAACGTAAAATGCGACTTCGTTTCTGTGCCTACGCATCCGACGATTACCAAACTGCGTGTACTTTCCCGTAACCAGCAGCTGATTCGCCTGGATTTTGAAGAAGGCTTTGAAGGCGTCGATCCGCTGCCATTGCACGAGCGTATTAACCAGGCGCTGGGCTCAATTGGCGCGCTGGTGTTGTCTGATTACGCCAAAGGCGCGTTGGCCAGCGTTCAGCAGATGATTCAGCTTGCGCGTAAAGCGGGCGTTCCGGTGCTGATCGACCCGAAAGGCACCGATTTCGAACGTTATCGCGGCGCCACGCTGTTGACGCCGAACCTGTCCGAGTTCGAAGCGGTGGCGGGTAAATGTAAAAGTGAAGAAGAGATTGTCGAACGCGGCATGAAGCTGATTGCCGATTTCGAATTTTCTGCGCTGCTGGTGACCCGTTCCGAGCAGGGAATGACGCTGCTGCAACCGGGTAAAGCGCCGCTGCATATGCCGACCCAGGCGCAGGAAGTGTATGACGTTACCGGTGCCGGGGATACGGTGATCGGCGTACTGGCGGCCACATTAGCGGCGGGGAACTCCCTGGAAGAGGCCTGCTATTTTGCGAACGCGGCAGCAGGTGTTGTCGTCGGTAAACTGGGAACATCAACCGTTTCGCCAATCGAACTGGAAAATGCGGTGCGCGGTCGTGCGGACACCGGCTTCGGCGTGATGACGGAAGCCGAGCTGAAACAGGCCGTGGCCAGCGCGCGTAAACGCGGCGAGAAAGTGGTCATGACCAACGGCGTTTTCGACATTCTGCACGCCGGACATGTGTCTTACCTGGCGAACGCCCGCAAGCTGGGCGATCGCCTGATCGTCGCGGTGAACAGCGATGCCTCCACCAAACGTCTGAAAGGCGAAACTCGCCCTGTGAATCCGCTGGAACAGCGAATGATCGTGCTGGGTGCGCTGGAGTCCGTTGACTGGGTGGTTTCTTTCGACGAGGACACCCCGCAGCGGCTGATTGCAGGCGTGCTGCCGGATCTGCTGGTGAAAGGCGGTGACTATAAGCCAGAAGAGATTGCCGGTAGCGAAGAAGTCTGGGCCAACGGCGGCGAAGTGCTGGTGCTTAACTTCGAAGACGGTTGTTCGACCACCAATATCATCAAGAAAATCCAGAAAGACAGCGATAAATAACCGCTGAACAGACGGCCCGATACGCACAGCGCCATCGGGCATCTGGCTTGTTCCCAAAGTGTGATGTCAGGCAACTGATATGCGCACTTTTTGCACAACCGTTCAACACATATAAGAGAATACTGAAATTAGAAAAAGCATATGGCCTTAACAGATATTTGATAACTGGAGGGTATGCTGATGAACGACAAGAACGTATATTCGTTAAACAATTTTGATTTTCTGGCGCGCAGTTTCGCCAGGATGCAGGCTGAGGGCCATCCTGTTGATATCCAGGCCGTTACCGGAAATATGGATGAGGCGCACCGCAGCTGGTTTTGCAAACGCTATGCGCTTTACTGCCAACAGGCGACACAGGCTAAGAAGCTAGAACTCGAACACTGAAAATATCAACGGGCCTTACGGCCCGTTGTGGTTTTTACTCTTGCGGATCGACAGGCGGGATGGCGGGCGCAGGTTTAACATCTACAGGTTTCTCACGCGCTTCCAGCTCGCTGAGGCGTTGCTCCAGCAGCGCCAGCTTTTCGCGGGTGCGCAGTAAGACCTGAGTCTGCACGTCAAACTCTTCACGGCTCACCAGATCGAGACGCGTCAGCTGCGATTGCAGCGTCTGACGGATTTTCTTCTCGATATCTTCCCCGAACTCCCGAACCCCTTTCGGCATCGACTCGTGAACCTGACGAGCGAGTTGCTCAATTTTTTTCGGGTCAATCATTGTGGTTTCCCTGAACTGGTAAGTGTCAGAACACATTGTAGTGCGATATGCAGGCGTCATAAACCAGAATTGTGTGTCGTTTAGCGGAGTAAAGGCGTTGATGAAGGTAATCAATAGCGTTATAGTTAACTCGCTTATTCTCAGGGCGGGGCGAAATTCCCCACCGGCGGTAAATCAGCGTATGTCCAAAAGATTTCGCGTTGCGGCAATGCAGCAGCGGCGTGAAAGATGAAGGACTGGTTGAAAGCCCGCGAGCGCTTCAGGTGCAAACCTGAAGGTCAGCAGATCCGGTGTAATTCCGGGGCCGACGGTTAAAGTCCGGATGGGAGAGAGTAACGATCCAGTCGGGCATGGGCCCGCTCACGTTATTTTTTTGCCGCTTGTCGGTACTCCTAAGACTGCCCTGATTCTGGTAACCATAATTTTAATGAGGTTTTTTTACCATGAATCAGACGCTACTTTCCTCTTTTGGTACGCCTTTTGAACGTGTGGAACATGCGCTATCCGCGCTGCGTGAAGGACGCGGTGTGATGGTGCTTGACGATGAAGATCGCGAAAACGAAGGCGATATGATTTTCCCGGCCGAGACCATGACCGTTGAGCAGATGGCGCTGACCATTCGCCACGGCAGCGGCATTGTTTGTCTGTGCATCACTGAAGATCGTCGCAAGCAGCTCGATCTGCCGATGATGGTGGAGAACAATACCAGCGCCTACGGCACCGGTTTTACCGTGACCATTGAAGCCGCAAAAGGCGTGACTACCGGCGTTTCTGCCGCAGACCGCGTAACGACCGTTCGCGCAGCCATTGCCGATGGCGCGAAACCTGCCGATCTGCACCGTCCAGGCCACGTTTTCCCGCTGCGCGCGCAGCCGGGCGGCGTTCTGACCCGTGGCGGCCATACTGAAGCTACCATCGATCTGGTGATGCTGGCCGGGTTCAAACCTGCTGGCGTACTGTGCGAGCTGACGAATGACGATGGCACAATGGCGCGCGCGCCGGAATGCATCGCGTTTGCCGGTAAACACAACATGGCAGTAGTGACGATCGAAGATCTGGTGGCTTACCGCCAGGCGCACGAGCGTAAAGCCAGCTAATTCTGTAGGCCTGATAAGCGAAGCGCCATCAGGCGATGAGATGATAATAAAAACCGAAGCCGGTTCGCAGGCTTCGGTTTTTTGTGTTTACAGAGGTCATTAATCCCGCCGTTTATCCCTTATATTTTGCTTTTTTAAACATCCCATCTGTTAATAAAAGCCCAACCTTTTTCTCTATGATCAAAATCATATTCTCGATTTCATACTGTGCCAGTATATAGGGCTACCTCAATATAGGTAGAAAAGGTTTTAACGCTAATTGTTTGGTAATATTAGATTTTAAGGGTAAAAGGATGTTTATCGCCTGGTATTGGCTCGTCTTAATTTTTCTGGTGATCGTAGGGTATTTTTGCCATATGAAACGCTATTGTAAGGCGTTTCGGCAGGACAGAGATGCGCTGCTGGAAATCCGCAATAAATTACTTCGTCGCGATGATGAAGAACGCGTTATGACCAAAGAGCAGGAATAAGCGCTTCCTGCTGCCTCTGTTATCCGATTCCCATCGCCTGAAGCACGACAAGACTCAACCCCATCACCGACATTCCACACAGTACGCCGTAGCTGGGATTATTATTAGGGTCGATCTCTTTTGCCAGCGGCATCAGCTCATCAACGGATAGTGCCACCATAATTCCCGCGACGGCGGCCATGATGGACGCCATAACGACCGGTGAGATCAGGCTGCCCAGAATAAGCCACGCCATCACACCGCCAAGAATTTCCGCCATCCCGGAGATACCGGCCCAGAAAATTGCTGTCCGTTTTGAACCGGTTGCGGCATAGACTGGCCCGGCGACCGCTAATCCTTCAGGAATATTGTGCAAGGCGACCGCCAGGGCAATGCCAAAACCCAATTCGAGGTTGCTGCTGGCGGTGACGAAGGTGGCGATACCTTCCGGGAAGTTGTGCAGGCTGATGCCCAGCGTCAGCAGGATGGCGGTGCGTTTTATCGAGCCGGGGAGAGGACGCGCGGTTTTTTGCACTAAATCTTGTGGGTGGGCGTGGGGAAGCAGCCTGTCGAGACCGAAATAACCCAGCAAGCCGATAATAAACATGCCGTAACCCAGCACTGGAGACATGCCATCTGCCGCCAGCGCGGCTGGCAGCATCTCCATCAGCGAGATCAACAGCATAATGCCTGCGGCGAATCCCAGTGAAAACGCCAGCACGCGGTTGGACGGTTTTTGCCCCAGCACGCCAAGAAACGCGCCAATAAAGGTGGCGGCGCCCGCCAGTAAGGTCAGAATTAAAGGTACTGACATCGACAACTCCTTATGATTCAACTGTCCGAACCTGACCTTCAAAATAACTGATGATCTTCATCATGGTTATCTGAGTTCTTCATCCATCGAAAAAGCGTATTGTGATGATATCAAAATGACTCCCTCAGTAAGGATATCATCATGTCTTCAACACGTATGCCAGCATTGTTTTTAGGTCACGGTAGCCCGATGAACGTTCTGGAAGATAATGTGTATACCCGCGCCTGGCGGCATCTGGGGGATACATTGCCGCGTCCAAAAGCGATTGTCGTTGTTTCGGCGCACTGGTTCACGCGAGGGACGGGCGTGACGGCGATGGAAGCGCCAAAGACGATCCATGATTTTGGCGGCTTTCCTCAGGCATTGTATGACACGCACTATCCTGCGCCCGGTTCGCCGGAACTGGCGCAACATCTGGTTGAGTTGCTGTCGCCGACGCCGGTCGCGCTGGATAAAGAGGCGTGGGGCTTTGATCACGGCTCCTGGGGCGTGTTGATCAAGATGTACCCGAATGCGGATATCCCGATGGTGCAGTTGAGCATCGACAGCACCAAACCGGCGGCCTGGCATTTTGAAACAGGGCGCAAACTGGCGGCGTTGCGGGACGAAGGCATTATGCTGGTCGCCAGTGGCAACGTGGTGCATAACCTGCGCACGGCGCGCTGGCATGGCGAGAATACGCCCTACCCGTGGGCAACGTCATTCAATGAGTATGTGAAAGCGAATCTGACATGGCAGGGGCCGGTAGAACAGCATCCGCTGGTTAATTACCTCGATCATGAAGGAGGAGCGCTGTCGAACCCAACGCCGGATCACTATCTGCCGCTGCTGTATGTGTTAGGCGCATGGGATGGCAAAGAGCCGGTGACGATCCCGGTTGACGGCATCGAGATGGGCAGCCTGAGTATGCTGTCGGTACAGGTGGGATGATTAATGCCCGATGGCGCTACGCTTATCGGGCCTACGGCACGAACTGTAGGCCGGGTAAGGCGGAGCCGCCACCCGGCACATGAAACTATTCGACAAAGATATGCGGGTAGAAGCGGGACAGATCCTGGGTGATCAACGCTCGGTCTTCGCGAATACCGATCCCGGCGGGTTGATCGTTGATCAACCAGCTGCCAATCAGCATATAGCTGTCGCCAAACTTCGGCAGCGGGCAGAACTGCTGCACAATCATGCCTTCTTCACCGTAAGGGCCTTCCACCGCTTCGATCGTTTTCCCGTTTTCAATGATGGAGACGTTAGCGCCTTCACGTGAGAAGATCGGTTTGACGACGAATTTTTCCATTTGCGGATAGTCATCTTCCGCAAAATAAGCCGGCAGCAGGTTAGGGTGATCCGGGAACATTTCCCATAACATTGGGAGCAGCGCTTTATTGGAGATAATGCTCTTCCAGGCCGGTTCCAGCCAGCGAACGCCAGCATCTTCCAGCTTGGTGGAGAACATTTCACGCAGCATAAATTCCCACGGATAGAGCTTAAACAGGTTGGCAATCACCTGATCCTGCAAGTCCGAAAACTGACCTTTTTCACCCAGGCCGATATCTTCAATGTAGAGGAACTCGGTGGCGATTTCAGCTTCGGCGGCGCAGTCCTGTAGATACTGGATTGTCCCGCGATCTTCCACGGTGTCGCGACAGCAGGTGAGGTGCAGCAGTTGGAAGCCATACTGCTCACGCAGCTCGGCGAAGCGTTCGATCAGCTTTTCTTGCAGACTGTTAAACTGATCGCTGCCTTCCGGCAGGTTGCCCGCATTGAGCTGGTCTTCCAGCCAGATCCACTGGAAAAACGCGGCCTCATACAGTGAGGTCGGCGTATCGGCATTATTTTCTAAAAGTTTAGGCTCACCCGTGCCATCCCACGCCAGATCGAGGCGGGAATAGAGTGACGGCTGCTGCGTTTGCCAGGACTGACGTACAAAGCCCCAGGTATGCTTAGGAATGCGAAACTTCGTCATCAGCTCATCGCTGGCGATCACTTTCTCCACGACCTTAAGGCACATCTGGTGCAGTTCAGCGGTGACGTCTTCCAGCTTCTCAACCTGGTCGAGCGTCAGCTTGTAGTACGCGTCTTCACACCAGTACGGTTCCCCGTACATCGTGTGAAAATTAAAACCGTATTCGGTGGCTTTCTCGCGCCAGTCCGGGCGCTCAGTAATACTGATTCTTTCCATGCGTCTTAGCCGCCCATCGAACGATTCGAGGTGCCGGTGGCGCTACGCTGCATTGTGCTTTGTTTTGCCACTGACTCGCCAAAACCACCACGGGTAACGGTTGTGGTTGTGGCGGGCTTCGGCGCCATCGCGGTTTTCGGTACAGTCATGGTACGGCCAGGCTGTGCGGCGCCGTAGTTCTTGCCGCTGGCGTCGGTGTATTTACCGTAGGCCGGGCTGGCCGGGTTTTTTGAACTGAACAGTGGTTGCTGAGCAAAGCCCGCGCCGCCGCCCATCATTCGGCCCATCATGTAGCCCGCCATCAGCGGCATCCAGAAGCTGCCGCTGGATTGCGCCTGCGCCTGATTTTCCGGCGCCATGCCAGCCTGAGCCGGCGCCTGCTGGCACTGGCCTTCGCCGAATTCAGCCACGCAGTCTTCACGCGTCGCGTATTTCGGCGCGGTACGTTCCGCTTCTTTCAGGGCATTGTTGAATGCGGTCGTACATTCAGCGTTTTTGCCCGGATTCGCCGCCGAGCAGTCGTCGGCGTTTTGATACAGCGAAACCGTTTCGTCGCTTTTTTCACAACCGGCCAGCATAAAGACAGCGGTAACCGCCAGAGCAACCGGAGTAAGATGACGTGCGCTCCAGCTTTTGCGGAACGAGGCGTGATGTATAGATTTTGTCCGTTTCATTTTTGTCTTCCAGGACCCAGTGGTAAACACAATAAATAATGCTCAGGATAGTGGATGGCTGGTCGAAATTGAAGCGAGAAGAGGCGAGAATGCGGCAGAATGGCGGGATCTTTACGTTGCCTTACGTTCAGACAAGGTTTAGCGCCCGGTGGCGCGACGCTTACCCTGCCTGCGATCAGGTAGGCTCAATAAGCGAAGCGCCATCGGGCAATTCATCAGTTACGGAACGGGTTGTTACCGTTGCTGCTGGTGGAACGTGCTGAAGCAGGCTGAACCGTACTGGCATTATAGCCATCCGCCGCCGCATCCTGCTGCGGGGTTTCCGGCGCGACGTTGTCCGGGGATGTCGAGATCGGTTTACCCAGCGCATTGTTCAGCGCCACCAGATCCTGCTCGTTCAACGTACCGAGAGCATTCTTGATGTTCAGTTGGTTAATCAGATAGTTATAACGCGCATTCGCCAGTTGTTGCTTCGCTTCATACAGCGCGGTGGTGGCATCCAGCACGTCAACAATGGTACGCGTACCCACGGAATAACCGGCTTCGTTTGCATCCAAAGAGCTTTGCGCGGAAACAACGGCCTGTTTGTAAGCGTTAATGCTGCTGATAGAAGCATTAATGTTGTTGAAGGAAGAGCGCACGGTCTGCACGACGCTGCGGTGCGCGCTTTCCAGCTGTTCGCTCGCGCCAACAAAGTTGTACTGCGCCTGTTTCACCTGAGAGTTGACCATCCCACCCTGATACAGCGGCAGCGAGAAACTCAGGCCAATTTTGTTCTGGCCCATATTGCTGTCGTCATACTGCGTGCTGTTATGGGTTTTAGAGCCGCTATAAGAGGTGTCAGACACGCCGGTAGAAGCGGTTAAATCCAGCGTTGGCAGATGGCCGTCCTGCGCCTGGCGGATTTGCTCGCGCGCCAGATCCTGGCTCAGACGCGCCTGCAACAGCGTCAGGTTACGGTTTTCGGCCTCTTTCAGCAGCGCGTTAACGGCCTGCGGCTTATCGGTTTTAAAGTTCGTGACATTCAGCGAAGCCAGTTCCGGGTAGTAGTTACCGGTGACCTGGCGCAGTTCTTCTACGGCGTTATCCAGATTGTTGCGGGCGGTGACTTCGTTCGCCAGCACGGTATCGTATTGTGCACGGGCGTTTTGCACGTCAGTGATAGCGACCAGGCCGACGTTAAAACGCTGGGTGGTTTGATCTAACTGACGATAAACGGCTTCTTTCTGCGCCTGCGTATAAGAGAGAACGTCTATGGCGTTCAGGACTTTAAAGTAGGCGCTCGCCGTATTGAGGATCAGCGTTTGCTGATCGGTCTGGAACGTGACGTCCTGGATACCTGCGGATTTTTCCTGCAACGTCAGCGCGCGCCATTTTGACATATCAAAAAGGGTCTGGGTTAATTGCAGAGAGGCGCTGGTGGCGTTGGAGTTGATGCCATTCGCATCACGATAGCCGTTGCTGTAGGTGTAATCGGCACCTAAACCCAGTTGCGGCAGTAAAGGACTACGCGCTTCGTTAATTTTTTCGAATGCAGCATCGCGATCGGCGGCGGATTTACGCAATTCCGGGTTGCTCAGGCGTGCTTGCTGATAAACTTGCATCAGGTTCTCTGCCTGGCTCAGTGTGCTGAACCCCGTCAGGCTCAGGCCGATAAGGATGGGGAGCAATTTCTTCATTTGCATTCCTTGTTGTGAAGCAGTATTTAGCGCTGATCAAATTGTAAAAATAATTGCTGATTCTAGCAGAATCCGCCACTGCAAAAAGTTGGCGTTACGTGCCATCCGGCGTTAATTTGCACCAATTTATCACAAGGTCGCTGAAACGGCAGTCAAACGCCCTTGAAATTCACATTTTAATCACTATTGGTACCAGGACAGCACAATGCATAAACCAGACAACTCGCCAATGACTTTCTCCAAAAACGATGTAGAAATTATTGCACGAGAAACGCTATATCGCGGTTTTTTTTCACTGGATCTCTATCGTTTCCGCCACCGCCTGTTCAACGGTGAAATGAGCGATGAAGTGAAACGCGAAATTTTTGAGCGCGGCCACGCCGCAGTGTTGCTACCCTTTGACCCTGAGCGCGACGAAATTGTACTGGTCGAACAGATTCGTATCGCGGCGTATGACACCAGCGAAACGCCGTGGTTGCTGGAAATGGTCGCCGGGATGATCGAAGAGGGCGAAACCGTTGAGGAGGTCGCTCGTCGCGAAGCAATGGAAGAGGCCGGACTTGAGGTCAAACGGACGAAACCAGTCATGAGTTACCTGGCAAGCCCCGGCGGCACCAGCGAGCGTCTTTCTATTTTAGTGGGTGAAGTGGATGCCACGACCGCGAACGGGATTCATGGTCTGGCCGATGAAAACGAAGATATTCGTGTTCATGTGGTAAGTCGGGAGCAGGCTTACCAGTGGGTAGAAGAGGGGAAAATCGACAACGCGGCTTCTGTCATCGCTTTGCAATGGCTGCAACTGCACTATCAAGAGTTAAAACACGAGTGGAAAAAATGAAGCGTTACACACCTGACTTCCCTGAAATGATGCGCCTGTGCGAAACTAATTTTTCGCAATTGCGCCGCCTGTTGCCGCGCAATGACGCACCCGGCGAAACAGTAAGCTATCAGGTGGCCAACGCGCAATATCGGTTAACGATCGTTGAATCGACCCGATACACTACGCTTGTTGCGATCGAGCAGACGGCGCCAGCCATTACGTACTGGAGCCTGCCGTCACTTACGGTGCGCCTGTACCATGACGCGATGGTGGCCGAAGTGTGTTCAAGTCAGCAGATCTTTCGCTTCAAAGCGCGGTATGATTATCCAAATAAAAAGTTGCATCAACGCGACGAAAAGCATCAAATTAATCAGTTTCTGGCCGACTGGCTGCGTTACTGTTTAGCACATGGAGCGATGGCGATTCCGGTTTATTAGCGTCGTGAAACCTAAGGACACCATTTGGAAAGCCTGTTAACCCTTCCTCTGGCTGGTGAGGCCAGAGTCAGGATCTTACAAATTACCGATACTCACCTGTTTGCCGAAAAACATGAAACGCTGCTGGGCGTGAATACCTGGGAAAGTTACCAGGCGGTGCTGGATGCGATTCATGCCGGGCAGCACGAATACGATCTGATCGTGGCGACAGGTGATTTAGCGCAGGATCAAACGGCTGCGGCCTATCAGCACTTTGCTGAAGGTATCGCAAGCTTTCGCGCGCCTTGCGTTTGGTTGCCGGGTAACCATGACTTTCAGCCCGCGATGTACAGCGCGTTGCAGGAAGCGGGGATCTCCCCGGCCAAACGCGTGTTTATCGGCGATCAATGGCAAATCTTGCTGCTGGATAGCCAGGTTTTTGGCGTACCGCATGGTGAATTGAGCGACTTTCAGCTTGAATGGCTGGAGCGCAAACTTGCCGATGCGCCGGAGCGCCACACCTTGCTGCTTCTGCATCACCATCCATTGCCTTCGGGATGCAGCTGGCTGGATCAGCACAGCCTGCGTAACGCGGCCGAACTGGACAGCGTGCTGGCGAACTATCCACGCGTCAAATACCTGCTGTGCGGTCATATTCATCAGGAGCTGGATCTTGACTGGAATGGCCGCCGCCTGCTGGCGACGCCGTCCACCTGCGTCCAGTTCAAGCCACACTGCGCGAACTTCACGCTGGACACGATAGGGCCAGGCTGGCGGACGCTGGAACTGTACGCCGAGGGTTCTCTGGAAACGCAAGTGCATCGTCTGCCGGGGACTCAATTCCGACCCGATACCGCTTCGGAAGGATACTGATGTCTACGCTTCTTTATCTGCATGGGTTTAATAGCTCTCCGCGTTCGGCAAAGGCATGTCAGCTTAAAAGCTGGCTGGCGGAGCGCCACCCTCATGTTGAGATGATCGTGCCGCAACTGCCGCCGTATCCTGCCGATGCGGCAGAGTTGCTGGAATCTATCGTGCTTGAACACGGTGGAGCGCCGCTCGGCGTCGTTGGATCGTCGCTGGGCGGCTATTACGCCACCTGGCTGTCGCAGTGTTTTATGTTGCCTGCGGTGGTGGTGAACCCGGCGGTGCGGCCGTTTGAACTGTTGACCGACTACCTCGGTCAGAACGAGAACCCCTACACCGGGCAGCAATATGTGCTAGAGTCTCGCCATATTTACGATCTTAAAGTCATGCAGATTGACCCGCTGGAAGCGCCGGATTTGATCTGGCTGCTGCAACAGACGGGGGATGAAGTGTTGGACTACCGCCAGGCGGTGGCGTATTACGCCTCCTGCCGCCAGACCGTTATCGAGGGCGGAAACCATGCATTCACGGGCTTCGAAGATTATTTCAACCAGATTGTCGATTTCCTTGGACTGCACAGTTTCTGACAATCAATTCGAATTGCTAATTTAAATCATGACGCAAACTTATAACGCTGATGCCATTGAGGTACTCACTGGGCTTGAGCCGGTACGCCGCCGCCCGGGGATGTACACCGATACAACCCGCCCGAACCATCTTGGGCAGGAAGTGATTGATAACAGTGTGGATGAAGCACTGGCGGGTCACGCAAAACGCGTGGATGTGATTTTACATGCCGATCAGTCACTGGAAGTGATTGATGACGGCCGTGGGATGCCGGTGGATATCCACCCGGAAGAGGGCGTTCCGGCGGTTGAACTGATCCTCTGCCGACTGCATGCGGGCGGTAAGTTCTCCAACAAGAACTACCAGTTCTCCGGCGGTCTGCACGGGGTGGGGATTTCCGTTGTCAACGCCTTGTCAAAACGCGTGGAAGTCACCGTGCGTCGTGATGCTCAGGTCTATAGCATCGCCTTTGAAAACGGCGAGAAAGTGCAGGATCTTCAGGTTGTCGGGACATGCGGTAAACGTAATACCGGCACCAGCGTTCACTTCTGGCCGGATGAAACCTTTTTCGACAGCCCGCGTTTTTCCGTCTCTCGCTTAACCCATATCCTGAAAGCGAAAGCGGTGCTGTGCCCTGGCGTTGAAATCACCTTTAAAGATGAGGTCAACAATAGCGAGCAGCGCTGGTGCTATCAGGATGGCCTGAACGACTATCTGGGCGAAGCGGTTAACGGCCTGCCGACCCTTCCTGAAAAACCGTTTATCGGTAATTTTGCCGGTGATACGGAAGCCGTAGACTGGGCGCTGCTGTGGCTGCCGGAAGGCGGCGAGCTGCTCACCGAAAGCTACGTTAACCTGATTCCGACGATGCAGGGCGGCACCCATGTAAACGGGCTGCGCCAGGGTCTGCTGGACGCGATGCGTGAATTCTGCGAATACCGCAATATTCTGCCGCGCGGCGTGAAGCTGTCTGCGGAAGATATCTGGGATCGCTGCGCTTACGTGCTCTCGGTGAAGATGCAGGACCCGCAGTTCGCCGGGCAGACCAAAGAGCGTCTCTCTTCGCGCCAGTGTGCGGCGTTTGTGTCGGGTGTGGTGAAAGACGCCTTCAGCCTGTGGCTGAATCAGAACGTTCAGTCTGCGGAGCTGCTGGCGGAGATGGCCATTTCCAGCGCCCAGCGTCGACTGCGCGCGGCGAAGAAAGTAGTGCGCAAAAAGCTGACCAGCGGCCCGGCGCTGCCGGGTAAACTGGCGGACTGTACCGCGCAGGATCTCAATCGTACCGAACTGTTCCTCGTGGAAGGGGACTCGGCGGGCGGTTCCGCCAAGCAGGCGCGCGATCGTGAATATCAGGCGATCATGCCGCTGAAAGGTAAGATCCTCAACACCTGGGAAGTCTCTTCCGATGAAGTGCTGGCATCGCAGGAAGTACACGATATTTCTGTGGCGATCGGCATCGATCCAGACAGCGACGATCTGAGCCAGCTGCGTTACGGCAAGATCTGTATCCTGGCGGATGCGGACTCCGATGGTCTGCACATCGCCACGCTGCTCTGCGCCCTGTTTGTGAAGCACTTCCGCACGCTGGTGAAGCACGGGCACGTCTACGTCGCGCTGCCGCCGTTGTACCGTATCGATCTCGGCAAAGAGGTCTACTATGCGCTGACGGAAGAAGAGAAAGCGGGCGTGCTGGAACAGTTGAAGCGTAAGAAAGGCAAGCCGAACGTGCAGCGCTTTAAAGGTCTGGGTGAAATGAACCCGATGCAGCTGCGTGAAACCACGCTCGATCCGAACACCCGTCGCCTGGTGCAGCTCACTATCAGCGACGAAGACGATCAGCGTACCAACGCCATGATGGATATGCTGCTGGCGAAGAAACGCTCCGAAGACCGCCGCAACTGGTTGCAGGAAAAAGGCGATATGGCGGATCTCGACGCGTAATCGACCATTGAATGCCTTATCCGGCCTACGCTCGCATTGTGCCCGTAGGCCGGATAAGCGAAGCGTCATCCGGCGTTACTGTCTATGCCGCTTGCGATACTGCAACGGCGTTTCGCCAATCCCTTTGCCAAAGGCGCTAATAAAGTACGTCACGTCTGAAAACCCCACCTGTCGGGCAATCTCCCGCACACTCTCCTCGCTGTGTAACAACGCTTCGCAGGCTTTGCGTAACCGAAGGGTATTGAGATAATTGAGGATGCTTTCACCGGTTTCAAAATGAAAGCGCCGGGAAATGTAGCTTTTTGATTTTCCAGACTCTTCTGCCAGCTCGCTGAGGCTGAATTTACGGGTGTAATTCTCATCCAGCCAGAACATCACCTGGCTTGCTATTCCGGTGCCAATCTCCGTCATATTGACGTTATCTTCGGGCAACAGGCTAAATAAACTCAATAACAGGCAGGAAATCTGTTCGGCGTTAAGCGGCTTGAGCGCTGCCATTTTCTCGTAACGGCTGAAGAGAAAATCAACGTGCGGGTGAATATCCGCCACATCGAATACTCTGGCCTCGCCGCCACGTATGGTCAGACTTTGCAGACGCTGTTGATTAAGCGGAAAATCGCGCAGCACTTTCAGTACCGCATGCTGATCGAGGTGAATAATGGTTCGGCGGTAGTGGTCTTGCGCCTGCTCATCCACCATGATTTTATGCAGGGTAAAGGGCGGGAAAAAGAACAATCGACCTGGCCGCATGGTGTATTGCTGGTGATCGACGATCACTACGCCAAATCCTTCCTCCACATACAGCACCTCCAGACACTGATGCCAGTGGTGATAGCGAACCGAGTTAGCAAATAATCGACTAAATGACGCAATGGCGTCATTGAGCGCGATCAGTTCCAGATGTTCCTGAGATGAGGGTGCATTCATAGTGCAACAGATTTAAATTTTTGCCGCTGAATTCTGGTTTATAAACCTTGTTTTTAAATTTTTTCAATCACTGTTTTATTTTAATTCTATTGGTGTGATTGAGATAACATTTCCGCTTGTCGGCGATTCACTATCCTTTAGCCACTTAATTCAGAGGGGCAGAGTATGTGGTTGGCAACTGAAGAAAAATCAAATCCATTGTCATTCCGTGAAGACGTAATCAGCGCCGTCACAACGATGCTGAGCGCGCTGGATAAACAGTTTCCCGCAGGGGCGGCGCAGTTTTCACTGGGTGACACCTGCGCGCACTACAGTGTGGATATCGCCTGCATGGAAGGGCTCTCCAGAGCGTTATGGGGTCTGTTTCCTCTGATGGCTGGCGGCGCTGAGGTGCCGTTTGCTGATAAGTATATTCAGGCGATTAAACTCGGCACCAATCCACTCAGTCCGCACTACTGGGGCGATACCGACCCTTACGATCAGCGCCTGGTCGAGATGGCCGCCTACGGCCTCGGCCTGGCGTTGCTGCAAACGCGTTTAACCGACCAGTTCAGCGAAACGGAACTGGCGAATCTTCATCGCTGGCTAAACCAGATCACCGACGCGCAAATGCCGGACAGCAACTGGAACTACTTTGCGATTATCGTCCAGTTGGGTTTCAAACGTGCTGGGCTGCCGTTCGATCAGGCAGCGATCGACCGCCGTTTTACGATGATGGAAGCGTACTACCTGGGTGACGGCTGGTATGCCGATGGCCCCGGTCGCCCAAAAGATTACTACATCTCGATGGCTTTCCATTTTTACGGACTGCTGTACGCCACGCTGAACCCGGAAGATGCTGCCCGTGCCGCCACCCTGCGCGAACGCGCTCGCCTGTTTGCCGCTGATTTTATCTACATGTCGGCAGCAGATGGCGCATCCGTACCGTTTGGCCGCAGTCTGACCTATCGCTTTGCGATGGTCGCGTTCTGGAGCGCGGCGGCGTTTGCTGAGCTGGATGTCTTCTCGCCGGGCGTGATTAAAGGGGTGATCCTGCGGCATCTGCGCTGGTGGCAGCAGCAGCCGATCGTCGATCGTGACGGCATTCTGACGCTGGGGTTTGCTTATCCGAACCTGGCGATGTGTGAAGATTACAACTCGCCGGGCTCCCCTTACTGGGCGCTGAAGGTCTTTTTGATCCTCGCCTTGCCGGACGATCACGCCTTCTGGCAGGCCGAAGAACTCCCGCTGCCGCAATGCGCAGAAAAACACGTTATTCCCCATGCCGCACAAATTTTGCAGCACAGTGAGAATTCAGACCATGTCACGATGCTGACTTCGGGCCAGCTTGAACTGAATAACTACGTTAACACCGAAGCGAAATACACGAAGTTTGCCTACTCCAGCCGTTTTGGTTTCACCATTGAACGCGGACGCTATGGCCTTAAACATGCGGCGTGCGACTCCATGCTGCTGCTGGCGGATGGCGACAACTATTTCCGTGGCCGCCGTCGCTGCGACGAAGTGCGGGTCGATGAGAATTTTATTTTTTCCCGCTGGTCTCCGTGGCATGACGTCACTGTCGAGACCTGGCTGGCGCCCTTCGGCGAGTGGCATCTTCGCCTGCACCGCATCCACAGCGCGCGAACGTTGCAAACCGTGGAAGGCGGCTTTGCGGTGATGAAAGCGGCGCATCAGCTCAGTGAGCGCGGATGCTACCTGGCGGCAGAGAACGGATGCAGCACGATCGTCGATCTGTCGCCCGCGCTGGCCCGCCAGCCGGACAGCATTATTACGCCGCCGAACAGCAGCATTATGTTTGCACAATGCGCCGCGATTCCACTGCTTACCGCAGAAATTGCACAGGGCGAAAGCTGGCTGTGTTGCGCGGTTTCTGCTTCCAGGCAACAGAAAAAATATACGGCAATTCCGCAACTGCAAATAAACGATAACCAGGTGGTTATTCGCGAACCAGAAAGCGCACGCCAGTTATCGTTCTTTTTATAAAACTCTGGCCCCTACACGTTGGCGAGGATGGTATGAAAAATTGTTCAACAAATAACAGAACTGAATATTATAAAATCAGTAGCTTTATATTCCTCTATTTCTTTACCTGGTCTGCCAGTATTGGTTTACTGGCCATCTGGCTGGGGCAGAAAGCACAGCTAAGCGGCACGGTTATTGGTACGGTGTTTGCAGTAAACGGTATTTTTGCGGTCATTCTGAAGCCCATTTATGGCTACATTCTCGATAAAATCGGCATGAGCAAATACCTGCTCTATTTTGTTGTGATGATGTCGGCACTAATGGCGCCATTCTTTATTTATGTTTATCAGCCATTATTGCTTTCAAACACCATGCTGGGCATTGTTATCGGCGCGATTTACCTGAGCTTTGCCTGGTATGCTGGCGTGGCGGCTTGTGAATCCTACTCTGACCGCTTCAGCCGTCTTAACGGCATGGAGTTTGGCCAAATACGCATGTGGGGCTCGCTGGGGTGGGCGGTGGCGTCGTCGTTTTCCGGCCTGCTGTTTAACCTCTCTCCGGCGTATAACTTCATTATGGGCAGCGTGGCGTCGGTGGTGATGCTGGTGGTACTGCTGAGTCTGAAAGTGAATGTGAATGCGGCAAACGCAGCGGACGTGCTGACAAAAGAGAAAATCGTCCCGGCGGATGTCTACGCGCTGTTGCGCAGCCGTAAGTTCTGGGCGTTCTGTCTGTATGTCTCCGGCGTGGCGTGGATGATGTTTATCGCAGAGCAGCAGTTCTCCCGCTACTTTGTCACCTTCTTCTCTGACGTTCATGAAGGCAACGCGGTGTTTGGCTATCTGGGAACCGTGCAGTCGGGAATGGAATTTGTCATGTATATGGTGGTTCCATTATTTGTTAACGCGATCGGCGCTAAACGCGGTTTGTTGATTGTGGGGGCGCTGGTTGGCGCGCGTCTGATTATTTCCGGGCTGTGTGATTCACACCTGCTCATCTCCGTACTGAAGCCGCTGTATGGTCTGGAAATCTGTCTGCTGTTGGTTTCGGTCTTTAAATACATTGCTGAACACTTTGATAAACGCGTCAATGCGACCATGTATTTATTGGGCTATCAGGCGATGCTGTATGTCGGCAATGTGGTGATCTCTTCACCTGCCGGATTAATGTATGACCGAATTGGTTTTGAGAAAACGTATATCATCATGGGGATTATTGCGCTGACCTTTACGCTTATTTCGGCATTTACCTTATCGGCATGTCAGAGTAAATCTCGCCATCGTACCGCTATTGAGATCGCCGAAAATAATACGGCGCATTAAATTTCATTGGGTTTAATTTAGAAGGAACCGAAATATGTTAAATCATATCGTTGAGGAAACGTTGCGCGCATTTCCTGGCAGCCCGGTTGACGCCGGAACTTTTCAGGATGAAATGATCGGCGCGCGTGAACACGTCCTCGAACTGATTAGCCGTCATTTAACGGAATTCGGTGAAAAATTTCCTGCCGAAACCTGCGTTAAAGGTTATTACCCGTTAACTGACAACGTTGAGTGGACCACCAGCTTCTGGACCGGGCAACTGTGGCTGGCGTGGGAGATGAGCGGCGAGGCGAAATATCGTGAACTGGCAGAAAAACATGTGCGTTCTTTTGGCCTGCGTATTGCCGGACGCCACGACACCAACACCCACGATCTGGGGTTCCTTTATACCCTGTCCTGCGTCGCAGCCTGGCGACTGACGGGCAACCGTGATGCGCGTGGTTTTTCGCTGATGGCGGCGGAAGCGCTACTGGAGCGTTTCCATGAAAAGGCGCAGATTATCCAGGCGTGGGGCGATCTTAACGATCCCGAACAGGCCGGGCGGATGATCATCGACTGCAACATGAACCTGCCGCTGCTGTATTGGGCGAGCGAGCAGACGGGCGATCCGCGTTTTGCCGAGGCGGCAAAAGCCCATGTGGCGCAGGCCGCGAAATACCTGATTCGTGAAGATGCGTCCACCTTCCATACTTACTACATGGATGTGAAAACCGGCGCGCCGCGTTACGGCAACACCCAGCAGGGTTATGCGGATGATTCATGTTGGTCGCGCGGTCAGGCGTGGGGGATTTATGGCTTCCTGCTGAGCTATATCTACACGGGCGACAAAGAGATGGTGGCGCTGTCGAAAAAGCTGGCGAACTATTTCCTTAATCGCCTGCCGGAAGACGCGGTCTGCCATTGGGATCTGGCGCTGGTGGGGACAGATGCGCTGCGTGACGCCTCGTCGGCGGCGATTGCCGTGTGCGGCCTGCTGGAGTTGATCAAACACCTGCCCGTGACCGATCCGGATCGTGAGCGTTATCAGCAGTGGGCGATGGGAATCATGTCATCGCTAACGAAGGGCTATCTGATGGCGAAAAATGAGAAGGGGAACGGGCTGTTGAAACATTCGGTGTACCACCTTTCGAGCAACAAAGGGGTCGATGAGTGTGCTAGCTGGGGGGATTATTTCTACGTGGAAGCGTTAACGCGTTTTACCCAGTGCTGGAAGCTGTACTGGTAACCATATTGCCAGGAATTGCCCGGTGGCACTGCGCTTACCGGGCCTACATTCAGGGAATGCGCTGTCGTGCTGTAGGCCGGATAAGCGAAGCGCCATCCGGCATTTAGCGCAAAACTTAAACGCCTGACTCCAGAATACGGATACTTGTTTCCAGCACGTCGCCTTTAACGGCTTCGGCGTAGGCTTTCATATGCGGGGTTTGCAAATGCGCTTCGAGATGCGCAACGCTTTCCCACTGTTCAACCATCACGATTGAGTCAGGTGCGGTCGTCTGAAAGGCCACGCCCGCAGCGTGATCGACCATCGGCGCGTAGCCGTGGCAACCCTCTTCTTTCAGCACGGTCGGAATGATTTTGGCAAACTGATCCAGTACCGCCTGACGGTGATGTTGACCTGGACGGGTACGGATTTCAGCAATGACAGTAAGCATGGTTAACTCCTTCTAATTCCAGGCTACTAGTTAACCAAAAATCTCGCTCAGATGCTTGCGATATTCTGCGATATAACGCGGGACATCCGGCATTTTGATGACGTCATTGGTGATAAAGGTCGGCAGCGCTTCCATTCCGAGGAACTGATTGGCCTTGTGGAACGGCAGGTATACGCCATCCACGCCAACGCCGTGGAAGAACTGATCGTTGTCGGTGAAGGCCTCCATCGGTGCGTTCCAGGTCAGAGAGAGCATGTATTTTTTCCCCTGAATCAGACCGCCGGAACCGTATTTTTTTGACGCGTCCGAACGGGTGCGGCCATCGCTGGCGTACAGCGTACCGTGGCCTTCGGTAAAGACGTCATCCATGTATTTTTTCACGGTCCACGGCGCGCCCATCCACCAGCCAGGCATCTGCCAGATAACCACGTCAGCCCAGACGAAGTGCTGTACTTCGGCTTTGACATCGTAATCACTTTCAGCGCGGACGATTTTGACATCATGCCCGAGGTCGCGCAGAAGGCCATCCGCCACTTCGGTCAGGGTGTCGTTCAACTGACCATTGGAGTGCGCAAATTTTTTCGCCCCGTTGATAATCAGAATGTTGCTCATTATTTGTCCTCTCAGGAATGCGTTTGAAACAGATTTTACGCAGATGAGCGGCCCGGCGAAATGAGCAAAATGTGCAAAGTCTTTTGCTCATTGCGCAATAATCTTGCGATCACCAGGTTACTACGGCTTCAAAGCCTCCTTCCGGCGCATTGCCAAACGAGACGCTCATCCCATGCAGCGAGGCGATGCGGCGGACAATCGACAAACCCAGACCACTGCCGGTGACGCTCTGACCTGGCGGGCGATAGAATCGTTCGCCGATACGCGCCAGCACCGCCGGCGAAACGCCGGGGCCATTATCCCGGACGGTAAAATACCGGGCATTCAGCGTCACGTTCACCACGCTGCCCTGTGGGCTGTAACGAATGGCGTTATCCAGCAAATTGCGCACCAGCAGGCTGAGCAGCAGCGGTTGGCCCGTGCGCGTGACGTTGTGGGCGTTAACGTGCAGACGCACGTCAATATGCGCCTGCTGGGCCGGTTGCCAGATATCCATCACGGCGGATTGCAGTAGCGCCTCCAGCGAGACTTCCGCGACATCTTGCAGGTTATCGAGCGAGTCGAGCCGTGAAAGGGTTAAGAGCTGATCCACCAGGCGCGTGGCGCGCTCAATCCCCGTATGCAGTTGTATGAGCGCTTTTTGACGCGCCTGCTGGTCGTCGTCCGAGAGCTGCGCCACCTCGGTTTGTACTTTCAGCGCAGTGAGCGGGCTGCGTAACTCATGCGCCGCGTCCGACGTGAATTGCCGTTCGCGCACCATCATCGAATGCGTACGGGCAAATAACTGGTTGAGCGCGCCGACTAACGGACGAACCTCACTCGGCACACCCTTATCGTCAAGCGGCTCTTCCGATTCCGGGGAGCGCAAACGCAGCGCCTGGGCGAGCTTTTTCAGCGGCCTGAGCTCCCGGCTAAGCAGCACAATCAGGATGAGCAGCATCAGCGGAAGCGCGATCAGCCACGGCGTTAGCTGCGCGGTGACAATCGCCAGCGCCATATCCTCGCGGTACTCCAGCTCCTGAGCGACGACGATACGGTACTTGCCATCCGCAGAGGTCAGCCAGACAAAACGCCATTTATCATCATCGCCATTCAGGTATCCGTCATCAAAACCTTCCCGACGGTAGCTGTAGGGAATATCCCGACCATTATCGCCATCGTTCAGCACCATTCTGCCGTCGGCGGTATACACCGCAAAGGCCAGCACATCGTCATCGACATGACCATGCTTCAATTTTTTCGGCGTCTGCGCCATCCGTTCAGGCGCCGAGATTTCGTTGACATCCAGAGTAATAAGGCGCTTCGCAAACAGCATGAGCTGGGTATCAAACAGCTCGTCGACGTTGTCGGTCGTCTGTTTCCAGGCCACGAAGCTGGAGGCCACCCAGGTGATGGCGGCCAGTATCAGAAAAATAAGCGTGAGCCTGACGCGCAGGCTGAGACGTTGTGTGAGTTTCATGGGTTGCCCAGGGTGTAGCCGATCCCGTGTACGGTGCGGATAAAATCACTGCCCAGCTTACGGCGTAAGTGATGAACATGTACCTCAATGGTATTGCTGGAGACATCTTCGTCCCAGGTATACAGCTTCTCTTCGATGAGCTTACGCGGCAACACGCGCCCGACGTTGCGCATCAGCAGCTCCAGCAGGGCAAACTCTTTCGGCTTCAGGGGCAGCGGATCGCCTGCCAGCGTCGCGACCAGATTACCGGGATTGAGCGTAACCTGGCCGTGGCGCAGTTCGTTGCTCACCTGGCCGTTAGCGCGGCGTAACAGCGCCTCCAGGCGGGCGGCGACTTCAATCAGCGCGAAAGGTTTGCACAGATAGTCGTCCGCTCCCAGACGTAGCCCCTCCACGCGTTCCGCCAGCGCATCGCGCGCCGTCAGAATCAGTACGGGTTCGCGTTTTCCCTGTTCACGCCATTCGCGCAGGATATCCCGCCCGTCCATCCCCGGTAGCGTAAGGTCGAGGATCACCGCATCATAAGGCGCGCTGTAGAGCGCTTCTTTACCCTGACGACCTTCGGTGAACCAGTCGACGCTGAACCCCATTTTGCTTAAACCCGCCTTGATGCCGTCGCCAATCAGCGCGTCATCTTCTACCAGTAAAATACGCATATGTTCATCCCTGCGGTGACTCTTTCTCTCGCCAGTAAACCCTGTCGTGGCGCGCGTTGTACAGAAAAAAAAGTATCTTTTTTTGCCTTAAGAAGTTGTTAAGGATTACCTTATTTAATTGAGACGAAACAGCGTAAAAAGGGAGAGAGAGTCATGAAAAAATTGGCTGCAATGGTTGCCGTAATGGCGTTGTGTTCCGCTCCGGTTCTGGCGGCTCAGCAAGGTGGATTTTCTGGCCCGACGGCGACGCAAAGTCAGGGCGGCGGGTTTGTTGGCCCGAACGGGAGTAATACGACCGTAGAAAGCGCGAAATCAATGCGTGATGACGCCTGGGTCACCCTGCGCGGTAACATCGTTGAGCGTATCTCCGACGATCTGTATCTGTTCAAGGATGCCACCGGGACGGTGAATGTCGATATCGACCACAAACGCTGGAACGGCGTTACCGTAACGCCGCAGGACCTGGTTGAAATCCAGGGCGAAGTGGATAAAGACTGGAATTCCGTTGAAATCGACGTGAAGCAAATCACCAAAGTCGCCAAATAAACCCCATCAGGGCCGCACTCGCGGCCCTTTTTCTTTGTGACTCAACGCGCCAGATAAGGTAGTATCTGCGGCAATATTGCCTGACGGATACTGGGTTATTGTTCAGGCTAACAGTTGAGGAACCACGATTAATGAGCGATATGGCAGAGCGCCTTGCGCTGCATGAATTCACGGAAAACGCCTATCTGAACTACTCCATGTACGTCATCATGGACAGGGCGTTGCCGTTTATTGGTGACGGACTGAAGCCGGTTCAGCGTCGCATCGTGTACGCGATGTCTGAACTGGGGCTGAATGCCAGCGCCAAATTTAAAAAATCCGCCCGTACCGTCGGCGACGTGCTGGGTAAATACCATCCGCACGGCGACAGCGCCTGTTATGAAGCGATGGTGCTGATGGCGCAGCCGTTCTCTTACCGTTACCCGCTGGTTGACGGGCAGGGGAACTGGGGCGCGCCGGACGATCCGAAATCCTTCGCGGCGATGCGTTATACCGAATCCCGTCTGTCGAAATACGCGGAAGTCCTGCTGAGCGAACTCGGTCAGGGGACGGCGGACTGGGTGCCGAACTTTGACGGCACCCTGCAAGAGCCGAAGATGCTGCCTGCGCGTCTGCCCAATATTCTGCTCAACGGCACCACCGGCATCGCCGTTGGGATGGCGACAGACATTCCGCCGCATAACCTGCGCGAAGTGGCGAAAGCCGCGATCACCCTGATTGAGCAGCCGAAAACAACGCTTGAGCAGGTGCTGGATATCGTGCAGGGGCCGGACTACCCGACTGAAGCGGAAATCATCACCTCCCGTGCGGAAATCCGTAAGATTTACGAAAATGGTCGCGGCTCCGTGCGTATGCGCGCGGTATGGAAAAAAGAAGATGGCGCGGTGGTGATTACCGCGCTGCCGCACCAGGTGTCCGGCGCTCGCGTACTGGAGCAGATCGCTGCCCAGATGCGGAACAAAAAGCTGCCGATGGTTGACGATCTGCGCGACGAGTCCGATCACGAAAACCCGACTCGTCTGGTGATCGTGCCGCGTTCCAACCGCGTGGATATGGAGCAGGTGATGAACCACCTGTTTGCGACCACGGACCTGGAAAAGAGCTACCGCATCAACCTGAACATGATCGGTCTGGACGGTCGCCCGGCGGTGAAAAACCTGCTGGAGATCCTGACCGAATGGCTGGCGTTCCGTCGCGATACCGTACGCCGCCGCCTGAACTATCGTCTGGAGAAAGTCCTCAAGCGCCTGCATATTCTGGAAGGTTTGCTGGTGGCGTTTCTCAATATCGACGAAGTGATTGAGATAATCCGCCATGAGGATGAACCGAAACCGGCGCTGATGTCGCGTTTTGGCATCACGGAAACTCAGGCCGAAGCCATCCTCGAACTGAAACTGCGCCATCTCGCCAAACTGGAAGAGATGAAGATTCGCGGCGAACAGGATGAGCTGGCGAAAGAACGCGATCAATTGCAGGGCATTCTGGCCTCCGAGCGCAAAATGAACACCCTGCTGAAGAAAGAGTTGCAGGCGGATTCAGACGCGTATGGCGACGATCGCCGCTCCCCACTGCGCGAGCGTGAAGAAGCTAAAGCGATGAGCGAGCATGACATGCTGCCGTCTGAACCGGTGACGATCGTGCTGTCGCAGATGGGCTGGGTGCGTAGCGCCAAAGGCCATGATATTGACGCGCAGGGTCTGAACTATAAATCGGGCGACAGCTGGAAAGCCTCGGCGAAAGGCAAGAGCAACCAGCCGGTGGTGTTTATCGACACGACCGGGCGCAGCTACGCCATCGACCCGATTACGCTGCCGTCGGCGCGTGGTCAGGGCGAGCCGTTGACCGGTAAGCTGACGCTGCCGCCGGGCGCGACCGTAGAGCATATGCTGATGGAAGGGGATGAGCAGAAACTGCTGATGGCCTCGGACGCAGGCTATGGTTTCGTCTGTACCTTTAACGATCTGGTGGCCCGCAACCGCGCGGGTAAAGCGCTGATCACGTTGCCGGAAAACGCGCACGTTATGCCGCCGGTGGTGATTGAAGATGAAACCGATATGCTGCTGGCGATCACCGCCGCCGGGCGTATGTTGATGTTCCCGGTCAGCGATCTGCCGCAGTTGTCGAAGGGGAAAGGGAACAAGATCATCAACATTCCGTCTGCGGAAGCGGCCAGAGGCGACGATACGCTGGCCCAGCTCTACGTTCTGCCGCCGCAAAGCACGCTCACGATTCATGTCGGCAAGCGCAAAATCAAACTGCGCCCTGAAGAGCTGCAAAAAGTGACCGGCGAGCGCGGTCGTCGCGGTACGCTGATGCGCGGTTTGCAGCGCATCGATCGTATTGAGATTGACTCGCCACGACGCGCCCGCGACGGCGACAGCGAAGAATAAGGCGATTTTAAGCGCCATCAGGCCATCTCATTGTGCCGGATGGCAGCGTAAACGCCTTGTCCGGCCTGCGGTTTTAACGATGCTGTCAGGCCGGATTAACAATAAAATTTCCCGTAAAACCGTTGTTTATTCGCGCATTGCGATTAACAATACGCTTTTCCAGAGAGCCGCTCTTAACAAAGCCCTAACCTGATATCAGGTGACGTAGAATGCGACGCTCTTAGGCCTTCAGAGGTTGTTATGCTATATATCTTTCGTCTAATCATTACCGTTATTTACTGCATTCTTGTCTGCATTTTCGGTTCGATCTACTGCCTTTTCAGCCCGCGTAACCCGAAGCACGTCGCGACGTTTGGCCATATGTTTGGCCGTCTGGCGCCGCTTTATGGCCTGAAGGTGGAGTGCCGTAAGCCTGCTGATGCCGAAAGCTATGGCAACGCTATCTATATCGCTAACCATCAGAACAACTACGATATGGTGACGGCAGCAAACATTGTGCAACCGCCTACGGTGACGGTCGGCAAAAAGAGCCTGGTCTGGATCCCGTTTTTTGGCCAGCTGTACTGGTTAACCGGTAACTTGTTGATTGACCGAAATAATCGTGCCAAAGCGCACGGCACAATCGCGGAAGTGGTGAGCCATTTTAAAAAGCGCCGTATCTCTATCTGGATGTTCCCGGAAGGAACGCGCAGCCGTGGCCGTGGCCTGTTGCCGTTTAAAACCGGCGCCTTTCATGCCGCTATCGCCGCCGGTGTTCCGGTGATTCCGGTGTGTGTTTCCAATACATCGAATAAAATTAAGCTTAACCGACTGAATAACGGTCTGGTGATTGTAGAGATGCTGCCGCCGGTGGACATCAGCCAGTTTGGTAAGGATCAGGTTCGTGAACTGGCGGCGCATTGCCGCTCGTTGATGGAACAAAAAATTGCAGAACTCGATCAGGAAATTGCAGAGCGCGAAGCGACCGGCAAAGTCTGAATCAGTGTGATCGCGTTTTTGTGGGAAACGACTTCCTGCGCACTCTTTGTCTGTTTTAAATGGAGCTTATATGTCACTCAGTCGGCGTCAGTTCATTCAGGCTTCGGGGATCGCACTGTGTGCCGGTGCCGTTCCGCTGAAGGCTAATGCAGCCGGTCAGCAGCAGCCTCTGCCCGTTCCGCCGCTGCTGGAGTCCCGTCGCGGGCAGCCGTTGTTTATGACGTTGCAGCGCGCGCACTGGTCCTTTACGCAGGGTACGCGCGCGCCCGTCTGGGGGATTAACGGGCGTTACCTGGGGCCGACGATTCGCGTCTGGAAAGGGGATGACGTTAAGCTCATCTACAGCAACCGTCTGACTGAAAATGTCTCCATGACCGTCAGCGGATTGCAGGTGCCGGGGCCGCTGATGGGCGGCCCTGCGCGGATGATGTCGCCCAACGCTGACTGGGCGCCGGTATTGCCGATTCGTCAGAACGCCGCCGTGCTGTGGTATCACGCCAATACGCCAAACCGTACCGCGCAGCAGGTCTA
Source organism: Citrobacter sp. CK194 (assembly GCF_030333395.1). Classification (NCBI taxonomy): domain Bacteria; kingdom Pseudomonadati; phylum Pseudomonadota; class Gammaproteobacteria; order Enterobacterales; family Enterobacteriaceae; genus Citrobacter; species Citrobacter sp. CK194. The sequence continues at coordinate 493,796 of NZ_JAOWGA010000018.1, forward strand.
TAACGGCCTTGCCGGGATGTGGCTGATCGAGGATGAGGTCAGCAAATCGCTGCCGATCCCCAATCATTACGGCGTGGATGATTTCCCGATCATTATCCAGGATAAGCGGCTGGATAATTTCGGCACGCCGGAGTACAGCGAACCGGGCAGCGGCGGGTTTGTTGGCGATACGCTGCTGGTCAACGGCGCACAGAGTCCTTACGTGGAGGTTTCCCGCGGCTGGGTTCGCCTGCGCTTGCTGAATGCGTCGAACTCTCGCCGTTACCAGTTGCAAATGAGCGACGGTCGCGCGCTGCATGTTATTTCTGGCGATCAGGGACTTTTACCCGCGCCGGTGTCCGTTAAACAACTGTCGCTGGCGCCCGGTGAACGCCGGGAAATTCTGGTCGATATGACCAATGGCGATGAGGTGTCGATCACCTGCGGGGAAGCGGCCAGTATTGTCGATCGCATCCGTGGCTTCTTTGAACCTTCCAGCATTCTGGTCTCTACGCTGGTGCTGACCTTACGGCCAACCGGGCTACTGCCGCTGGTGACTGACAGCCTGCCGATGCGTTTATTGCCCACGGAGATTGTCAGCGGCGCGCCGATTCGCAGCCGGGATATCAGCCTCGGGGACGATCCCGGCATCAATGGGCAATTGTGGGACGTCAACCGCATTGATATCACCGCCCAGCAAGGTTCCTGGGAGCGCTGGACCGTTCGCGCCGATATGCCGCAGCCCTTCCATATTGAGGGTGTCTCTTTCCTGATCCGCAACGTCAATGGCGCCATGCCGTTCCCGGAAGATCGGGGCTGGAAAGATACGGTATGGGTGGACGGACAGGTGGAATTGCTGGTTTATTACGGACAGCCATCCTGGGCGCACTTCCCGTTCTACTTCAACAGCCAGACGCTGGAAATGGCCGACCGGGGGTCTATCGGACAAATGCTGGTGAACCCGGCGCCGTAAATCTTCCCTCGCCCGCAAGGGCGAGAAGTGAATACCTTTCTCTTTCGTTCCGGCATATAATCCCCGGCCTTTGATTATTTTTTTACCATTTTTTTGGAAGCATTATGAGCGCAATATCCCTGATCCAGCCAGACAGAGATCTTTTCTCCTGGCCTCAATACTGGGCGGCCTGTTTTGGTCCCGCGCCTTTTTTGCCGATGTCACGCGACGAAATGGATCAACTTGGCTGGGATAGCTGCGACATTATTCTGGTTACCGGTGATGCGTATGTCGATCATCCGAGCTTTGGGATGGCGATTTGCGGTCGTATGCTGGAAGCGCAGGGTTTCCGTGTCGGCATCATTGCCCAGCCGGACTGGAACAGCAAAGATGATTTTATGCGTCTGGGGAAACCGAATCTGTTTTTCGGCGTCACAGCGGGCAACATGGACTCGATGATCAACCGTTATACCGCCGATCGCCGACTGCGCCATGACGACGCCTATACGCCGGATAACGTGGCGGGCAAGCGCCCGGATCGTGCGACGCTGGTCTATACCCAGCGCTGTAAAGAGGCCTGGAAAGACGTGCCGGTGATCCTTGGCGGTATTGAAGCCAGCCTGCGTCGTACCGCGCACTATGATTACTGGTCTGATACCGTACGCCGCTCGGTGCTGGTGGATGCGAAAGCCGATATGCTGATGTTCGGCAACGGCGAGCGCCCGCTGGTTGAAGTTGCGCACCGCCTGGCAATGGGGGAGCCGATCGGCCAGATCCGCGATGTGCGTAACACCGCGATTATTGTTAAAGAAGCCCTGCCGGGCTGGAGTGGGGTTGATTCCACGCGTCTGGATACGCCGGGGAAAATTGATCCGATCCCCCATCCGTATGGCGAAGATCTGCCGTGCGCGGATAACAAACCGGTTGCGCCGAAAAAGCAGGAAGCCAAAGCCGTGACCGTTCAGCCGCCGCGTCCGAAGCCGTGGGAGAAAACCTACGTGCTGCTGCCGTCCTTTGAGAAGGTGAAGGGCGATAAGGTATTGTATGCGCACGCGTCGCGTATTCTGCATCACGAAACCAACCCTGGCTGCGCGCGTGCGCTGATGCAAAAGCATGGCGATCGCTATATCTGGATCAACCCGCCCGCCATTCCGCTCTCTACCGAAGAGATGGACAGCGTTTTTGCGCTGCCGTATAAGCGCGTGCCGCATCCGGCATACGGTGACAGCCGCATTCCGGCTTACGAAATGATCCGCTTCTCGATTAACATCATGCGCGGGTGTTTCGGCGGCTGCTCGTTCTGCTCGATTACCGAACACGAAGGCCGCATTATTCAGAGCCGTTCAGAAGATTCGATCATCAATGAGATCGAAGCGATCCGCGATACCGTCCCGGGCTTTACCGGCGTGATTTCCGATCTCGGCGGGCCGACGGCCAACATGTATATGCTGCGCTGTAAGTCGCCGCGCGCGGAACAAACCTGCCGCCGCCTGTCGTGCGTGTACCCGGATATCTGCTCGCATATGGATACCAACCATGAGCCGACGATCAACCTCTATCGCCGCGCCCGCGATCTGAAAGGCATCAAGAAGATCCTGATCGCCTCCGGCGTGCGTTACGACATTGCTGTTGAAGATCCGCGTTATATCAAAGAGCTGGCGAGCCATCATGTGGGCGGCTATCTGAAGATTGCGCCGGAGCATACCGAAGAAGGGCCGCTGTCGAAGATGATGAAGCCGGGCATGGGCAGCTATGATCGCTTCAAAGAACTGTTCGACCTTTACTCAAAACAGGCCGGGAAAGAGCAGTACCTGATCCCGTATTTTATCTCTGCGCACCCCGGTACGCGGGACGAAGATATGGTGAATCTGGCGCTGTGGTTGAAACGCCATCGCTTCCGTCTGGATCAGGTGCAGAACTTCTATCCGTCGCCGCTGGCGAACTCAACGACCATGTATTACACCGGGAAAAACCCGCTGGGTAAAATTGGCTATAAGAGTGAAGACGTAGTGGTGCCGAGAGGCGACAAACAGCGTCGTCTGCATAAAGCGCTGCTGCGTTACCACGATCCGGCGAACTGGCCGCTGATTCGCCAGGCGCTGGAAGAGATGGGGAAAAAGCATCTGATTGGCAGTCGTCGCGAGTGTCTGGTTCCGGCGCCTACGCTGGACGAGATGCGTGAAGCCCGTCGTCAGAACCGCAACACGCGCCCGGCGTTGACTAAGCATACGCCAGTGGCGCATCAGCGTCAGACGCCTGCGGGCAATAAAAAACGCAGCAAGGTAGCCGGACGTTAAACCCGTTAGCTGTTTGCCGGATAAGGTGCCTGCACCGCTATCCGGCAAACGGACGGATTACGCGTTCGCTTCACGAATTCTGGCGGCCAGCGCCGCCAGTTTTTCGTCATCCGCCCGCTCGTGGTCATGCGATGACAAATAGCCTTCGTACTGTTCAAAGAATTTCGCCTGCCGCGATTCAATAGGCTTCCATTCGCTCAGGTTAGCGGTGCCGTGCATCGGGCTGAGCTTGCTGTGCACATGATCCACGCCAAATCCTTCAAAAAACATTCCCGTACGTCCCACATCCGGGAAGGCGTTATCCAGCTTTTTCGCCACTTTTTGGGTGGCAAGCATCAGATCGGCCAGCGCCTGCGGCGGCAAGTCGAACGCATAGCTGGGATAATGCTTCTTCGGGATCACCACCGTAAAACCGTCGGTGTTCGGGAAGATGGAGAGGAAGGCCAGATGATGCTCGTCTTCCCAGATCTTATGGCAGGGGGCTTTACCCTCAACGATTTGGCAAAAAATACAGCTCATTCCTTTTCTCCGTTGCTGAGTTCACAATTCGCGTCGTACCGACTCAACACTTTCTACCAAACCCGCCTGGTAGTCAAAAAGCCCGACAGAAATGTCGGGCCGGAAAGGAAGGTTAGCCGCCGAACTGATCCGGGTCCGGCCCCAGGCGTTTACCCTGGTCAAGTTTGGCCACTTCGCTTAATTCGTCTTTGTCGAGACGGAAATCCCAGACGTCGAAGTTTTCCGCAATACGTGAAGGGGTGACGGATTTAGGGATCACCACCAGCCCGTTATCCAGATGCCAGCGGATCACAATTTGCGCCGGAGATTTACCGTACTTATCCGCCAGATCGCGAATGATTTTCTGATCGAAAACGCCTGCGCCGCCTTGCGCCAGCGGGCTCCAGGACTCGGTCTGGATCTTGTGCGTCGCATTCCAGGCATGCAGCTGACGCTGTTGCATCAGCGGATGCAATTCGATCTGGTTGATCACCGGTGTAACGCCGGTTTCATCGATCAGACGCTGGAGGTGGTTTACCTGGAAGTTACACACGCCGATGCTTTTCACCAGCCCCTCTCTTTGCAGTTCAATCATCCCTTCCCAGGCGTCAACATAATGGTCGATAGCCGGAACGGGCCAGTGCATCAGATAGAGATCGAGGTGATCCAACTGGAGCTTATCCAGGCTTTCCTGCAAGGCTTCTCGAGGGCGTTTCTGATCGTCATTCCACAGTTTGGTGGTAATAAACAGTTCTTCCCGGTCGATACCGGCATCTTTTAACGCTTTTCCGACGCCTTCTTCATTCTTGTACGCCGCAGCGGTATCAATGGAGCGATATCCCACTTCCAGCGCCTTATGAATGGCGGAAATTGCTTCCTCGTTGCTTGCCTTCCAGACTCCCAGGCCCAGTTGTGGCATTACGTTGCCATCCTGTAGCTTGATAACGGTTGGATTAGCCATGCGTTCCTCCTTTATGCGATCTCACCGGAGCAAACTCCGGTGAGGTTGTGTGACTTAAGTCTGGACGAAATGTCCAAAAACGAAAGCCAGAGGCGAAAAAACCTTAGCGAGCCGCTTCGTAAATCCGACGGCTGACATCCAGCGTAATGTCCTGATGTTCACCCAGATTTGTGCCGCCGTGCGCTTCCAGTTTTGCCAGCAATGCCGGAATGGAACTGCCGTCCAGACCGTAATCAGACAGGCGAGTCGGTACGCCCATTTGCTCAAAGAAGCGGCGGGTGGCGGCGATGGCGGCATCAATACGCGCATCGTCGGAACCGTCGGTGATATTCCAGACTCGCTCTGCGTACTGCAACAGTTTGGCGCGTTTGGTATCGCGTTTTTCATTCCACAGCGCAGGCAGGACGATAGCCAGCGTCTGCGCGTGATCAAGGCCGTGCATCGCCGTCAGCTCATGACCCAGCATATGCGTTGCCCAGTCCTGCGGGACGCCCGCGCCGATCAAACCGTTCAGCGCCTGAGTGGCCGCCCACATCACGTTGGCGCGGACATCGTAGTTTTCCGGCTCTTTCAGCGCTTTCGGGCCTTCTTCGACAAGCGTCAGCAGGATACCTTCGGCGAAGCGATCCTGAATTTTTCCGTCAACCGGATAAGTGACATACTGCTCAACGGTGTGAACGAATGCATCCACAACGCCGTTAGCAACCTGGCGCGGCGGCAGGGTGTAGGTATAAACCGGATCGAGCACCGCAAACACGGGTTGGACGAACGGCGTCATAAAGGCCAGCTTATCGCCGGTGGTTTTACGGGAAATCACCGCCCCGGAGTTAGATTCTGAACCCGTTGCCGGCAACGTCAGCACCGATCCCATCGGTACGGCGCTTTTCACGTCGTTGCCACGGGTTTCCAGAATGCGCCACGGGTCCACGCCTTCGTCATATTGCGCCGCCGCCGCGATAAATTTAGTGCCATCCAGCACGGAACCGCCGCCGACCGCCAGCAGGAACGTCACTTTCTCATCACGTACAATGTTGACGGCGTTCATCAGCGTTTCATAAGACGGGTTTGGCTCGATGCCGCCAAATTCCAGCACGTCCAGACCTTTCAGCGCGTCATGTACCTGATCCAGTACGCCGGTCTTTTTCACGCTGCCGCCGCCGTAGGTGATCAATACGCGGGCGCCCTGAGGGATTTGATCGCGCAGATCGGCAATCGCGCCTTTACCAAACAGAATGCGGGTTGGGGTATGCAGATTAAAGTTGTTCATTGCTCGTTCCCTTATGTGGGTAAAAAAGTGGGCAGGCGAATGTCTGCCTGATGGTGAACATTGTGGTCGCCAGCCGCCTTCCTCTCAATGCTCATTCCTGCCAATGTCTTGCCCATTTCTCCAGAGTGCTGGAGAAAAAAGATAAATTTGCGCACAATCAACGCGTCGTAAACCGATGAGAAAAAAGCGCGCCATGAACCGTGAAGCCATCTGCCTGTTGCTGACAGATAAAATTAAGCAGCTGATAAACAATCAAAATAACCTGAATGACTGCCTGCCTGACGTGCGTCTGCTCTACGGCACGGAGCCGGGGTTGCGCACGCCTGTGATGTATCAGCCTGGCATCATATTTCTCTTTTCGGGGCATAAGATCGGTTATATCAATGAACGCGTATTTCAGTACGATGCCAATGAATATCTGCTGCTGACAGTACCTTTACCCTTTGAATGTGAAACTTATGCGACGCCGGAAGTACCGCTCGCGGGGATTCGTCTGAATGTTGATATCCTGCAATTGCAGGAGTTGCTGATGGACATTGGCGAGGACGATCTGTTTCAACCGTCGATGGCGGCAAGCGGGATTAACTCCGCCACGCTGTCGGATGACATTCTTTGTGCGGCGGAACGCCTGTTAGATGTGATGGAAAGGCCGCTGGATGCGCGCATTCTGGGGAAACAGATTATTCGCGAAATTCTGTATCACGTTCTGATGGGGCCGCGTGGCGGCGCGCTGCTGGCGCTGGTCAGCCGCCAGACCCATTTCAGCCTGATTAGCCGGGTGCTGAAGCGGATTGAAACCAAATACACCGAGAACCTGAACGTTGAGCAACTGGCTGCGGAAGCCAACATGAGCGTCTCGGCGTTCCATCATAATTTTAAATCCGTTACCAGTACCTCGCCGTTGCAGTACCTGAAAACCTATCGCCTGCATAAAGCGCGGATGATGATCATTCACGACGGGATGAAAGCCAGCGCCGCTGCGATGCGCGTTGGCTACGAGAGCGCGTCGCAGTTCAGTCGGGAGTTCAAACGCTATTTTGGCGTAACGCCGGGGGAGGATGCGGCACGAATGAGAATGATGCAGGGAAGCTAATCATGTGTAAGCCGGATAAGCGTAAGCGCCATCCGGCAATCAGCAAATCAGGCGCTGCAATACTTCTTCTTGATCACGACGAATAATGTGCCGATCAAACCGGCGGCCAGCAGGGCAATCGGCAGGATCATCAAAAACGTCATCACCTGATCTTCATGACGTTTCACGAATGGGATCATGCTGAGCGCGTAGCCGAAACTGGTCACCACGCCGACCCACAGCAGCCCGCTCAACCAGTTAAAAAACTGAAACCGGCGGCTGGACAACCCTGAAATCCCCGCCATTGTGGGCAGCAGGGTGCGCACAAACGCCAGAAAGCGCCCGGCAAGCAGCGCCAGCAGGCCGTGCCGGTCGAACATACAGGTCGCGCGCTGATGGTATTTAACGGGAAGCTGCGCCAGCCAGCCTTTCACCGTTTGCGTATTTCCCAGCCAGCGCCCCTGAATATAGCTCAGCCAGCAGCCGAGACTGGCGGCTGTCGTCAGAATAAGGATCGTGGGGACAAAGTCCATGACACCTTGTGCAACCAGCGCGCCTGCCAGTAAGAGCAGGCTGTCTCCGGGTAAAAAAGAGGCCGGGAGCAGGCCATTTTCTAAAAATAGCGTGGCAAACATCACAAAGTAGACAACGCTAACAACGTGTGGGTCCGCCAGCGCGGCAAAATCGTGTTGCCAGAGCGCAGCGATAATATCTTGAATGACAGCCATGGACTTTCCTGTGGAACCGCGTTTATGGGGCTATTGTACTCCTGAATTGCCCGGGATGCCTTGATCCCGGACGCAACAAATGCAGACTTTTCTGCCCGGAGTGTCTGCAATTCTGTCCATGACCGGAAACTTTACACAATACGCGTGAATCCTGCGGCTAAATCTGCAATCAGATCGTCAACATTCTCTAAACCGATGTGCAAACGGATCAGCGTGCCGGTGAAATCAACGTCGCCTTCGGGACGAATGGCGGCGATATGTTCCGGCTGGTTAGGCAGAATTAAGGATTCAAAGCCGCCCCAGGAGTAAGCCATGCTGAACAAGCTGAAATTATCCAGATAAGCGGAAAGCGCCTCATTGCTCAGCCTTTTATTCAGCACAAACGAGAACAACCCGCTGCTGCCCGTGAAATCGCGCTTCCAGAATTCGTGGCCTTTGCTGCCAGGAAGGGCGGGATGATTAACGCGGGCGACCTGAGGGTGATTCGCCAGCCACTCGGCGACTTTCAGGCTGCTTTCATGATGCTGGCGTAAGCGCACGCCCAGCGTACGTAGCCCACGGCTGGTCATATAAGCGGTATCCGCGTCCAGCATTTGCCCCATCAGATAGGCGTTTTCGCGTAATTGCTCCCAACAACGCGCATTAGACACGGCTGTGCCGACCATCGCATCCGAGTGACCAATCAGGTATTTCGTTCCTGCCTGGATGGAGATATCGATCCCGAAATCCAGCGCCTTAAACAGCACGCCCGCCGCCCAGGTGTTATCAATCATAATGACAGCGTCTGGCGCAACGCGTCTTACCGCGCCGACAATCGCCGGGATGTCATGCACTTCCATCGTGATGGAGCCGGGAGATTCGAGAAACACCACTTTCGTATTGGGCTGAATATGCTTAACGATATCCGCGCCGACCAGCGGATCAAACCAGCCGGTCGTCACGCCGAGTCTGGCGAGAACTTTGGTGCAAAAATCCTGACTGGGTTCGTAAGCGGTGTTGGTCATCAGGACGTGATCGCCCTGTTCCACAAAGGCCAGAATCGTGTTGGCGACAGCCGCCGCGCCGCAGGGGAAGAGCGCGCATCCGGCGCCGCCTTCCAGTTCGCACATGGCTTCCTGTAGCGAAAAATGGGTTAGCGTTCCGCGACGGCCATAGAAAAGCTCGCCATTGGCGCGGTTGCGGGTGGCGTGCTTTTTGGCTTCTACGGTGTCAAATACCAGCGAGGAGGCGCGCTGAATGACGCTGTTCACCGATCCCAGCGTGTATTTTTTGCTGCGTCCTGCGCTCACCAGTTTGGTTTCAAGATGTTTTTCTGCCATGTTGGAGTACCCATTTTTATACGTCTGGATGTCTAAACTATCATGAATGATGAGTGACGCATCCTGAAGAATCGGCATAAAGCAGAAAATTTTCTCAAAATGACATCTGGTGACTTTTTTACTGCGTAAGCGCAAGGAAAAGAAACCAAAGGTGCGGCACTATGTAAATAGTAATGAGAACGACTATCAATTCGACGTCGTTTTGATATTATTACGCTCAGAATTTGTGATTTGCGTCCTGGAGATACAGAGTGGGTAATAATTTGATGCAGACGGATCTCTCCGTCTGGGGTATGTATCAGCACGCCGACATCGTGGTTAAGTGCGTGATGATTGGTCTGATTCTGGCGTCAGTAGTCACCTGGGCTATCTTCTTCAGTAAGAGTCTTGAGTTCTTTACGCAGAAGCGTCGGCTCAAGCGTGAACAACAGCAGCTGGCTGAAGCGCGTTCTTTAGACCAGGCCAGCAATATTGCCTCCGCATTCGCGGCAAAAAGTTTAAGCTCACAGTTGCTCTATGAAGCGCAGAACGAGCTGGAACTGTCGGAAGGCAGTGAAGACAACGAAGGTATTAAAGAGCGTACCGGGTTCCGCCTGGAGCGTCGCGTAGCGGCGGTTGGCCGTCATATGGGACGCGGCAATGGCTACCTGGCGACCATCGGCGCCATCTCTCCGTTTGTCGGTCTGTTTGGTACGGTATGGGGCATCATGAACAGCTTCATCGGCATCGCGCAAACCCAGACCACCAACCTCGCGGTTGTCGCGCCGGGTATCGCGGAAGCGTTGCTGGCTACGGCGATCGGCCTGGTCGCGGCAATTCCTGCGGTTGTGATTTACAACATTTTCGCACGTCAGATCGGCAGCTACAAAGCGACGCTGGGCGACGTGGCGGCACAGATTCTGTTGCTGCAAAGCCGCGATCTGGATCTGAACGCGAGCGCTTCCGCTCAGCCGGTACGTACCGCGCAGAAATTACGTGTAGGATAATGTTCCATGGCAATGCGTCTTAATGAAAATCTGGACGATAACGGTGAAATGCATGAAATCAACGTGACGCCGTTTATCGACGTCATGCTGGTTCTGCTGATTATCTTTATGGTGGCCGCGCCGCTGGCAACGGTGGACGTGAAGGTGAATCTTCCTGCGTCCACCAGCACCCCGCAGCCGCGCCCGGAAAAACCGGTTTATCTGTCCGTGAAGGCCGACAACAGCATGTTTATCGGCAACGATCAGGTAACGGATGAAACCATGATCGGCGAGCTGAACGCGTTAACCGAAGGGAAGAAAGACACGACGATCTTCTTCCGTGCGGATAAAACCGTTGATTATGAAACAATGATGAAAGTGATGGATACGCTGCACCAGGCGGGTTACCTGAAAATTGGTCTCGTGGGTGAAGAGGTCGCGAAAGCGAAGTAATCGTTGTTGCTGATGGGCAGACAGACAGGCCGGGTAGGGCGCAAGCCGTACCCGGCTTTTTTATTGCCTGATGGCGCTGCGCTTACCAGGCCTGCATGATGCGGTATCGCTGGATTGCTGACTCACCAGATTACTTCGTCGTGGGAAAACGTTTTTCATTCAGCGCGACGGTGGTGATATTGGTCGTTCGGTAATCGCCATCGGATAGCTTACGGGTCAGGCGCAGGGTCGCTGTTTCTCGCGCCAGTAAGTGCTGATATGTGCTCTCCAGGCGCGCCATGATTTTATCCCGCATCTCGGGATGTTGCTCAATAATCGTATTGATAACCGAACCGTAGATCTCTTCTTTGACCTGGAGCGCATAGATTTCACGGCGATTTTGCCATTTCAGCCGCACTAACGCGGCGGGAATCGACACGATCTCCTGCGCCACCTGTTCGAGGGTCGCGTTTTTATTGGCGATAAGCGCTTTAAGATTTTGCTTTAAGATAAATTCATCGCTTTTATTATTATCTAAAGCTAAATAAACATTATTATCTTCAACGTCTTTCATATTATTTCTCTTCCAGAGAATAAAAAACGGGAGAGTTTTTCTCTCTGGTTATGAGATTAAGCCAAATTTCATTGCCGTGATCGTTTATTTTTGTTGTGGCATCTGCCAGAATTTTACTTAATGCCTGAGCATCAACATCGCCTTCCGCCTGTAGGCTATTAATAAGACGAGCAAACGTCTCAATTTTAGCTACGCGATAAAGCCGGTCTTTTAAATGACGGTCACGTTCTTCAAGTAACATGTTTTTAGATTGACCAGTCGGTGTGGCGCTAATTAAAATATCTGGCTCGTAATCGCTCAGCGTTTTCTTTCCCTGAGTCAAATTTTCACTATTTTCTACGGTCTCAGCATCGCCTGGCGAGGCAGATAAATGAAAACGAGTCGGCACAAGATGCTCGGGAAGCATGTTGGAATGTCCTTTACTATCAATAGTATATTTTTTTTATAAGGCAGGTCTCGTTGACAATAGCATGGTGTAATTTTAAAATCAAAAAAAATGGAGTCGGCATATGAACAGCATTTTTTATTCTATTATCACTCTGCTATTACTCACTGGCGGCGTGCTTTTCTTGATGCACGAATTTAATAAACAGCGCTCTGCTGAGGCGTCTAATCCAGTAAATCAAGCGGAACCCTTGTCCAAAGAGGAGGGCGAAGATCATTTTTCGTCGCTCATGAATACTATTACACCGGTATGGTACTGGCGAGTCAATCACGAATATATTGATTTTCTTCACGCAACGATAAAGCGGATGACGATGGCGGAGCTAAACGGCACGCCGGGGTTATTTGATGCGCAGCGCCGTTGCAGCGATCTCAACTCTGCGGTCTATAAATATTATGACAACATTAAAAAGCGTTGTCTGAACGGGGAAAAGGTTCCGCATTCCGATCTGGATGTACTTAACTTGCGGCAATGTTTCCGGGAATTTAGCCTGGAGGCGTATCCCTCCCTGGTTGCTCTGGTGTGGCCTGAATATCAGCGGCCGCTAATCAAACCGGAAGAGGTTTAATAAACGCGCCTGACGTTGGCCGGGTAAGGCGAAACCGCCACCCGGCGCGCGTGCCCGAAAGCGTTATTTATCCGATGAGGCTTGCCAGAGGTTCAGCTCGCCGTCCGCGACATGTTTATCGATTTGCGCTAACTCGTCAGCGCTGAATGTCAGGTTCGACAACGCCTGCACATTTTCTTCCAGCTGCTCTGGTCGACTGGCGCCGATCAGCACCGACGTCACGCGATTATCTTTCAACAGCCAGCTAAGCGCCATCTGCGCCATTGACTGGCCGCGACGTTGCGCCATCTCATTGAGTAAACGCAGGCTGTTCAGATTCGCTTCCGTCAGCATATTCTCCGTCAGACCGCGAACTTTTTTCCCTTCACGCTGCATACGTGAACCTTCCGGGATACCGTTTAAGTATTTTCCGGTTAACAATCCCTGAGCCAGCGGTGTGAACGCAATGCAACCCATGCCGTTGGCCGCCAGCGTATCCAGCAGGCCGCTTTTATCCACCCAGCGGTTGAGCAGATTGTAGGACGGCTGATGAATCAGCAGCGGGATTTTCCATTCGCGCAGCAGTTCCGCCATTCGTTGAGTTCGCTCAGGCGAATAGGAGGAGATGCCGACGTAAAGCGCCTTACCGCTTTGTACCGCCTGCGCCAGCGCGGATGCGGTCTCTTCCATCGGCGTGTTTTCATCGACACGGTGGGAATAGAAGATATCGACATAGTCCAGCCCCATCCGCTTCAGGCTCTGATCGAGGCTGGCGAGCAGGTACTTACGCGACCCGCCGGAGCCGTATGGCCCAGGCCACATGTCATAACCCGCTTTGGTGGAAATGATCAGCTCATCGCGATACGGCGCAAAATCTTCCCGCAGCAAACGGCCAAAGTTCTCTTCTGCGCTTCCCGGCGGCGGGCCGTAGTTATTGGCTAAATCAAAATGGGTGATGCCTGAATCAAAGGCTTTACGCAGCAGCGCACGCTGTGAATCCAGCGCCTGAACGTGGCCGAAACTGTGCCACAAACCCAGCGATAGCGCGGGTAAACGCAAACCGCTTTTACCGCAGTAGCGATAAAGCATCTGCTCATAACGTTCGGGGTTGGCTAACCAGGCCATGTCATCTCCTTAGAGAAAGTGAATTTCAAAACAACGTTTCTATTCTAGCGGCTCAGCGGGGTTTATCCCGTTCGTCAGGTCACATTGATGCGAAAAATTGGGCAAAAACACGTCGTTATGCTTTGCTTAAAAAAACATTAATTCAGGAGTGAAACTATGCCGCGTCTGACTGCCAAAGACTTTCCGCAGGAGTTGCTCGATTACTATGACTACTATGCACATGGAAAAATCTCTAAACGCGAGTTTCTTAACCTCGCGGCAAAGTATGCCGTCGGCGGCGTGACCGCGCTTGCGCTGTTTAATCTCCTGAAGCCGAATTACGCGCTGGCGGTGCAGGTGGAATTTATCGACCCGGACATTTTGCCGGAATACATTACGTATCCGTCACCGAACGGGCATGGCGAGGTGCGCGGCTATCTGGTGAAACCGGCGAAGGCGACGGGGAAAACGCCTGCGGTCGTGGTCGTACACGAGAACAGGGGGCTGAATCCCTATATTGAGGATGTCGCACGACGCGTGGCGAAAGCGGGTTATATTGCGCTGGCGCCTGATGGATTAAGCTCAGTAGGCGGATACCCCGGTAATGACGATAAGGGCCGGGAATTACAACAGCAGGTTGATCCCACAAAATTAATGAATGATTTCTTTGCCGCGATTGAGTTTATGCAGCGTCATCCGGCGGCCAGCGGAAAAGTGGCTATTACGGGATTCTGCTATGGCGGCGGCGTATCAAATGCGGCGGCGGTGGCCTATCCAGAACTGGCGTGCGCCGTTCCTTTTTATGGTCGTCAGGCTCCGGCGTCAGATGTACCTAAAATTAATGCGCCTTTATTATTACATTACGCCGAGTTAGATACCTCAATTAATGAAGGCTGGCCTGCCTACGAAACGGCGCTGAAGGCGAATAATAAAGTCTATGAAGCGTATATCTATCCTGGGGTGAATCATGGTTTTCATAATGATTCGACTCCCCGCTATGATAAGGCCGCAGCGGATCTGGCCTGGGCGCGCACTCTGGCTTGGTTTGAGAAATATTTACAATGAAAAACAAACGATTATTTCAGGTGCGGCATATTGCTTTGCGGCATAATAATGCCGTTATGCTTTATAAGCATTCACAGGAATAGCGTGCTGACGATGATTCGTATACTTAGTTAAGTAAAAAAACAATAAAGAAAGTATATATTCTGCATTCTCTGCCGATAACGAGGATAAGTGTCGCCTGATGGCGAATCCCTCAAGTACGGCAAGGAAATTCTTATGCGTTTGCTGCAAAACTTCACTATTCGTATTGTCATGCTGACAATATTGGGGCTCTTCTGTCTTCTTTGGTCGGGCGTTGGTTTATTCAGCGTCCATGCATTATCTAAAGTGGCGGAAGGGAATGATATCGATCGTCATATTGTGCGTCAGATGACGGTGCTAAGTCAGGGGAACGATCAGTATTTTCGTTTTGTCACGCGTTTAAGCCGTGCGATGGACGTTAAAATCGGCGGCGGTACGCCCGATTTTGTACCAGTACAGCAGGCGCTGGACAATATGAGCAAAAAGCTGGAAGAGATGAAAACGCTCTCTCCAGGGCCGATGGACCCGGAGATCGCCGCTGCGGTATTGGCAAACTGGCAGGCGTTGCTTGATAAGGGCGTCGCGCCGCAGATGCAACTGGCGCAGCAGGGTACGCTCACCGAATTCGCAGAACAGGCGAATAATGTCACCCCCGCCCTGAGTCGCGCCTTCGGCGCCAGCGCAGAACGTTTTAACAGCGCGGCCGGCACGATACTGGACAGCACCCGCGTGATGGTGGACGGCAAAACGTCGATTATCCGCACCCTGATTATCACCGCCGTTATTCTGGGAATTGTGATTCTCTTCTTTACCGACCGTTACCTGGTCACGATGTTAGTGAAACCGCTGGCGCGCATTCGCCAACAGTTCCGCCAGATTGCACAAGGCGATCTGAGCCAGCCGATTGAAGAGTTTGGCCGTAACTGTGTCGGTCGTCTGGTGCCGCTACTGAGCGCGATGCAGGATAGCCTGCGGGAAGCGGTCAGCTCGATTCGTTCAGGCAGTGACAATATCTGGCGCGGCGCGACAGAGATCTCCAGCGGCAACAACGATCTCTCTTCCCGTACGGAAGAACAGGCGGCGGCGCTGGAAGAGACAGCCGCAAGTATGGAACAGCTCACCGCGACGGTGAAATTGAATGCGGATAATGCGCGCCAGGCCAGTCAGCTTGCTGATGCCGCTTCCGCGACGGCCGGAAAAGGCGGCACGCTGGTTTCTGAAGTGGTCGAGACGATGGACGGTATTTCAGCCAGCTCCAGACAGATCGCCGAAATTACGAATGTCATCAACAGTATTGCCTTCCAGACCAATATTCTGGCGCTGAACGCCGCCGTTGAAGCCGCCAGAGCCGGTGAACAAGGGCGTGGGTTTGCGGTCGTCGCCGGTGAAGTGCGTAATCTGGCCAGCCGTAGCGCCGGGGCCGCCAAAGAGATTGAAACGCTGATCGCTGAATCCGTGCGTCGTGTCGAGCAGGGTGCGCAGCTGGTGCAGGAGACGGGCGCGACAATGGAGGCCATTCTGCGCGGAGTAACTGAAGTCACCACCATCATGAAGCAGATCGCCGCCGCTTCTGAGGAACAAAGCAAAGGGATCTCCCAGGTTGGCGTGGCGATAACCCAGATGGACAGCGTGACCCAACAAAACGCCGCGCTGGTGGAGCAAGTTTCTGCGGCAGCGGCGGCGCTGGAACGGCAAACGGAAGAGCTGCAACGCTCTGTGCAACAGTTCCGCCTTTCTCATAATGACGCGCAAATCAGCCCGGCGAAAACGGTCTCTCCAGCCAGTCCGCGTGGGGCGTCTGCCGCGGAGTCAGGCGATGAATGGGTCGCCTTCTGATCCGGTAAAAAAAAGTATGTGATACCTCTGGCGTTCGCTTAAAAAATCGCTATATAATTTGTTATATAGCGATTGGAGGTATCATGGACAATCATTTTGGTAAGGGCCTGATGGCCGGATTAAACGCAACGTGTGCCGATAGCGCGCGTAACGTGGCGGGTTTTTGTTCTGATTATAAGCGCGGATTCGTATTAGGATTTTCGCATCGCATGTTTGAAAAAACCGGCGATCGACAATTAAGCGCCTGGGAAGCGGGGATTCTGACGCGCCGTTATGGCCTGGACAAAGATATGGTGATGGACTTCTTTCGGGAGAATCAATCGAATACGACTATCCGGTTCTTTATGGCGGGTTATCGTCTCGAAAATTGATCCGAAGGGGGTATTACCCCGGTTTAATTAATTACACTATTGTCTTACTCCTTCGTTTTGTTGTTCCGTCAAAGTATCATGGTTCAATAACCATAAAGAAAGTGTGGTAAATGGCGCGCCGATCGCAATAAGTTATTTGTGAACGGTGCAAAATAGAGCCAGGTCTTTGCAACGGAATAACAATAAAATGACTGGAGATAATACTCTCATCACTTCTCACGGCGTTAATCGTCGTGATTTCATGAAGCTTTGTGCAGCACTGGCCGCAACTATGGGGCTCAGTAGCAAAGCCGCCGCAGAAATGGCCGAATCGGTTTCCCGTCCGCAGCGCCCGCCCGTCGTCTGGATCGGCGCTCAGGAATGTACGGGATGTACCGAATCGCTCCTTCGCGCGACCCACCCAACGGTAGAAAACCTCGTTCTGGAAACGATCTCTCTGGAGTACCACGAGGTCCTCTCCGCCGCCTTCGGCCATCAGGTTGAAGAGAACAAGCATAACGCTCTGGAGAAGTATAAAGGGCAGTATGTGTTGGTTGTCGATGGTTCCATCCCATTAAAAGATAACGGTATTTACTGCATGGTTGCCGGCGAGCCGATTGTGGATCACATCCGCAAGGCGGCGGAAGGCGCGGCGGCGATTATCGCGATCGGCTCCTGTTCCGCGTGGGGCGGCGTCGCTGCCGCTGGCGTGAACCCGACCGGCGCCGTCGGGTTGCAGGAAGTCCTGCCGGGCAAAACCGTTATCAATATCCCGGGCTGCCCGCCGAACCCGCATAACTTCCTGGCAACGGTTGCCCACATCATCACTTACGGTAAACCGCCGAAGCTGGATGCCAAAAACCGTCCAACCTTCGCTTATGGCCGTCTGATTCACGAACACTGCGAACGCCGCCCGCATTTTGACGCCGGTCGCTTCGCCAAAGAGTTCGGCGATGAAGGCCACCGTGAAGGCTGGTGCCTCTACCATCTGGGCTGTAAAGGGCCTGAAACCTACGGCAACTGTTCGACGTTGCAGTTCTGCGATGTCGGCGGAGTATGGCCGGTGGCGATTGGGCACCCCTGCTACGGCTGTAACGAGGAAGGCGTTGGCTTTCATAAAGGCATCCACCAACTCGCCCATGTGGAAAATCAAACCCCGCGTTCCGAGAAGCCGGATGTCAACCTGAAAGAGGGCGGCCACATTTCCGCAGGCGCCGTCGGGCTGCTTGGCGGCGTGGTTGGGCTGGTTGCCGGTGTCAGTGTGATGGCGGTACGTGAACTGGGGCGTCAGCAGAAGAAAGATAACGCTGACTCACGGGGAGAATAACCGTGAACAGACGTAACTTTATTAAAGCAGCCTCTGGCGGGGCATTGCTGCTGGGCGCGTCGCCGTCCATCAGCCATGCGGCTGCGGAAAACCGTCCGCCCATCCCGGGTTCCCTGGGGATGCTGTATGACTCGACGCTGTGCGTGGGCTGTCAGGCGTGTGTGACCAAATGCCAGGATATCAACTTCCCGGCGCGTAACCCGGAAGGGGCGCAAACCTGGTCGAATAACGACAAGCTGTCGCCTTACACCAATAACATCATTCAGGTGTGGCATAGCGGAAGTGGCGTCAATAAAGATCAGACAGAGAACGGCTACGCGTATATTAAGAAACAGTGTATGCACTGCGTTGACCCTAACTGCGTCTCCGTTTGCCCGGTATCCGCGCTGAAGAAAGACCCGAAAACCGGCATCGTTCATTACAACAAAGACGTCTGTACTGGCTGTCGCTACTGCATGGTCGCCTGCCCGTACAACGTGCCGAAATACGACTACAACAACCCGTTTGGCGCGCTGCACAAGTGTGAACTGTGCAACCAGAAGGGCGTTGAACGCCTGGACAAAGGCGGTCTGCCGGGGTGCGTTGAGGTATGTCCGGCGGGCGCGGTGATTTTTGGTACGCGAGAAGAGCTAATGGCGGAGGCGCAAAAACGCCTGGCGCTGAAGCCTGGCAGCGAATACCACTATCCGCGCCAGACGTTGCAGACTGGCGATACGTATCTGCATACCGTACCGAAGTATTACCCGCATCTGTACGGTGAAAAAGAAGGCGGCGGCACGCAGGTGCTGGTGCTGACCGGCGTTCCTTACCAGAATCTGGATCTCCCTCAACTGGCCGATCTGTCAACTGGCGCGCGTTCTGAACACATTCAACACACCCTGTATAAAGGCATGATGCTGCCACTGGCTGTGCTGGCGGGCTTAACCGTGATGGTTCGTCGTAATACGAAAAACGAGCATCACGACGGAGGAGACGATCATGAGTCATGATCCTAAACCGCTGGGCGGGAAAATAATCAGTAAACCGATCATCATCTTCGGGCCGCTTGTCGTCCTGTGCATGCTTCTCATTGTGAAACGTCTGGTCTTCGGGCTGGGATCGGTCTCCGATCTGAACGGCGGCTTCCCCTGGGGCGTGTGGATCGCTTTTGACCTGCTGATCGGCACCGGCTTCGCATGCGGCGGTTGGGCGCTGGCGTGGGCGGTGTATGTCTTCAACCGGGGGCAATACCATCCGCTGGTGCGCCCGGCGCTGCTGGCAAGCCTGTTCGGTTACTCTTTGGGCGGGCTGTCGATCACTATTGACGTTGGTCGTTACTGGAACCTGCCGTATTTCTACATCCCAGGGCACTTCAATGTGAACTCGGTGCTGTTTGAAACGGCGGTCTGTATGACCATCTACATCGGCGTGATGGCGCTGGAGTTTGCTCCCGCGCTGTTTGAACGCCTGGGCTGGAAAGTCTCGCTGAAGCGTCTGAACAAAGTGATGTTCTTTGTTATCGCCCTCGGGGCGTTGCTGCCGACCATGCACCAGTCGTCAATGGGATCGTTGATGATTGCCGCCGGTATTAAAGTACATCCGCTGTGGCAGAGCTATGAAATGCTACCGTTGTTCTCATTGTTCACCGCTTTCATCATGGGTTTCTCCATCGTTATTTTTGAAGGCTCTCTGGTGCAGAGCGGCTTAAAAGGCAACGGCCCGGATGAGAAAAGTTTGTTTATCAAGCTGACCGGTACTATCAGCGTTTTCATCGCGCTGTTCCTCGTGTGCCGTTTTGGTGAACTGATTTACCGCGACAAGCTCTCTTATGCGTTTGCCGGTGACTACTACTCCTTGCTGTTCTGGGTTGAAGTCCTGCTGATGGTCTTCCCGCTGGTGGTGCTTCGTCTGCCGAAACTGCGCGGCGACTCGCGGATGTTGTATCTGTCCGCCCTCAGTATGCTGCTGGGCTGCGCAACGTGGCGTATGTCCTACTCGCTGGTGGCGTTCAATCCCGGCGGCGGCTACCACTACTTCCCCACCTGGGAAGAACTGCTGATTTCTATTGGTTTTGTGGCTATTGAGATTTGTGCATACATCTTACTCATTCGTCTACTGCCGATACTTCCTCCATTAAAACAAAACGATCACAATCGTCATGAGGCGAGCAAAGCATGAGCCAGAGAATTACTATTGATCCGGTAACCCGTATTGAGGGTCATTTACGCATCGACTGCGAAATCGAAAACGGTGTGGTGTCAAAAGCATGGGCATCCGGCACCATGTGGCGCGGCATGGAAGAGATCGTGAAGAATCGCGATCCGCGCGATGCCTGGATGATTGTGCAGCGTATCTGTGGCGTATGCACCACGACCCACGCGATCTCTTCCGTTCGTGCGGCGGAGAGCGCGCTGAAGATTGACGTTCCGGTCAATGCGCAGTACATCCGTAACATCATTCTGGCGGCGCATACTACCCATGACCATATTGTGCACTTCTACCAGCTTTCTGCGCTGGACTGGGTGGATATCACCTCTGCGCTGAAAGCCGATCCGGAGAAAGCGTCGGCGCTGTTGAACGGCGTGTCGAGCTGGCACCTGAATAGCGCGGAAGAGTTCACGAAGGTGCAGAACAAGATCAAAGACCTCGTTGCCAGCGGCCAGTTAGGGATTTTCGCTAACGGCTACTGGGGACACCCGGCGATGAAACTGCCGCCGGAAGTGAACCTGATTGCGGTCGCGCACTATCTGCAAGCGCTGGAATGCCAGCGTGACGCCAACCGCGTGGTGGCGCTGCTGGGCGGTAAAACGCCGCACATCCAGAACCTGGCGGTGGGTGGGGTGGCGAACCCGATCAACCTCGACGGTCTCGGCGTGCTGAACCTTGAACGCCTGATGTACATCAAGTCCTTCATCGACAAGCTGAGCGACTTTGTTGAGCAGGTTTACAAGGTGGATACGGCGGTAATCGCGGCGTTCTATCCAGAATGGCTGGAGCGCGGAAAAGGCGCGGTTAACTACCTGAGCGCGCCGGAATTTCCGACCGACGGTAAAAACGGCAGCTTCCTGTTCCCTGGCGGCTATATCCAGAATGCGGATCTGTCGACGTATCGCCCGATCGCCTCGCATTCCGATGAATACCTGATTAAAGGGATTCAGGAGAGTGCGAAGCACGCCTGGTACAAAGACGAAGCGCCGCAGGAACCGTGGGAAGGGACTACCGTCCCGGAATACACCGGTTGGTCTGATGACGGTAAATACTCGTGGGTTAAGTCCCCGACCTTTTACGGCAAAACCGTTGAAGTGGGGCCGCTGGCCAATATGCTGGTTAAACTGGCGGCGGGACGCGAGTCCACGAAGGCCAAACTGAATGAAATCATCGCGATCTACCAGAAACTGACCGGTAAAACGCTGGAAGTGGCGCAACTGCACTCCACGCTGGGGCGTATCATTGGCCGCACCGTTCACTGCTGCGAATTGCAGGGTATTCTGCAAAACCAGTACAGCGCGCTGATCGCCAATATCGGGAAAGGCGACCACACCACGTTCGTTAAACCGGATATCCCGGCGACGGGTGAGTTTAAAGGGGTAGGCTTCCTTGAGGCGCCGCGCGGTATGCTTTCTCACTGGATGGTCATTAAAGACGGCATTATCAGCAACTACCAGGCGGTGGTTCCGTCCACCTGGAACTCCGGTCCGCGTAACTTTAACGATGAAGTGGGGCCGTACGAGCAGTCGCTGGTGGGGACGCCGATCGCCGATCCAGAAAAACCGCTGGAAGTGGTGCGTACCATTCACTCCTTCGACCCTTGCATGGCGTGCGCGGTGCACGTAGTGGACGCTGACGGGAACGAAGTCGTCTCAGTTAAGGTTCTGTAATGCGGATTTTAGTGTTAGGGGTCGGCAATATTTTGCTGACCGATGAAGCCATCGGGGTGCGTATCGTTGAAGCATTAGAACAGCGGTACATCCTGCCGGATTTCGTGGAGATCCTTGATGGCGGCACGGCGGGAATGGAGCTTCTCGGCGATATGGCGGACAGAGATCACCTGATCATCGCGGACGCCATTGTGTCGAGAAAGAACACGCCGGGAACCCTTATGATCCTGCGTGATGATGAGGTGCCTGCGCTGTTCACCAACAAAATCTCACCGCATCAGCTTGGCCTGGCCGACGTTCTGTCGGCCCTGCGCTTCACTGGCGAGTTTCCGAAAAAGCTGACGCTGGTCGGCGTGATCCCGGAATCGCTGGAGCCGCATATCGGCCTGACGCCAACGGTTGAAGCGATGATTGAACCTGCTCTGGCGCAGGTTCTTGCCGCGCTGCGCGAGTCAGGCGTTGAGGCTATTCCACGGGAGGCTGCGCATGTCTGAGGAGATTTCAGGGTTCCCGTCCTCTCCGAGAATGCAGGTTCAGGCGGCGTTTGAAGAGATTGCCCGACGCTCAATGCACGATCTCTCGTTTTTGCACCCGAATATGCCGGTGTATGTCTCTGACTTCACCCTGTTTGAAGGGCAGTGGACGGGCAGCGTGATCGCGCCGTGGATGCTGAGCGCGCTGATTTTCCCCGGCCCCGACCAGCTCTGGCCGGTACGCAAAGTCAGTGAAAAACTCGGATTGCGTCTGCCGTATGGCGCGATGACCTTTACCGTTGGCGAACTGGACGGGGTTTCGCAATACCTCTCCTGCTCGCTGATGTCGCCGCTCAACCACGGTATGTCGGCGCAGGAGGGGATGCGTCTGGCGGACGATTGCGCGCGGATGCTGCTGTCGCTGCCGGTCAGCGATCCCGATGCACCGCAGCTGGCAGGGCGTCGTGCTCTGCTGTTTGGACGCCGGAGCGGCGAGCATGCATGAGCTGTCCCTGTGCCAGAGCGCGGTTGAGATTATCCAGCAGCAGGCGGAACAGCATGGCGTGACGCGAGTTACCGGCGTATGGCTGGAAATTGGCGCACTCTCATGCGTTGAAGAGAGCGCCGTGCGCTTCAGCTTTGATATCGTTTGCCAGGGTACGCTCGCGCAGGGGTGTGCGTTGCACATCGACTATAAACCCGCTCAGGCGTGGTGCTGGGATTGCAGCCAGGCGGTTGAAATCACGCAGCATGACGCGCAGTGCCCACACTGTCAGGGCGATCGCCTGCGGGTGGATACCGGCGACTCGCTGAAAGTGAAAAGTATTGAAGTGGAATAACGTCCAGGTGGTTAACTATGTGTATTGGAGTCCCGGGGCAGGTTCTGTCCGTTGGTGAAGATATTCACCAGCTTGCGCAGGTTGAAGTGTGCGGCATCAAGCGTGATGTGAATATTGCCCTGATCTGCGAAGACAGCCCTGCAACGCTGGTGGGGCAGTGGGTGTTGGTGCATGTGGGATTTGCCATGAGCATCATTGATGAAGAGGAAGCCAAAGCCACATTAGACGCGCTACGCCGAATGGAGTATGACGTTACCAGCGCCTGATAATCCCTGAAGGCAATCTATCAAGCGGCCTTGCAATCGTTGTATACTAATATATATATCGATTGTGAGGACATCTCCCATGTTTAAATCCTTACGCCAGCTCTCCCTGCTGGCGTTGCTTTTTTCCCTGCCGTTTATGGCTCAGGCCGAGCGTACGTTTACCGATCAGATTGGTCGCCAGGTTACCGTCCCGGATACGGTGGATCGCGTGGTGGTACTCCAGCATCAGACGCTGAATTTGCTGGTGCAGATGAACGCCACCGACAAAATTGTTGGCGTGATGGCGAACTGGAAACAACAGCTTGGCGACGGTTATGCCCGCCTGGCGCCGGAGCTGACAACGAAAGCCGCGTTGGGTGATTTAACCCACGTTGATGCGGAAAAACTGGTCGCGCTGCATCCACAGGTGGTGTTTGTCACTAACTATGCGCCGCAGGAAATGATCGACAAAATCAGCAGCCTGGGTATTTCGGTGGTGGCGATTTCTCTGCGCCATGATGCGGCGGGCGAACAGGCTAAAATGAACCCGACAATGACGGATGAAGAGCAGGCTTACGATCAAGGGCTGCGTGAAGGGATCACGCTGATCGGCGATATCGTCAATAAACCTGACGAAGCAAAAGCGCTGATTGCCGCAACGGATGAGGGGCGCAAGATGGTGAGCGATCGCCTGAAAAACATCCCGGAAGATCAACGCGTTCGCGCCTATATGGCGAACCCGGAACTGACCACCTACGGCTCCGGTAAATATACTGGCCTGATGATGGCGCACGCGGGGGCGTTGAATGTGGCGGCATCGACCATCAAAGGCTTTAAGCAGGTCGCGATGGAACAGGTTATCGCCTGGAATCCGCAGGTGATTTTTGTTCAGGATCGCTATCCGAAAGTGGTGGATGAGATCCTGCAAAGCCCGCAGTGGCAGGTGATTGATGCGGTGAAAAATCATCGCGTCTATCTGATGCCGGACTACGCGAAGGCCTGGGGCTATCCGATGCCGGAAGCGATGGGCATTGGCGAGCTGTGGATGGCGAAAAAACTCTATCCGCAGAAATTCCAGGATATTGATATGCGCAAGGTCGCCAATGACTGGTATCAGCGTTTTTATCGCACTGACTATCAGGGCGTTGACTGATGAAAATCCTTGCCGCAGGCAGTCTGCGTGCCGTCTGGCAACCGCTAATGGCCTGTTTTCAGGCAGAGACGATCCGCTGTGATTTCGGCCCGGCGGGATTGCTGCGTGAACGGATTGAAGCCGGTGAGCCGTGCGACTTTTTCGCCTCGGCTAATGTGGCGCATCCGCAGGCGCTGCTGGCGAGCGGGCGGGCGCTGTCGGTTTCGTCCTTTGCGCTGAATCGCCTCTGCCTGACCGTGCGTGCTGACGCTATGCGGGAGGGCGACAACTGGCGGTCGTTGCTGATGCGCGAGGATCTGCGAATTGGCACATCAACGCCGGGCTGCGATCCTTCCGGTGATTACACGCAACAGCTTTTTTCGCGAATGGGAGCCGTCGGCGAGGCGATCCGCTCGCGTGCTGTGGCGCTGGTCGGCGGCCGGGATTCTTTGCCGCTTCCCGCCGGAGCGCTGGCGGCGCAATGGTTAATCGACCACGATCACACGGATGTTTTTATTGGTTATGCCAGCTATGCCCCCAGACTGCGGCAAATCAGTACCCTGCGCGTGGTTGATATTCCTGAACCGTATAATCCGATCGCTGAGTACGCGTTTGCCTGTCTGACGGCGCGCGGAAAACCGCTTGCCGAATTTCTGCTTTCCACTCCGGCAGGACTGATTCTCATGCAACATGGGTTTAATTAAACGCCGACTATCACAAACCCGTGGGCCTGATAAGCGGAGCGCCATCAGGCAATATAACGCCTGATGGCGACATTAAAATCTCATCCGGCATCACGGTTTAGCTCTGACGCTTATCTTCGGTTTGTGTGTCGAAGTCGCTGGCGTCGTGACGCTCATGAAGCTGCTCGTTGAGCGGCCCGTTGGTGCGGTTCACAATGCGCCCGCGTTTGACCGCCGGACGTTCCGCAATCTCTTTCGCCCAGCGCTGTACGTGCTTATAGCTTCCCGCATCCAGAAATTCTGCGGCGTCATACACGTTGCCGAGCACGACATTGCCAAACCACGGCCAGATAGCCATATCGGCAATGGTGTACTCATCGCCCGCCACATACGGATGACGCGCCAGCTGCTTATCCAGCACGTCCAGCAGACGCTTGGCTTCCATCGTAAAACGGTTGATCGCGTACTCTATTTTCACCGGCGCGTAGTTGTAGAAGTGACCAAAGCCGCCGCCGAGGAACGGCGCCGCCCCCTGGAGCCAGAACAACCAGTTCAGGGTTTCGGTACGTTTAGCGAGATCCTGCGGCAGGAAATAACCAAATTTTTCCGCCAGGTAGAGCAGGATTGCGCCGGACTCAAAGACACGCAGCGGCGGGTTTTGCGAGTGGTCGCGCAGCGCCGGGATTTTTGAGTTTGGGTTCACATCGACAAAACCGCTGGAGAACTGATCGCCGTCGCCAATGCGAATCAGCCAGGCGTCATACTCTGCGCCCGTCACGCCCTGCGCCAGCAACTCCTCCAGCATGATGGTCACTTTCTGGCCGTTTGGCGTTCCCAGGGAGTAGAGCTGTAGCGGATGCTTGCCGACGGGCAACGTCTTGTCGTGAGTCGGGCCAGAAACGGGACGGTTGATATTGGCGAATGCGCCGCCGCCTGCGGATTTATCCCACGTCCATACTTTCGCGGGTTGATAAGTATTCTCTGACATGTTGACCTGCCTTCTGGGTTGGTGTGTTGAAGCAGTGTAGCAGTCGGAGGCCATGCGGTTTAACAGATTGGGACATTAAGCGCCGGTTTTTTCGCTGGAAGGGGAACACAATATAACTCGTTAATTGTAGCCCGCCTGTACTCCATCAAGAGGAAATCAATATCAGACGGAAATTGTTACCGTACTCGCCATTAAAAATTGGCAGTGAATAAGCAGTAACAATGAAAAATGGTGTTCCAGGAGTAAGCGGTTATCAGGGCCCGGCGGGCGGCTGGGGAGCTGTGAAAGCGGTCTCTGCGTCGGTGTTTTCCCAAAAGGCCGTCACGCGCGATATTATCGCGATGTTCAAAATGAATCAGGTCAAAGGCTTTGACTGCCCTGGCTGCGCATGGCCTGACCCTGGCCATCGGGCGCCGATGGAACTTTGTGAGAATGGCGTCAAAGCGGTCTCCTGGGAAACCACCAGCAAGAAAGCCTCACCGGCGTTTTTCCGTCGTCATCCGGTGTCCACCTTATGGCAGTACAGTGATTACGAGCTGGAAAATATTGGCCGCCTGACGCACCCGATGAAATATGATGCCGTAACCGATACCTGGCAAGCCGTGGAATGGGACATCGCGTTTCAGGAAATCGGCGAACGCCTGCGCAGCTACGATTCCCCGGAACAGGTAGAGTTTTATACCTCCGGCAGAACCTCGAATGAAGCGG
Source organism: Citrobacter sp. CK194 (assembly GCF_030333395.1). Classification (NCBI taxonomy): domain Bacteria; kingdom Pseudomonadati; phylum Pseudomonadota; class Gammaproteobacteria; order Enterobacterales; family Enterobacteriaceae; genus Citrobacter; species Citrobacter sp. CK194. The sequence goes on from NZ_JAOWGA010000018.1 coordinate 520,460, forward strand.
CGTTCCTGTATCAGCTGTTTGCCCGCGAATACGGCAGCAACAACTTCCCGGACTGTTCCAATATGTGCCACGGCCCGACCAGCGCAGGGCTGACGCGCGCTATTGGTCTGGGGAAAGGCACCGTTGAACTGGCGGATTTTGACCACTGCGATCTGGTGATTTGCATCGGGCATAATCCGGGAACCAACCATCCTCGTATGCTGACCACGCTGCGCGATGTGGCAAAGCGCGGCACCAAAATTATCGCTATCAATCCGCTGGCGGAGCGAGGCCTTGAACGCTTTAGCTTCCCGCAAAGCCCTAAAGAGATGCTCACCGGCCAGGCGACCGAACTCAGCAGCAGCTACTACCAGGTGAAAATGGGCGGCGATGCGTCGCTGCTCAAAGGCATGATGAAGGCGCTGATTGAAATGGATGAGGCGCGGGTGCTGCTAAACCAGCAGCCTTGCCTCGATCATGAGTTTATTGCTGCGCATACCGCCGGTTATCAGGCGCTGTATGATGACCTGCGCCAGTGCCACTGGGCGGAACTGGAAGCGGATTCAGGTCTGACGCGCAGCCAGATGGAAGATTTAGCGCACAGCTACAATAAATCGCGCGCCACCATCATTTGCTACGGCCTGGGGATCACCCAGCATAAAAACGGCACCGGGAATGTGCAGCAGCTGGTTAACCTGCTGTTGCTGAAAGGCAATATCGGAAAGCCGGGCGCGGGTATCTGCCCGTTGCGTGGGCATTCCAATGTGCAGGGCGACCGTTCGGTTGGGATTAACGAAGCGGCGTCGGACGCCTTCCTGCAACGCCTTGAAGCGCGTTTTGCCATTACCGTTCCTCGTCAACACGGCCGCGCCAGCGTGGAGAGCATTCGGGCGATAGAGCGGGGCGAGGCTAAGGCGTTAATCTGCATGGGCGGCAATCTGGCCGTGGCGATGCCGCAGCCGCAGCGGACGTTTGCGGCGATGCAAAAGCTGGATATGCAGGTGCATGTGGCAACCAAACTGAACCGCTCGCACCTGCTGCTGGCGAAGCATAACTATCTGCTGCCCGCGTTGGGCAGAACGGAGCGCGACCTTCAGGCGACGGGGATTCAGTCCGTCACCGTCGAAGATTCGATGTCGATGGTGCACGCCTCCTGCGGCTCTCTGAAACCGGCTTCGCCGTGGCTGAAATCGGAACCTGCGATTGTGGCGGGAATGGCACGCGCCACGCTTACGCGCTCGCCGGTGAACTGGGAAGAGATGGTGGAAAACTATGCTCTGATCCGCGACGCCATTGAAGCCGTTATTCCGGCGTTTCATGACTACAATGCCCGCATTGCCACGCCGGGCGGATTTCGCATGGACACGCCTGCCTCGCGCCGTGAGTGGCATACCGGGAATGGCAAAGCCAACTTTGTCGTTAGCCAGCAGCGCGCCGTTGAGCGTCAGCAGCAACCCGCTGATGCGCTGGTGCTGGCAACGCTGCGCAGCCACGATCAGTACAACACCACCATTTATGGCCTGAATGACCGTTATCGCGGTATTACTGGCCGCCGTGACGTCGTGTTTTTAAATGCGGCGGAAGCCAGGGCGCGCGGGCTGGCGCAGGGCGATGTGGTGACCATTCAGGCGCTGGACGATCATGGCCGCCCTTGTGAGGATCGCGCGATGTGCGGGCTGACGGTCGTGATCTACAACATGGCGGCAGGATCGATTGGCGCCTATCTGCCGGAAGCGAATGTGCTGTTGTCTCTGGATGCAGTCGATAGCGAAAGCCTGACGCCAGCCTATAAGAGCGTGCCGGTGGTTATCAATAAAGCATCGTTCCCGCTATGAATTTTTTGTCTCTGTGCGCCGTCTGGCCGGGTAGAGGTGTATGATGAATCGACCTCTGTCCGGTTAGTGTTATTGAGCAGGCAAGCAGAGCGAAAAATTCACGCCATACTGCTCAGGCTGTATTGTTTTGAGGTAAGGTGCATGAGCAAAGGAACGACCCGTCAGGATGCCCCGTTCGGGACATTATTGGGCTACGCCCCCGGTGGCGTAGCAATCTACTCTTCAGATTACAGCTCCCTCGACCCACGGGAATACAGCGATGATGCCGCGTTTCGCAGCTACATCGGCAACGAGTATATGGGCCATAAATGGCAGTGCGTTGAGTTCGCCCGCCGCTTTCTCTTTCTCAATTATGGGGTTGTGTTCACGGATGTCGGCATGGCGTGGGAGATCTTCTCGCTGCGTTTCCTGCGCGAAGTGGTGAACGACAACATCCTGCCGTTACAGGCGTTCCCCAATGGTTCGCCCCGCGCGCCGGTCGCTGGCGCGCTGCTTATCTGGCAAAACGGCGGCGAGTTTAAAGATACCGGCCATGTGGCGATCATTACCCAGTTGCTGGACAACAAGATCCGTATCGCCGAACAGAATGTGATCCACACGCCGCTGCCCCCAGGGCAACAGTGGACCCGCGAGCTGGATATGGTGGTGGAAAACGGCTGCTATACCCTGCGCGATACCTTTGACGACACCACGATCCTCGGCTGGATGATTCAGACCGAGGACACGCAGTACAGCCTGCCTCAACCAGACATCGCCAACGATTCACTGAAGATTCGCGGCGCGCGGCTGGAAGAGAAAGGGCAGTTTGACGGCAAATGGCTGGATGAGCGGGACCCGCTGCAAAAAGCCTATGTGCTGGCGAACGGACATGTGATTAATCAGGACCCGCATCAGTATTTCACCATTACGGAAAGCGCCGAGCAGGAGCTGATTAAAGCCACCAACGAGCTGCATCTGATGTACCTGCATGCCACCGACAAGGTGCTGAAAGACGATAACCTGCTGGCGCTGTTCGACATTCCGAAAATCCTCTGGCCGCGTTTGCGCCTCTCCTGGCAGCGTCGTCGCCACCATATGATCACCGGTCGTATGGATTTCTGTATGGATGAACGCGGCCTGAAGGTGTACGAGTACAACGCCGATTCCGCATCATGCCATACCGAAGCGGGGCTGATCCTCGAACGCTGGGCCGAAAAGGGCTACACCGGGAAGGGACATAATCCGGCGGAAGGGTTGATCAACGAACTGGCGGGCGCATGGAAACACAGCCTCGCGCGTCCTTTCGTCCACATCATGCAGGATAAGGACATTGAGGAGAACTATCACGCCCAGTTTATGCAGCAGGCGCTGCGCCAGGCCGGGTTTGAAAGCAAAATTCTCCGGGGACTGGATGCGCTGCGTTGGGATGATGCCGGTCAGCTGATTGACGGCGATGGCCGCCTGGTGAACTGCGTCTGGAAAACCTGGGCGTGGGAAACCGCAATTGAACAGGTGCGTGAAGTCAGCGAGACGGAATACGCCGCCGTGCCGATTCGTACCGGCCATCCTGAAAATGAAGTGCGGTTGATTGATGTGCTATTGCGACCGGAAGTGCTGGTGTTTGAACCGCTGTGGACGGTGATCCCCGGCAATAAGGCTATTTTGCCTATCCTGTGGTCGCTCTTCCCGCATCACCGCTATTTGCTGGATACCGATTTCACGGTTAATGACGAACTGGCGCGCACCGGTTATGCGGTGAAACCGATCGCCGGGCGCTGCGGCAGCAATATCGATCTGGTGAGCCATCAGGAAGAGTTACTCGATAAAACCAGTGGGAAATTTGCCGCGCAGAAAAACATTTACCAGCAGTTGTGGTGCCTGCCAAACGTGGCCGGGAAGTATATTCAGGTCTGCACTTTCACCGTTGGCGGCAACTATGGCGGTACGTGCCTGCGTGGCGATGATTCGCTGGTTATCAAAAAAGAAAGCGATATCGAGCCGTTAATTGTGGAAAAAGGGGAATAGCCTCTTCTGAAAAAGAGCCCGGGGCGTGATGCGCCAGCGTCCGCCCTGGCCATTCAATGCCCGGAGATTCGTGACAGACGTTCTGTCGGGAGTATCAGGCAATCATCCGGCAGGATTAGGCTCACTCTGCCATTCATCAAACCGCTACAGTTTCAGGTGGAAAACAAACAACTGGAGCTGCTATGAAAACCATCGGTTATGCTGCATTAAACGCGACTACGCCACTGGCCCCTTTTACGTTTGAACGACGTGCATTGCGTGCCAATGATGTGGCGATCGAAATCCTGTGGTCAGGCGTCTGTCACAGCGATCTGCATCAAACCCGTGACGACTGGAAAGAGTGGGGCGCGACGATTTACCCCTGTATTCCCGGACACGAAATTATTGGCCGGGTGATTGATGTCGGCAGTAAAGTGACGCGTTATCAGGTCGGGCAACAGGTGGCGGTCGGAACCCTTGTCGATAGCTGTCAGGAGTGCGATCAGTGCCGCAGGCACGAAGAGCAAATGTGCCGTGAGTTTCCGACGGTGACCTATAACGGGCGTGACCGCATCTCAGGAGACGTCACTTACGGCGGTTACTCGAAACATATCGTGGTTCGCGAGGAGTTTGTCCTGAATCTGCCGGAAGGCCTTGATCCGGCCAGAGCGGCGCCGTTGCTTTGCGCGGGCATCACCGTTTACTCGCCGCTGCGGACCTGGAACGTTGGCCCCGGCTCGCGCGTAGGGGTGATTGGCATCGGTGGCCTGGGGCACCTTGCGGTTCGTCTGGCGGCCGCTTTGGGCGCAGAGGTGACGGTTATCACCCGCAGTGAGTCAAAAGCGAAAGAGGCGCATGAGCTGGGCGCCGAACACGTTCTGCTCTCGACCTCCGCAGAGGCGATGAATAACGCGGCGTCCTCTTTTGATGTGATTATTGACACCATCCCGACGCGCCATGATGTTTCGCCCTACGTTCAGCTACTTGATGTGGAAGGGGCGCTGGTTATTGTCGGTAATCTGGGGAATATGGAAGGGTTCAGCACCTTGCCGCTGATTCTGGGGCGTCGTCGCATCACGGGTTCACCGTCTGGCGGAATTGCACAAACGCAGGAGATGCTGGATTTCTGTGCCCGTAAAGGTGTGTACCCGGAGTGTGAGATCATCGATATCCAGCAGATTAATCAGGCTTTTGAGCGTATGGAGCGGGGTGATGTGAAATACCGCTTTGTGATTGATATGGCTTCACTGTCGAACTGACGGTAAGCAACGCATATCGGATCGGCTGTTTTGCTGTCCGATATGCGTGTATCAGTGCGGTATCCCGGTTAGCGTTCCCACTTCCCGGACGCGTTCTGCGCCTTTCAGCGACTGCACTTTATCGCCGATTGGCGTGATGCCGAACAAGCGTTTGTACTCCCTGTGAAACTGACTGACGCTTTCATAACCCACTCTGATGGCCGCTGTCGAGGCATCCACATTATCTGACAACAACAGGCGTCTGGCTTCATGGAGCCGTAATTGCTTCTGATACTGCAACGGGCTCATGTTGGTCATGCGACGAAAGTGGTGATGCAGCGTCGAAACGCCCATTCCTGCAATCCCGGCCAGATCCTCCATTTTTAATGGTTGGGAATAGTGCGTGCGTAACCAGTTGATTGCGGAAGATATCCTCTGGCTGCTCGATCCCGTCAGTACGGTTTCCCGCAGCGTCATACCTGCCGGGCTGGTTAAAATACGATACAGAATTTCCCGCTGAATCAGGTTGCCGATATACCCTTTATCCTGCGGGCGTTCTGCGAGCGTGATGTAGCGCAGTATGGCGTCAAACAAAAAACGGTCGGCATGGCTGAGCGAGAGTCCTTCGCCTGCGAATCCCACGTCATTGCCGTGCTGTTCCATATCAACCAATACTTCGCGCGCAACAGATAAATCCAGTTCCAGCAACAGCGATATAAAAGGACGCTCGGCGCTGGCCTGCATCACTTCGGCGACGGTTGGCAGATTGACCGCCGTCAGAAGAAAGCGGGATTCGTTGTACACATAGGCCGTATCGCCTAACGTGACGCGCTTTTCTCCCTGGAGGATCAGCGACACGCTGGGCTGGTAAATATAAGAAAGCGGCGGCATTGGGCCGTGGAGTTCAGCAACGCTCAGACCGGGGAACGGGCAAACGACCCGCTCCTGATGTTCGGTATATGTTCTGACTTTTGCGGTAATTTCGTGGCGCAGCGATGCGGTGTCCTGCCGCAGGCGATCATCCTGTGAGTTCGGGCGGTGATCCAGCATGGTCAGACTCCTCAACATAGGTTCGTATGTTTTAAACTGGAATGCAGCCGCCCGCGACCCCTTTTTTTGCTAATTGACTTGCCAGCTCATCCGTCGTGGTTGGTATATCAGCTATTCACAAAGGCCAGCAGGTCGGCGTTGACCCGATCTGCATGCGTGGTGGGGATGCCGTGCGGGGCTCCCTTGTACGTATTCAGCGTACCGTTTTTGAGCAGCCCGGCTGAAAGTACGCCGGAATCATGGTAGGGAACGACCTGATCGTCATCGCCGTGGATAACCAGAACCGGGATAGTGATGCGCTTGAGATCTTCCGTGAAATCCGTCTGCGAGAACGCGACGATACCGTCGTAGTGCGCTTTGGCTCCCCCCATCATTCCCTGACGCCACCAGTTCCAGATGACCGCTTCAGACGGACTGGAACCCGGACGGTTGTAGCCATAGAAAGGACCCGCAGGGATATCGTAATAGAACTGCGCCCGACTGGCGGCCAGCTGCGCCTGGAAGTCGTCAAACACCGACCGGGGCGTACCCTGCGGATTGCTGTCGGTTTTTACCATCAATGGCGGAACTGCGCTGATCAGCACGGCCCTGGAGACGTTATCTTCGCCGTGACGCACGATATAGCGCACGACCTCGCCACCGCCGGTTGAATGCCCGACGTGCATTGCGCCCTGGACGCCTAAATGCTTAACGACTGCGGCAACGTCATCGGCATAATGATCCATGTCATGACCGTCCCACACCTGGCTGGAACGTCCATGACCACGCCTGTCGTGCGCGACGACCCTGAACCCCTTGTCCACGAAAAACAGCATTTGAGCATCCCAGTCGTCGCTGGAGAGCGGCCAGCCGTGGTGGAAGAAGATCACTTTTCCCTCTTTCGGTCCCCAGTCCTTATAGAAAATATCAACGCCATCGCTGGTTGTTACGTAACCCATATCGTTTCTCCGGTTCAGTAAGTTGTTAAAGGGAGAGACTTGTCTTGCACGTAGCGCCAGGACGTTGGCTCCCGGAAAAAGGAGAAACGTCAGGGTCTGCGCGCGCGTCCGGCAACGATCTTCTGTTGACCGTTTAGAGAGTATAAGTTTAAAGTTAACTTTAAGGTCAAGAGAGGTCTGTAAACGGTATGAAGATTGGTGAACTGGCAAAAGTAACGGGGCTTACGCCCTCCCGTATTCGGTTTTACGAAGCAGAAGGGCTGATCAGTCCTCCTCAGCGTCAGAGCAACGGGTATCGTAATTATTCGGCGGAGGTGGCGAATCTGCTGAAGATTATTGATAACGCTCAGCGTGCCGGTTTTTCACTTGGGCAGATCCGCTGCTTTTTACCGCAGGAGCAGAAAAAGTGGGATCACGAGGGGTTGATACAATCCCTGGAGAAGCGTATCGCGGAGATTGAACTCATGCAGAAGCAGCTTGAAGAGAGCAAGAGCGAGTTGCTGAGTCTGATCGCCAGTATTGCAAACCGGCCTGACGGGATTTCCTGTGAGGACAACATGCAGCGGCTGATAGGGCAATTGCGTAATCCTGCGACCGCCACGGAAAACCGGTAAAATAAATGGCGAGGGGACGTGGTTCAGCTTCGGTCTTGCCGCCCCCTCACTGTCTTATTGGTATGTCATGGTAAATGACAAAACGCCATTCGCTGCACCGGTCGTGATGGTGTCTCCGGTCTGGTAATAACGCGCTTTCAGCGGTACCGTGAATCCGCCGCCGGAGGATGAGGTGCCAACGGCGACATCTGAACCCAGCGCCATCGGCTGATTGTTATAAAGTAATTGGATCCCCACGCCCGTGGCGGCATTATTTCCGCCAATGGTTTTCAGCACGCCTTTGCTCGCATCAAAAATATCGCCTTCCATCTTAACGCTGACCTTTGTTCCGGCGTTACAAACCATCGGCAGATCGAAAGACTTTGTGTGTGCGTCTCCCGGCGTGGTGCCTTTGCCATTAAAGGCTTGTTTATCCACGTCCTGCATATTCACGGGGATAAACGTCGTTTGTAGATTACAGGCTGGCGTGGTAACCGTGAACGCATTGATATTGACGGAAGATTCGGGTGAATGCCACAGCAGCGCGTTATTTAACATAACCAGCGATCCCACGGTTCTTGCCGTTATGGTTCCAGACCCGGTTTCGGCTGCCGTCTTATAAAACGTCACGATAACCACGCCATCCAAATTGCTGTTCACCATCCCCGCCATATTTTCACAGAGCTTAGCGGTATTTATGTCTCCCCGTATGGTATTGCTTCCCGTAACGGTCACGATGCCTGCGGCACATTTTGTCGTTGCGGCGGACAGGGAATACCCCACGCCGCTAATGTTCGTTTTATATATCTGACGCCCGTTGAGTGACGAATCGAATGTGCCAATGGCTCTGATACCAAAAATCTGCCTGGATATAACGCCCTCAGCGGAGTCCCAACAGTTAAAGGCATTAATTGTCGGTGTAATAACCTGTGTTCCTATTATTGAGCCTACAGGGAGATCCCGCGAGATAGTTACATTCTGCGGTGAGATCGTTGTTGTTGACGTAACCGTAGTGCAGTTCCACGCCAGGGCGGTGTGTGAAAATAATCCCAGCGAGGTAAAAATTAAGCTGATTAAAATTCGATACATTTTTCTTTCTCTCCAGATCAGTGGCATTGCGCGATGACTGTTTGCGGTTTGTCAGCGATCTGCGTTATCTGATACGTTGCCTGACAACTTCCCTCGGCCCAGTTAACGATCACGGTTCCGTTTTCCGGTACGCCGTTGAGCCAGACGCGTTTGCGATCGTCAACCATTCCTTCTGGAATGTTGTCGTGATTTTTAATACGGGTCGTCGCGCCAAACGGAATCTCTTTCCCGGTGAACTGAAGCATGACCTTATAACCGGTGACGGTAGGGTAATCAGCCAGCGCCAGCGCGCCTTTGGTCGGTACAACGGTGTAGGTGTCATTCAGCACATCGGTATGCGGGTTCAGCGATGCGGTATCCAATGACAGACTGTTCTGCCGATACGGCGTGACATACGGCACCACGGCAAAACCTCTGCTGTCGGTGTAAATCCCGCTGTTATTCGCCACTTTTACATCCGCTGCGTTGTCCGCTTTCACCAGTGCCATAGTTTCGCCAAGAGGCTGCGTGGCCGAGACGCCGTAAGGATGAACCACAATGCCGCCCATCGCCCCAACCGACATCTGGCGGTTATCGCGAGAGTAGTTGTAACCAAGCTGATACTCGCCATGACGGCCTTTGTAATTGACGGAAGCGCTTCCCATCGCATCCGAGCCTTTGCTGTTGTAGCCCTGCTGCACATTCCAGCTCAGGTTTTTATCTTCCAGCGCTGAACCGGATAACCCCACCTGCGAAGTCGTATCGCCTTTTTTGTTGCTGTTCCCGGATACCGTCATCCAGCTGTCTGGCAGGAAACGTGAGAGCGGAATCTGCATCGTCAGAGAGACGATATGATCGTTTTCATTGTGCCAGGGGCCGCGTGAATAGCTGTAGTTCAGGCCGTAGTTGATATTGTTTATGCTGGTGTTGTAACCCACGTTAACGCTGCGCTCGGTGTCGCCGCCCCAGTAATCCTGTTGCCAGGCGGAGAGGTTTATATTTCCCCAGTCGCCAAGTCGCTGGTTCAGCGTCACCTGCGCCTTGCTGCGTTTGTTCCGTTCATAGCGCCAGCTGTTGCCTTCACGTATTGTGTCGCTCCCCATTCGAAAGGTATTCACATCCCCGTTCGCTTCCTGGAAATCACGAAAACCTGATGAGGAATAGCGATAGCCCATCAAACTGAATGAGGTGCCTGTCGAAGCAAAGTCTTTGGCGTATTGCGCGCGTAACGACACGCCTTCTTCTGTCTTGCCGGGCAGTTGCGTACGGGCGAAAGTGGCGTCAAAAGAGAGCGAGCCGAATTCACCGAACCCTTTTCCGATCCCCAGTGCTCCGGCCCAGTAATCTGCGGATGCCAGCGTGCCGCCATATATCGTGCTATCCCAGGGTAAACCGTAGCTCAGCGTGCCCTGTAGAAATTCCGGCTCTTTATCTTTGCTGTTTGCCGCGCGATATTTCCCTGCTGCCAGCGCATATTTGAACTGACCTTCGCGTTGCATCACCGGCACCGCGGAAAATGGCTGAATAAACTGATGCACCGATCCATCCGCCTCACGTACCGCCACTTCCAGATCGCCGCTGGCGGTGGTCGGGTACAGATCGTCAATCGCGAACGGGCCTGGCGGCACATAAGATTGCCAGATAACGTTGCCACCCTGACGAATGGTGACCTGCGCGTTGGTTTGTGCAATACCGCGTACCACGGGAGCAAAACCACGGACGCTTTCCGGCATCATGCTGTCATCTGAATAAAGCTGCGCGCCGCGAAAATTCACGCTGTCGAACACACCGGCCTGCGTATAACCATCGCCTATGCTGAACTGACTTTTCAGAGCCTTAATGTCACGCTCCAGCGATGTGCCAAGGGTGTTCCAGTGACCAGCGCCATCGTTGTTGTTATAAGTGGCGTAATGACGCAATCGCCAGGGCCCAACGTTAATACCGCTACGCAGGTTCAAATAGCTGTCGTTACTCGACTTGTCGCTGCCATGCGTGTTAGCGCCTGAGAAGTTGTAGTTCAGGAACAGCATATTCAGTCCGTCATCCCACCGCTCAGGCGATACCGACCCCCGGGGATCGCGCTGTAGATACTCCTGCGGTACAGAGAGATCCAGGCGCATCCCGTCAAACTGGAAAATAAGCTGGCTGCCGGGAAGCAGTTTGCTGAGGTGTTCAACGTTCGCGGTATCTGCCATGTGCATCCATTCAGGTTGTGCATTGCGCTTAACGCCCCATTGCACCAGATCTGCACGAGTCAACACCGGTATTAACCCACTCTTACTGTCAATAAATGAAATATCCTGTGATACCAGATAATTTCCATTTACATAGACATCAACGTGATAGACGCCAGGTACCTGCCCGTCAGCTTCATTAAAACGAGAAATATCAATATCACGCGGGATATTTCCACGGGTTTCAATAAAATCTGGAGAGAAATAATCGCCAGCCAGTACAGCAGGAGTATGCGTACACAGATAAATAAGTGTGGATAACCGAGTTAATTTAGCAAAACCCGAAACTGCATTGACATGAAACATGGCTTTGTAACCTACATTTTAAATTTATGTTCAGTCGTAATGCCTCCGAAGTCATTAATCGCACGCCACGATACTTCACCACCCGTTACCGCCGACTGAGGTAGCGATACCGTTTGAAATGGTAAAACCATTGGAGGTTTTGCTAGTTGTTTCCCATTCACCTTGATGTCGTATAGCGACACGCTATACGGCGAGGGGTTATGCACACTTAACTTTCCACCTACGCTTGAAAACGTTAGCTGCTGATACGCAAGCGAAGGGTCGCCTTTTAATCCTGCCGGACGATAAAACAGCTTCATTTTACTTTTGACCGCAATCAATAATTCATTTTTAGCATCCGGTGATGACGAAGGGATTGCTTTAATATTCAACCAGTAAACACTTTCTCTGTCCGTAGGGAGCGTGTCGCCTGATAACATAACGCGTACTGAATTCTGCGCCTGCGAATTTAATTTGAACAAAGGCGGTGTGGTGATGAATGCATTGTCACTGTCGTCGCCATTTTCACTTTTGCTTACCCATGACTGAATTAAATACGGCTTGTTATCTGGATTGTTAACGCTGATTGCCGCCTGATTGCCACTGCCGTTATAAATAAGCCGGGTGCCGCCTATTTCCACACCGCTTATTGCCGTTGCGGAGATAAACAAAAGACCAACGGCAATCTTTTTATAGATTTTCTGAAACATGAAGAGATCCTGAGTGAATTACTCAGGGCCGCGAAGGGCCCTGCTTTTACTGGTAAATAACGGTAAACGCGGTTGAAGAGTTTGCCGTACCCGCGCCAACAGCGCCGGTTGCCATATATTTGGCAAAGTAAGTCAGTGTGTTATCAACATCTTCTTCCAGCGCTACGCTGGAGGATGCGGAACCCACGGGGATCAACGTTGAGTTGTCCTGCTCATAAATCGCGACACCAACATTCGACGCTGTCTGCCCATTGCTCAGTGCTAAAATAGAAGGGTTAATCGTGTCGGTGATGCCATCAAAACGAATACTGGCGTTGGAAATGCTGGCCGGGCAGGATTTCAGCACAATATTAAAACGCTTCGCCGCCGCCGTTGCTCCGCTACCGCCTGAGAATGCGGTTGTCGCGACAGTCCCCAGGTTGACAGGCTGCGCAATCGCAGAGGTATCCACCACACAGGCCGTACCGGTGATGCTGCCAGTAAAACTAATTACGCCGTCAGCAGCATTTGCCGCCTGAAATACAGAGAGCGATAAAATCGCGGAAATCAGTGCAATCTTTTTCATATAAGATCCAGTTAGTTAAGTTAATATTTAAGAAATAATATACTGATGCTTTAAATGTTAATTAATAATGTGCTAATTCCCTCCAGTGAAATACTTATCTGACGAATGACATTGTCTGATTAACGAAATGCTGTGTTCGCAGGTGTCCTGCTTATAACTTTCTACTCGTGCGATAGTTCGGTACAAAGATATACGATTGCCGACCTGAAGTTTAAAAACCAAACTGCGCCGGTGGGCATAAAATGTCTTAACCGTCATACCTAATTGTTTACCAATCTCATTCGCATCAAGCCCTTTTTGCATACATGAGAGCACTTCGCTTTCTCGCATTGAAAGCGTGTACTTCACCCGATAAATATATCGGGAATCATTGACAAACAGGCAGGACAGAATTTCATTAAGTCGGCTTCGCTTATCAACAAACGTAATACTCCGTAGATGTTTTAATGCATAGTAGTCAAGATCATTGCTTATAAACGCAATAATCTTCCTGTCTGCAAAAAAATGCTCTTTAACCTGCAGGAGGTTTGTTGTCTCAACATCTACTATGTAGTAATTTTCATCAATCAACTCCGATGTTAACAGCGTACTGATACCGACGATAAAAAAATAATCATCAGAAAAAACGGAGTTTGACAAATCCATAAAACTTCCCTTTTTGGCATGCCCTCTTTGGTTATTTAACGCCAGAAATTCACCTCATGTTTCTTTGTGAAATTTACAGAAAATAAAATCAGATGACACCACAAAAATAATGGATTTCGAATATAATCATAAAAACGATCGTTTCTTCTATTTGTTCCCTTTCAAAAGAACAACGATCCAGTGATTGCCTTCTTTATTGAAATAAAAAACTATTTATGTGCCATAAAGATGAAATTTAACACTATCACTATTGATAGGTGTGGTTTAATGGTTTGATGTCATTTGATAGTTGAAACTTGAAATGACGGTAAAAATGGATTTTTCTTAGGAAATATCCCAGGTTTAATTAACGAAATATATTCCGTCAGAACAAGGCTAATTTTACCTGGTTAACAACGGGACAACATCAGCGGCACCTTATTTTTCTGTCAGGCGCCGCCTACGCGTGTAGGAAGGTTATGGAATGAATGTTGCGATAGCCTGATCTAATTCATCAAGTAAGGCGTCGATGCGATCAAGGTCTGTGGCAAGGTCTGCGGCGGAAATGGCGTCAGGTAGTTTGTCTTCCATCGACTGCGCTACCTTCATCAATGCCTTAACGCCCAGCAGTTGGGCAGTCCCGTTAATGCGATGAATATGGCGCTTCACGGTCAGATAATCTTCAGTATGCGCCGCTTGTCGGGCGGCGACTAAATCACGGCGGTTCTCCTGCTGCGCATCTTTTAACGCTGTAAGCATGAGCGCCCGGTTGCCTTGCGCCAGCATACCCAGCATTTCGATATCAAACATCGTATTGGCTGTCTCACACATTCCTGAAAGGAAGTGCGAGATTTGCGATAACGTAATCGGCTTGAAAATACAGGCATTCATGCCTGCCGCAAGACAGCGTTCGCGTTCATGTTCTTGCGCTGAGGCGGTCAACCCCCAGATGGTGAGGTCGCGATTAAATTTCCGTACCTGACGGGTAAGTTCAATGCCGTCCATTGCGGGCATATTGAGGTCGGTAATAAGCAAATCATAATGCTGTTGCTGAAGGTGTCGTAAGGCCTCTTCGCCGTTTTCGGCTTCATCCGCAACAATACCTGACGTTGCAAGCTGACGTTTCAGGAGCAGTCGACTGGAGGGATGATCGTCAACGATTAATACCCGCAGCGTCCCCTGAATAACGGGAGGGGGCGGGGGCGCGTCAATAGATACCGGCGTGATATCACGCGAGGTTTGCACGGGCAGGTTCAGCGTCAGGGTGGTTCCACGGTTTATTTCGCTTTGCAGCGCGATGGTTCCCCCCATTTGCGTCATCAATGCCCGGCTGATCGCTAACCCCAGGCCCGAACCGCGATGATGCTTACCCGCTTTCCCCTGACTAAAGGCGGTGAATAAACGGTTCTGTTCTTCAGTGCTAATACCCGGACCGGAGTCGCTCACCGAGAGCGCCAGCATCGCGTTGGACTTTGTCGCCGAAATCCTGACATACCCTTGCTGCGTAAATTTAACCGCGTTGCCAATGAGGTTGGTGAGTACCTGCCCCAGCAACTGGGGGTCCAGATGCATCGCCTCTTGCGGGTCCAGCCGCGAGTCATAACGCAGGTCGATCCCTTTTTGGGCCGCCAGTGCGCTAAACAGCGTCATTTTTTCTTTTATCAGAGCATCAACATTTACCCACTGCGGAACGGTGTCTAAGAGTCCTGATTCAATCTTTTCCAGATCGAGGATCTCGCCAATCAGTTTTAACAATGATCGCGAGGCCTGGGCAGCCTGATCCACCGATGCTTTATCCTCAGGGCTGAAGCGAGCGGGGGAGAGCTGTAAGAGTTCCAGAAATCCCATAATTGCACTGACCGGCGTTCGGATCTCGTGGCTCATATGGGAAAGAAACTCCCGCTTCTCTTCATTGGCTTGCTGTGCCTTGTTTCGTTCCGCCTCCAGTAAGCGTTGAGAACGCTTCCTTTGGCGGACTTTCCGCGACAGGTAAACGGCCCACAGCAAGCTGCTCACCACCAGCAACGTCGCCAGTATCGCCACCAGATAGAACGGTCTGTTATACAACTCCCAGGTATCAATTTTGACGTCCGGCAGGCGTATCCATTTACTGACGATCTGGAAAATCTCTTTTTGCGGAATATCATCCAGGGCTTTGTCCAGGATCTGCCGAAGTTCCGGTTCGGAACGGGGAACGGCAAAACTGATTGCCGCCGGCGCTTCACCGGCAATCGGGAGCCAGGCGAGCTGATCGGGATAATAATGCTCGCTCATATAGCGGGCCGTCAGCTGATTTGAAATGGCCGCGTCCACCTTTTCCGTCGCCACGAGATTCAAGGCTACGCTGGAGTTTTCCACCTCTTTCCATTGAATGCCGGGGTGTTGGGCTTTAAGCTTTGCCAGTAACGCGTGGTCGGCGCCGATCGCCACACTCATCCCCGCCCGTAGCGTGGTCTCCTGCGTATTCTCTTTTCTGACAACGGTGACGAATTGGGTGGTAATAAAGGGATGGGTAAAGGAGATCGCGTTTTCACGGCTTAAATCGTAGGTTGCGGCCTGCACAATATGCCAGTTGTTTTTCTTCATTTCAGAAACCATTTCTTCGTTCGATTTGACGACAATGGTTTCAAACTGCATACCGGTTTGCAGACCTATCAGATTCAGGATATCCCCCACCACGCCCCGCGTTTCCTGGTTACTGTCGACCATGGTGTAAGGCGCAAACCACGGGTTAATGATGACACGCAGTGTGTTATGACTTTTCAGCCACTGTTTCTCTCGGTTGGTCAGGTTAAGCGGCTCTAACAGAAAGGACAGATTGCCTTTATCGATCATTGACTGGGCTATTTGCCCATGCACATTTTCATCGATGGCGCTGAGCGTGTTATTCACAATTGTCAGCAGACGTTCCTGCGTTGGCAAAAATAAAAAGGCGCTTTTTTTCTGTGGTTCAGGCCAGTATTTCACCGTCGTCAACGCGAGGCTAAATTCCTGCGATAGCCAGGTGCTGGTTGTCAGTGAGTCGCCAACAAACCAGGCGTTTTGCCCATGCGCGACGGAACTGAGCGCTTCCTGATAGGTGGGGTAATTAATGATCTCTGCGTTAGGAAATGACTGCTGAATAAACCCCTCATCAGGATAGTGATTCACAGTAGCGACCCGGGTGCTTTGCGCACTCTGCAAGGGAACCATGACATTGGCTAACGACGTCACTAAATTTGGCCAGGAATGTACCAGCGGCTGCGAGGACAGAATGCCTTCTTCGGCGAAAGGGCGACTCTCCAGACCGGTCAATACCATATCGACTTCGCCCGCCTTCAGCGCATGAATTGCCGATTCCTGATTTTTCCAGGCCGTCACGCTGATGTGGGTGTTGAGTGAATGCTGAATCAGCGCAAGATAATCGGCATTCATCCCACGGTAACGTCCTGTAAGCGTGGTCTGCACGAGGGGCGATTGCTCTGGTTGATAAACCGCAACCTTAAGCGTTTTTTTCTGCTTCAGCCAGCGCTTGTCATCCTCACTCAGATAAACAGGAACCGGCGTAATGTAATTGTAGCCCGACAACTCCAGCTCAACGGGTAGCTCATCCTGGGCATGAACGCCACACCCGGTAATCGATAAAACAATGAGCACGAATATGGGCCATTTATTCATCATCAGGTCAGCTTATTTTGGTGGGCAAATGAGAGCAGCTCAATTAATGATTTGCAGCCTAACTTTTCCATTAACCGTGTTTTATAGGTGCTGACCGTTTTGCTGCTGATATGCATTGCATCGCCAATTTGTGAATTATCAAGACCATTAAGCATATAGCCCATCACCTTCATCTCCTGTGCCGAGAGGGATTCCAGGCGTTGTGCATCGGTTAACGCAACTGAGGGGGCTTCAAGGAAAAAAGGAAAATAGCTATAACCATTTTGCGCTGCATTAATGGCGGCCAGAATGTTTTCCATATCCTGTTTTTTACTGATGAAAGCGTTAGCGCCCACCTGAGCGCAACGTTTGCTGTAGTAACGATCGTTTTTCGCGGACACGACAATCAGCACGCCGGTGAACTGCCGTGCTCTGAGCTTTTCTACCAGTTCGACGCCATTCACTCCGGGGATCTCGACATCCACGACAACAATATCCGCAGCCGTTTTTGTTAACGCTTCCAGCGCAGTCGTCCCGTCTTCATATTCGTTGATTACAGTAATGCGCTGTTTCTCCAGCACTCCACGGATAGCCAGACGCGCGAGGGGATGATCATCCACGATAATTGCAGTGCGTAACTTACTCATATTCATCCTGAAAGTTGTCATTCTGAATACAATATATACTAACGATAATAGCCTAAACGAGACGGGAGATGGATTTATATCGTGATGACTCAGGTGGTCATTGGCTACCAGACATACTGCTGTGATCGACGGGTCGGTAGCGGACCTGGGGCTCTGCCGGGCGTTGGTGCAGCCACATCTGCAATGGATGCGCTGTCAAAAGATGAGTAGATGAATTTGATTTATCCGGCATTAAGCCGGGATATGGCTACCAGGAGATATCGGGAGTTATTATTCTCCAGCTATCAGATATTCCCTGATGTTGAAAAGTTCGATTTTACATTTTCAACTTTTTTGTATGGGAATTTGTGGTATGAAAACATCTGTGTATATGAATTTATTTCATTTAAATCAATATGATACATAATTTTAAAGGCTCAGGGCTGTGTGTCTGTATCCCAAAAAAGTAATTATGTTATGTAACTTTATATATTATTATTTATGCCTGTTTTCTATTCTTCTTTTATTTGTTCAATCAGTCTGAACCGGGAAGCACACAACACAGGATTATTTTCATGGAGGTTATAATGAGTATGAAATATGTTGCCACCACCATAGTGGTAACATCATTACTAACTGGTTGTGCAAATGACAGAGTAAAACCAGAGCAATATTCAGGGTTCCTGAAGGATTATTCATCCTTGAAACCAGCCGTTTCTACTACCGGTGTGCCAGTTATACGCTGGATCGATTCTCATGCTCATCTGGAAAATTATTCCAAAATTATTTATGAACCTGTTGTCTATTATCCTGAGCCTCGCTCATCAACTCAGGTAGGTGAAGCTGTTCTACAGGGGATTCTGGATTACACTAATCAGAGTATGAAAACAGCCGCCGCAAAGCGCTTTATGCTGGTTGATAAACCAGGCCCTGGCACCTTGATCTTCAGAGGGGCAATTACTGCTGTTGATACCAGTAATATGGGATTACAGTTTTATGAGGTAATCCCGATAGCGATGGTGCTGGCAGGAACACAGGTAATTAGCGGATACAGGACTCAGGAAACCAGACTCTACTTTGAAGGTGAATTGATTGATTCACAAAGTGGAAATGCCGTAGCTAAAGTGCTGAGAAAGGGGCAGGGTAAAGATCTTCCGAACAGTAACCAGTTACTTACAGTTGATGATTTGAAAGCGGTGATTGATAAAATGGCTTCCGATGCAGCTGTTTTTAACCTGTAATTTTGGGTTCTATTGTAGACAAGAACAGGGCTACGGCCCTGGATATTTTATTTCATTGTAGCGCCATCATAAGTACCTTAGCTATAAACTGAGAATCCATTTATTTGAAATAATGTAGTTAATTACATTTTTAAAATATAATTCAGTGAGGGTGTATGTTCCTGAACTATTTCTCTTTAGGAATGCTGTTTTTTGTATTCCTGATAATTTTTTATGGGGTCATCATGATTCATGATATTCCTTATGTTATTGCAAAAAAACGTAATCATCCTCATGCTGACGCGATCCATACAGCTGGCTGGGTTAGCTTGTTTACACTGCATATCATCTGGCCTTTTTTGTGGATCTGGGCCACGCTCTATCAACCAGAACGTGGGTGGGGCATGCAGGCGAATGCCGCTCAGTCTGAAAGAAATCCTGATATAGACGCATTAACAAAACGTATTGCAGATCTGGAGACATTGGTAAATAAAACACATAACAAAATAGATAAAGAATCACCGGAGATTTAATTGTGGATTTGCTTATTGTACTGACCTATATTGCACTGGCATGGACAGTTTTTAAATTATTCAGGATACCAGTAAATCAGTGGACACTTTCGTCAGCTGCTCTTGGCGGTATAGGGCTGGTTAGTGGGCTTATTTTATTAATGAACTATAACCATCCCTATACATTTACCGCCCAAAAAGCAGTGATTTCTGTTCCTGTGATCCCTCAGGTTACAGGAAGGGTAATTGAAGTCATTGACAAACCAAATCAACTAATTAAAAAAGGAGAAGTACTTTTTAAAATTGAGCCTGATAAATATCAGTCTCGCGTCGAGCGTTTACAGGCAGATTTAGTCACGGCCATCCATAATGTTGAGGTACTAAAGGCCCAGTTGTCTGAAGCTCAGGAAAATACCATACGAGTCTCAGTTGAACGCGACCGTCTTTATAAAGATTATCAACGCTATGTGAAGGGGAGCCAGGCTAAGGTAAATCCCTTTTCTGAAAGAGATATAGACAATGCCCGACAAAGTTATCTGTCTCAGGATGCAGTAGTAAAAGCTTCTGTTGCCGAACAGGCTCAGATTCAGAGTCAACTGGACAGTAAGGTAAATGGCGAACAGTCCCAGATTGTTAGTCTGAGAGCGCAACTTGCTGAAGCGAAATATAATCTTGCACAAACAATCGTCCGGGCCCCTGGAAATGGATACGTCACTCAGTTGTTGATTCAGCCCGGCACATATGCGTCTTCATTACCGCTTCGTCCCGTGATGGTCTTCATCCCGGAACAGAAACGACAGGTTGTAGCGCAGTTTCGTCAGAACTCATTGTTGCGTCTAAAACCTGGTGACGAAGCTGAAGTCGTGTTTAACGCCCTGCCAGGAAAAGTGTTTGAAGGGAAATTAATGAGTATTCTTCCTGTTGTGCCGGGAGGGGCTTACCAGGCCGAGGGCACACTACAGGCACTAACCGTTACACCGGCAATGGATGGGGTGATGGTAACTATTGAACTTGAACATAATGAATATATTGATGTGTTACCCGACGGTGTTTCTGCGCAGGTAGCTGCATATTCGGAACATTTCTCGCATGTTTCCGTATTGCGTAAGGTGCTTTTGCGTATGACAAGCTGGATGCATTATATTTATCTTGATCATTAATATTAATCAGTGAACGCAACCGGATGTAATTACTATGTTTGGTTGCATTGTCATCCTTGTTTTCTAACTTGAGAGATCTGTTTCTGGGCTAATGAACTCTGTTATCGGGAACCAATATAATGAAAATCAAAATGGGGATTAGTGAGCTATACTAATAATTACGCCACCTCATTGCCTGATGGGAGGTATTATGAATGTAAATTATTTAATACATGTGCATGCATTGTTGCAGTGGATCGAAGATCACCTTTCCGAAGAGTTAACGATAGAACTGCTTAGTCAAAAATCCGGGTATAGCAGTAGTTACTTACAAAAAATATTTAAAGATACTACCGGTGATTCATTATCAAAATATGTTCGTGGTCGACGAATGTTTAAGGCTGGCGTATTTCTGTGTTTTACCAGAGCCAGTGTTGGATATATTTCTGAGGTTTTAAGATTTAATTCAATAAGTGCCTTTTCACGTTCTTTTAAAAATACTTTTGGGGTTTCTCCCCAGGATTTCAGGAGAAAAGGAGTTTTAAATGTCAGTAACACGATTGCAAAGGCCGAAGTGTTTAAGATTCCATGTGAAATTAAAACTATCAGTATGATTGATAATGCCAGTATCAGATTATACGGTCAATATTTTAACTATAGTGTAGATGCTATTGATTTTGATAAACCGCACTTCAATCAGCGGAAGCGTTTTAGGAAAAAATTCTTTCAACATCTGGGATATACACCCGAGCATTATTATGCCACTTCCCAATATTCACCTTCATGGCGAAGCGAGAGAGAAGTAGATATAAAATATTTTGTTGGATTAGCAGAACAACCTGATGGTATTGCTGGACTGGAGAATGCTGAATTTTGCTTACACTCAAATAAAATAGCCTGTTTTTATGCAGAGGGAATGTTTGTTAACCCTTTCTATATAGCGTTGTCAGCTAACATGCAAAGTATGTCGGAATTATTCACCGGATGGAACTGTAATTGGGATCTGGAATGTTTTTTAACTCATAACAGATTTACTGAATATCGCTATATTATTCCTGTATCCTGATGTTAATAAACTGGCTTGATACTTTACCACAGTGCTTTGTATCTGGTTCATGCTAGCTTTACACATAAATAGACTACTTTACGAAATATCACAGGAGTAATAGGGAGGAAATTTAACAGTCATGTCCAGCATCTCCGCAATCTTTGTTGCGACCCAGAGATATCAAGGGCTTTACTGTTTTAATAAACAGCATGTTAGCTAATGGAGTTATAACTGTTCTTAATAACTAAGAAGTGAAAATGTCAAATGTTGCTGCAATTAAATCCAACAGTTGTGTGAGATTATAATATTATTGCTACAGATTATATGAGACATGTTTTCATTTATGATTTAGCTGTCGTTGCAGTAATTATCTGTAATTTTTTTTCGGATTGATGACTATCAAGCAATAGTCGTCTCTTTTGTCTGGAGTGAGAGTAATTGTGAAAAAGAAGTATCTGAGTTGTGCTGTCTCTTTTGTGTTGTCTGTAGGAGCAGAAGCTGCTCCTGTCTATTGGACAGGAAATACCAGTGACTGGTCAGATAGCCAAAACTGGGATATCGGAATATTGCCTGGCGAAAATGATGAGGTATATATAGATGGTCCTAATGGACACTTTCCAATAATTACTGATGATATCTCAGTCAGTAGTATTGATAATAACTATCACCTTGCCGTTAATGATGCGAAGCTCGTCGTCACCAACACGCTTCGCGTAGGCATTGCCGAACCGGACCTTGGAGGGGAGAGCTTGACAGGAAGACTCTCCCTTTTAAATGCAACAGTCGATGCCTCTGAAATTACAGTTGGCGGCGGGAGTACGGAATATACTGGATTTCTTAACGCAGTATCTTCAGAAATTAATACAAAAAATCTGTTAATTGGTTATCTGTATGGTAACGGTCATGGGACTCTTAGTGAGTCCAGTCTGTCGACTGAGGCGATCCTTGTGGGTGCCAATCGGGGGACCGGGCAGCTGGATATCCGAAATTCTGAGGTCAGTACCACTTATTTATATATTGGTTACACGATGGGGCAAGGGGTTGTTAATGTTGACAACTCGAGAGTCAATATTTTTGGGCTGGGGACAATAGCGATAGTCGGTGAGCGGGCAGGAGGTGATGGGGTACTTAATATTACTAATGGTGGTATTGTTACATCTTTTCGTCTTTTGTCAGGCGTCTTAGGGGGGCATGGTGAAATAAATGTTTCTGGTCAAAACTCTTCCCTGAGTACTAACTCCCTGACTCTTGCTCAATCTGGATCGGCAATAATGACTGTTTCAGATGGTGGTGAGATAAATACTACCAGTGAGTTTTTGATTGCGGATCAGCAAGGCAGTAACGGTGTGTTGAATATAGGTAACAACAGCGCCCCAGGTTACGTTAACTCCAGAGTTATTAAGTTTGGCAATGGAGCTGGTATGATCAATTTCTCACATACCAGCGATGATTATAAATTTCTTTCCCAGATTACAGGTGACGGGACGGTAAATATCTGGAGTGGTTCGACGACTTTACAGGGTGGTAATGACTACACAGGAAACACTAATCTTCATGGTGGGTATTTACGCGCTGGTAGTGATAACGCATTTAGTGCTGGTTCTGATTTTAACATCGGTAAAGATGGTGTTCTCGATCTAAATGGTTATGCTCAAACGGTGGGTACTGTCTATCACGATGGTACCATTTACATGAATGAAGCCGCTTCATCTGCTGGCACTACGTTGACTGTCGATGGTGATTATCATGGTCAGGGAGGAACTCTGGTCTTTAATTCTCAGCTGGCAGGCGATGCTTCTATTACAGATAGTATGCATATCACAGGTGATACAGACGGTAGCAGCTACGTAACAGTAAATAATCTGGGTGGGCAAGGCGCTCAAACTGTCGAAGGCATTGAGATTATTCGCGTTGATGGTAATTCAGATGGTCAATTTATCCAGCGCGGTCGTATTGTTGCCGGCGCTTATGATTATAACCTTGTTCAGGGCGGCAATGGAGGTACCAGTAATAACTGGTACCTGACCAGCAGCACAGAACCTGTGGACCCAACAGAGCCGGTTGACCCGACAGAACCTGTGGACCCAACAGAGCCGGTTGACCCGACAGAACCCGTGGACCCAACAGAGCCGGTTGATCCGACAGAACCTGTGGACCCAATAGGGCCGGTTGATCCGACAGAACCACCGTCACCACCTGTATTCCCGAATACCAGCATCTCCCGCCCGGAGGCCGGTAGTTACATGACCAACCTCGCAGCGGCAAATGAGATGTTCATGACCAGGCTTGAGGACCGTGGCGGTGACCGCATGTACACCGATCCGTTCACTGGTGAAAAGAAGCTGACCAGTATGTGGATACGTACGGAAGGGCGACACCTTGACAGCCGGGACAGCAGCGGTCAACTCAATACGGACGAGAATCGCTATGTCATCCAGATGGGCGGTGATATTGCCAGCGGCACCTACACCGGCACGGACATCTGGCGGACTGGTTTGATGGCCGGCTACGGCAGCAGCCACAGTACCACGGACTCCTCCCTGACGGGTTATCGCTCAGAAGGAAACGTCAGCGGCTACAGCGTTGGGCTATACGGAACCTGGTTCAGGAATGCAGATCAGCGTACTGGCGCGTATATCGACACATGGCTGCAATATGCGTGGTATGACAACGAAGTGCAGGGAAAAGGACTTGCGAAAGAGAAGTATGACTCGGATGGCCTGCTGGCCTCAGTTGAGGGCGGATATACATTCCATCTGTGGGGAGATAAACATAATGATGTCTTCATCCAGCCTCAGGTACAGGTGGTGTGGAGCGGGGTGACGATGGATGAGCACCGTGAAACCAACGGAACTCGAGTAGCAGGTAAGGGGGAAAATAATACGCAGTCCCGGTTGGGCGTGAAGGCCTTTATGGAACATCGCTCCGGTAAGGAGAGCGTCTGGAAACCTTACCTGGCAGCGAACTGGCTGCATAACAGTGAGAAAAGTGGGGTCAGAATGGATGACGTGACGCTGTACGACGAGGGCCGTAAGGACATTGGAGAAGCTAAGCTGGGTGTTGAAGCCAGCCTGATAGAGAAGCTGAGCGTACAGGTTGGCGTGAGTTCCCGCTTCGGCAGCGATAATTACCGTGACACGGGTGGCGGTATTAGCATGCGCTATGAGTTTTAACTTTCGTGTGCCGTATCAGTAAAGGCCCCATAGGGGGCCTTCAGCCTATAGGTTTTTTCAATATGATAACAACGCCATTAGATCAATTCGCGCTGTCAGGCTTAAATGAACTGGTTAAATCCATTATTCCTGCAACAGAACAAAGAAGAATGTTATTTGTGCAAGATATTGATTTGATCACTGCATGTTACTGCCGACAGTTATCTGATGATGTTGTGATTATACCACTTAGTTCGTGGGGAATATCTTCCTGCGGAACTATATCGTTGCAGGATAATACTTCAGATATTCGTGAGGCGTTAAAATGTACGCTACAAAGAAAATCTGATGAAACATGTCGATACTGCCAGCTCATCAGTGAATTAACATTAAGGGAACTCGGTATCATTCGGTTGATGAAATATTCTGACAGCATGCCAGGAGTTCGTCTAATGACAAGAATAAGCAGAAAAACGGTATATACCCATCAATCGAATATTAGAAAAAAGGCAGGTTTCAAAACAAGGAGCCAGTTTCTGGCATGGTGCAAAGCTGTCTCCGGGTCGCTAACAATTTGAATCGACCAATGCAAACGCTGTTGTCGCTGTCAGAGGCAACGGCGGTGTTCATGTGAACATGGGGAAGACAGTTATGAGCCAAAGGAAGAGGAATAGCAAAAACGGACCTCCGTGGAGGTCCGTTGATATGAATTTGGTGCCCGGACTCGGAATCGAACCAAGGACACGGGGATTTTCAATCCCCTGCTCTACCGACTGAGCTATCCGGGCAACGGGGCGCATTAAAACCGATTCGCTTCGTTTCGTCAACGAAATTTCTTCAAATCCATGCAGACTGCACAATCTATCACCAGATTGTTGGTATTGCACGCATTTTCAGGCAAAAAACGCGGTCCACGCGGCGGAAAGCGGCATCGCCAGGAGCAGGGCGGGGAGCATATTGACCACCGCAAACATCTTGATTCCGCAAATACGTAGACCGGTCGCCAGCAGCAGTAATCCGCCTACGGCACTGAAATCTGCCATCATCGCCGGGGTGGTGAGCGGTAAAATTAAGGCTGCGCAGGTGGCGAGCAATAGCTGGATAACCAACATGGGGGCGGAAATAACGGCGACGGCGACTCCCAGCGAGCAGGCGAAGATCATGGCCGTGAAGAAATCGAGAAACGATTTTGCGATGAGAATGCTCGGGTCGCCGGTCATGCCTTCATGCATCGCGCCGAAAATGCCGGTTCCGCTGGCGCAAAAAAGAACAATAATGGCGACATAGTTCTGAATAAAGGTGTCGTGGACGGCTTTCTTCCCCGGTTTCTTAATCAGTTGCTGCGCTTTCGTCACCGCCGTGTTGATGCCTTTTTCCAGGTAACAAAACTCGCCGATAAGCGCGCCGATGATTGTCGCCAGAACCATCACCGGAAGGTTAGCGCATTTTATGACCAGTAAAATACCGATCCCCAGCGATGCCAGCCCGAAAATAGAGGTCATTGAGACACGAATCCGTTCCGGTAAACGCTGGCTGAGAAGCGCGCCAAGCACGCCTCCAGCTAAAACGGCGCTGGCGTTAATAAAAGGCCCGATTACCACAGTCGCTCCTGCTATTTGTTTTATCTGATTGCATTATTATGCCCCGAATATCACGCATTATGCGCGTTTGTCGATGGCGCGTATGTCCGGGATTTGATCTTGCGCCCCCAGGGGAAAGGTGCCATGATTGCGCGAATTTTCTCCTGTTTGTACGGGGCTGCCTGGGATGACCATATTACCCTTACATCGCCTTCAACTTCGCCTTTCTGCGCGACGATTGCCCCTTTCTTTGATCTCCCTTCATTCTCTCACCATGCGGTGAGGGCAGCGCACGCTCACTGCGGGACAACAGTAAGATCAGAGGCTGTCTGCTTTTACTGATGTCTGGCGGTCGGAGCTGGTGACCAGTTTGACCCAACATTTCGTGGGGCAGGGTAATGTTACCTTGCCCGGGACTTCTATTCTCCCGAAACGGGTTTTTGCGCTTATGAAATCAATGAATATTGCCGCCAGTGGTGAACTGGTCTCCCGCCTGTCTACCCACCGCCATGTGGTGGCGCTGGACGGCACTGACTTTACTGATGTCGCGGCAGTCGTCATTACCGTTGCGGATAGTCGCAGCGGCATCCTGGCATTGCTTAAACGCACCGGTTTTCAGTTGCCGGTGTTTATTCTCTCTGACGATCATGTTGATGCGCCTGCCGGTGTTGAGGCGGTGATAAGCGGCAACGCGCAGGACTGGCTGGAACTGGAGTCGGCCGCCTGCCGTTATGAAGAGAATCTGCTGCCGCCGTTTTATGACACGCTGACCCAGTATGTCGATATGGGTAACAGCACCTTTGCCTGCCCGGGCCATCAGCACGGTGAGTTTTTCAGAAAGCACCCGGCCGGTCGGCATTTTTATGACTTCTTCGGCGAAAACCTCTTTCGGGCGGATATGTGCAACGCCGACGTAAAGCTGGGGGATCTGCTCATTCATGAGGGATCGGCCAAGCATGCGCAGAAGTTTGCGGCGAAAGTCTTTCATGCGGATAAAACGTATTTCGTGCTGAATGGCACCTCGGCGGCGAATAAAGTTGTGACCAACGCGCTGCTGACGCGCGGCGATCTGGTGCTGTTCGATCGTAACAACCATAAATCAAACCACCACGGGGCGTTGATTCAGGCGGGCGCCACGCCGGTCTATCTCGAAGCCGCGCGCAACCCGTTTGGTTTTATCGGTGGCATTGATGAGCACTGTTTCGACGAGGCATACCTGCGTGAGCAGATCCGTGAGGTCGCCCCGCAGAAAGCCGATCGGCCGCGCCCGTTTCGTCTGGCCGTCATTCAACTGGGGACGTATGACGGCACGATCTACAACGCCCGTCAGGTTATCGACAAAATCGGCAGTCTGTGTGATTACATCCTGTTTGACTCCGCCTGGGTCGGGTATGAGCAATTTATTCCGATGATGGCGGACGGTTCGCCGCTGCTGCTGGAGCTGAACGAAAACGATCCGGGGATTTTTGTTACGCAGTCGGTACACAAGCAGCAGGCTGGTTTCTCGCAAACCTCGCAGATTCACAAAAAGGACAACCACATTCGCGGTCAGGCGCGTTTTTGCCCGCACAAGCGCCTGAACAACGCCTTTATGCTGCATGCTTCCACCAGTCCGTTCTACCCGTTGTTTGCTGCGCTGGATGTCAATGCCAAAATCCATGAAGGGGAAAGCGGTCGCCGCCTGTGGGCAGAGTGCGTGGCGCTGGGCATCGAGGCGCGCAAGGCGATACTTGCCCGCTGCAAACTGCTTCAGCCATTCATTCCGCCGCTTGTGGACGGTAAGCCGTGGCAGGATCATCCAACGGCACTGATTGCCAGCGATCGACGCTTCTTCAGCTTTGAACCCGGGGCGAAATGGCATGGCTTTGCAGGCTATGCGGAGGATCAGTATTTTGTCGACCCGTGCAAACTGCTGCTGACCACGCCGGGCATTGATGCTGAAACCGGGCGCTATACCGACTTTGGTATCCCGGCCACCATTCTGGCGCACTATCTGCGTGAGAACGGCATCGTGCCGGAAAAATGCGATCTCAACTCGATTTTGTTCCTGCTGACGCCTGCCGAAAGCGAAGCCAAAATGGCGCAACTGGTGGCGATGCTGGCCCAGTTTGAACAACATATCGAAGACGACACGCCGCTGGCGGATGTGCTGCCGACCATCTTTAACAAATATCCGGTACGTTACCGCGACTACACCCTGCGCCAGTTATGCCAGGAGATGCACGATCTGTACGTCAGTTTTGACGTGAAAGATCTGCAAAAAGCGATGTTCCGCAAAGAGAGCCTGCCTGCGGTGGCGATGAATCCGCAGGATTCCAATAGCGCTTTTATTCGCGGCGATGTTGAGTTAGTGCGTATTCGTGACGCTGAAGGGCGTATCGCGGCAGAAGGCGCGCTGCCATATCCACCGGGTGTGCTGTGTGTCGTGCCGGGCGAAGTGTGGGGTGGGGCGGTGCAGCGCTACTTCCTGGCGCTGGAAGAGGGCGTCAATTTGCTGCCCGGTTTCTCACCGGAACTGCAAGGGGTTTACAGCGAGACTGATGCCGACGGGATTAAACGGCTGTATGGCTATGTGCTGAAATAAGTTCGCGTTATCCGGCCTACGGGGCGACTCCCTTGTAGGCCGGATAAGCATTAGCGCCATCCGGCGTAAAGATTAGTGCGCGACGGGTTGAGAGCCTGTCGGAACGCGAACGTGTTTGTATTTAAACAGCGCCACGAACGCAAAGGCCAGAACCAGAGAGTAGCCTGCGAAAATCAGCCACACGGTCTGCCAGTCGGTAATGCCGTTCAGGGTGTAGTGTTCCACCACTTTACCGCTCACGACGCCGCCAAGGATACAACCGAAGCCGTTAGTCATCATCAGGAACATGCCCTGCGCACTGGCGCGGATTTCAGGGCGTACCTCTTTTTCCACAAACACCGAACCGGAGATGTTGAAGAAGTCGAAGGCGCAGCCGTAAACAATCATCGACAGAACCAGCAGCACGGTACCGAACGGCGTTGGGTCGCCATAAGCGAACAGGCCAAAGCGCAGCATCCAGGCCACGATACTGATCAGCATGACGTTCTTAATACCGTAGCGGCTTAAGAAGAACGGAATGGTCAGGATGAACAGCGTCTCGGAAATTTGCGAAATCGACATCATGACCGAGGCATGCTGCACGATAAAGCTGCTGGCGAACAGCGGATCTTTATCAAAGCTGTGCAGGAAGGTGTTACCGAACATATTGGTAATTTGCAGCTCGGCGCCCAGCATCATGGAGAAGATAAAGAAAATCGCCATGCGTTTGTTTTTGAACAGCGCGAAAGCATCCAGCCCCAGCATTGAAGTCCAGCTCTGGTTCTTTTGCTGTCTGGCAACCGGAATGTGCGGCAGCGTAAGCGTAAACAGTACCAGAAGGACGGAAAGCGCCGCGCCGATGTACAGCTGCATATGGCTCAGTTCAAAGCCAGAGAAGCTTACGCCCCACATCGCCATAATAAAGCCGATGGTGCCCCAGATACGAATAGGCGGGAAGTCGGTGACGATGTCCATCCCTGCGGATTGCAGGCGGTAGTAGGATATGGTGTTGATCAACCCTAACGTTGGCATATAGGCCAGCGAGTTAAGCAAGATCACAAAGAACATGGCGCCTGGCGTGGTCACTTCGGCAGCCATGAACAATGTTGCAGCGCCAACGACGTGGCAAATGGCGTATACCCATTTCGCACTCAACCATTTGTCGGCCACAATCCCTAACAGCGTGGGCATAAAGACGGCGGCAATCCCCAGCGAGCTATACACAGCACCGATGGATGCACCGTCGAATTTAAGGGTGACAAACATATATGAGCCGAGGGTGGTAAGCCAGCTTCCCCACAGGCAGAACTGCAGAAAGGAGAGGACTTTCAGCTGCAGCTTAAGATTCATGTTAATTTCCTCACACCATATAGCGGATGAATGTTTTAAAAGGCACATTTGCCGTTGCAATATGATGTGATTCTATCAATGAGGAAAGGGTATTTTTTGTTACCTGTGACAAATATTTGCAAACAATTTCTAATTGCAAAGCAAAAGAGTGATGGAGTTAACACTTTTCGGCCTTCCCGCCCCAGTGCGATTGGGGGCGGGAACGGCGAGATTACTTCCGACGGTAGGATTTCTGGGTGGCATTGACCTTATACAGATAGCGACGCGATTCCGCAGAAGGATGCCGCGTGGTTAATGTCTGGTACACATCGCCCGGGGACATACTGTTGATAATGTTTGCCGCCTGAACCTTATCGTTAGAGAAAACGCGCAGCACGCTGCCTGCACCGCCGTTATAGGCGGTGATCACCGCGTAACGACGCGATGTCGGATTATCAATGCCGCCTAAATAGACATTGTTGAGCATCGCCAGATAAGCGGTGCCGGTATCAATGTTGCTGGCAGGATCGAACAGGAAACTGCGGCCTGGCGTGCCCGATTTCCCCTGTGAACGGAATACGTCCTTCCCGGCTGTGTGCTGTACTACCTGCATCAGCCCCAGCGCGTCGGAACGGCTGACCGCATACGGGTTGAAAGAGGACTCGGTTTGCATAATCGCCAGAATCAGCGACTCATCGACGCCGTATTTGCGTGAGGCCTGGCGAACCATGCCAACATATTTATGCGCACGTTTATCCAGGTGGTTCGGCACCAGATTGATCGTCACGCTGTAGATGATGCGCAGACCGTTACTGCGACTCTTAAGACGCGTTTTCAGCAGATAGTCAGCGAAGTTGGTTGCGCGTCCCTCCCAGCGAATGGGTTGCCCGGTATTATCGACCACCTGACCATACAGGAACGGCTCTCTGGAGATCTGAATATCATCGACGTCGGAGTAGAGGTCGACCGAGCCGGGATCGTCGCCCATTAACAGCGTCTTGATGATCGCGCGACGCAGGTGCGCGGCGGGCTCTGTTCCGGCAATGGTTTCGACGGTGATCGTACCGTCGTCAAAGTTGATGTGGCTGCGGGTCTGATACTGGTCAGTGTACTTCACGTAGTCCTTCGGACCCGCGATCAACACTTCCTTGAACCCCCACAGATTCTCAATGTTATGGGCAAACTGCCCCATCAGAATATCAAAACCGTTGGTATCCTTGACCCAGGCTTCGTTATAGGTATCGCCTTTTTTGGTCGAACTGGAGCAGGAGATGAGCAACGGCGCAACAAGAGCAAGCGCGAAAAATTTTTTCATCATTCCGGGAGTGCGTGTTGTGTTTGTTGTTGTATCGTTTTGCCGGATGGCGGTGCAAGCACCTTATCCGGCCTACGAGATTGCCAGCAAGAGATGCTTATTTTTTCTCTTCCGGCGTATAGCCTTCAATATGCACGTCTTTCCCTTCAAACAGGAAGTTGATCATCTCCTGCTCCAGCAGTTTGCGGTGCTCGACGTTCATCATGTTGAGTTTCTTTTCGTTGATCAGCATGGTTTGCTTATGCTGCCACTGTGCCCACGCTTCTTTAGAGATCTCGTTGTAGATGCGTTTCCCCAGTTCGCCCGGGTACAGCTGAAAATCCTGGCCTTCCGCTTCACGTTGCAGGAAAGTACAAAAAATGGTTCTGCTCATAAAAAATCCTCTTTATCGACCGGGGTGCTCAAACCGGCGCGCCGGTACGTAACTGCTGTAACAAACGCTCCACGGGGGCCGCCAGTCCGACCGACGGCGGTTGCGCTAAGTTATACCAGAGCGCGTTGCCTTCATCCATGCACTCGGTGAATGAAGACACGGGAAGCCACATAGGCACAATATCTAAGTGGAAATGGCTAAACGTGTGGCGAAAAGCATTAAGTTGACTGAGATTATCGGCCTGAATATGCCGTTGCGCCAGCCACTGACGCAAGCCATCTTCATCCTCAAACTGAGGAAAACAGTATAATCCGCCCCATAAGCCGCTCGGCGGACGCTGCGCCAGAAACACGTCGTCATTATGCTGCAACAGCAAAAAATAGCCTGTACGCTCCGGCAGCGTCTGTTTTGGCTTCTTGCCGGGGTACAGCGACCAGCTCTCGTTCGCGGCGGCAACGCAGCCATTCTGGAGCGGGCACAGCGAACATTTCGGCTTGGAGCGCGTACACACCATAGCGCCTAAATCCATCATCGCTTGGTTAAAACGCGCCACGCCGTTGGCAGGCGTAACCTGCTCGCTCAGATCCCACAGCCGTTTCTCAACCTCTTTTTTCCCCGGCCAGCCGCTGACAGCATAGCAGCGTGCCAGCACGCGTTTAACATTGCCGTCGAGAATCGGAAAATGTTTATCCAAAGAGAGCGAGAGAACCGCGCCGGCGGTGGAGCGGCCTACGCCGGGCAGGGCGGCGACCTCGTCGAACGTTTCCGGGAACCGGCCGCCGTGCAGCGTCGCCACCTGTTGCGCCGCCTTATGCAGATTGCGCGCGCGGGCGTAGTAGCCGAGGCCCGTCCACAAATGCAGAACCTCATCCAGCGGCGCGTTGGCTAAATCCGTCACCGTTGGAAAGTGCGACATAAAACGTTCGAAATAGGGGATAACTGTCGCAACCTGCGTCTGTTGCAACATCACTTCCGAGAGCCATACTTTGTAGGGCGTCTTGTCAATTTGCCAGGGCAGGGTTTTCCGCCCGTATTTATCGTACCAGCCCAAAACCTGAGCCGAAAATTGAGACGCTTGCATGGTCATCGCTTTAAAATTGCTGGGGGCAAGATTGCAGCACAGAGGCAACGAGGTGTAAACCGGAACTTTCCTGTGATCACTCTCTTCCTTTACTTGCATCCGGCAACTAACTTTGGATAATGCCCGTTTTCGGAACTCAATCACAAGCAGACTTAACTTTTATGAAGAACGACGTCATTTCACCGGAATTTGATGAAAACGGCCGCCCGTTGCGCCGAATTCGTAGCTTTGTTCGTCGCCAGGGGCGACTGACGAAAGGGCAGGAACACGCGCTGGAAAACTACTGGCCGGTGATGGGCGTTGAATTCAGCGAAGAACCGGTGGATTTCGCCACGCTGTTTGGCCGCGACACGCCGGTTACGCTTGAGATTGGTTTTGGTATGGGCGCCTCGCTGGTGGCGATGGCGAAAGCCCGCCCGGAACAAAATTTCCTCGGTATTGAAGTGCATTCGCCTGGCGTCGGCGCATGTCTGGCGTCTGCGCACGAAGAAGGCGTCGGGAACCTGCGTGTGATGTGTCATGACGCGGTTGAAGTGCTGCATAAAATGATTCCTGACAATTCTTTATCGATGGTTCAGCTCTTTTTCCCTGACCCGTGGCATAAAGCGCGTCATAATAAACGCCGTATCGTTCAGGTTCCGTTTGCCGAGCTGGTGAAAAGCAAACTGAAGCTGGGCGGTGTGTTCCATATGGCGACCGACTGGGAAGCCTATGCGGAGCATATGCTGGAAGTGATGTCCTCCATCGACGGGTACAAAAACCTGTCAGAGAGTAACGATTATGTACCGCGCCCGGAATCGCGCCCGGTAACCAAATTTGAACAACGTGGTCATCGTCTTGGCCACGGCGTATGGGACTTAATGTTCGAGAGGGTGAAATAATGGCAAAGAACCGTAGTCGTCGTCTGCGTAAAAAAATGCATATCGACGAATTCCAGGAATTAGGGTTTTCGGTTGCATGGCGTTTCCCGGAAGGCACTTCTGAAGAGCAGGTTGATAAAATTGTCGATGACTTCATCAATGACGTTATTGAGCCAAATAAACTGGCGTTTGACGGCAGCGGTTATCTGTCCTGGGAAGGGCTGATCTGCATGCAGGAAATCGGCAAATGCACCGAAGAACATCAGGCGATTGTGCGTAAGTGGCTGGAAGAACACAAACTTGAAGACGTGCGCACCAGCGAACTTTTCGACGTTTGGTGGGACTAATAAAGCATACGGGGCCAGCATTTGCTGGCCCGATTTGTCTTGAGGGAAAGTTATGATGCGCAAAACGCTGCTGGCGGCAGTTCTTTCGTTGACGGCGATGGCCGCACACGCAGATTATCAATGCAGCGTCACTCCGCGTGACGATGTGATTCTCAGCCCGCAAACGGTTCAGGTAAAAGGCGAAAACGGCAACCTGGTGATCGCGCCGGACGGCAACGTGATGTTTAACGGCAAACAGTACACCCTTAGCGCCGCGCAGCGCGAACAGGCGAAAGATTACCAGGCGGAATTGCGCAGCGCGCTGCCGTGGATCGATGAGGGCGCCAGAAGCCGCGTCGAGAAAGGCCGCGTGGCGCTGGATAAAATCATCGCGCAGGAAGTGGGCGAAAGCAGCAATATGCGTGGTCGATTGACCAAACTCGATGCGCAACTGAAAGAGCAGATGAACCGCATCATTGAGCATCGTACTGACGGCCTGACCTTCCACTACAAGGCGATTGATCAGGTGCGCGCCGACGGCCAGCAGCTGGTGAATCAGGCGATGGGCGGCATTTTGCAGGACAGCATTAACGAAATGGGCGCGAAAGCGGTGCTCAAAGGCGGCGGTAATCCGTTGCAGGGCGTGCTGGGTAGCCTCGGCGGTCTGCAAACGTCGATTCAGAACGAATGGAAGAATCAGGAAAAAGACTTCCAGCAGTTCGGCAAAGATGTGTGCAGTCGCGTTGTGACGCTGGAAGACAGCCGCAAAGCGCTGGTGAGCAGCCTGAAATAAAACTCTTGTCTATGGCACAGCGCCTGCTGTGCCGTTTTATGTTGTCATACCCCGCCGTTTTGATATCCATCTCTAAAAACCACAAACGTAAAAAGATATTTATCTGGTTAATTGGAAGACGTCACATTATTCATCTTCGACATTGGGATAATGCGTCAAATTCACGTAACTGGAGAAATAACATGGAGTTTTTCAGGAAAACGGTACTCGCCGCTCTGGTAATGGGTTGCAGCGGCGCGGCGCTGGCTTTGCCGAATGTCACTATTCTGGCGACCGGGGGAACCATTGCCGGTGGCGGTGACTCCGCGACAAAATCAAATTATACGGCGGGTAAAGTTGGCGTCGAAAGCCTGGTGGACGCGGTGCCTCAGTTAAAGGATATTGCAGTTGTAAAAGGTGAGCAGGTCGTCAATATCGGTTCGCAGGATATGAACGATGAAGTCTGGTTAACGCTGGCGAAGAAAATCAACACCGACTGCGATAACACCGATGGCTTCGTGATCACCCACGGTACTGATACGATGGAAGAGACGGCTTATTTCCTCGACCTGACCGTCAAGTGTAATAAACCGGTAGTGCTGGTCGGGGCGATGCGTCCGTCCACGTCAATGAGCGCCGACGGCCCGTTCAACCTCTATAACGCCGTGGTTACTGCGGCGGATAAAGCGTCCGCGAATCGCGGCGTACTGGTGGTGATGAACGACACTGTGCTGGACGGCCGTGACGTCACCAAGACCAATACCACCGATGTCGCCACCTTCAAGTCTGTGAATTACGGGCCGCTGGGCTACATTCACAACGGTAAAATCGATTATCAGCGTACGCCAGCGCGCAAGCACACCACTTCCACGCCGTTTGACGTTTCTAAGCTGACTGAGCTGCCGAAAGTCGGGATTATTTATAACTACGCGAATGCGTCCGATTTGCCGGCGAAAGCGCTGGTGGATGCGGGTTATGAAGGGATTGTGAGCGCGGGCGTGGGTAACGGCAACCTGTACAAAACGGTTTTCGATACGCTGGCGACTGCTGCGCATAAAGGCACGGTTGTCGTGCGTTCTTCTCGTGTACCGACTGGCGCCACCACGCAGGATGCTGAAGTCGATGACGCGAAATACGGGTTTGTCGCTTCCGGTTCGTTGAACCCGCAAAAAGCGCGCGTGCTGTTGCAACTGGCGCTGACGCAAACCAAAGATCCGCAACAGATCCAGACGATGTTTAATCAGTATTAATCGGTGAAGGTGGCTGCGCTTATCGCCCTAACCTTGTAGGCCTGATCAGCGCAGCGCCATCAGGCAATTTGCCGGATGGCGGCTCAAGGCCTTATCCGGCCTACATCTTCACCCGCCATCACTCTGCCAGAAACAGCTCCAGCAGGGAGTTTAAAAACAGCTTGCCGTGTTGGGTAATCTGCCAGTGCTGCTCGCATTCGGTGAGATACCCCTGGGCGATGGCCTCGTCGAGCTGCTCACGAATTACCGCTTCGGCAAGCCCGGTATACTGCGTAAACTCTGCCCGGGGAGCCGCTTCCAGTAACCGAAAACGGTTCATAAAGAACTCAAACGGCTTGTCGGCCTGTTCGACATCACGCTGGCTTTCCAGATAGCGCTCCTGCATATAACCGCGCGGGTGACGCGTTTTGGTGGTGCGCAGGATGCGCCCGTCCGGGAAGGTCACTTTACCGTGCGCGCCGCAGCCAATTCCGAGATAATCTCCAAAGCGCCAGTAGTTCAGGTTGTGCTGACACTGATAACCCGGCCTGGCATACGCGGAGGTTTCGTACTGCTGATAACCCGCCGCCGTCAGCAACTGGTGGCCTTGCTCGAAGATATCCCACAGCGCGTCATCGTCTGGCAATACCGGCGGGCGTGAGCCGAACAGCGTGTTAGGTTCGATAGTCAACTGATACCACGACAGATGCGGCGGATTGAGCGCGATAGCCTGGCGCAGGTCGCCCAGCGCCTCTTCCAGCGTTTGATCCGGCAGGCCGTGCATCAGGTCCAGGTTGAAGCTGCGCAGCCCCAGACTGCTCGCCAGATTCGCTGCCCGCTTCGCCTCTTCCGGGCCGTGAATGCGCCCGAGGCGTTTTAGCTTCGGTTCACTAAAACTCTGCACGCCGATGGAGATACGGTTTACCCCGGCGCGTTGGTAATCAACGAAACGGTCGGCCTCTACCGTCCCCGGATTCGCCTCCATCGTGATTTCTGCATCCGCCGCCAGCGGCAGGCGCGCCCGCACGCCGTCCAGCAGCGTTTGCATTGCCGGGCCTGAGAGCAGGCTCGGCGTACCGCCGCCAATAAAAATGGTCTTTACTTCGCGTCCCTGCGCATATGCCACGTTGGTATCGAGATCGCTCAGCAGGTGCTGAACATAATCATCGTGCGGCACTTCGCCTTTCAGCGCATGCGAGTTGAAATCGCAGTACGGGCATTTCTGCACGCACCACGGGATGTGAATATAAAGACTCAGCGGCGGCAGCTTAACCATTGCGTAAGGCGTCCAGCAGCAGCTTCAGCGCCTGCCCACGGTGGGAGATCGCGCTTTTTTCTTCACGGGTTAACTCAGCTGCCGTTTTCCCTTCCGACGGAACAAAGAAAATAGGGTCATAGCCGAAACCGCCATTGCCCGCCGCTTCGCGGGTAATCATTCCTGGCCAGCTTCCGTGGCACACCAGCGGCGTCGGGTCTTCTGCATGGCGCATGTAGACCAGCACGCAGTGGAAGCGCGCCTGGCGCTTCTCATCCGGCACCTCCCGCAGGGTATGCAGCAGTTTTTCCAGGTTACGCTGGTCGGTGGCGTCTTCGCCGGAATAACGGGCGGAGTAAATACCCGGCGCGCCGCCCAGCGCATCAACGGCCAGGCCGGAGTCGTCGGCAATGGCGGGCAGACCGGTAGCTTTTGCGGCATGACGCGCTTTCAGGATCGCATTTTCGATGAACGTCAGACCGGTCTCTTCGGCTGAATCAACGCCCAGTTCAGTTTGCGCGATGACATCAAGCCCAAAATCGCTCAACAGTGAGGCAAGCTCACGCACTTTACCGGCATTGCCGGTAGCGAGGACAACTTTTTGCATAGGATACCTAATCAGTTAACGCCGCGATTTCTGGCGGGATCTGTTGCGGATGAATGATTTTAACCTGTTTGTGGCGGCCCAGTTCGCCCTTTTCAATGACGACCTGACTTTTTGCCACGCGGAATTGTTTGCCAAGAAACTTCACCAGATGGCTGTTGGCCTGGCCATCAACCGGCGGGGCGGTAATGGCGACTTTCACTTCGTCGCCATGTAAACCCACAATACTGTCACGGCTGGCTTTCGGCTGAATATAGAGCCGTAAAATCAGACCGTCAGCGCAGGGTGTAACGGCACTCATAGCGCCATCCACAGCCCCGGCAGCAGCATATTGCCTGTCGCCTGTAAGACTTCAGCGATGCCCATGTTGATAACATACAGCAGCAGAACCAGGATCATCGGCGAGAAGTCGATGCCGCCCATCGAAGGGAGCAGACGACGAATCGGGCGCAGCAAAGGGTCCGCCAGTTGAAGCAGAACGTATTCAATCGGGCTGCGGCCCTGGCTCACCCAGCTCATGATCGCCATCACCAGCAGTACCCAGAAAATCAGCAGGCCGATGGTTTTCAGGACGATAAGTATGGCGGCGATCCAGATAATCGGCTGGAACGTCACGACCATGAAAAGCACTATCGCTTTGATAAAGCTCAGAATAAATGCCAACAGCATGGAGGCGCTATCAATCGGCCCCATTGGCGGAATAATACGACGCAGCGGCCCGATAATGGGTTGAGTCGCTTTCACCACAAACTGTGAGAAAGGGTTGTAAAAATCACAGCGAGCCCACTGCATCCATACGCGCAACAATAGCACCATGGTATACAGTTCAATTACCGTTGAGAGCAGGAAGGTCAACGTCTTCATGGCGTTCCTCAGTTTTCCTTAATTTTTTGTGTAATCACGCGCACCAAAAATAGCGGTGCCGATGCGCACCATCGTGCTACCTGCCGCAATTGCGGCGTCCATATCATCCGACATACCCAGAGAAAGGGTATCAACGCCAGGATAGCGCGTTTTCAGCCCGGCAAATGCTACAGCCATTTGGCGTGCAACTTCAAACTGCCTTACATAATCTGACTCAGGGGCGGGGATCGCCATCAGTCCGCGCAGCCTGATACCGGGAAGCTCAACCACGCTTGCCGCCAGAGCGTCCAGTTCCGTAAGCGGAATCCCGGACTTGCTGTTCTCATCGCTGATATTAATTTGAATCAGCACGTTCAGCGGCGGCAGACCTGCCGGGCGCTGTTCGCTCAGACGGGCGGCGATACGCAGACGATCGATCGTATGGCACCAGTCAAAATGCTCTGCCACCAGACGACTTTTGTTGGACTGCAAGGGGCCAATAAAGTGCCATTGCAGCCCTTCGACGCCGCTTTCTTTGAAGTGGCGAATTTTCTCTACCCCTTCCTGAACATAGTTTTCGCCAAACGCCCGTTGCCCGACCGCGATGGCTTCTGCGATGGCGCTCGCAGGCTTGGTTTTACTCACTGCAAGCAGCGTAACTTCTTCTGAAGACCGCCCGCAATGCGTCGCGGCGGCTGAGATTTTGTCCCGGACATGTGCCAGGTTATGCGCGATATCGTTCATTTTCCGAGGATGTTCGTATGGATATGGAAGAAATAGTGGCCCTTAGTGTAAAGCATAACGTCTCGGATCTACACCTGTGCAACGCATGGCCTGCACGCTGGCGTAAACGGGGAAAAGTGGAAATAGCCCCGTTTAGCAGCCCGAATGTCGAGGTTTTGTTGTCACAATGGCTTAACGACGCGCAGCGCCGGGCGTGGCAGACGGATGGTCAGCTCGACTTTGCGGTGTCGCTGCCGGGCGAACTGCGGTTACGCGCCAGCGCTTTTCATCACGAGCAGGGCGCATCGCTGGCGCTGCGGTTGCTGCCCACTACGTGCCCGCAACTGGACGCGCTCCAGACGCCTACCGCGCTACCCGCGCTCCTTGGCGGAGAGCACGGACTGATTCTGGTGACCGGAGCGACGGGAAGCGGGAAATCCACCACGCTGGCGGCAATGGTGGAATACCTTAACCAGCATCTCGATGGTCATATTCTGACGCTGGAAGATCCTATTGAGTACCGCCATACCAGCCAGCGCTGCCTGATTCAGCAGCGGGAGGTTGGCGTACACTGCCGCTCCTTTGCCGCCGGGTTACGCGCTGCGCTGCGTGAAGACCCGGATGTGATTTTATTAGGCGAACTGCGCGACAGTGAGACCATTCGCCTGGCGCTGACGGCGGCGGAAACGGGGCATCTGGTACTGGCGACGCTACATACGCGCGGCGCGGCACAGGCGGTAGAGCGGCTGGTCGACTCCTTTCCGGCGCAGGAGAAAGATCCGGTACGCAGTCAACTTGCGGGCAGCCTGCGCGCCGTGTTGTCGCAGAAGCTGGAAACCGACAGGCAGGACGGACGCGTGGCGTTATTCGAACTGCTCATCAACACGCCAGCGGTTGGCAATCTTATTCGGGAGGGGAAGATTCACCAGTTGCCCGGCGTTATTCAGACCAGCCAACAGGCGGGGATGCAGACGTTTGCCCAGAGTCAGCAACAGCGGCAGGCGCAGGGCAGGCTTTAGC
Source organism: Citrobacter sp. CK194 (assembly GCF_030333395.1). Lineage (NCBI taxonomy): Bacteria > Pseudomonadati > Pseudomonadota > Gammaproteobacteria > Enterobacterales > Enterobacteriaceae > Citrobacter > Citrobacter sp. CK194. The sequence continues at coordinate 560,768 of NZ_JAOWGA010000018.1, forward strand.
GAACGGTTGTGCCGGATGGCGGCCGATGGCCTTATCCGGCCTACAAGCGTGCCCGTAGTTTGTAGGCCTGATAAGCGAAGCGCCATCAGGCGTTGATATGGAAGCTAATTTGTCAGCCTTAACGCTGCTCGCCATCAGGCAATTTGCTTCAGTAACCCTGCTCGAAATAGCTTTCGAGGATGATGACGGCCGAGGCAGAATCCACCTTGCCTTTGTTGAGTGCGCGATAACCGCCCTGTTCAAACAGGCCAGAGCGCGCTTCTACGGTGCTGAGGCGTTCGTCATGCAGCGTAACCGGCACGCCAAAACGGCCATGAATGCGGTTGGCGAACTTGCGGGCGCGAGCGGTGAGGGGCTGCTCTGTGCCATCCATATTGAGCGGTAGCCCGACAATAATTTCATCCGGCTGCCACTCTTTCAGCAAACGCTCGATAATGCTCCAGTCTGGCGTTCCGTCCTGCGCTTTTATCGCTGGTAGCGCGCGGGCGGTGCCGGTGATGCGCTGTCCTATCGCTACGCCGATACTTTTGGTGCCGAAATCAAATGCGAGTAAGGTTTCGCTCATCAGGCATGCCCCGCCACGCCAGGCATGGTCAGAATATCAATTCCGATTAATTTGGCCGCGTCGCGCCAGCGGTCGGCAATCGGCGTTTTGAACAGAATATTGAGATCGGCAGGGGCCGTGAGCCAGGCATTATCCATCAGCTCTTGCTCCAGTTGACCTTTATCCCATGATGAATAACCCAGCGCCACTAGTACCTCAGAGGGTTGCTCCGGTGTGCCTAACGTCTCCAGCACGTCGCGGGACGTGGTGATCACCGTATTGTCAGAAATACGAATACTGGACGAAAAGCGGGAGGGCGGAGTATGTAAAATAAATCCCCGATCTTCCGCCAGCGGCCCGCCGAGCATTACGGCTTTATCCAGACGAATCGCCGGATCGCGCGGTTCAGGCGTAATCTTCAGTTTTTCCAGAATCCCTTCAATCTGTAGATTTTCCAGAGGCTTATTAATGATAATCCCCATTGCGCCATCTTCATTGTGTTCGCAAATGTACACCACGGAGCGGCGGAAAATTGGGTCCTGGAGAGCAGGCATGGCAATAAGAAAGTGATGCTGTAAATTCATTGTCAGAGGTTCTGTATCCGGGTTCAAAAAAGCAACAGCGTCCAGTATGTGGGGAAAGCGCGAAGATGTCACCCTCTGAAAATAGCTTTGCCGGATGACAGTTTCGTCTTATCCGGCTTGTGGGGTGAAATTCCAGGCCGGATAAGACGCGAAGGCGTCGTCATCCGGCAACTAATTTACTTCTGCAAACGCGCCTCAATGGCATCCATCAGCATTCCGGTAATCGAAACCGGGAACTCCGCTTCAATTTCACGAATACAGGTTGGGCTGGTGACGTTAATTTCCGTCAGACGATCGCCGATGATATCCAGACCCACAAAAATCAGCCCCTTCGCTTTCAGGATTGGGCCAATGCGGCGGGCGATTTCCCAGTCGCTGTCGGTAAGCGGGCGCGGTTCGCCGCGACCACCGGCCGCCAGGTTGCCACGGGTCTCGCCGCCCTGCGGAATCCGCGCCAGGCAGTACGGAACGGGTTCGCCGTCAACAACCAGCACGCGTTTGTCGCCGTCTTTAATGGCAGGCAGGTAGTTCTGCGCCATGCAATAGCGGGTGCCATGCTCGGTCAGCGTTTCGGCGATCACGCCGAGGTTGGGGTCGCCTTCCTTCACGCGGAAGATAGACGCGCCGCCCATGCCGTCCAGCGGCTTGAGAATGATGTCGCTGTGCTTCTGCCAGAAGGCTTTCAGCTGCGCTTTGTTGCGCGTGACCAGCGTTTCCGGCGTCAGGTCGGAGAACCAGGCGGTGAACAGTTTTTCGTTGCAGTCGCGCAGGCTCTGAGGCTTATTGACGATCAGCGCGCCTTTCTCTTCCGCGCGCTCCAGAATATAAGTGGCGTAGATAAATTCGGTATCGAACGGCGGATCTTTACGCATCAGGATGACGTCCAGATCGGCCAGCGGCAGATCCTGCTCGTCGTTGAACGTATACCAGTTGTCATAGTTCTGCTCTACGCTCAGGGTACGCGTGCGGGCGCGAGCCTCACCGTTGATCAAATACAGATCGGCCATCTCCATGTAATGAAGTTCGTAGCCACGACGTTGTGCTTCCAGCAGCATAGCGAAGCTGGAATCTTTCTTGATGTTGATGCTTGCGATGGGATCCATCACGATGCCGAGCTTGATCATTGTTCTTCTCCGTTAGCCCAGATCGCCAAAACGCACCTGTAGCGCGGTAATGGCGGTGAGCGCAGTTGTCTCAGTACGCAGAACGCGAGGTCCTAACAGGATATCAGTAAACTGGTAGCGGGCGGTCATGGCGATTTCATCTGCCGACAAACCGCCTTCCGGGCCAATCAACAGGCGCACGCGCTCCACGGGGAGCGGCAGGGTGTTGATACTGGCGCTGGCGCGCGGGTGAAGGTTCAGTTTCAGCCCCTCGTCCTGTTCGGCGCACCAGGCTTCCAGATCCATTGCCGGGCGAATTTCCGGCACCCGGTTACGACCGCACTGTTCGCAGGCGGCGATAGCGATTTTTTGCCACTGCTGGCGCTTCTTGTTCAGACGTTCGCTGTCCAGTTTAACGCCGCAGCGCTCAGAAAAAAGTGGCGTAATGAGGCTTACACCCAGTTCGATCGATTTCTGGATAGTGAATTCCATTTTTTCGCCGCGCGACATCACCTGGCCGAGGTGAATATGCAGCGGGGATTCACGATCGTCGAGGGTGCCGCTGAGCACTTTTACATCGACGCTTTTTTTGCTGGCGTTGGTTATCTCGGCGTCAAACACCTGATTGCTGCCGTCAAACAGCTGGAGCGCCTGGCCAGGCCCCATACGCAGCACGCGTCCGATATGGTTGGCGGCGTCTTCACACAGGGAGAACTGGCTGCCGGATGTGATGGGTTCAGGGTGATAAATGCGGGGAATGCGCATAATAGAAAAATCCGCGTCATCTCCCCACGCCATCTGATCGCGTGGGGCAGGGTTAAAAATATTCCCGCTAGTGTAGGTTAGCTCTTTTGCGCCTGGCAAGCGCGTTGCACGTATGGATTGTGGTTCCCTTGTACCCTGGCGATGCGTTCGTCGCGCTCGCACTCCCAGTCCGTGACCGGATACAGCTTGTTCCAGGCGTTGAAAAGCTGCGTTTGCTGACGGGAGAGCGTCAGATTGTACTGGTCGCGCATATAAAAGTAGGTACGGGCGATCGCACCACGGGCGCGAGCAGGCGGTTCGGCGATTTTTTCCTTGAAATTGACCTTCATGGCGCACTGGCCGTACTGACCTTCGCCGCCATTCCACTGGCTGTACATGAAGTTGCCGCGATCGCCATTCACCTCGCCGACGGCGGGTTGCAGATTGTGCATGTCGCTCTCCATCTTGCGGTAGACAGGATCTTTCGCACAGTTTTTTCGCCCGCCGTCCTGCCAGCACTGACGCTGGTGGCCGAACTGCCAGGCGGGTACGACGTGTTCCCATTCAATGCGGCTGGCGCGGTTTTCATTTTTTCGGACTTTATAGCCGCAGGAGGCGAGATCCACGACGCCTTTTTTACCCTGCCAGTTAATTTTACACCCGCAGTAGAAATCACCGGGAACATCGGCATTGACTTTTACCCCGGCGGTTTTGGCCTGAGAAAAACTGTTGATGCCTGTAGCCAGCACCTGCCCTGAGAGCATCATCGCCAATAACGCTGTGGCAAAAGAGAAATTACGGTACATCACGAACTCCGTGTCAAAACGAGCCCGCAACGTAGCGAAAGTTGTTCTTGTATGCAATCAGGCAGATCAGAAAAGTTCCTGATTATTCTGGCGATTATTCAGCAATAAGCGGTTCGCCGCAGTGAACGCAGCGGTAGGTGGCTTCACCGCGCACGATGCGATTATGGCGGCGCACGGTGAGCTGATGCTGCTGGCATTTACAGCGGTAGGTAAAGGTATTGCGGCGAACGGATTGCAGTTCAAACTGATGCGTGCGTCTGGCAGGGACGCCCAGTACGCTTTCCATCATCCATTTCCACTCTTTGCCGTGCGGCGCAACCCGGCCAAAATGTTTCCAGACCAGCAAATGCGCCAGTTCATGGGGCACCACTTCATTAACGAACGCGTCGACGTTTTCCATCAATAGCACAGGATTGAGACGGATTTCGTAGGTTTGTAGCCATGCTGTTCCCGCGGCAGTTCCACGTTGTTGATAAACCAGCCTGGGTTCCGGGTAATGACGTTCCAGTTTGAGATTGGCTTGGGCGAGTTTTTCCCGCAGGCTGCGCATAACGGCTTGCTGGACAGCGATAGGGAGACGGGAGGTTTTCATAACGACAGAGGATAATGGGAGGTGATGGAGACTGCAAGAGGGACGCTTCACCCCGCTAAGTTTTGCCGGATGGCGGCCGACAAACCGCGCTGCGTTCAACTGAGGGCAGTAGGCCCGATAAGCTTGCGCCATCGGGCACTTACCGCTAATTATCAGCGTTAGTCGTGAGCGCCGATTTCGCGCAGCTTACGGCCTTTCATCAGGTTACGTTCAATGTGTTCCAGAGAGACGTGTTTGGTTTCAGGAACCAGCCAGATGGTCAGGATGATGAAGAACAGGTTCAGACCGGCATAGACCCAGAAGGTGTTTGCGTTGCCCAGCGTGTTGAGCATGGTCAGGAACGTTGCGCCGACGATCATATTGGCGATCCAGTTGGTGGCGGTAGAGCAGGTGATACCGAAATCGCGGCCTTTCAGCGGCTGAATTTCAGAGCACAGTACCCAAATCAGCGGGCCGGCGCTCATCGCGAACCCGATGATAAACATCAGCAGCATGGTGATGGCGAAGTATTGCGCTGACGGCGAGTGAATGCCGATATGCATCATGGTGCCGAGAGTGCCCATGCCGATAGCCATGACCAGGAAGCCCAGCGTCAGCGTTGGTTTGCGCCCCCAGCGGTCTACCAGGCCGATAGCGATAAAGGTGGCCAGCACGTTCGTCAGGCCAACGATAACGGTGCCCCACATCTGCTCGGTGGTATTGGTATAACCTGCCAGTTCAAAGATTTTCGGCGCGTAGTACATGATGACGTTCATCCCGGTGAACTGTTGCATCACCTGCAAAAGCACGCCGAGGAACACCGCGCGACGGAAGTTGCTGTTCTCTTTAAACAGCGCCCAGCCGCTCTGTTTTACTTGCAGACTTTCACGGATCTCATCCAGCTCGCGTTTGGCTTCTGCGCTGGTATCACGCAGGCGCAGCAGTACGCGTTCGGCATCAATAAAGCGACGTTTCGCCGCGAACCAGCGCGGGCTGTCCGGCAGGAAGAACACGCCGATCAGCAGCAGAATGGCCGGAATGATGATCACGCCCAGCATCCAGCGCCATGCGCCGCTGTAGCTGAACGCGGTGTCAGACAGATAGGCGCCAAGAATACCGATGGTGATCATCAACTGGTACATGGAGATCATACTGCCGCGAATTTTCTCCGGCGCGATCTCAGACAGGTACAGCGGGGCGGTGTAGGACGCGACGCCAACGGCCAGGCCTAACAGCACGCGGGAAACGATCAGCACCTCAACGTTAGGCGCGGCGGCGGAAAACAGCGAACCGGCCACAAACAGGATCGCGCCGATCATCAGGCTTTTCTTACGACCTAATTTGAAGGAGAGCCAGCCGCTGCCGACGGCACCGACGGCGGCGCCGAACATCATCGAACTGACCACCCACTCCTGAGTGTGCGCGGTAATCTGGAATTCGTCAGTGATGAAGGGTAAAGCACCGGCGATAACGCCGATATCCAGGCCAAAAAGTAATCCTGCCAGGGCTGCAAGAAAGCAGACAAAAAATGTCATGGCCTTGTTTGAACGCCCCTGTTTTTTATTGTCAGGCATGATGCCTCCGGTTGGGTTGCCAGTTTTGTTGATGCTAAGGGTAGGTGAGTAGCCCGTAAAAATATGTGATTCGAATCACGTTAGTGTAATCGTTTACACTAACATTTGATCGTTAAAGTAATTAATACTTTGAAAACATAGAGGTAAGTGAGGTGGTTTGTATCGCGAATGCGCACATTTAAGACTTAACTGAAAAAAAATGTAACGTCAGAAGAAAAACGATCATGCAAAAGGATTATTTTCAACGCGTGGCTTATAGAATGGAGGGTAAGCGGTTTCATTTATCGCCGGGTGACGGCTACGCCAAAACGACAGAACCTGTAGGCCCGTGCAAGCGAAGCGCCGCCGGGCAAAAGATGCGCGCACAAATACAAAAGGCCAGCACGAGGCTGGCCTTAAAAAAAGCAACGTCAGTAAATTACTTCAGACCTGCGGCATCACGCAGCAGCTGCGCCTTGTCGGTTTTTTCCCACGGGAAATGTTCGCGGCCAAAGTGACCGTATGCAGCGGTTTCTTTGTAGATCGGGTGCAGCAGATCCAGCATCTGAATCAGGCCGTACGGACGCAGGTCGAAGAACTCGCGTACCAGCAGGGTCAGCTGTTCAGAAGGCACTTTTTCAGTACCGAAGGTTTCAACCATGATAGAGGTCGGTTCAGCCACGCCGATAGCGTAAGAAACCTGAATTTCACAACGGTCAGCCAGACCTGCGGCAACGATGTTTTTCGCAACATAACGCGCGGCGTAGGCTGCGGAACGGTCAACCTTAGACGGATCCTTACCGGAGAATGCGCCGCCGCCGTGACGTGCCATACCGCCGTAGGTATCCACGATAATCTTACGACCGGTCAGACCGCAGTCGCCCATCGGGCCGCCGATAACAAAACGACCGGTTGGGTTGATGAAGAATTTCGTCGACGCGTTCAGCCATTCTGACGGCAGGATCGGCTTGATGATCTCTTCCATCACCGCTTCCTGAAGCGATTTCTGGTCAATTTCTTCAGCGTGCTGAGTAGACAGCACGACCGCGTCGATGCCGACAATTTTGCCGTCGTCATACTGGAAAGTGACCTGGCTTTTCGCATCCGGGCGCAGCCACGGCAGCGTGCCGTTTTTACGCACTTCAGCCTGACGCTGTACCAGACGGTGCGCGTAGGTGATCGGCGCTGGCATCAGCACGTCAGTTTCATTGGTCGCGTAACCGAACATCAGGCCCTGGTCGCCCGCGCCCTGTTCCAGCGGATCGGCACGGTCAACGCCCTGGTTGATATCCGGGGACTGTTTGCCGATAGCGCTCAGCACGGCGCAAGAGTTGGCGTCAAAGCCCATGTCGGAATGCACATAGCCAATCTCACGGACCGTGTTACGGGTGATCTCTTCGATATCAACCCATGCGCTGGTCGTGATCTCACCGCCAACTAAAACCATACCGGTTTTAACGTAGGTTTCGCATGCGACGCGCGCTTTCGGATCCTGTTCCAGGATCGCATCCAGCACGGCATCAGAGATTTGGTCAGCAATTTTGTCAGGATGCCCTTCTGATACGGACTCGGACGTAAAAAGGTGTTTTGCCATGTTTTATTTCACCTAAGGAGAATTTGGTTAGCTCAAACTGTTGTGTGGAATAGCCAAAGCAGAGGATTCTACCAAGGCTTGCAGGTTGATGACACTGGCAGTCTGAGTGTTAATCAGTATGGATGGATTAACATCTGGATGGCTATTTTAGGTCACTTCTTCACCCGATTTCCAGTTTTTTTTGAATCAACTCCCGTTGCGTTGAAAACACGACTGGAAATTTTTCAGGACACTGCTGGCAATGTGCGCATTTATGCTTTGCATTTTTCCCCTCTTGTCGGTATAAAACGCGGCGCGCGGCTCATACTAAAAAGCACACGACGGATTCCTCGTGTCGCCACTTCCAGCCGGGCTAAAACGTTGCTTTGGCTTAAAGGCTTGTCTTACGGGGCGGCCGTGGAGGTGATACGAGATAATGAACCGTTGTATTCTGCTGAATCTGTCGCACCGTTCTGGTGTGCGCATGTCCCCCGCAATCTGCATCTCTGCTTTGCATACCTGCCGATGTTATACCCATCTCGGCGCTTCTCAGGACTCCAGAGCCGGTCGGTAACGGAAGACTGAACAAGGGCGCTCTTGTTGAAACAAGAGTTTTCTCGTGGTTTCGCCGAACCGTCATACTTAAGTTCGGTTACGTGTTTTACAATGATATGAAAAAGAAACCGGTCGCGCAGGCGGAGCGTCAGCACTATCTGCTGGAAAATACGTCTGTTTATGGGTTGTTATCGCGTCTACGGATTGCGATAGTAGTCAACTGTTTTACACTTGTTAATAAAATTTGAGGTTCGCTATGTCTGACGACATGTCTATGGGTTCGCCTTCGTCAGCAGGCGAACAGGGTGTACTACGCTCCATGCAGGAGGTTGCAATGAGCTCCCAGGAAGCCAGCAAGATGCTGCGTACTTACAATATTGCCTGGTGGGGCAATAACTACTACGACGTCAACGAACTGGGACACATCAGCGTGTGCCCGGACCCTGACGTCCCTCAGGCGCGCGTCGATCTCGCCAAACTGGTGAAAGCTCGCGAAGCGCAAGGCCAGCGTCTGCCTGCGTTGTTCTGCTTCCCGCAGATCCTGCAACACCGTCTGCGCTCCATTAACGCGGCGTTTAAACGCGCGCGTGAATCCTACGGTTATAACGGCGACTACTTCCTCGTTTATCCGATCAAGGTCAACCAGCACCGTCGGGTGATTGAATCGCTGATTCACTCCGGCGAACCGCTGGGGCTGGAAGCCGGTTCGAAGGCGGAGCTGATGGCGGTTCTGGCGCATGCCGGAATGACCCGCAGCGTGATCGTCTGTAACGGCTACAAAGACCGTGAATACATCCGTCTGGCGCTGATTGGCGAAAAGATGGGCCACAAGGTCTACCTGGTCATCGAGAAGATGTCAGAAATCGCGATCGTGCTGGATGAAGCCGAGCGTCTGAACGTGATCCCGCGCCTGGGCGTGCGTGCGCGTCTGGCCTCGCAGGGTTCCGGTAAATGGCAGTCTTCCGGCGGCGAAAAATCCAAATTCGGCCTGGCGGCGACGCAGGTGCTGCAACTGGTTGAAACCCTGCGTGAAGCCGGGCGACTGGACAGCCTGCAACTGCTGCATTTCCACCTCGGTTCGCAGATGGCGAATATCCGCGACATTGCCACCGGTGTGCGCGAATCCGCCCGTTTCTACGTTGAATTGCATAAGCTGGGCGTCAACATTCAGTGTTTTGACGTCGGCGGCGGTCTGGGCGTGGATTACGAAGGAACCCGCTCGCAGTCTGATTGCTCCGTGAACTACGGGCTGAACGAATACGCTAACAACATCATCTGGGCGATTGGCGACGCGTGTGAAGAACACGGTCTGCCGCACCCAACGGTGATCACCGAGTCTGGCCGTGCGGTAACTGCGCACCATACCGTGCTGGTATCGAACATCATCGGCGTGGAGCGTAACGAATATACGGTGCCCACCGCGCCTGCCGACGACGCGCCGCGCGCGTTGCAGAGCATGTGGGAAACCTGGCAGGAGATGCACGAGCCGGGCACCCGTCGCTCGCTGCGTGAATGGCTGCACGACAGCCAGATGGACCTGCACGACATTCACATTGGCTACTCTTCCGGGACGTTCAGTTTGCAGGAACGCGCCTGGGCGGAACAGCTTTACCTGAGCATGTGCCACGAAGTACAGAAACAGCTGGACCCGCAGAACCGTGCGCATCGTCCGATCATTGATGAGTTGCAGGAGCGTATGGCGGACAAAATGTACGTCAACTTCTCGCTGTTCCAGTCAATGCCGGATGCGTGGGGTATCGATCAACTGTTCCCTGTGCTGCCACTGGAAGGGCTGGATCAGGTGCCTGAGCGCCGCGCGGTGCTGCTGGACATCACCTGTGATTCCGATGGCGCGATCGATCACTACATCGACGGTGACGGCATCGCCACCACCATGCCGATGCCTGAGTACGATCCAGAGAACCCGCCGATGCTCGGTTTCTTTATGGTCGGCGCCTATCAGGAGATCCTTGGCAACATGCACAACCTGTTCGGCGACACCGAAGCGGTTGACGTGTTTGTCTTCCCGGATGGCAGCGTGGAAGTTGAGCTGTCTGACGAAGGGGACACCGTGGCGGATATGCTGCAATACGTACAGCTCGATCCGAACACGTTGCTGACCCACTTCCGCGATCAGGTGAAACAGACCGGTCTGGACGATGCGCTGCAACAGCAGTTCCTCGAAGAGTTTGAGACGGGACTGTACGGGTACACTTACCTGGAAGACGAGTAGCCGCTGATGCCCGGTGGCGCTGCGCTTACCGGGCCTACGAATGTAGGCCGGATACGGCGAAGCCGCCATCCGGCAGAATGCTATACTCACTTGAACCCGTATGAATTAACGGCGATAATTCGCCCCAATAAGCGATTTACGAATCAATCCCTTCCTCGTCGGGTTTAACGACGCGGAGGGGATTTTTTTTCATCTGTTTTTAATGTATCGACTTTATTTAAAAGAGGTCAGGACATGAGCACTTTAGGTCATCAGTACGATAACTCCCTGGTTTCCAACGCCTTTGGCTTTCTGCGTCTGCCGCTGAATTTCCAGCCTTATGACAGTGACGCCGACTGGGTTATCACCGGCGTACCGTTTGATATGGCGACTTCCGGTCGTGCGGGCGGCCGCCACGGCCCGGCGGCAATCCGTCAGGTTTCCACTAACCTGGCCTGGGAGCACAACCGCTTCCCGTGGAACTTCGACATGCGCGAGCGCCTGAACGTTGTGGACTGCGGTGACCTGGTCTATGCGTTTGGCGACGCGCGCGAGATGAGTGAAAAATTGCAGGCGCATGCGGAGAAACTGCTGTCAGCCGGTAAACGTATGCTCTCCTTCGGCGGCGACCACTTCGTGACCCTGCCGCTGCTGCGCGCTCATGCAAAGCACTTTGGCAAAATGGCGCTGGTGCATTTTGACGCGCATACCGACACCTACGCGAACGGCTGCGAGTTTGATCACGGCACCATGTTCTACACTGCGCCGAAAGAGGGGTTGATTGACCCGAACCACTCCGTGCAGATTGGTATTCGTACTGAATTTGATAAAGACAACGGTTTCACCGTGCTGGATGCCTGCCAGGTGAACGATCGCGGCGTGGATGACATCATCGCGCAGGTTAATCAGATCGTTGGCGATATGCCGGTCTACCTGACCTTTGATATCGACTGTCTGGACCCGGCGTTCGCACCGGGCACAGGGACGCCGGTGATCGGCGGCCTGACTTCCGATCGCGCCATTAAACTGGTGCGCGGTCTGAAAGATCTGAACATCGTCGGGATGGATGTGGTGGAAGTGGCTCCGGCTTATGACCAGTCCGAAATCACCGCGCTGGCTGCGGCGACCCTGGCGCTGGAAATGCTCTACATTCAGGCGGCGAAAAAAGGCGAATAAGTGCTTCCCCCTCTCCGTCATCAGGAGAGGGGTTTTAACTTAAAAGATGTTAAACGGATATTCCACGTAAGCGCGAATCTCGTTGCCGCTAACGTTATAGTCGCTGGCGTTGCTGGACACGCGTAATACGGAATAGCGCAGCTTCAGTTTCAGGTCTTTTGCCATGCCGTCCTGAACCTGGTATTGCACCTGGTTGAACCACTCGTGCTCTTTGCCGTTGCTGGTTGCCGATGTTTTGATGTTATCGCCGCGAACATAAGCGGTTGTCCAGCTCAGCCCCGGTAAACCGAGACCGGCAAAATCCAGTCCATATGACGCCTGCCAGGAACGTTCGTCTTCACCGTTAAAATCAGACCAGTAAGAGTTCGCCAGCCAGATGGTGTTGCCGCCATCGCCGACGCCGCCCTGATCGCGATAGCTGCCGTAGTGATAACCGGTGCTGCCGCTGCTTTGCTGATACGCCACTTTAAAGGTATGAATATCCCAGATATAACTTGCCGCCAGGCTCCAGATGCTGTTGCTGCGGCCAGTATTCAGGCTATCGGCGTAACCGGAATCCAGACGTGAGTTGTAGCCGTTGAAGTCCAGCACCAGCTGCTGTCCGGTGCTGAAAGGCTGTTTGAAGTTCAGCCCCAGATACTGTTTGTTCAGCACATCTTCGACGTGCGAGGCATACAGGGCGCCGCTGAACTGATCGTTAAACTGGTAGCTCGCGCCGCCGAAAGAGAGGCTTTTCAGGCCGCTGTTGTGGCGGTCGTCGCTTTTGCGCTGCTCGTCGGTGAAATAACCGGCATTAATCTCCAGACCGTCGATCTCTCTGGAGGTCAACATGGTGCCGGTGAAGCTTTCAAACAGCAGACGGGAATCGTCGGCGTAGACGATCGGGAGTTGCGGACGCTGGTTGCCGTAGCTCAGGACGGTGTTGGAGATGCGCATTTTGGCGGTTGCGCCAAATTTTGCCAGATCGGATTTCGCGCGGCCGTCGCTGTCTTGTTTGAAGAAGTCGATACCGCCTGCGCCACTGCGGCCACGGCCGCCGTCCAGACGCACGCCATACTGCGCAATACCGTCAACGCCAAAGCCGATCAGACCTTCGGTATAGCCAGATTCAAAGGTGGCGACAATGCCCTGGCCCCATTCGGCTTTGTCCTGTACGCCGCCCTGATAGTCGCGGTTAATCCAGGCGTTGCGTAAAAAGAGATTTAAATGGCTGTCATTAACAAAACCCTGGCTGTCGGATTGTTGGCTGGCAATGGCAGGCAATGCGGCGAATAAACTTAATGCGATTAACGATATTTCTTTTTTCACTGAGGGAACTTCTCTTTATGGATAATATCAAATTGAATTGCTGCGTTACGGATAGTTACCTGAATAATTATTGATTGCAAACATTTTGTGACAAAGGCTTACAGCCGTTGGCGTGCCGGTCATATCGGGACTGGACTATTTTATATTTTGTCTGTGGCGTTAAAAGAAGTGATAAAACATGCCGGGGAATATAAATACTAAAATAATCCTCTATCAGAGAATAAAACGTCGAATATATCGCTACTGTTTATATTTTGATATTTAACGTTCTGTGCGCTTAAGTTATCAATTTATGCGTTATAAGAATGGGGTAATTACCATTTGAGCGCTATTCTGTCTGCCGGGAGAATATTTAGGCAGGAAGATTGTTTCCGTTCACCTGATGTTCAACATTCCTCTGAAAACTTAGTACCCGTGAACGTGCAAGGGAGGCTCGTCGCCGCCTCCCTTGCAACCCAGGCTCTCCGGCAAGGAAAATCGCCGCTGCGCGGTTCATTCGCCTTATTCCGTCTGCCTTTCGGGTCGGGGCCGAGCCTGCGTCCCGGCAGGCCGCCCCCTCCGCCCGCGTCCCTGCGGGCGGACCCGGTCAGCCGTCAACGTCTCATCGATTTTCAGCCGGAACAGGGGCATTGCTGCAATGCTCTGATTTTCAGTTGCACCGGTTTTGCTGTTAAAAAAACAAACCGTGGAAATGGTCAGGTGTGGGCGGGTCCGGCTGAAAATTGCCGACGTGTTTCCGTAAGGCCGGAGGAACCCGCATGGATGCGGGTTCAGGGCGCGTTTTGCAGGGACGCTACCTCGCGCCCGCCCCGGTAGCCTGGAGGAATAAGCGGAGGGTATTGCGAAGCAACAATTTTCCCGCCGGGAGCCAGGATTGTTAAGGAGGCGGCGACGAGCCTCCTTAACACGTTCGCAAATGCTATGGTTTCAGACAGGTAACGAACATAAGGCGAACGGAACAGCTAACAAGAGCTACATGTTGCTCTCGTTTTTATTTAATACCGTCTGCCGCCATTCGGTCGCGAATATGCTGGGCGCGTTCGGCGGAGGCCGGGTGATCGTCAAACATGGAGCTTTGACGTCCCGCTTCCAGCTTCGCCAGTTTCTCAAAGCTGGTTGCCAGACCGGCCGGACTGATGCCGCGTTTGCGCAACAAGTCATAGGAGTAATCATCCGCCTCGGACTCCTGGCGCTGGGAGAACTGTGAGTTCACCAGTTTCTCGCCAAGATCGCCCAACTGCGACTGCGACAGACTGCCGACAATACCGCCAGCGGAAGCGGCTGCGGCGCGAACCGCGTTAGTCCCCAGCGCAACCTGCATCCCTTTCTTCACATGGCCGAGCGCAACGTGTCCCATTTCGTGGCCGATGACCGCCTCCACTTCGTTATCGGTCATGATGTCCATCAGGCCGCTATAGACGCGGATACAGCCGTTCGCCATTGCAAACGCGTTAACGTCTTTCGCCACATAGACTTTGTAATTCACCGGCTGGCCGTTGATATTGTCGCCGAGCGCAGAGGCGATTTTGCTCAGTCGCTTCGCGTATTCGCTGCTGGCCGGGGCGATCGTCGCCTTGCTGTCCATTTCCGTACATGCCTGGTCGCTGAGCGCTTTTACTTGCTCATCACTAAGGCTGTAAGCCTGAAAAGCGCCTGCACCTGAAGCGAGCAGTCCATTGGAGTCCATATTCTGGCAACCGGTCAGAACCGTCGCCATGCTCATAGCAAGCAGTAAAGCGCGAATTTTCATGTTTTCTCTTCCGCACGAAATCAGGATTGTTCTAAAAGTGCGCCTTGTGTCGATGAACCAGCGCCACGCTAAGTATAAAGAAAAGAACGACAAGGGGGTGAGCAGATTGCGCAACATGCGAACACGATCCGGAGATTTCTGAAGCGGCGAAAGGATGCTCCATGTACATGGCTCGCGGCTTGGGTTACATTGTTGGCACTTTTTTCCGGCGTAGCCCAAAACGCGCTGTCGTCAAGTCGTTAAGGGCATGGCCTTCATCATCCGATCTGGAGTCAAAATGTCCTCACGTAAAGAGCTTGCCAATGCTATTCGTGCGCTGAGCATGGACGCAGTACAGAAAGCCAAATCCGGTCACCCGGGTGCCCCTATGGGTATGGCTGACATTGCCGAAGTCCTGTGGCGTGATTTCCTGAACCACAACCCGCAGAACCCTTCCTGGGCTGACCGTGACCGCTTCGTGCTGTCTAACGGCCACGGCTCCATGCTGATCTACAGCCTGCTGCACCTCACCGGCTATGACCTGCCGATGTCTGAGCTGCAAAACTTCCGTCAGCTGCACTCCAAAACGCCGGGCCACCCGGAAGTGGGTTACACCGCAGGTGTTGAAACCACCACCGGCCCGCTGGGCCAGGGGATTGCGAACGCGGTCGGTATGGCGATTGCGGAAAAAACACTGGCGGCGCAGTTCAACCGTCCAGGCCACGATATCGTGGATCACTTCACCTATGCCTTCATGGGCGATGGCTGCATGATGGAAGGTATTTCCCATGAAGTCTGCTCTCTGGCAGGAACGCTGAAGCTGGGCAAACTGATCGCGTTCTACGATGACAACGGTATCTCTATCGATGGCCACGTTGAAGGCTGGTTCACTGATGACACCGCTAAACGTTTCGAAGCCTACGGCTGGCACGTTGTGCGCGGTATCGACGGTCACGATGCTGAAGCGATTAAACGCGCGGTTGAAGAAGCGCGCGCCGTTACTGACAAACCGTCCCTGCTGATGTGCAAAACCATCATCGGTTTCGGTTCCCCGAACAAAGCGGGTACGCACGACTCTCACGGCGCGCCGCTGGGCGATGCTGAAATCGCACTGACCCGCGAACAGCTGGGCTGGAAATACGCGCCGTTCGAAATCCCGTCTGAAATCTACGCGCAGTGGGATGCGAAAGAAGCCGGTCAGGCAAAAGAAGCGGCCTGGAATGAGAAATTCGCCGCCTATGCAAAAGCCTTCCCGCAGGAAGCCGCTGAATTTACCCGTCGTATGAAAGGCGAAATGCCGTCTGACTTCGACGCGAAAGCGAATGAATTTATCGCTAAGTTGCAGGCTAACCCGGCGAAAATTGCCAGCCGTAAAGCGTCTCAGAATGCGATTGAAGCGTTTGGGCCGCTGCTGCCTGAGTTCCTCGGCGGTTCCGCTGACCTGGCGCCAAGCAACCTGACCCTGTGGTCGGGTTCTAAAGCCATCAACGAAGATGCTGCGGGTAACTACATCCATTACGGCGTGCGCGAGTTCGGTATGACCGCCATCGCTAACGGCATCTCCCTGCACGGTGGTTTCCTGCCGTACACCTCTACCTTCCTGATGTTCGTGGAATATGCCCGTAACGCGGTGCGTATGGCTGCGCTGATGAAACAGCGCCAGGTGATGGTCTACACCCACGACTCCATCGGTCTGGGCGAAGATGGCCCGACTCACCAGCCGGTAGAGCAGGTGGCTTCTCTGCGCGTAACGCCGAACATGAGCACCTGGCGTCCGTGTGACCAGGTTGAATCCGCAGTGGCGTGGAAATACGGCGTTGAGCGTCAGGACGGCCCGACCGCGCTGATCCTCTCCCGTCAGAATCTGGCGCAGCAGGAACGTACCGAAGAGCAGCTGGCGAACATTGCGCGCGGTGGTTATGTGTTGAAAGATTGCGCCGGTCAGCCGGAACTGATCTTCATCGCAACCGGTTCTGAAGTTGAGCTGGCCGTTGCCGCATGGGACAAACTGTCTGCCGAAGGCGTGAAAGCGCGCGTGGTCTCCATGCCGTCTACCGACGCGTTCGACAAGCAGGATGCCGCTTACCGTGAAGCCGTACTGCCGAAAGCGGTTTCCGCTCGCGTGGCAGTGGAAGCGGGTATCGCTGACTACTGGTTCAAATACGTGGGCCTGAATGGCGCTATCGTCGGCATGACCACCTTCGGTGAGTCTGCGCCTGCTGAGCTGCTGTTCGAAGAGTTCGGCTTTACCGTTGATAACGTTGTCGCGAAAGCAAAAGAACTGCTGTAATCACGATACAACACCGAACGGGTCGCTCAGGCGGCCCGTTTTTTATAAAGGGATTATAAGTAATTTTGTTCAGGCAAGTGGCTATATATGATCTAATTCACATATTTGATATTTAGTGATTTAATGTAATTGTGATGAACGGCACATAAATACAGTTGCTTTTTATTTTTATGCTTTTAACTGTCTGTTTTTATTGAGTTCTAAAAAAACACTTTCTCCTTCTTCGCATTTTTCCCCTCGATTGATTTCGCTTTGCCGCGCGAGTATTTTGTTTTTAACGATAAGCAGTACCCTATATAAATAAGGATAATTTATGCGGCTGATTGATTATTTCCCTGAATCGTCAATAGCAATAAAAAATGCAGCGACTGACTGGCGCGAAGCAATTGATTTTTCCATGTCCTCTCTGCTTTCTCATGATTATGTTAACTCACGGTATATTCAGGCCATTAAAGAGTCCACATTAACCAATGGGCCTTATTATATTCTGGCGCCAGGCGTCGCAATGCCGCATGCGCGTCCTGAATGTGGTGCTTTAAAAACGGGGATGTCGTTAACACTCCTCCGGCAAGAAGTGAAGTTTACAGAAGATGATCCGATCAAACTATTAATCGGTTTATCCGCCGCAGATGCGGACTCTCACATTGGCGCTATTCAGGCGTTAAGTGAATTATTATGTGAAGATGAAATTCTTACTGAATTGTTAACAGCAACATCTGAAAAACAGCTAGCGGATATTATTGCTCGCGCATAATTAATTTCTCCTCTACAGGATATTATTATGGAACACAAGTCTGCTCGTGCAAAGGTCCAGGCTTTTGGGGGCTTTTTGACTGCAATGGTCATTCCCAATATCGGCGCATTTATTGCCTGGGGGTTTATTACTGCCTTATTTATTCCAACCGGTTGGCTACCGAATGAACATTTCGCCAAAATAGTTGGCCCTATGATCACCTATTTGCTGCCAGTAATGATCGGTTCTACTGGCGGCCATCTGGTGGGCGGGAAACGAGGCGCGGTGATGGGGGGAATTGGTACGATTGGCGTCATTATCGGCGCGGATATTCCTATGTTCCTCGGCTCAATGATCATGGGGCCACTTGGTGGGCTGGTGATTAAACATATCGACCGACTGCTGGACAAGCGTATTCCCGCTGGCTTTGAGATGGTGATTAATAACTTCTCTCTGGGTATTGCCGGGATGCTCCTGTGCCTGCTGGGGTTTGAGGTGATTGGCCCGGCAGTGCTCATCGCGAATAATTTTGTGAAAGAGTGTATTGAATCGCTGGTGCATGCCGGTTATCTGCCGCTGCTGTCGCTTATTAACGAACCCGCGAAAATTCTCTTTCTGAATAACGCGATTGATCAGGGCGTCTATTACCCGTTGGGGATGCAACAGGCGTCGGAGACGGGGAAATCGATTTTCTTCATGGTGGCCTCTAACCCTGGCCCGGGATTAGGGCTGCTGCTGGGCTTTACCTTCTTTGGCCGTGGTATGAGCAAAAAATCCGCGCCGGGAGCGATGATCATCCACTTCCTGGGGGGGATTCACGAGCTGTACTTCCCGTATGTATTGATGAAACCGTTAACGCTGATTGCGATGATCGCTGGCGGGATGACGGGAACCTGGGTATTTAATCTGTTAGGCGGCGGACTGGTTGCAGGCCCAAGTCCGGGTTCGATTTTCGCGTACCTTGCGCTGACGCCGAAAGGATCTTTCCTGGCTACGATCGCGGGTGTAACGGCGGGAACGCTGGTGACCTTCATCGTGACTTCGATCATCCTGAAAATGGAAAAGAGCGTTGAAACGGAGAATGAAGAAGACCATTTCGCAGAGTCTGCGAAAGCCGTGAAAGCAATGAAACAGGAAGGCGCATTTTCTTATAAGAATATTAAACGTATCGCTTTTGTCTGCGATGCCGGAATGGGTTCCAGCGCGATGGGGGCAACGACATTCCGTAAGCGTCTGGAGAAAGCCGGTCTGGTGATTGCGGTGGCTCATCATGCTATCGAAAATGTTCCTGATGACGCCGATATTATCGTGACGCATGCCAGCCTTGAGGGCCGCGTTAAGCGTGTGAGTAATAAGCCCACGGTGTTAATTAAAAATTACATCGGTGACCCACTGCTGGATGAATTATTTAAAAAACTCATCGCGGATTAGCATCATCAATTTTTCGGAGTAACTATGAAGACCAAAGTCGCTGCTATTTATGGTAAGCAGGATGTTCGCATCCGCGAGTTTGAATTGCCTGAAATTACAGATAATGAACTGTTAGTGAGTGTAATATCAGACAGCGTGTGTTTATCGACATGGAAAGCCGCCACGTTAGGTAGCGAGCATAAACGTGTGCCTGATGACTTAGAGAATCACCCGGTTATTACTGGTCATGAGTGCGCAGGTATTATTGTTGAGGTGGGGAAAAACCTGACCGATAAATATAAAAAGGGACAACGTTTTGTGTTGCAACCGGCGATGGGGTTGCCCAGCGGATATTCAGCGGGATATAGCTATGAATATTTTGGCGGCAATGCGACGTATATGATTATTCCTGAGCTGGCGATTAACCTCGGCTGTGTTTTACCGTATCACGGCTCTTATTTCGCGGCGGCGTCACTGGCAGAACCCATGTGCTGTATTATCGGCGCATACAATGCGAACTACCACACGACGCCTTATGTTTATGAGCACCGTATGGGGGTGAAACCCGGCGGTAATATTGCGCTTCTGGCGTGTGCCGGGCCGATGGGGATCGGCGCCATTGATTATGCCATCAACGGTGGTATCCAGCCTTCGCGAGTGGTGGTGGTCGATATTGATGAAGCCCGTCTGTCACAAGCGAAAAAACTGCTGCCGGTCGAGCTGGCGGCGGCGAAGGGGATTGAGCTTGTTTATGTGAATACCTGCGGCATGGAAAACCCGACGGCAAAACTGCGTGCGCTAACGGAAGATGCGGGTTTCGATGACGTTTTCGTTTACGCCGCCGTCCCGGCGGTGGTGGAAATGGCCGATACACTGCTGGCTGAAGACGGTTGTCTGAACTTTTTCGCGGGCCCAACGGATAAAGATTTTAAGGTTCCGTTTAACTTCTACAACGTGCATTACAACAGTACCCATGTTGTGGGAACGTCCGGCGGTTCGACCGATGACATGAAAGAGGCCATTGCGTTGAGCGCCACAGGGCAACTACAGCCTTCATTTATGGTAACGCACATTGGCGGGCTGGATGCCGTCCCGGAAACGGTGCTTAACCTGCCCAATATTCCGGGCGGGAAAAAACTCATTTATAACGGCGTGACCATGCCGCTGACCGCTATCGCCGATTTTGCCGAAAAAGGAAAAACCGACCCGTTATTCAAAGCGCTGGCGCGTCTGGTTGAAGAGACGCACGGCATCTGGAATGAAAACGCGGAGAGATATTTGCTGGCGCAGTTTGGCGTAGATATTGGGGAGGCGGCGGCATGATGTCTCTGGCGTGGCCGCTTTTTCGGATTACGGAACAGGCAGCGCTTGCTGCCTGGCCGCAAACCGGATGCGGCGATAAAAACAAAATCGATGGACTGGCGGTGACAGCCATGCGTCAGTCACTAAATGAAGTCGCCATGCGGGGCAAAATTGTTATCGGCGAAGGCGAAATCGACCATGCGCCGATGTTGTATATCGGTGAAGAGGTCGGAACCGGGACAGGGCCGAGCGTGGATATCGCCGTCGATCCGATTGAGGGAACGCGTATGGTGGCGATGGGGCAGAATAATGCGTTGTCCGTGATGGCGCTGGCGCCGCAGGGGAGCCTGCTGCATGCGCCTGACATGTATATGCGCAAACTGGTGGTTAACCGTCAGGCGAAAGGGGCGATTAACCTCGCGTTATCACTGGAAGAGAACCTGCGTAATATTGCCGCTGCGCTGAATAAGCCGCTCACGTCGTTGCGTATGGCGACGCTGGATAAACCGCGCCATCAGGCGGTTATTCAGCAGGCCGCGCAGCTTGGCGTCAAGGTGTTTGCCTTGCCGGATGGCGATGTCGCCGCCAGCGTATTAACCTGCCAGCAACATCATCCGTTCGATGTGATGTACGCTATTGGCGGCGCGCCGGAAGGGGTGATATCAGCCTGCGCCGTGAAGGCGCTTGATGGTGATATGCAGGCTGAGTTGATTGACTTTTGTCAGGCTAAAGGTGAAACGGCGGAACACCGATTGATCGCGAACGATGAGTTACGTCGCTGTAAGCAAATGGGTGTCGCGGTGAACCGGGTTTATACGCTGGATGAACTCGTGGGAAGCCAGGATATTCTGTTTTCAGCAACGGGCGTAACGGGAGGCGATCTGTTACATGGCGTGCAGAAAACGGAAAATGGCGTCAGTACGCAAACATTACTGATCGGTGGCATCGATCGAACGTGTAATATAATAGACTCTCTGCATTGCTGGTGATTTATCGAGAAACGCATGACGACGTTGACAGAAGATGATGTACTTGAGCAACTGGACGCTCAGGATAATTTACTTTCGTTTATGGCAACCGCAAATGACATCCTGTTGCAGGCCATCAAAAATTTTCTGCCGTCATTATTCGTCAATAACGATGAAGAAATCGTCGAATATGCAGTGAAGCCGTTACTGGCTCAAAGCGGCCCGCTTGATGACATTGATGTGGCAATACGTTTGATTTATGCGTTGGGAAAAATGGATAAATGGCTGTATGCCGATGTGATTCACTTTTCTCAGTTTTATCAGTATTTACGTGAACAGCGTGAAATCCCCCGTTTTTCTGATGATATCACCTGGGATTTTATGAGTAACGTCAATAGCATAACGACGAATGCTACACTCTACAATTCGTTGAAATCAATGAAGTTTGCAGATTTCGCCATCTATTCAGAAATACGTTTTGTCACCATGATCAAAACCGGGCTGGCTTTAGCGGTAACGACGATATTAAGGGAATTAACACCGTGAAAATATCGCTCCAGATTAATGGGCTGATGACCGACGCCTGGTATGATGACGATGAAGTAGAAAATGTCCATAAACCGCTGTTACGGCATCTGGCAACATTAAACGCGAAAATACCTGAGCGCTGCACCGTTATTTTTCTGAGCGCCCCGCCAGGAACAGGAAAGTCAACGCTCACCACCTTCTGGGAATATCTGTCGCGTAACGATCCAGAATTACCGACGATCCAGACGCTGCCGATGGATGGCTTCCATCATTATAATCGCTGGCTGGATGAGCATGAACTGCGCGCCGCTAAAGGTGCGCCTGAAACCTTTAACGTTGAAAAACTGGCGAGTAATTTACGTCAGCTCCATGAGCAGAATGCAACCTGGCCTCAATATGATCGCCAGCTGCATGACCCTGTCGAAAATGCCATTCAGGTGACGGCGCCTGTCGTTATTATTGAAGGAAACTGGCTGTTGTATAACGCGCCGTCCTGGCGCGAGCTACGGCAGTATTGCGATTATTCACTGTTTATCCGCGCGCCTGCCGATGTGCTGCGCGGACGTTTAATCGCACGTAAACAGGCAGGAGGACTGAGCGAAGAGCAGGCGCAGATATTTTTTGACCGTACCGACGGGCCTAACGTTTGTCGGGTGCTGGAAAACAGCTTACCTGCGAGTCTTACGTTAGAGATGACGGCAAAGGGCGAGTATCGTCTTGCATAGACGCTGGCTCACGTACTTCCTGATATAAATCAGGATTTGTGACGCGGCAGCGAAAAGATATTGCTACGCTTATTCGCCATTCTGGAATATGGAATAAATCGGGCGCTGAAGGGGACGAAAGTGTGATGCAGGTCAGATAACTGGCTTCTTTGACTGGACAATCATTCCTTTTATTCCTCGTTTCGCTTATTCTAGCTGAAGCGTTTCAGTCGATTAAATGTTCGACAAATAATCAATCAGTCGCAGTTTGCGACAGGTAAGGTTTTCCTCGATGATTTGCTGGATTACTCTGTCAGCCTCATCTGAATCGGGATAGCCTTGCAGGAGACCTATGACCGTACGCGTAGCGATTAATGGCTTTGGTCGCATCGGGCGTAACGTGATTCGTGCTTTGTATGAATCAGGACGCCGGGCGGAAATCAGCGTGGTGGCAATCAACGAACTTGCGGATGCTGCGGGCATGGCGCATTTGTTGAAATATGACACCAGCCATGGACGTTTTGCATGGGATGTTCGCCAGGAGCGCGAGCAGCTCATCGTCGGCGACGACACGATTCGCATTTTGCACGAGCGAACGCTGGATGCGCTCCCCTGGCGCGAACTGAGTATTGATGTCGTGCTGGATTGCACGGGCGTGTACGGTAATCGTGAGCACGGCGAGGCGCATCTTGCCGCTGGCGCGAAAAAAGTGCTCTTTTCACATCCCGGCAGCCACGATCTTGACGCCACCGTCGTGTTTGGCGTGAACCAGGAGCAATTGCGTGCGGAACACCGCATCGTATCGAATGCGTCCTGTACCACGAATTGCATCATCCCCGTCATTAAATTGTTAGATGATGCATACGGCATTGAGTCGGGAACCGTCACGACGATCCACTCCGCCATGCACGATCAACAGGTGATCGACGCGTACCATTCCGATCTGCGACGCACCCGCGCCGCCAGCCAGTCGATTATTCCGGTTGATACCAAACTGGCGGCGGGCATTACGCGAATTTTCCCGCAGTTCAACGACCGTTTTGAGGCGATTGCGGTACGCGTACCGACCATAAATGTGACGGCGATCGACTTAAGCGTGACGGTGAAAAAGCCGGTAAAAGCCAATGAAGTCAACCAGTTGCTGCAAAAAGCAGCACATGGGGCATTTCATGGTATAGTTGACTATACGGAATTGCCGTTGGTCTCGATAGATTTCAACCACGACCCGCATAGCGCCATCGTTGATGGCACCCAGACACGGGTCAGTGGCGCCCACCTGATCAAGACATTGGTCTGGTGCGATAATGAATGGGGCTTTGCTAACCGAATGCTCGACACGACGTTAGCGATGGCCGCAGTTGGTTTCAAGTAGGACATTCCATGCGCAAAATCCTTCAAAAGGATGAAGCGCATGACGTCTGCAAAACTTTATGAATCAATGAGAGGATTCACCATGTCTGTAATTAAGATGACCGATCTGGATCTTGCTGGTAAACGTGTTTTTATCCGTGCGGATCTGAACGTTCCAGTTAAAGAAGGGAAAGTAACCAGCGACGCGCGTATTCGCGCTTCCCTGCCGACCATCGAATTGGCCCTGAAACAGGGTGCGAAAGTGATGGTTACTTCCCACCTGGGTCGTCCTACCGAAGGCGAGTACAACGAAGAATTCTCTCTGCTGCCGGTTGTTAACTACCTGAAAGACAAACTGTCCAATCCGGTTCGCCTGGTAAAAGATTACCTGGACGGCGTTGAAGTGGCTGCTGGTGAACTGGTGGTTCTGGAAAACGTTCGCTTTAACAAAGGCGAGAAGAAAGACGACGAAGCCCTGTCTAAGAAATACGCTGCGCTGTGCGACGTATTCGTGATGGACGCTTTCGGTACTGCGCACCGCGCTCAGGCTTCTACCCACGGTATCGGTAAATTCGCCGACGTCGCTTGCGCAGGTCCGCTGCTGGCGGCAGAACTGGATGCGCTGGGTAAAGCGCTGAAAGAACCGGCTCGCCCGATGGTGGCTATCGTTGGCGGTTCTAAAGTGTCTACCAAACTGACCGTTCTGGACTCCCTGTCCAAAATCGCTGACCAGCTGATTGTTGGCGGCGGCATCGCAAACACCTTCGTTGCCGCTCAGGGCCACAATGTGGGCAAATCCCTGTACGAAGCTGACCTGGTTGACGAAGCGAAACGCCTGCTGACCACCTGCGATATCCCGGTTCCAACTGACGTACGCGTAGCAACCGAGTTCTCCGAAACCGCTACCGCGACCCTGAAATCTGTTAACGACATCAAAGACGACGAGCAGATTCTGGACTTGGGCGATACTTCCGCTGAGAAACTGGCTGACATCCTGAAGAATGCGAAAACCATTCTGTGGAACGGCCCGGTTGGCGTGTTCGAATTCCCGAACTTCCGTAAAGGCACCGAAATTGTTGCCAACGCGATCGCAGACAGCGAAGCGTTCTCCATCGCAGGCGGCGGCGACACTCTGGCGGCAATCGACCTGTTCGGCATTGCTGACAAAATCTCCTACATCTCCACTGGCGGCGGCGCATTCCTCGAATTCGTGGAAGGCAAAGTGCTGCCAGCAGTAGCAATGCTCGAAGAGCGCGCTAAGAAGTAATCGTTACGGGCAGGGATTCCTGCCCGTTGATTTATTGCCGTGCTGACATTCAGGGCGGCCCGTGTTTTTTCTAAGGCCCGACGATACAGGACAACGAAACATGTCTAAAATTTTTGATTTCGTAAAACCAGGCGTAATTACTGGTGATGACGTACAGAAAGTGTTCCAGGTAGCAAAAGAAAACAACTTTGCTCTGCCAGCAGTTAACTGCGTGGGCACCGATTCCATCAACGCCGTTCTGGAAACCGCTGCGAAAGTTAAAGCGCCGGTCATCGTCCAGTTCTCCAACGGTGGCGCTTCCTTTATCGCGGGTAAAGGCGTGAAAACCGACGTTCCTCAGGGCTCGGCAATCCTGGGCGCTATCTCTGGCGCGCATCACGTTCACCAGATGGCTGAACACTACGGTGTTCCGGTAATTCTGCACACCGACCACTGCGCGAAGAAACTGCTGCCGTGGATCGACGGTCTGCTGGACGCGGGTGAAAAACACTTCGCTGCGACCGGTAAGCCGCTGTTCTCTTCTCACATGATCGACCTGTCTGAAGAGTCTCTGGAAGAGAACATCGAAATCTGCTCCAAATACCTGGCGCGCATGGCCAAAATGGGCATGACTCTGGAAATCGAACTGGGTTGCACCGGTGGTGAAGAAGACGGCGTGGACAACAGCCACATGGACGCTTCTGCACTGTACACCCAGCCGGAAGACGTTGATTACGCGTACACTGAGCTGAGCAAAATCAGCCCGCGTTTCACCATCGCGGCTTCCTTCGGTAACGTACACGGTGTTTACAAACCGGGTAACGTGGTTCTGACCCCGACCATCCTGCGCGACTCTCAGGAATATGTTTCTAAGAAACACAACCTGCCGCACAACAGCCTGAACTTCGTATTCCACGGTGGTTCCGGTTCTACCGCTCAGGAAATCAAAGACTCCGTAAGCTACGGCGTAATCAAAATGAACATCGATACCGATACCCAATGGGCGACCTGGGAAGGTGTTCTGAAGTATTACAAAGATAACGAAGCGTATCTTCAGGGTCAGCTGGGCAACCCGAAAGGCGAAGATCAGCCGAACAAGAAATACTACGATCCGCGCGTATGGCTGCGTGCCGGCCAGACTTCCATGATCGCGCGTCTGGAACAGGCTTTCAAAGAACTGAACGCGATTGACGTTCTGTAATTCAGCCTGCTGATTGTAAAAATGGCTTCCTTCGGGAAGCCATTTTTTTTGCTGGATGGCGACTACGATTGGCAACCGTGCTTCCCGTAGGCCGGATAAGACGCTTTCGCGTCGCCATCCGGCAAAAAAAGTTTACCGCGTCACACAGGTGCCTTTTTCCCCCGCCAGAATCTGTGGCGCATCTTTTAGCGCGCCGATAAACGCAGTGTTCCCGGTCTGTTTAACAAACTGCATCACCGCTGCGGCTTTGGGGCCCATTGCACCATCGGGGGCGGCAAACGGCGCCAGTTCTTCTACCGTTGCATGGCGCAGCGCGCGCGCCTGTGGCGTTCCCCAGTTCTCATACACAGCGTCCGCATCTGTCAGGATCAACAGATGATCGGCGTGGAGAGACTGCGCCAGCACCGAGGCCGTTAAATCTTTATCAATGACCGCTTCGACTCCCTGGTATCCCTCGTCTTGTGCGATAACCGGAATGCCGCCGCCACCGCAGCAAATTACCGTATGTCCGGCATCTATCAACGTTTGTATTGCGTCACTGTCGAGAATTTTTAATGGTGTCGGAGAGGGAACAACCCGACGAATATAGTTGCCATCGGCTTTCATCTGCCAGCCGTAGCGCGCTTCCAGCTCCGCCTGCTGCGCCGGTTGATATACCGGGCCGATATACTTGCCGGGCGTTGCAAAGGCGTCATCTCGCAGATCGACCGCCACACGGGTCATCAGCGTTGTGACAGGCGCGCCGCCGGTGCATGACGCCAGTTCCTGAGCGATAGCAAAACCGATCATTCCCTGGCTTTCGGCGACCAGAATATCCAGTGGCCAGGCGGGGGAGTCTGTACAGGCCGCATTCTGTAACGCCAGCAGACCCACCTGCGGGCCGTTGCCGTGAACAATCACCAGTTGATAATCCCGGGCCAGTACGGATGCCATTCTGGCGAATACCTGAATGCTACGCTGCTGATTTTCCGCGCTAAGAATTTCTCCGCGCTGTAATAACGCATTGCCGCCAAGGGCAATGACGATTTTCTTTTTCATGATGACCTCATTGTGCGAAATATCTCGCGGTAAAAATATCGTCTTGTTATTTTCATAATGTGATGTAACCGACAGCTCATTTACCCACAAAAATATCTCGCTAATCCTTAGCGTTTTTATCTCTTTTATTTAAATTGTTTTAAAAATGATTATTAGACTTTTTTTAATAATGCAGCGGTCAGTTCCCAGGAATTTATAACAATGGATTTTGTGTGATTTTGTTCAAATGAAATGGATTTTTCCCCCGATAAGGTAGCCTCAGTTAAAACATCAAACCTCACGTATCATGTCAGATAGCATGAGGTGTTCAGCGGTAAATATTACCGGGAGATTGCTTATGTCTGGATCATATGAAGTGACTGAGGTCACGAATAAAAGAGGAATACCGGCCTGGTGGGTCACCGTTTTCCTGTTCTGGTTAGGGTGGATTTTTATGTACGCTGACCGCACGATACTCAATCCGGTAATGGGAGAGCTGGAAAAAGAATTTGGCTTAAGTGGTACGCAATTAGGTATTCTTAATTCAGTTTTCTATTTTTCTTATGCTTTGCTTCAGGTTCCGGCAGGCATTCTGGGCGATAAGATTGGCAAAAAGAAAGTGCTGGTGCCGGGGTTTATTCTTTTTGGCGTATTCACCGCCGTCACCGGTTGGGCGAAAAGCTGGTATACGCTGCTGTTTGCCCGCGTGGTAACGGGAGCGGGAGAAGGGACTTACTATGGCCCGCAGTATGGCTTGTCTTCCGAGCAGATCCCCAAAAAATACCGTTCGCTGGGCAGCGCAATCATCAATAGCGGGATGGCCTTCGGTATTGCGCTGGGCCTGATGACCTCCAGTTGGCTGGTGTACGACCAGGGGTATTCATGGCGTATGCCATTTTACGCGATGGCGATCCCCTCCGTGCTGGTTGGGATTGCGATCTGGTTGTTTGTGAAAGAGAAGAAGCGCACGGCTGAAGCTGATGGCAAACCGGTAAAAAAAGGGAATTTCAGCGACCTTCTGAAAAACCGTAATTTAATTATCACCTATATTATGGTGTTCTGTAGTCTGTTTGGTTTCTTCGTTATTCTGACCTGGCTTCCCTATTATCTGCAAAGTGAACGTGGCATCGCGGGCAGTGAAACCGGATTTATTTCTTCGCTGGTGGCATGGATTTCAATTCCTGGCGCGCTGTTATTCTCCAGCTTGTCTGACAAACTGGGTAAGCGTAAACCATTAATTATGTTCCTGGTGCCCGTTGCCATTCTCAGCATGCTGTCAATTATCTGGATGCCAAATATGACCGGCGTCATTATCGCTCTGTGCGTCTATGGCCTTGTCGGGAAACTGGCGCTGGACCCGGTGCTGGTCGCTCTGGTGGCGGATAGCGTTGATGAAAATAATTACAGCACGGCATTTGGCTTATTTAATTTTATCGGCATGAGTTCATCCATTCTGGCACCCATTATTGCAGGCGCGGCGCGTGATATCACCGGAAGTCTGGCTTCCAGTTTCTATGTTTCAGCCGCGCTGCTGGCTGTCGGTTTATTCGCCATGTTGTTTTTAAAAGAAAAACGCACATAAAGAGGTAGCGGTAATGATTTACGCCTTTATTAAAAAGGGAAGTTTTCAGGACTCCGTCAGCCTGATGATTATTTCCCGAAAACTCAGTGAACGCCCGGAAGTTGATCAAGTCTCGGTGATGATGGGCACGCCAGCGAATAAGTCGATGCTGGATTCAACCGGGTTCTGGCATGACGATTTTGCCGATGCCACGCCAAACGATATTTGCGTGGCGGTGCGAACCGAAGGCGAACAGCCCGGCATTCTGGATTTGATTCGTGAGCAACTGGAGAAAGAACTGAATGCGATGACGAATGCCTCGGGCAGCTCGCACCAGTTGATTAAAGCGCGACGCTGGGAGAGCGCATGTCAAAAATTACCCCAGGCCAATCTGCTGTTAGTTTCCGTTGCCGGGGAATATGCCGCATCGGTTGCCAGAGAGGGGCTGCTGGCGAATAAAAACGTGATGCTGTTTTCCGATAACGTGCCGCTGGAACAGGAAGTCGAGCTGAAAACAATGGCGCGCGAGCGGGGGCTGATTGTGATGGGGCCTGACTGTGGCACGGCGATGATTGCCGGAAGTCCGCTGGCTTTTGCCAACGTACTGCCTGAAGGCGGGATTGGCGTAATTGGCGCATCGGGGACGGGGATTCAGGAAGTGACGTCGCAGATTGCGCTGCATCAGCAGGGAATCAGCCATGCGATAGGTCTGGGCGGGCGCGACCTGAGCGCGGAAGTGGGCGGCATCAGCGCGCTGACCGCGCTCGACATGCTGGCCGCGGATGACGCCACGCGGGTGATTGCTTTTGTCTCCAAACCGCCGTCGCCGCAGGTGCGAACCCGCATCATTGCGGCAATGCAAAACGTGGGGAAACCGGTGGTCGCGTTGTTCCTCGGGCGTCAACCGGAACAGCGCCGTGAAGGTAACGTCTGGCTGGCGAACTCCTTGTCGGATGCCGCCCAGCTGGCGGTGCTGCTGATGCGCGTGGCGCAACAGCGACGGATTCAGCCGGAAGTGGCAGGGAAAGGTATTTATGGCCTGTACGCCGGGGGCACGCTGGCAGCCGAAGCCGCCATGCTGCTCTCCGCCGGGCTGGGCGTCCCCGTCAGCGAAAGCCACGACCAGGGCGTGATGCTGGAGGCTGGCGGCCATCGCATTGTCGACCTTGGTGATGACAGTTACACCCTGGGCAGACCTCATCCGATGATTGATCCAACTACCCGCAGTATTGAAATTGAAAAACTGACCGCAATGCCGACGATGGGCGTGCTGCTGCTGGATGTGGTGCTGGGCTATGGCGCCTGTGCCGACCCGGCGGGAGCGGTCGTCGAGGCGATAGAGCAAGTGCGCGCCAAACGCGCCGCGCCGCTGGTGGTGATTGCCACCCTGACCGGTACTGATGCCGACCCGCAGGGGCGCAGCGGGCAGGCGGAAAAACTTCGCGAGGCCGGGATTGCGGTGGTGGAAACGCTGGAAGAAGCCGTCCTGCTCGCCATCAGTCTTACACGCCATCAGGAGCGCGGCATACCGCAAGCACATAGCGCGCTTCTTGATGGCGTGCAGGTCATCAACGCCGGGTTGCGCAGCTTCGCGCTGGATCTGCAAAGCAGCGGTACGCCGGTTGTGCATTATCAGTGGGCGCCCGTTGCCGGTGGCAACGCCCGTCTCGCCAGTCTACTCAAACAGTTACATTAAGTTCAGAGGTACGGATATGTATTCATCTATTGCACAGGCCAACGAAGCCATTATTGAACGAATCAAAGCCGCGCGCCCACATTGGGTTGCGGTACGCCCGGCGAAAGACGCGGTGGACGAATTAGCGTCTGGACGTAAATTACTGCACGCTGGCCCGCCGATCGCCTGGGAAGAGATGACTGGCCCGATGCGCGGCGCCTGTATCGGCGCGTCGCTGTTTGAAGGCTGGGCGGCCAGCGAGGAAGAGGCCGTACGCATGCTGGAACAAGGTGAGGTGGCGTTTATTCCTTGTCATCATGTAGGCGCGGTGGGGCCGATGGGCGGTATCACCTCCGCCAGTATGCCGGTGCTGGTGGTGCGTGACGTGGTGCATGGCAACTCGTCCTGCTGCAACCTTAATGAAGGGATCGGCAAAGTGATGCGTTTCGGCGCTTACGGCGATGACGTCCAGAAACGCCTGCGCTGGATGCGAGATGTGCTGGCGCCGGTGTTGCAGGAAGCGCTCTCGCGGATGGAAAACGGCGTCGATCTGACGGCGCTGATGGCGCAGGCGATCACTATGGGGGATGAGTTCCACCAGCGTAATATTGCCGCCTCTTCTTTGCTGCTGCGCACGTTGTCGCCGGTGATCGCCGGACTGGATCGTCCGAAGGCTGAAATCATTGACGTGCTGCAATTCCTCAGTGTCACCGACCAGTTCTTCCTCAACCTGGCGATGGCCTACAGTAAAGCGGTGATGGATGCGGCGGCGGAAATTAAAGCCGGATCGGTCGTTACGGCCATGACGCGTAACGGTCGCGACTTTGGTATTCGCGTAAGCGGCACCGGCGACCGTTGGTTTACCGCGCCGGTGAATACGCCGCAGGGGCTGTTTTTTACCGGTTACAGCCAGGCCGATGCGAACCCGGATATTGGCGACAGCGCCATCACGGAAACACTGGGGATCGGCGGCGCGGCAATGATTGCCGCGCCTGGCGTAACGCGTTTTGTCGGCGCAGGCGGTATGGGGGCGGCGCTGGAAACGTCGGAAGAGATGGCTGAAATCTATCTGTCCAGCAATCCGCTGTTTCAGATTCCGTCCTGGGATTTCAGGGGGGCCTGCCTGGGGCTGGATATTCGCCGCGTTGTTGAAACGGGGATCACGCCGCTGATTAATACCGGTATTGCCCATCGTGAAGCGGGAATTGGGCAGGTGGGGGCGGGAACCGTACGCGCTCCGCTGCTTTGTTTTGAAAAAGCGCTGGAAGCGCTGGCGGAGTTGCATCACATCACGGCGTAATCGCTTTGCCCGGTGGCGCTACGCTTACCGGGCCTACGGTCTGGCAATGCTGTAAAGGCGTTTACGCCGCCATCCGGCATACTGGAGTGTACCGATGAGCATTATCAATCCCCTGGCCTGTGCCGGACTTTATCGACTTCCCGATGGTGAGTGGTCGTTACACAGCCGCTTCTCGCAGGCGATTAACTTTTGCCATTCCGGTGGCGAGCTGTTGACGCTGTTTCGCTATGGGAAAGGAATGGGGCCGACGGGCGTGTTACTGAGCACCGCGCAGTTTTCCCGCGTGGCCCATGTTGAACGACTCATCAAACAGGGGAACACCCTGTGGGGGCAGGGCATAATGCTTGACCCTCGTCGCATACTTCGTGTGTCGCTGAGTTCTGCTGCTGTCGCTCCTGTCGATCTCTCATTCTGTACGCAACGCAGCGGCTTCTCCGGGGCGTTAAATCAACCGCTGACGGCTATGCCGTATTATCCTGAAATAATTAAGCAGCTTGCATGCTGGCATCATGGCATGATGCCGGACTGGCGCTGGCTTATTGGGTGCGGGCCAGGACTGACGCCCAGCGGCGATGATATGCTGACGGGTATGCTTGCCGTGCTGTATGCCGCCGGGTTTTCTGCGCGGCTGGGGCATTTCTTACCTCCGGCGGATCAGCTTGCGCAACTTACAACATCGGTAAGTTGCAGTTATCTGAACAGCGCCAGAATGGGGGAATTTTCAATACCGGTGCTGAAGGTGATGCGCCGTTTACAGTCAGGGCGCGACCCGCAGCCCGCGATTCAGCGTTTGCTCGCGGTTGGACACACTTCAGGCGCCGATACATTACTGGGGATAGCAATAGCGCAACGGTGGTTACAGATGGTCGACTCAAGGGGAAGGCATGCTCGATCAGGAAACAATACGCACATTTATTCGGGTTGCGGAGACGGAGAGCTTTTCCCGCGCGGCCAGTTCGCTACATAAAACGCCAGCGGCGATCAGCTATCGCATAAAAACGCTGGAGGAGCAGGTGGGAACGCAGCTCTTTTTACGCACGACCCGATCGGTCAGCCTGACTCTTGCCGGGCAGCACCTGCTTGAGCATTGCCGCCAGTGGCTTAACTGGCTGGATGCAATGCCGGACGAGCTTCAGCAGATCAACGCAGGCGTTGAGCGGCAGGTGAATATCGTTATCAATAACCTGCTGTATCAGCCGCAGACCACGGCGGACTTACTGACGTGGTTACATCAACAGTTTCCGTTTACCCGTTTTCAAATTTCCCGTCAGGTCTACATGGGCGTGTGGGATTCGCTTTTGTATGACGACTTCCAGTTAGCGATTGGCGTAACGGGCTCGGAGTCGCTCTCCAATAACATCTCTCTGCTGCCGCTGGGGGATATCAGCTGGCAGTTTGTGGTGGCGCAGAGTCATCCTTTGGCGAGCCATCCTGCACCGGTATTGTCTGACGATATGCTGCGCCGTTACCCCGCCATTAATATTGAAGATACCTCGCGAACGCTGACGCGCCGTGTTGCCTGGTTGCTGAGCGGACAAAAGGAGATCAAGGTTCCAGATCTCAGCACCAAGCTGGCCTGCCATTTAAGCGGCCTCGGCGTCGGTTTTTTACCGGAGCGATTGTGCCGTCCGTATGTCGAGTCCGGGGCGCTGGTTGCCCGCTCAGTGGTCAATCCACGCCAGCCTTCGCCGCTTTCTATCGCCTGGAAGAATGCGGGCAGCGGAAAAGTGGTGAGTGAAATCGCCGACGTCTTTAAGCAGAAGAGTGCATTAGTGAGCGGATTTCTCAGAATGGTCGATCGACCTGCGGAGTATTAACGCTGCGCGTTTCCTTGATGGGATCATGTTGAAAAATGGCATATTCGACTGTTTTTGTTTACCTTTAAAAGGTCGTTTTCGTGAGAATGATCTCATTTGCGTTTTTTTGATATGACCAAGGAATATTGAATGGAAGATTTGAATGTTGTCGACAGCATAAATGGTGCAGGCACCTGGCTGGTGCGCAACCAGGAGCTGCTGCTGAGTTATGCGGTTAACATCGTTGCGGCTATCGCTATCATCATCATCGGGATGATCGTGGCGCGTATTGTTTCCAATACCGTTAATCGCCTGATGCTGGCGCGCCATATTGATGCGACCGTGGCTGACTTTCTGTCTGCGCTGGTGCGTTACGGCATTATTGCCTTCACGCTGATTGCCGCGCTGGGGCGCGTTGGCGTACAAACGGCTTCCGTTATCGCTGTGTTGGGTGCCGCCGGTTTAGCGGTCGGTCTGGCCTTACAAGGTTCTTTGTCTAACCTCGCGGCAGGCGTACTGCTGGTGATGTTCCGTCCTTTCCGCGCGGGAGAATATGTCGATCTCGGCGGCGTCGCGGGTACTGTACTGAACGTACAAATTTTTTCGACCACCATGCGTACCGTGGACGGCAAAATTGTGGTGATCCCGAATGGCAAGATTATTGCCGGAAATATCATTAACTTTTCCCGCGAACCGGTGCGTCGTAACGAATTTATCATTGGCGTGGCGTATGACTCTGATATCGACCAGGTGAAAAAAATCCTGACCGATATTATCCAGTCTGACGAGCGTATTCTGAAAGACCGTGAAATGACGGTGCGCCTGAATGAGCTGGGCGCCTCCTCCATTAATTTCGTGGTGCGCGCATGGAGTAAAAGCGGCGATCTGCAAAATGTTTACTGGGATGTGCTGGAACGCATTAAACGTGAGTTCGATGCCGCAGGCATCAGCTTCCCGTATCCGCAGATGGACGTGAATTTCAAACGAGTGAAAGAGAACGCGGAATAAGCCGTTTCGCCCGGTGGCGCTGTCGCTTACCGGGCCTACAGGTTGTTTTGTAGGCCGGATAAGGCGTTAGCCGCCATCCGGCATTTCCTTCCCCCTTTATTAATTCCCCTAATCTGCGATTAAAATTATCAATTTCCGCTAATGATTCTCTCGCGCTATAGTCTGCGCTTAAGAGAAACAGTTCGGAATAATTATCGTGATATCTTATTATTTTCAAGGTCTTGCGCTTGGCGCGGCTATGATCCTGCCGCTCGGCCCGCAGAATGCGTTTGTGATGAATCAGGGGATTCGTCGGCAGTATCACATCATGATTGCGCTGCTTTGCGCGATCAGCGATTTAGTGCTTATTTGCGCAGGCATCTTTGGCGGCAGCGCATTGCTCATGCAGTCCCCCTGGCTGATGGCGTTAGTGACCTGGGGCGGTGTGGCGTTTTTATTGTGGTACGGTTTTGGCGCGTTAAAAACGGCAATGAGCAGTAACCTGGAACTGGCCAGCGCAGAGGTGATGAAGCAGGGGCGCTGGAAAATCATCGCCACGATGCTGGCGGTGACGTGGCTGAATCCGCACGTTTATCTGGACACTTTCGTGGTGCTGGGTAGCCTGGGCGGGCAACTGGATATGGAGCCGAAGCGTTGGTTCGCTTTGGGAACCGTCAGCGCTTCTTTCCTGTGGTTCTTCGGTCTGGCGCTGCTGGCCGCCTGGCTGGCGCCGCGACTGCGTACCGCCAAAGCCCAGCGTATCATCAATACTCTGGTAGGGCTGGTGATGTGGTTTATCGCTTTTCAACTGGCAAAAGAAGGGGTTGCACACGTTCACGCATTATTCAACTAAGCGTTGTCTGATGGACAACGCGCAGATACCCGCTAAGCTTGCCTGCATGCGCCCTGAGTTTCAGGGCGATTAACGTAACATGGAGGAGCGACAGTGAAGTTCAAAGTGATGGCCCTTGCGGCATTAGTCGGATTTAGCGCAATCCCGGTACAGGCAAATGAGTTGCCGAATGGACCGCACATCGTGACTTCCGGGACGGCAAGCGTGGATGCGACGCCTGACATCGCCACCCTGGCGATTGAAGTCAACGTGTCGGCAAAGGATGCCGCTTCCGCCAAGAAACAGGCCGATGAGCGTGTTGCGCAATACCTTTCTTTCCTTGAACAAAATCAGATTGCCAAGAAAGACATCAGCTCTGCAAACCTGCGCACTCAGCCGGACTATGACTACCAGAATGGTAAAAGTGTGCTGAAAGGCTACCGCGCGGTGCGAACCGTTGAAGTTACGCTGCGCCAGCTGGACAAACTCAACTCTCTGCTGGATGGCGCGCTGAAAGCGGGTCTGAATGAGATCCGGTCGGTGTCATTAGGCGTTGCGCAACCGGATGCCTATAAAGATAAAGCGCGTAAAGCGGCGATTGACGACGCGGTTCACCAGGCTGAGCAACTGGCTGCGGGCTTTAACAGCAAGCTGGGGCCGGTTTATAGCGTGCGTTACCACGTTTCTAATTATCAGCCGAGCCCGGTGGTGCGAATGATGAAAGCGGACGCGGCGCCTGCGGTGTCGGCCCAGGAAACCTATGAGCAGCCGACAATTCAGTTTGCTGATCAGGTCGATGTGGTGTTCCAGTTAGAACCAGCAGCAGAGACAAAAGCACAGTAAGCGTTGTTGAAACGTCTTATCCGGCCTACAAACCATCGTAGGCCCGGCAAGCGCAGCGCCCCGGGCAAATTGCCGGATGGCGGCGTAAACGCCTTATTCGGCCTACAAAATAACCTGTAGGCCTGATAAGCGTAGCGCCATCAGGCACGGCGCGTTAATCCTGCCTTAAAACCTTATGCCCATACTCCAGCAGCGCGTCAGTCACGTTGCGCATCATACGGCTTTCCGGCGCAAAACGGTGCCAGTAGAGCATCCGACGCTGGAACAGGCCAGGCGTTAAATCGATCAGCTCACCGCTCTCCAGCTCTTTCTCGATCTGCAAATGCGGGATCATACAGCAGGTGGTGCCCTGACGCGCGAGCTGTACGAAGGCTTCGGAAGAGTTAACGATATGGCACGGCACGCTGCCCGGCGGTAAATCGAAGTTCTGCTGTAAAAAGGCCTGGTGCATGTCGTCCAGATGGTCAAACGCCACTGCGGGCGCTTTCAGCAGCGCGGAACGGGTGACGCCGTTGGGGAAGTAGCGCTCGGCGAAGGGTTTTGATCCCACGAACAGATAGTCGAGCGCGCCAAGTTTGTCTACCAGGCAGCTTGGCAGCGCCTGGTGCTGAATACTCACCGCGCCAACCACTTCGCCGCGACGCAGACGTTCCTGGGTGCGGGTTTCATCTTCCACCTGCAAATTGAGGCGAATAGGCGAGTCGGCCAGAACCGGCGCCAGCGCCGGAAGCAGCCAGGTCGCCAGACTGTCGGCGTTGACCGCCAGCGACAGCAGCAGCGGCGTGGAGCCGGTTTGCTCATCGCCAAGCCACTCATCTTCCAGTAGCTCTACCTGACGCAGCAGCGCCAGCAATTTTTGTCCTTGTTCGGTAGGACGCGGCGGAACGGTACGTACCAGCAGCGGTTGCCCAAACATATTCTCAAGCTGTTTTATGCGTTGTGAGACAGCGGATTGTGTGATGCACAACTTCTGTGCGGCGCGTTCAAATCCCCGTTCACGAATCACCGCATCCAGCGCTTGTAGTGTTCTGTAGTCTGGACGTTTCATTGCTCTGAGGTACTCCTGAAATTTTTCTTATCCCGCACTATGACATAAATTTCACTCAGGTACAGACGAAATCCGCTGCTTGCGAGCGGGGCCGGAGGGATTTTTTCGTACAATGATCTATAATGCGCCTGAATTTTCACACCACAGGCGAAACGATCATGACGCAGGATGAACTGAAAAAAGCAGTAGGATGGGCGGCACTTCAGTATGTACAGCCCGGCACCATTGTGGGCGTAGGTACCGGTTCAACAGCCGCGCACTTTATTGATGCGCTGGGCACAATGAAAGGTCAGATTGAAGGGGCGGTGTCCAGCTCGGATGCATCTACTGAAAAACTCAAGAGCCTCGGCATTACCGTTTTCGATCTGAACGAAGTGGACAGCCTGGGCGTCTATGTTGATGGCGCGGATGAGATCAACGGCCACATGCAGATGATTAAAGGCGGTGGCGCGGCGCTGACGCGTGAGAAAATCATTGCTTCGGTGGCGAAGAAATTCATCTGCATCGCGGATGCCTCCAAAGAGGTCGATATTCTGGGTAAATTCCCGCTGCCGGTGGAAGTGATCCCGATGGCGCGCAGCGCTGTCGCACGCCAGTTAGTGAAGCTGGGCGGTCGTCCTGAGTACCGTCAGGGCGTAGTCACTGATAACGGCAATGTGATCCTCGACGTATACGGCATGGAAATTCTTGATCCGATCGCGATGGAAAACGCGATTAACGCCATTCCGGGCGTCGTGACCGTCGGCCTGTTCGCCAACCGTGGCGCGGATGTGGCGCTGATTGGTACGGCAGACGGCGTAAAAACTATCGTAAAATGATCTGGCGAGGGTGATTCATCCCGCGTTAAAAAAATTTGGCAGGGCAAATTTGGTGACTTGTGTCACGTTTTTGATGTTGCCCTGCCGATCTCTCCAAAGAAAATCTTATCCCCAGCATTTTCCTCTGCCATTTCACGCTGAATGATATTTCTTCAGAGTGGTGACGCAAACGTTCATATTGCCGCAATAGTTTTTTTTGATATGTTGAAAGGCGGATACAAATCCACATACAACACATCAGTTTCGATAAAAAGACAGGGTCGGGGAAATGGCAAAGGTATCACTGGAGAAAGACAAGATTAAATTTCTGCTGGTTGAAGGTGTGCACCAAAAGGCACTCGAAAACCTTCGCGCGGCAGGTTATACCAACATCGAATTTCACAAAGGCGCTCTGGATACTGAGCAGTTGAAAGAGTCCATCCGTGATGCCCATTTCATTGGCCTGCGATCCCGAACCCATCTGACCGAAGATGTGATTGACGCCGCAGAGAAACTGGTGGCGATTGGATGTTTCTGCATCGGCACCAACCAGGTTGATCTGAGCGCAGCGGCAAAACGCGGAATCCCCGTGTTTAACGCGCCGTTCTCCAACACGCGTTCTGTTGCGGAGCTGGTGATTGGCGAGCTGCTGCTACTGCTTCGCGGCGTGCCGGAAGCGAACGCGAAAGCGCACCGTGGCGTGTGGAACAAACTGGCGGCCGGTTCGTTTGAAGCGCGCGGCAAAAAGCTGGGGATCATCGGTTACGGCCACATTGGCACGCAGTTGGGCATTCTGGCGGAATCGCTGGGCATGCACGTCTTCTTCTACGATATTGAAAATAAACTGCCGCTGGGCAACGCGACCCAGGTACAGCATCTTTCCGATCTGCTGAACATGAGCGACGTTGTGAGCCTGCATGTGCCGGAAAACGCCTCCACCAAAAATATGATGGGCGCGACGGAAATCGCACTGATGAAACCGGGCGCGCTGCTGATCAACGCGTCTCGCGGTACGGTGGTGGACATCCCGGCGCTGTGCGATGCGCTGGCGAGCAAACACCTGGCGGGCGCAGCTATCGACGTGTTCCCGACGGAACCTGCGACCAACAGCGATCCGTTTACTTCTCCGCTATGTGAATTCGACAATGTGCTTCTGACGCCGCATATCGGCGGTTCTACCCAGGAAGCGCAGGAGAACATCGGCCTTGAAGTGGCAGGCAAACTGACGAAGTATTCTGATAACGGCTCTACGCTGTCTGCGGTGAACTTCCCGGAAGTCTCCCTGCCGCTGCACGGCGGTCGTCGTCTGATGCACATCCATGAAAATCGTCCAGGCGTGCTGACCGCGCTTAACCAGATTTTTGCCGAGCAGGGCGTTAACATCGCCGCGCAGTATCTGCAAACGTCTGCCCAGGTCGGTTACGTGGTGATTGATATCGAAGCGGATGAAGATGTGGCGGAGAAAGCCCTGCTGGCGATGAAAGCGCTACCGGGTACGATTCGCGCTCGTCTGCTGTACTAATTTGTATACTGTGCCGGGTGGCGGCTATGCCTCACCCGGCCTGTGAGATCGGCTCGTAGGTCGGGTAAGCGTAGCGCCATCAGGCAATTCACTGTGGCCACTCCCACACTTTTGACGGCGTCACCACCGCAGGCAGCGGGATATCCCACTCTTCGACAGGCAACTTTTCCACTAACTGACAATCGTGCGCATAACCCACCGGTTGGATCTTATGCTGTCGCCAGTTCTGCAACGTTCTGTCGTAGAACCCGCCGCCCATTCCCAGACGCTGGCCGTCTTCGTCGAAAGCGACTAACGGTGTAACCAGCACATCTAACTGAGAGAGCGGCAGCACGTCACGCACGTCCAGCTTCGGCTCCTGAATTTTCAGACGATTCATCACCAGCGAGCTTTGCGGATGATAATGCAGAAACAGTAAATTGCCGGGGCTGAACGGATGGAGAACCGGTAAATACACGCGTTTTCCCGCGCGCCAGAGCTGCTCAATCAAGGGTTGCGTGTCCAGCTCGCCATCAAATGAAAGAAACACCGCGACGGTGTGGGCAAGAACCACGGGAGGATAAGCAAGCATTCTGGTGGCGGCCTGTTGACCGAACGCAGTTTGCTGTTGAGACGTCAGCGTACGGCGACGTTGCCGAATCATCTGGCGGATTTCTTGTCGGGATAAAAGAAGTTCAGGAAGTTGCGTCATGGCTGTCGCCAGGTAGAAGGGGAATCTCCGAGATGCCGCCGCAGGCTGTAACCCTTGAACCCTTGGTTCAAGGTGAATGCGTCGTCACGGTTTTAAGGCTTCTCGGACTAGCCGAGCATGCTCACCAACCATGGAGCGCCACATTCTTGTGGTATGAAATATCGGCTCAGGGGACTAGCCCGCTTGCAAACATCTCAGAGAAATTTTGTCTTCACGGTCACTCTACCATAGTAAACCGAAAAGTGTTATTCAAAGTTTTGGCCCGTTTTTTCGGTTATGCGACCCTGATCAAGCAACGCCTGTTCAATGGTCTGTTGAAGCATCCGAATTCGTTGTTCCATGCTCGCCGCGTAGTCGCGGGTCTTCGCTTTTTCCTGAGTTAATTCATAGCTGATGTTCAATGCGGCAATGAAAACCAGCTGCTCAGTATTTGTGACTCTAGTGCGAACTTTTAGATCTTGCAACCGCTGATTCAGATCGTCCGCAGCCTGATTCAACGCATCCCTTTGTTCAGGCGGGCAATTCACGCGGAGTGAACGGCCAAAAATTTGGATATCGACGGGTTGTGCAGACATGCCACCTTCCTGCTGATTGACTGCGCTGCCTTCGCCTCCAGACCCTGGGTCGGCGAAGGGGCGACACTATAGCTACCCCGGTGTGAAGATACAAGCCCTTTTCTGGTTCACCAGGGTCCAAAGTGGTAGCATATCATGAATATCCTCCCTTTGATGACGAATGCTTATGTCTATACAGAACGAAATGCCTGGTTACAACGAAATGAACCAGTTTTTGAACCAACAGGGGACGGGGTTAACCCCGGCCGAAATGCACGGTTTGATCAGTGGGATGATTTGCGGCGGCAACAACGACAGCTCATGGCAGCCGCTGTTGCACGACCTGACGAACGAGGGGCTGGCCTTTGGTCACGAACTGGCGCAGGCGCTGCGTAAAATGCACGCGGCAACCAGCGACGCGCTGGAAGACGACGGCTTCCTTTTTCAGCTTTTTCTGCCTGAAGGCGACGACGTGAGCGTGTTCGATCGCG
Source organism: Citrobacter sp. CK194 (assembly GCF_030333395.1). Lineage (NCBI taxonomy): Bacteria > Pseudomonadati > Pseudomonadota > Gammaproteobacteria > Enterobacterales > Enterobacteriaceae > Citrobacter > Citrobacter sp. CK194. Next base: position 602,072 of record NZ_JAOWGA010000018.1, read on the forward strand.
CTGATGCGCTGGCCGGCTGGGTTAACCACTTTTTACTGGGGCTTGGCGTCACGCAGCCTAAGCTGGATAAAGTGACCGGCGAAACCGGTGAAGCCATTGACGATCTGCGCAACATCGCCCAGCTCGGTTATGACGAAGACGAAGATCAGGAAGAGCTGGAGATGTCGCTCGAAGAGATCATCGAATATGTGCGGGTTGCGGCGCTGCTGTGCCACGACACCTTTACGCGTCAGCAGCCGACGGCGCCGGAAGTCCAGAAACCGACTCTGCACTAAGAACGTAAACGCAATGGAGAGTGTTATGAGCGATATATCTCAGCAGGAGTATCAGCGTCGCCGCCAGGCATTACTGGCGCAAATGCAGCCGGGCAGCGCCGCGTTGATTTTTGCAGCTCAGGAAGCCACGCGCAGCGCGGACAGTGAATATCCGTATCGCCAGAGCAGTGATTTCTGGTATTTCACCGGTTTTAACGAGCCGGAAGCGGTGCTGGTGCTGATTAAAAGCGATGACACTCATAACCACAGCGTTTTGTTTAACCGCGTTCGCGATCTGACGGCGGAGATCTGGTTTGGCCGCCGCCTGGGGCAGGACGCCGCGCCGGAAAAACTGGGCGTGGATCGCGCGCTGGCGTTCAGCGAAATCAACCAGCAGCTTTATCAGTTACTCAATGGCCTTGACGTGGTTTACCACGCGCAGGGCGAATATGCGTATGCCGACGAGATTGTTTTCGCCGCGCTGGATAAACTGCGTAAAGGTTCCCGACAGAACCTGACTGCACCGGCGACGATGACCGACTGGCGGCCAATGGTGCACGAGATGCGCCTGTTTAAATCGCCGGAAGAGATTGCCGTTATGCGTCGCGCGGGCGAGATCAGCGCGCTGGCGCATACCCGCGCAATGAAAAAATGCCGTCCGGGGATGTTCGAATATCAACTGGAAGGTGAAATTCACCACGAATTTAACCGTCACGGCGCGCGCTATCCGTCCTATAACACCATTGTCGGCAGCGGTGAGAACGGCTGCATCCTCCACTACACCGAAAATGAAAGCGAAATGCGCGACGGCGATCTGGTGTTGATCGACGCCGGATGCGAATACAAAGGTTATGCTGGCGACATTACGCGTACTTTCCCGGTGAACGGCAAATTTACGCCCGCCCAGCGCGAAATCTACGATATCGTGCTGGCGTCGCTGGAAACCAGCTTACGGCTGTTTCGTCCGGGAACGTCTATCCAGGAGGTCACGGGAGAAGTGGTGCGCATCATGATCGCGGGGCTGGTGAATCTGGGCATTTTGCAGGGTGACGTGGAGCAGTTGATCGCGGAAAACGCCCATCGTCCATTCTTTATGCATGGTCTTAGCCACTGGCTGGGGCTGGACGTACACGATGTCGGCGTTTACGGGCAGGATCGCTCCCGCGTGCTGGAGCCGGGTATGGTGCTCACCGTTGAACCGGGTCTGTACATCGCGCCGGACGCCGACGTGCCGGAAGCGTATCGCGGCATCGGCATCCGTATTGAAGATGACATTGTCATTACGGAAACGGGCAACGAAAACCTGACCGCCAGCGTAGTGAAAAAAGCGGACGATATTGAAGCCTTAATGGCGGCGGCGCGTCAGCTATGAGCGTGATTATTGTTGGCGGCGGTATGGTGGGCGCGACGCTGGCGCTGGCCCTTTCTCAGCTTAGCCACGGCAAACTGGCCGTGCACCTGATTGAAGCGAGCGCGCCTGAAGCCGCCGCGCATCCCGGGTTCGACGCCCGGGCGATCGCGCTGGCGGCAGGCACCTGTCAGCAACTGGCGCGGATTGGCGTCTGGCAGGCGATTGCTGATTGCGCAACGGCGATCAACACGGTACATGTCAGCGATCGCGGCCATGCCGGTTTTGTCACTCTGGACGCGCAGGATTACAGCATCGCTGCGTTGGGGCAGGTTGTGGAGCTGCATGATGTCGGTCAGCGACTGTTTGCGCTGTTGCGCAAAGCGCCGGGCGTGACGCTGCATTGCCCGGATCGCGTTGCCAGCGTGGCGCGAACGCAAGAAAAGGTGAATGTCACTCTGGAAAATGGCGACGTGATTTCTGGTCATGTCGTGGTGGCGGCCGACGGTACGCACTCCGCTCTGGCGACCGCCTGCGGCGTGGACTGGCAGCAGCAGCCTTATGAACAACTGGCGGTGATCGCCAACGTTGCGACCGCTATCGCGCATGACGGACGTGCGTTTGAACGCTTTACCCAACACGGCCCGCTGGCGATGTTGCCGATGTCTGAAGGTCGCTGTTCGCTGGTGTGGTGCCATCCGCTTGAACAGCGCGATGAGATCATGCGCTGGTCGGATGAACGTTTTTGCCATGAGCTACAGTCGGCGTTTGGCTGGCGGCTGGGACGAATCACCCATGCGGGTAAGCGCAGCGCTTATCCGTTAGCGCTCACCACGGCGGCCAAAGCGATAACCCATCGCACCGTGCTGGTCGGCAATGCGGCGCAGACGCTGCATCCTATCGCCGGGCAAGGGTTTAACCTGGGGCTGCGCGATGTGATGAGCCTTGCCGAAACGCTGGTGCAGGCGCATGAGTCTGGGGCAGACGTCGGCGAGTACGGCGTGCTTTCTGAGTACCAGTCGCGCCGTCAGGCTGACAGAGAGGCGACGGTTGGCATAACGGATAGCCTGGTGCATCTGTTTGCTAACCGCTGGGCGCCGCTGGTTGCCGGGCGCAACGTCGGCTTAATGGCGATGGAGTTATTGCCTCCCCTTCGCGACACGTTGGCAAAACGGACGTTGGGCTGGGTCGCACGATAATTCACCGGTAGGTCGGAATAAAGAAGTAGGCCTGATTAGCGCAGCGCCATCAGGCAATGCCGTGGAAGTAATGTAATGCCGGATAGTGGCTTTGCCTTATCCGGCCTACGGTTTTTGATTGTCCTATTTTCAGGAGTACACAGTGCAAAGTGTTGATGTAGCCATTGTTGGCGGAGGCATGGTAGGCCTGGCTGTCGCCTGCGGTTTGCAGGGCAGCGGTTTACGCGTGGCCGTTCTGGAACAGCGCGTTCCACAGCCGCTGGCGAGCGACGCTCCCCCGGCATTACGCGTGTCGGCTATCAATGCCGCCAGTGAAAAACTGCTTACGCGTCTTGGGGTCTGGTCAGACATTCTTGCTCGCCGCGCAAGCTGCTACCACGGTATGGAAGTCTGGGATAAAGACAGCTTTGGCCGCATCGAGTTTGATGACAAAAGCATGGGATACAGCCACCTGGGGCACATCATTGAAAATTCGGTGATCCACTACGCGCTATGGCAAAAGGCGCAGCAGTCAGCGGATATTACCCTGATGGCGCCGGCTGAATTGCAGCAGGTCGCCTGGGGAGAAAATGAAACCTTCCTGACCCTGAAAGATGGCGCGATGCTGACGGCAAGGCTGGTGATTGGCGCAGACGGCGCGAACTCCTGGCTGCGCAACAAAGCGGATATTCCGCTGACCTTCTGGGATTACCGTCATCATGCGCTGGTGGCGACCATCCGCACCGAAGAGGCGCACGGCGCCGTTGCGCGTCAGGCGTTTCATGGCGAAGGCATCCTGGCGTTCCTGCCATTAAGCGATCCGCATCTGTGTTCCATTGTCTGGTCGCTGTCTCCGCAGGACGCTGAGCATATGCAGCAGGCGAGTGAGGATGCGTTCAATCGGGCGCTGAACGTCGCATTTGATAACCGCCTCGGCTTATGCCGCGTTGAGAGCGAACGCCAGGTGTTCCCGCTGACGGGACGCTATGCGCGTCAGTTTGCCGCACACCGGCTGGCGCTGGTGGGCGACGCCGCACATACCATCCATCCGCTGGCGGGGCAGGGGGTGAACCTCGGCTTTATGGACGCCGCAGAGTTGATCGATGAACTCAAACGTCTGCAACGCCAGGGCAAAGACATTGGTCAATACCTCTATTTGCGTCGCTACGAGCGCAGCCGTAAGCACAGCGCCGCGATGATGCTGGCAGGTATGCAAGGTTTTCGCGAACTGTTTGCCGGAGAGAACCCGGCGAAGAAATTGCTGCGCGATATTGGTCTGAAACTGGCCGATACTCTCCCGGGCGTAAAACCGCAACTGATTCGTCAGGCGATGGGATTGAACGATCTGCCTGAGTGGCTCCGCTAAGCATTTCCCTCCTGCTTCTGAGAGTTTGAAACCCGTCACATTTTCCTCTCCCGGCCTTCGCGCCGGGACGCTTTCCTCATTTGAAATAATCTAATTTCACCTCTCTTTTCGCATTAGTTTTTTTAATATTACGATTTTCAACTATCGTCATTTTTGACATTTTTTCCACATTTAATATTGATATGTGCGGGATAGTTGCGTATTTGATTATCGTTTATGGAGGTTTTTTGTTTATTTCATGGTTTTTTATGCTGAGGCGGGTTTGGCGTTTTTTGGTCATAAGCTAATGTGATGGTTAATTTTGCCTTATGGTTTAGCGTCTGCTTCGGTGGTAAGTTCAGGTAAAAGAGAACGTTTGCGTCGAAGCCCTGGAGTGGCTGCGACGCCGGGTTTCGTGGCGAAGATTTCACCATGAAATGGTTGTAAGCCCCGCTTATTCAATGAGGACAAGATGGCTCAACAGACTCCTTTATACGAACAACACACGCTTTGTGGCGCGCGCATGGTGGATTTCCATGGCTGGATGATGCCGCTGCACTATGGTTCTCAACTTGATGAGCACCATGCAGTTCGCACTGATGCCGGTATGTTTGATGTGTCGCATATGACCATCGTCGATCTACGCGGCAGCCGCACCCGGGAGTTTTTGCGTTATCTGCTGGCGAATGACGTGGCGAAACTCACAAAGACCGGTAAAGCCCTCTACTCTGGTATGCTCAATGCCTCGGGCGGCGTGATAGATGACCTGATTGTCTATTACTTCACTGAAGATTTCTTCCGCCTCGTTGTAAACTCCGCCACCCGCGAAAAAGACCTCTCCTGGATTACCCAACACGCCGAACCTTACGCCATCGACATCACCGTTCGTGACGACCTGTCGCTGATTGCGGTACAGGGGCCGAATGCGCAGGCGAAAGCGGCCACGCTGTTTACTGAAGAACAGCGCAAGGCGGTGGCAGGCATGAAACCGTTCTTTGGCGTGCAGGCGGGCGATCTGTTTATTGCAACAACCGGTTATACCGGCGAAGCAGGCTATGAAATTGCAATGCCAAACGAAAAGGCGGCGGATTTCTGGCGTGCGCTGGTGGAATCCGGCGTGAAGCCGTGTGGCCTGGGCGCGCGCGATACGCTGCGTCTGGAAGCGGGTATGAACCTGTATGGTCAGGAGATGGATGAAGGCGTCTCTCCGCTGGCGGCGAATATGGGCTGGACCATCGCCTGGGAACCGGCCGATCGCGATTTTATTGGTCGCGAGGCGCTGGAAGTCCAGCGTGAAAAAGGCACCGAACAACTGGTGGGTCTGGTTATGACCGAGAAAGGCGTACTGCGTAATGAACTGCCGGTACGCTTTACCGATGCCCAGGGGAATCAGCTGGAAGGCATTATTACCAGCGGCACTTTCTCTCCGACGCTGGGTTACAGCATTGCGCTGGCGCGCGTTCCGGCGGGTATTGGCGAGACGGCGATCGTGCAGATCCGCAACCGCGAAATGCCAGTAAAAGTCACTAAACCTGTTTTTGTGCGTAACGGCAAAGCCGTCGCGTGATTCATCCTTTTTTGGAGATTTATTGATGAGCAACGTACCTGTAGAACTGAAATACAGCAAAGAACACGAATGGCTGCGCAAAGAAGCAGACGGTACTTACACGGTTGGCATCACGGAACACGCTCAGGAATTGCTGGGTGATATGGTTTTTGTCGATCTGCCAGACGTCGGCGCCACCGTTGCGGCGGGCGATGACTGCGCGGTAGCAGAATCGGTAAAAGCCGCTTCTGACATTTATGCGCCGGTGAGCGGTGAGATTGTGGCGGTAAACGACGCGCTCAGCGACTCCCCTGAACTGGTCAACAGCGAGCCGTATGCGGGTGGCTGGATCTTCAAAATCAAAGCCAGCGACGAAAGCGAAATCGACTCGCTGCTGGATGCAACCGCATACGAAGCATTGTTAGAAGACGAATAAATACGCTTCATCCTTCACGCAGCAGGTGTGTTGGCTTCCTCGCTCACCCCAGTCACTTACTTAGGTAAGCTCCTGGGGGTTCTCTGCGTCGCCGCCGTCCTGCAACGTGAATGATTTTGCGTATTCGTTTTCGCACGCGTAGGCCCGGTAAGCGTTAGCGCCACCGGGCAATTGAGCCAGAGACAATCACGATTCACTGCACGTTTCAGGAACCATCGCCCATGACACAGACGCTAAGCCAGCTTGAAAACAGCGGCGCTTTCATTGAACGCCACATTGGACCGGACGCCGCACAGCAGCAAGAGATGCTGAATACCGTTGGCGCCGAGTCGTTAAACGCGCTGATCGGCCAGATTGTGCCGAAAGACATTCAGCTTGCCACGCCGCCGCAGGTAGGTGAAGCGGCGACGGAATACGCCGCGCTGGCCGAATTAAAAGCGATTGCCGGTCGCAACAAGCGCTTCACGTCTTACATTGGCATGGGTTATACCGCGGTGCAGCTGCCGCCGGTTATCCTGCGCAATATGCTGGAAAATCCGGGCTGGTACACTGCGTATACGCCTTATCAGCCGGAAGTTTCGCAGGGGCGTCTGGAAGCGCTGCTGAATTTCCAGCAGGTGACGCTGGATCTGACCGGGCTGGATATGGCCTCCGCTTCGTTGCTGGATGAAGCAACCGCTGCCGCAGAAGCGATGGCGATGGCAAAACGCATCAGCAAACTGAAAAACGCCAACCGTTTCTTTGTCGCCTCTGACGTTCACCCGCAAACGCTGGACGTCGTGCGCACCCGCGCGGAGACCTTCGGTTTTGATGTGATCGTCGATGACGCGGAAAAAGTGCTGGATCACCAGGATGTGTTCGGCGTGCTGTTGCAGCAGGTTGGCACCACCGGTGAAGTCCACGACTACAGCGCGCTGATTAGCGAACTGAAATCACGTAAAGTTATCGTCAGCGTGGCCGCCGATTTTATGGCGCTGGTGCTGCTGACGGCGCCGGGTAAACAGGGCGCGGACATTGTGTTCGGCTCTGCGCAACGCTTCGGCGTACCGATGGGCTACGGCGGCCCACACGCGGCGTTCTTTGCCGCCAAAGATGAATTCAAACGTTCCATGCCGGGCCGTATTATCGGCGTATCGAAAGATGCGGCGGGCAATACCGCACTGCGCATGGCGATGCAGACTCGCGAACAGCATATCCGTCGCGAGAAAGCGAACTCCAATATTTGTACTTCGCAGGTGCTGCTGGCCAACATTGCCAGCCTGTATGCCGTTTATCACGGCCCGGTTGGGCTGAAGCGCATTGCTAATCGCATTCACCGCCTGACCGACATTCTGGCGGCGGGCCTGCAACAAAAAGGGCTGAAACTGCGCCATGCGCATTACTTCGACACCCTGTGCGTAGAGGTGGCCGATAAAGCCGCCGTCCTGGCGCGCGCGGAAGCCGCAGAGATCAACCTGCGCAGCGACATCCACAATGCTGTCGGCATCACGCTGGATGAAACGACAACCCGCGAAAACGTGCTGCAACTGTTCTCTGTACTGCTGGGCGACGACCACGGTCTGAACATTGATACGCTGGATAAAGACGTGGCGCACGATAGCCGCTCTATCCAGGAGAGTATGCTGCGTGATGACGCGATCCTGACGCACCCGGTGTTCAACCGTTACCACAGCGAAACGGAGATGATGCGCTACATGCACTCGCTGGAGCGTAAAGATCTGGCGCTGAACCAGGCAATGATCCCGCTGGGTTCCTGTACCATGAAGCTGAACGCTGCGGCGGAGATGATCCCCATCACCTGGCCGGAATTTGCGGAACTGCATCCGTTCTGCCCGGCAGATCAGGCGGAAGGGTATCATCAGATGATCAACCAGCTTTCTGACTGGCTGGTGAAACTGACGGGCTATGACGCCGTGTGTATGCAGCCGAACTCCGGCGCGCAGGGCGAATACGCGGGTCTGCTGGCGATTCGTCATTATCATGAAAGCCGCAACGACGGGCATCGCGATATCTGTCTGATCCCGGCCTCCGCTCACGGCACCAACCCGGCTTCCGCACAGATGGCGGGTATGCAGGTGGTGGTGGTCGCATGCGATAAGAACGGCAACATCGATCTGGCGGATCTGCGCGCTAAAGCCGAGCAGGCGGGTGACAATCTCTCCTGCATCATGGTGACTTACCCATCCACCCACGGCGTGTACGAAGAAACCATTCGTGAAGTGTGCGAGATTGTGCATCAGTTCGGCGGCCAGGTATACCTCGATGGCGCAAACATGAACGCGCAGGTTGGCATTACCTCTCCAGGCTTCATCGGCGCGGATGTTTCACACCTCAACCTGCATAAAACCTTCTGCATTCCGCACGGCGGCGGCGGCCCTGGTATGGGGCCGATCGGCGTGAAATCACATCTGGCGCCGTTTGTTCCGGGTCACAGCGTGGTGCAGATCGAAGGGATGCTGACCCGTCAGGGCGCGGTGTCCGCCGCACCGTTCGGCAGCGCATCCATTCTGCCGATCAGCTGGATGTACATCCGCATGATGGGCGCGGAAGGGCTGAAGCAGGCGAGCCAGGTGGCGATTCTGAACGCCAACTATATCGCCAGCCGCCTGAAAGATGCGTATCCGGTGCTGTATACCGGTCGCGATGGCCGCGTGGCGCACGAGTGTATTCTCGACATCCGTCCGCTGAAAGAAGAGACCGGCATCAGCGAGCTGGATATTGCCAAGCGTTTGATCGACTACGGTTTCCACGCGCCGACCATGTCGTTCCCGGTGGCGGGAACGTTGATGGTTGAACCGACGGAATCTGAAAGCAAAATGGAGCTGGATCGCTTTATCAATGCGATGCTGGCGATTCGTGCGGAAATCGATCGCGTGAAAGCTGGTGAGTGGCCGCTGGAGGATAACCCGCTGGTTAACGCGCCGCACACGCAGAATGAGCTGGTCGCGGAGTGGAACCACGGATACAGCCGTGAAGTCGCGGTGTTCCCGGCGGGGGTAGCGAACAAGTACTGGCCGACCGTGAAACGCCTTGATGACGTTTACGGCGACCGTAACCTGTTCTGCTCCTGCGTACCGATGAGCGAATATCAGTAATCTCTCTGCCATGCTGTAGGCCGGGTAAGCGCAAGCGCTACCCGGCTTTTTTTTATTCGGAGACAGAACTTGTAGGCCGGATAAGGTATTAGCCGCCACCCGGCAAAAAATTACAGCTTCTCGCCGTTGCTGGCGATAACCTCTTTATACCAGGTAAAACTTTTCTTCCGCGAGCGTGACATATCGCCGCTACCGTCGTCATGCTTGTTCACGTAAATAAAACCGTAACGCTTGCTGTATTGTCCGGTCGTGAATGACACGCAGTCGATGCAGCCCCACGGCGTATAGCCCATCAGATCCACGCCATCATACGTCACCGCTTTCATCATCTCTTCTACGTGAGCACGCAGATAGTCGATGCGGTAATCGTCGTTGATGCTGCCGTCTTCTTCCACTTTGTCGTAGGCGCCAAACCCATTTTCCACAATAAACAGCGGCTTCTGATAGCGTTCATACAGCTCGCACAGGGAATAACGCAGGCCGACCGGGTCAATCTGCCAGCCCCAGTCGGAAGCTTTGACGTGCGGATTCGGCACGCTGCCCTCGAAGCCGGAAATGGCATCGCCGCTACCGCCTTCCGCTTTTACTGCGTTAGTCATGTAATAGCTGAAGCCAAGGTAATCGCAGGTGCCTTCGCGCAGAATCTCCGCGTCGCCAGCGTCCATGTTGATGTTAAAGCCGCGACGTTCCCATTCGTTCAGTACATAAGACGGGTAGTAGCCGCGTAGCTGAACGTCGGTAAACACATAGCGCTCACGCATGGATTCCTGCGCGAACATGACATCTTCTGGCTTACAGGAAAACGGATAGAGCGCGACCATCGCCAGCATACAGCCGACCTTCATCTCCGGGTTGATGCGGCGTGCCGCCTTCACCGCCAGCGCGCTGGCGACGAACTGGTGGTGCAGCACCTGATACATGGTTTCTTCCGGGTTTTCATGTTCGGTATACACCACGCCGGAACAGCAGTAGCCAAACAGCGGCGCGCGCCAGTTGCGCTGGTTGTTGATCTCGTTGAAGGTCATCCAGTATTTGACTTTGTGCTTGTAGCGCTCAAATACCACCTCCGCGAAGCGGACGAAGAAATCCACCACTTTACGGTTGGTCCAGCCGCCGTATTGCTGTACCAGATGCAGCGGCATTTCAAAGTGGGAGAGGGTGATGACCGGTTCGATGTTGTATCTGAGCAACTCATCGAACATATCATCGTAGAATTTCAGCCCTTCTTCGTTCGGTTGCGTCTCGTCACCCTGCGGGAAAATGCGGGTCCAGGCGATGGAGGTGCGAAAGCATTTAAACCCCATCTCGGCGAACAGCTTAATGTCTTCTTTATAGTGACCGTAAAAATCGACCGCTTCATGGTTCGGATAATATTTACCCGCTACGACTTGTCGGGTGATTTCACGCGGTACGCCATGTGCTCCGCCGGTCAGCACATCACAGATGCTCGGCCCTTTGCCGCCTTTGTTCCAGCCGCCTTCAACCTGATGAGCGGCAACTGCGCCGCCCCATAAGAAATCTTTTGGTAAGGTGAGTTTTTTCATTGTTGCTCAATCTCAAATTAATACAATCTGATTTTGAGTCTAACAAAGGAAGGCAAAAAGTCACGATATAACAAAATAGCGTTGGTGTAATTTGTTACGCCCAAAAAACAAATTGTTTTTTTACGCTAATTTTTTCGCCAGCTTACGGCCTAATGATTCAAGAATATAGATAACGGGGATCTGCGTTGTAATATCATAAACGCCGGCAATACGGGTTTGTGGTACATGCCAGGAGAGATTAAAATCGGCCAGCTTTGCCAGCGCCGAGTGTTCATGGCTGGTAATCGACAGCACTTTGCAGTTGTGCAGGCTGAACTGGCTGGCAAAACGCAGGATCTCCGCAGTCTCTCCCGATACTGAAAGCACAATCGCCAGCGCGTTTTTTGCCATGTCGTTGGTGACCGGAAAATAAGGATCGTCAATATGATTACTGAATTTCCCGACGTTAGAGAAAAAACGTGCGCCATATTTTGCCAGCGCGCCGGAAGTTCCTGCGCCGACAAATATAATACGTTCGGAAGATAAAATGATATCGACAGCCTGATCGAGTAATTTATCAAACTCATCGTTATTGACGCTTTTAAAGAAACTGATAATTTCGCTGGCGCCAAAATTAGCCTGTTGCGGTTCATCCTGCTCTAAATATAATTTAAAGCGCACGCGGAATTCAGAGTAGCCGTCACAGTGTAGTTTGCGACAAAAGCGCAGCACGGTGGTGGTGGAAACGCCCACGGCATCAGCCAGTTCGCGAATGGTCATGTACATGACTTTGTCACGGTTTTTGATGACATAGTTGTAGACCAGCATCTCAAGATTGTTGAGACTGGCGATGGCAGCGTGGGAGAACATACTCACAATGGCAAAACTCACTCATCAGACTTCATCTACAGGGAATAATAACATGCAGCCAAATGACATCACTTTTTTTCAGCGTTTCCAGGATGACATTCTGGCCGGACGCAAAACTATCACCATTCGTGACGAGTCCGAATCACACTTCAAAGCCGGGGATATTCTACGGGTTGGACGCTTCGAAGATGAGGGTTACTTCTGCACAATTGAGGTTGTTGGCACTTCAACCGTCACGCTGGAGACGCTGACGGAAAAACATGCCCGGCAGGAAAACATGACGCTTGAAGAACTTAAACATGTGATTGCCGGGATTTACCCGGATCAGACGCAATTTTATGTGATTGATTTTAAATGCCTTTGATTTTAATGAACAACTGTTAGTTGAAAAGTAAGTTTCAACATCATGATTTAAAAAGATTAATCTTAAGTTGATATTTATTTTAGCTAACAGGTGTTCACTGGAACCATTCTCAGTTACGCTAGGAACGCTATCACGATTGTGAACGTTCTTTGGAGTAAGCTATGGTGCAGAAACCATTAATCGCACAGGGATATTCGCTGGCAGAGGAAATTGCCAATAGCATCAGCCACGGTATTGGGTTGGTGTTTGGTATTGTCGGTCTGGTGCTGTTACTGGTTCAGGCGGTAGACGCGAATGCCAGTGCAACGGCTATTACCAGCTACAGCCTGTACGGCGGCAGCATGATCCTGCTGTTTCTTGCTTCAACCCTCTACCACGCGATTCCGCATCAGCGGGCGAAGATCTGGCTGAAAAAATTCGACCACTGCGCTATCTATCTGCTGATTGCCGGAACCTATACGCCGTTTTTGCTGGTGGGGCTGGATTCGCCGCTGGCGCGTGGGCTGATGATTGTCATCTGGAGCCTGGCGCTGCTCGGTATTTTATTCAAGCTGACTATTGCCCACCGGTTTAAGGTTCTCTCGCTGGTAACGTATTTAACGATGGGGTGGCTGTCGCTGATTGTAGTTTATCAACTGGCGATCAAACTGGCGGCGGGAGGCGTGACGCTGCTGGCGGTCGGCGGCGTGGTCTATTCGCTAGGCGTGATTTTCTACGTCTGCAAACGCATTCCCTATAACCATGCAATCTGGCACGGGTTCGTGCTGGGCGGCAGCGTGTGCCACTTTCTGGCGATCTATCTGTACGTAGGGCAGGTCTGACACACTGTTGCCGGATAGCGGCTACGCCTTATCCGGCCTACGAGGGATGGGGCCTGAAACCCAACTGCCGGATGGCGGCTAATACCTTATCCGGCCTACATGGCGCACTGAACCGTAGGCCTTAAAGCTGCGCGCCATCAGGCGTATTTTTTTACTCTTCCAGCGAATAGGGCAGCGGTACGATGTGCAGGGTATTCGCATCATCGCGTACGCGAAATACGCTGTCAGCTTCCATATCGTTGTTCATGACCACCTGCACCAGAACCTGGCCGTCATCCAGTTGCACTGCCGCAAGAACGGTGCCGGTACGACGCCAGTTCTCACCCATCTGCAACTCCAGATCTTCTCCGGCTTCCGGTACGCGGCTGGCTTTACCTGCCAGAGACCAGAGCGCGCGTTTGTTCGCACCGCGGAATTTTGCCCGGGCGACCATCTCCTGCCCGCTGTAGCAGCCTTTCTTAAAGCTGATGCCGCCCAGCGCCTGTAGGTTGGTTGCCTGCGGTATAAATTGCCCGCTGTTCGCGGAGTCAATGACCGGAATGCCCGCTTCAATATCCAGCGCCAGCCACTGCTGGCTGTTGTTCAGCGCCGCTTCGCCACGCAGTTTTTCAGTCAGGGATTCAGCCGTGGCGACATCCGTAATCAGCAGAAAACGTTCCGCCGGATGTTCAAACCAAAGCAGGGTGGACGCCCCTTCGCTCACGACCTGTTTTTCGCTGTTCGGTAACTCGCTAAAGATATTCGCCAGCGCTGCGCGAGCCTGAAAACCAGCGATACCGAGCAGAACACGCTCATCGTCAGGCACGATCGCGACTTTAGAGAACACGGCGTATTTTTTCAGCTCGGTCAGTTGGGCCTCGCGCAGACTGCGGCGTTCAATCCAGGCAAAACCGTCGCCGTCGCGGAACAGACGCAGGTTGCTCCACATCTTCCCTTTTGCATCGCAATGGGCGACCAGTAAGTGTTGCTGTTCGGTAAGCTGGTTGACGTCCGCAGTAACCTGACCTTGCATATACTTCTCGCTGTCGGCGCCGGTGATCGAGGCCAGCGCCCAGTCATCGAGAGTGATCAGCGTCAGAGGCAAACGGGCTGACGCGGACGGTTGACGAGGAGGAAAAGGTGTAAAAGCCATAATAATGTCCTGATTTGCTTAACGCAGTAATAGTGACTAATGGTAAAAGAGCTATAGCCCATTGCAAGCGGTTTAAACATCCCATTTGTGCCTTATCGCCCGCTTTGCGAGGCGCGATGCAAAATCGATGAACCCTTTGACTTAATGTGGTTTTATTTGCCGATCATGCTTCCGTTTATGGAGATTCCCGTAAAAGAACATGAAAAACACGTTACAATAGCCGGGTACTTCATTTTCGCGAGACAGGAAGAAGAACATGGATATTAATAACAAAGCACGTATTCATTGGGCATGCCGTCGCGGTATGCGTGAGCTCGACATTTCCATCATGCCGTTTTTCGAACATGAGTACGATAACTTAAGCGATGAAGAAAAATGCATCTTTGTTCGTTTGCTGGAATGCGACGATCCTGATTTATTTAACTGGTTGATGAACCACGGTAAACCGGGGGATGCAGAACTGGAACAAATGGTGAAACTCATCCAGACACGGAATCGGGAACGTGGTCCTGTGGCAATCTGATTTACGCGTCTCCTGGCGCGCACAATGGCTCTCTTTGCTCATTCATGGGCTTGTCGCCGCATTGGTTTTATTGATGCCCTGGCCATTGAGCTACACGCCGCTCTGGCTGATATTGCTTTCGCTGGTGGTGTTCGACTGTGTGCGCAGTCAGCGGCGGATTAATACCCGACAGGGCGAAATTAAACTGCTGATGGATGGGCGTTTACGTTGGCAAGGGCAAGACTGGACGATTCAGGGCCCGCCCTGGATGCTTAAAACTGGCATGATGCTGCGTTTGCGCGCCGACAGCGGGAAGCGTCAGCACTTGTGGCTGGCGGCAGACAGCATGGATGACGCCGAGTGGCGGGATTTACGGCGGTTAATGTTGCAACAGGCGACGCAGGGGTAACGCCAACGAAGGCCTGATGGCGCGCAGCTTTAAGGCCTACGGTTCGGTGCGCCATGCAGGCCGGACAGGGCGTTCACGCCGCTATCCGGCAAAACGGTCAGCAGGAATAGTGCTCTGCCATCTCACCGAGAATTTGCTCGCACCAGGCCTGGATGCGCTCATCGCTGAGATCGTACTGGTTGGTTTCATCCAGCGCCAGGCCGACAAAAAGTTGCCCATCGGCAATGACCGGTTTCGGGCTGGTGAACTCATAGCCTTCGGTAGGCCAGTAGCCGACAAATTTAACGCCTTTGGTGACAAGTTTGTCATGCAGCATACCCAGCGCATCCAGGAACCACTCGCCGTAGCCCAACTGGTCGCCCATGCCGTAGAGCGCGACAATTTTGCCTTCCAGCTTGAGATCGTCCAGTTGATTCCAGACGGCTTCCCAGTCTTCCTGTATTTCACCAAAATCCCAGGTCGGAATGCCTAAAATGAGCACATCGTACTGCTCCATTAAGGTCGGAGAGTCATCCTTGAGGTTGTGTAATGTGACCAGTTCCGGGCCAATAATGTCGCGAATTTTTTCCGCTGCCATTTCGGTATAGCAGGTGCTGGAACCATAAAAAAGGCCGATATTCATGACGTACTGCTCTCGATTCTTGCGATGACGATGCGGCTAGTGTACCAGAAAGGCGTCGGCTTCAGGCATAATGGCGTTGATTTAACACGCAGAGGGGCCCGAGATGGATAAGGATCTGGCGCGTATCGAGCAGTTTCTCGATGCCCTGTGGCTGGAGCGTAATCTGGCGGAAAATACGCTGAGCGCGTATCGGCGCGACTTGTCGATGGTGGTCGAATGGTTGCATCATCGTGGAAAAACGCTGGCGACGGTGCAGAGCGATGATTTACAAACGCTGCTGGCGGAACGTATGGATGGCGGGTATAAAGCCACCAGTTCCGCACGGTTGTTGAGCGCCACGCGGCGCTTCTTTCAGCATCTGTACCGTGAAAAATTTCGTGAGGACGATCCGAGCGCGCAGCTCGCGTCGCCCAAACTTCCGCAGCGTTTGCCAAAAGATCTCAGCGAAGCACAAGTTGAGAGATTATTACAGTCGCCAGTTGTTGACCAACCGCTGGAATTACGCGACAAAGCAATGCTGGAAGTGCTGTATGCGACGGGCCTGCGCGTTTCTGAGCTGGTTGGGCTGACCATGAGCGATATCAGTTTGCGCCAGGGCGTCGTGCGGGTTATCGGTAAAGGCAATAAAGAACGTCTGGTGCCGTTGGGCGAAGAGGCGGTGTACTGGCTGGAGATGTATCTGGAGCACGGGCGCCCGTGGCTGCTGAACGGCGTGTCGATTGACGTTTTATTTCCCAGCCAGCGGGCGCAACAAATGACGCGTCAGACCTTCTGGCACCGCATTAAACACTATGCCGTGCTGGCGGGAATCGACAGCGAAAAGCTGTCGCCGCACGTTTTGCGTCACGCTTTCGCCACCCATTTGCTGAATCATGGCGCTGACTTACGCGTTGTACAGATGCTGCTTGGGCATAGCGATCTCTCGACCACACAAATTTATACTCATGTCGCAACGGAGCGCTTGCGTCAACTTCATCAACAGCATCACCCGCGAGCGTGAGTGCTGACAGGAAAGGATAGGTTATGAAAAAACGTTTTATGATGTTCACCCTGCTGGCGGCGGCATTTTCGGGAATGGTTCATGCGGACGATGCAGCCATTCGCCAGTCGCTGACTAAGCTGGGCGTGCAGAGCACGGAAATTCAACCCGCGCCGGTTGCAGGCATGAAAACCGTGCTGACCAACAGCGGCGTGCTGTACGTCACCGACGATGGCAAGCATATTATTCAGGGGCCGATGTATGACGTCAGCGGCGCGTCGCCGGTAAATGTCACCAATCAGTTGCTGATGAAACACCTGAATGTGCTGGAAAAAGAGATGATTGTTTACAAAGCGCCGCAGGAAAAACACGTCATCACCATCTTTACCGACATTACCTGCGGCTACTGTCACAAGCTGCATGAAGAGATGAAAGACTACAACGCGCTGGGGATTACCGTGCGTTATCTGGCCTTCCCGCGCCAGGGGCTGGAAAGCCAGGCCGAGCAGGATATGAAGTCCATCTGGTGCGCGAAAGACCGAAACAAAGCCTTTGATGACGCGATGGCGGGCAAAGGCGTGAAAGCCGCCACCTGCGATATCGATATCGCCAATCATTATGCGCTGGGCGTGCAGTTCGGCGTGAGCGGCACGCCAGCGATTGTGCTGAGCAACGGCTATGTGGTGCCTGGCTATCAGGGGCCGAAAGAGATGAAGGCGTTCCTTGACGCGCACCAGAAACAGACCAGCGGTAAATAATTCGCGTGAAACAACAGATACAACTTCGTCGGCGTGAGGCCGACGAGACAGCTGAGCTGCCTGCTGACCTGCCGCCGCTGCTGCGCCGTTTATACGCCAGCCGGGGCGTACGCAGCGCGCAGGAGCTGGAGCGCAGCGTAAAAGGGATGCTGCCGTGGCAGCAGCTTAGCGGCGTCGAAAAGGCGGTTGAGATCCTCTATAACGCGTTTCGCGAGGGGACTCGCATCGTCGTCGTGGGCGATTTTGACGCGGATGGCGCCACCAGTACGGCGCTTAGCGTCCTCGGTATGCGTTCGCTGGGCTGTAACAATATCAGCTACCTGGTGCCAAACCGTTTTGAAGACGGCTACGGATTAAGCCCGGAAGTGGTCGATCAGGCGCATGCTCGCGGCGCGCAGCTGATTGTGACGGTGGATAACGGTATCTCTTCTCATACCGGTGTGGAACATGCCAGAGCGTTGGGGATTCCGGTGGTAGTGACCGATCACCACCTGCCGGGCGATACGCTACCTGACGCAGAAGCCATCATTAACCCGAATCTGCGAGATTGCGATTTCCCGTCGAAGTCGCTGGCAGGCGTTGGCGTGGCGTTCTATATGATGCTGGCGCTGCGCACTTTCCTGCGTGATAAAGGCTGGTTTGATGAGCGTGGCATTACGCCGCCGAATCTGGCGGAATTGCTCGACCTGGTCGCGTTAGGCACGGTGGCGGACGTGGTGCCGCTGGACGCCAATAACCGCATCCTGACGTGGCAGGGGTTGAGCCGTATCCGCGCCGGGAAATGTCGTCCAGGCATTAAGGCGCTGCTTGAGGTGTCGAACCGCGATCCGCAGAAGCTGGCGGCCAGCGATTTAGGCTTTGCGCTGGGGCCGCGTCTGAATGCCGCAGGGCGGCTGGATGATATGTCCGTCGGCGTGGCGTTGCTGCTGTGCGATAACATCGGCGAAGCGCG
The DNA here is from genome assembly GCF_030333395.1 of Citrobacter sp. CK194. Classification (NCBI taxonomy): domain Bacteria; kingdom Pseudomonadati; phylum Pseudomonadota; class Gammaproteobacteria; order Enterobacterales; family Enterobacteriaceae; genus Citrobacter; species Citrobacter sp. CK194. The sequence continues at coordinate 620,206 of NZ_JAOWGA010000018.1, forward strand.
GGTGCTGGCGAATGAACTGGATGCGCTGAACCAGACGCGTAAAGAGATCGAACAGGGGATGCAGGCGGAAGCGCTGACCCTGTGCGAGAAACTGGAACGCAGCCGTGAAACGCTGCCTGGCGGCCTGGCGATGTATCATCCAGAATGGCATCAGGGCGTGGTCGGCATTCTGGCTTCGCGCATTAAAGAGCGCTTCCATCGCCCGGTGATTGCCTTTGCGCCCGCCGGTGACGGTACGCTGAAAGGTTCCGGTCGTTCCATTCAGGGGCTGCATATGCGCGATGCGCTGGAGCGTCTGGATACGCTGTATCCGGGGATGATGCTCAAATTCGGCGGCCATGCGATGGCGGCAGGATTGTCGCTGGAAGAGGCGCAGTTTGAACATTTCCAGCAGCGTTTTGGCGAGCTGGTGACCGAGTGGCTCGACCCATCGTTGCTACAGGGCGAAGTGGTTTCTGATGGCCCGCTGAGCGTGGCTGAGATGACGATGGAAGTGGCGCAACTGCTGCGTGACGCAGGGCCGTGGGGGCAGATGTTCCCGGAACCGCTGTTTGACGGACGTTTTCGCCTGTTGCAGCAGCGGCTGGTCGGCGAACGCCACCTGAAAGTGATGGTCGAACCGGTTGGCGGCGGCCCGCTGCTGGACGGCATTGCGTTTAACGTTGATACCGCCTGCTGGCCGGATAACGGCGTACGCGAAGTTCAGCTTGCCTATAAGCTGGATATCAATGAGTTTCGCGGCAACCGTAGCCTACAGCTGATCATTGATCACCTCTGGCCAAATTGACAACAGTATATTAATGAGAGCGCGAATCCGGTAGAATTCCGCTCTTATCACTGCATTTTGACTAGTCCAATAAAAGAAATCAGACCATGTTTGAAATTAACCCGGTAAATAACCGCATTCAGGACCTCACGGAACGCTCTGACGTTCTTAGGGGGTATCTTTGACTACGATGCCAAGAAAGAGCGTCTGGAAGAAGTAAACGCCGAGCTGGAACAGCCGGATGTCTGGAACGAACCCGAACGCGCGCAGGCGCTGGGCAAAGAGCGTTCCTCCCTTGAAGCGATTGTCGACACCCTCGACCAAATGACTCAGGGTCTGGAAGATGTTTCCGGGCTGCTGGAGCTGGCTGTAGAAGCCGACGACGAAGAAACCTTTAACGAAGCCGTAGCTGAACTCGATACGCTGGAAGAAAAGCTGGCGCAGCTGGAATTCCGTCGTATGTTCTCCGGTGAGTATGACAGCGCGGATTGCTACCTCGATATTCAGGCAGGTTCCGGCGGTACTGAAGCGCAGGACTGGGCAAGCATGCTGGAGCGTATGTATCTGCGCTGGGCAGAAGCGCGCGGCTTTAAAACCGAAATTATTGAAGAGTCTGAAGGTGAAGTCGCGGGGATCAAATCCGTCACCATCAAGATTTCCGGCGAATACGCCTATGGCTGGCTGCGTACCGAAACCGGCGTCCATCGCCTGGTGCGTAAGAGCCCGTTCGATTCCGGCGGTCGTCGTCATACCTCGTTCAGCTCCGCGTTCGTCTACCCGGAAGTTGACGATGATATTGATATCGAGATCAACCCGGCAGACCTGCGTATCGACGTTTATCGCGCATCCGGCGCGGGCGGTCAGCACGTTAACCGTACAGAATCTGCGGTACGTATTACGCACATCCCGACCGGGATTGTGACGCAGTGCCAGAACGACCGTTCCCAGCACAAAAACAAAGACCAGGCCATGAAGCAGATGAAAGCGAAGCTTTATGAACTGGAGATGCAGAAGAAAAATGCCGAGAAACAGGCGATGGAAGATAACAAATCCGACATCGGCTGGGGCAGCCAGATTCGTTCTTATGTCCTTGATGACTCCCGCATTAAAGACTTGCGTACCGGGGTTGAGACCCGCAACACGCAGGCGGTGCTGGATGGCAGCCTGGATCAATTTATCGAAGCAAGTTTGAAAGCAGGGTTATGAGGAACCAACATGTCTGAACAACACGCACAGGGCGCTGACGCGGTAACCGATCTTAACAATGAACTGAAAACGCGCCGCGAGAAGCTGGCTAGCCTGCGCGAGCAGGGTATTCCGTTCCCGAATGATTTTCGTCGCGATCACACCTCAGACCAACTGCACGCTGACTTCGACGCGAAAGAGAACGAAGAACTGGAAGCGCTGAACATCGAAGTGTCCGTTGCGGGCCGTATGATGACCCGTCGTATTATGGGTAAAGCGTCTTTCGTTACGTTGCAGGATGTCGGCGGCCGTATTCAGCTGTACGTTGCCCGTGACGATCTGCCGGAAGGCGTTTACAACGAGCAGTTCAAAAAATGGGATCTGGGCGATATCCTCGGCGCGAAAGGGAAGCTGTTCAAGACCAAAACCGGTGAGCTGTCCATCCACTGCACCGAACTGCGGCTGCTGACCAAAGCGCTTCGTCCGCTGCCGGATAAATTCCACGGCTTGCAGGATCAGGAAGCGCGCTATCGCCAGCGTTACCTGGATCTCATCTCTAACGATGAATCCCGTAACACCTTTAAAGTCCGTTCACAGATTATGGCGGGTATTCGTCAGTTCATGGTGGGCCGCGGCTTTATGGAAGTGGAAACTCCGATGATGCAGGTGATTCCTGGCGGTGCGGCAGCGCGTCCGTTTATCACCCATCACAACGCGCTGGATCTGGACATGTACCTGCGTATCGCGCCGGAACTGTACCTGAAGCGTCTGGTAGTTGGTGGCTTCGAGCGTGTGTTCGAAATCAACCGTAACTTCCGTAACGAAGGGATCTCCGTTCGTCATAACCCAGAGTTCACCATGATGGAACTCTATATGGCGTATGCGGACTATAAAGACCTGATCGAACTGACTGAATCGCTGTTCCGTACGCTGGCGCAGGATATTCTGGGCAAAACTGAAGTGCCTTACGGCGATGAAGTGTTCGACTTCGGCAAGCCGTTCGAAAAACTGACCATGCGCGAGGCTATCAAGAAATACCGTCCTGAAACGGATATGGCCGATCTGGATAACTTCGACTCCGCCAAAGCGATCGCTGAATCTATCGGCATCAAGGTTGAGAAAAGCTGGGGTCTGGGCCGCATCGTAACTGAGATCTTCGAAGAAGTGGCGGAAGCGCACCTGATTCAGCCGACCTTCATTACCGAATATCCGGCAGAGGTTTCTCCGCTGGCGCGCCGTAACGACGTGAACCCGGAAATCACCGACCGCTTTGAATTCTTCATCGGCGGCCGTGAAATCGGTAACGGCTTTAGCGAGCTGAACGATGCAGAAGATCAGGCGCAGCGTTTCCAGGATCAGGTTAACGCGAAAGAAGCCGGTGACGACGAAGCGATGTTCTACGACGAAGACTACGTTACCGCTCTGGAGCACGGCCTGCCGCCGACAGCGGGTCTGGGAATTGGTATCGACCGCATGGTAATGCTGTTCACCAACAGCCACACCATCCGCGACGTGATTCTGTTCCCGGCGATGCGTCCGGTAAAATAAGACGTGAGATGCCGGATGGCGGCTTTGCCTTATCCGGCCTACGTTTTGCACCTCTGTAGGCCCGGTAAGCGTAGCGCCACCGGGCACAAAGCCAGTAAATTACCCCTGGTTATACTCCCGCAACAACTCACGCGCTTGGTCGTCAGACGCCTGCAACACCATCCACGGACTGAACGCCCACGGCGCCGCGCTCAATGCTTGCAGTACGGTTTCCAGGCCGCTCCACTGGTAGTCCATCACTTCATCCGGGTTTACCTGTAGCGCGCTGGTCACCTGCGCGGCGTATACCGGACAGACCTCATTTTCCACGATGCCATTCGGGTCAGTTGCCCGATAGCGAAAATCTGGATAGACGGGCGTCAGGTTGGTAATTTCGACGCCAAGCTCAAAACGGCTGCGTCGGATAATTGCCGCTTCAGTGCTTTCTCCCTGCTGTGGGTGTCCGCATACTGAGTTGGTCCAGACTCCCGGCCACGCTTTTTTACTGAGCGAGCGGCGAGTGACCAGCAATTGCCCCTGCGCGTTAAACAACCAGCATGAGAAGGCGAGATGTAAAAGGGTATCAGAGGTATGAGCCGCATATTTCTCCAGTATGCCGTCAGGATTACCCTGCTCATCCAGCAATATGACATGTTCCCCGGTCATAAAAACTCCTGAATATGAAAATAGCCGCATACTGCTGCAAGCCATATACTCTGGCAACTAGCGTAGTCTATATAGGGTGGAAAGGCATTACCAAAAGTAGCGGTGGCAAGAAGGAGATATCGTGACACCGATGGCAATACATTGGGCATCTGGCTTTTGGCTGCTATGATAAGGCGTTTGAAATGTTGCGAGGAATAGTTTTGAGTGCAGGACGCCTGAACAACAAGAGCCTGAGTATTGTGATGCTGCTTTGTGCAGGCTTGCTTTTAGCGGGCTGCTCCAGCAATCAATCTTCTGATTCGGGTTCCGTCTATACCGTTAAGCGGGGAGATACGCTCTACCGCATTTCGCGCACGACGGGAACCAGCGTGAAAGAACTTGCCCGCCTGAACGGTATTTCCCCGCCTTACACCATTGAGGTCGGGCAAAAACTGAAACTGGGCGGCGGGGCGAAGCGTTCCGGTTCATCGCGTGCGACCACGGCGAAATCCTCTACGAAAACGGCGGCAGTCAGACCGTCCTCTTCTGTGCCGCAATCTTCCTGGCCTCCGGTAGGGCAACGTTGCTGGCGCTGGCCTGCCAGCGGCAAAGTCATTTTGCCTTATTCAACGGCGGAAGGCGGCAACAAAGGCATTGATATTTCCGCCGCGCGCGGTACGCCGATTTATGCGGCAGGGGCAGGGAAGGTGGTCTATGTCGGCAACCAGTTACGCGGTTACGGGAACCTCATCATGATTAAACATAATGAGGATTACATCACCGCTTATGCCCACAACGACACGCTGTTAGTTAACAACGGGCAGAGCGTGAAAGCCGGGCAGAAAATTGCCACAATGGGGAGCACTGATGCGGATTCCGTTCGCTTGCACTTCCAGATTCGCTACCGCGCAACAGCGATTGATCCGCTGCGTTATTTACCGCCGCAGGGGAGCAAACCAAAATGCTGACGGTGAATTAATCGCCAGTCAGTGAGCAAGCACCTTGTCAATAAGAGCGTAAGGTTTATAATGCCTTACGCATCTCGAAGCGGGCGTAGTTCAATGGTAGAACGAGAGCTTCCCAAGCTCTATACGAGGGTTCGATTCCCTTCGCCCGCTCCATGACCATTCTTAAAGTACTCCAACTTACTGAACCCTAAGGGACATGGCTTAAAGCCTCCTTGCAGAGTTACTTACTGTAACCCACTGTGTAACCCTCTCAGGGCATACAGACACATGATTCAGCCATCAAGCAAGCTACTCCAGGTAACTGCCTACCTTTATGAGCGCAGAGGCGTCTACTATTTCCGTCTACGGCACCGTCAGTCAAACACTGATAGAATGACCTCATTGTCACTACGGACTAAGGACAGACGAACCGCTATGGCTCACTCTCGACACATCAAGTCAGCACTTAAAGCAATCCATGCAGACAACCCTAACGCCTCTTATGAGGAGCTACGGGAGCACCTGAAGACTATTGTCGAGTGGGAACTTAGTGTCAGTCGTGATGACCTGAACGACCCGGAGTCCTACCAGCTTTACGTTGACCAGTACGACGACATTAAGTCCAACCTTCGGGAAGCTGTAGCGACTGAGCGTCTGACTGTAGACCAGCATCGCTATATCAATGACGTTATCGGCGTACTTAAAGCCTGTCAGGATAGACTCAAAGGTGATAGCTCTGGCCTGTTGTCTTACCTTGAGCCTGAGACTGGCAGTCTAAGACCGTCCGTCTCCCTATCTGTATTGGCAGAGCCTGAAGTTCCTGAACCTAAAGCTCTGACCCTCGCGTCTCTCATTGAGCAGTACGAGCAGGAGAACGCTCAGAACTGGAAGCCAGCGACCCTAGGCGAGAACCGAGCGTCTCACTCTACGTTAATCGAGATATTCGACTATCTGGATATTCAGGATGTCGGCAAGGCGACTCGTTCAGATATGCTCAGGGTCCGTGAAGTCCTCCAGCAGATACCGAAGAACCGTAAGCAACGCTTTAAGTCAATGCCACTGTCTGACCTGCTGAACCGAGAGTCTAAGACTGACTGTCTGGACGTCGTTACCATCAACAATAAATACCTTATCAAGATGGCTGCTGTCTTTAAGTGGGCGGTACGCAACGACCTGATAGCTAAGAACCTGACAGAAGGTCTTGAACTGAAGGTCCCGCAGCGTAAGGCCTCAGACGCTCGTGATGCATTCAGTCCTGAGCAGGTAGGGCAACTACTGGTCGCCGCTAAAGCGTACTCTCAGAAGACAGCAGGTAAGCCATACCATTATTACGTCACCGCTCTAGCTGCAATCACTGGAGCAAGGCTTAACGAGGTGGCCCAACTTCAGGTCAAAGACGTCAGGACCACTGAGGTTGGGACCGTGTTTATCCATATCAACGAAGACGATAGCAGCCTGCCGGGTAAGAGTATCAAGAACGCCCACAGTGACCGCTGTGTCCCGCTGGTGGATAGAGCTTATGGTTTTGTATTGGCTGACTTTATGTCGCTTGTGGAAGACCGTAGAAAGACTGTGGGTGATAATGCTATGGTATTCGATGGCCTCAAGCTGATGAAGAACGGCTACGGTGAGCAGGTTAGTAAATGGTTTAACCGGACGTTGCTACCTAAAGTCCTCGCTGACCGTAGCGGCTTAGCTTTTCACTCGTTTAGGCACACTGTTGCGACCCAGTTAAAACAACACGGGGTCGAGTTGGCGTATGCTCAGGCGATTATGGGGCATAGTTCAGGGTCTATAACTTACGACCGTTACGCGAAAGAGGTCGAGGTAGATAGACTGGTTAATGTGATGGCTGATGTTTATAAGGAGACTTGAGTAGATGGCGATACCGTTTGAGGCACCTGAGTTTGAAAAAGAAGCCTTTAACTGCCCATATTGTAACGCTTTTGCACATCAAAAATGGCAGCAGTTGTACTATTACTATTCAAGTACTGGAGGCCTTCCTGTTCATACTTCTATCTGTGAGCATTGTGAAGAAAAAAGTTTTTGGTTTCAGCGCCGCTTACTTATACCGTTTGCTTCCACAGCCGAACTACCAAACCCGGACATGCCCGACAACTGTAAGGCTGACTACATGGAAGCCAGGAGTATAGTTGGCCTATCACCTAAAGGGGCCGCTGCACTCCTTCGTCTATGCCTTCAGAAGTTAATGGTCCACTTAGGAGAACCGGGGAATAACATTAATGCTGACATCCGGTCTCTCGTTCAGAAAGGACTACCTGTACGCATCCAGCAGGCAGCAGACATCTGCCGTATTGTTGGCAATCAGGCGGTCCATCCCGGAGAGATTAGCCTTGATGATGATCCGCAGTTGGCTCATGGTCTCTTTAAGCTGCTGAACATTATTGTTGATGACCGAATCACGAGACCGAAAGAAATTGAGGATATGTTCCAGAGTATGCCTGAAGGTCCACGCCAAGGCATTGAGAATCAGGACAGACAGGCGAGGGAACAGCAGCAGGCCGCTAATGAGTAAGACTGGTGGCAAATCTTTAACCCTCACTATAGGGAAGGGGATTAAACTATCACTATAGGGAGAGACCCTAAGTCCCACCTCAATAGCAGTCCCCTCGACACACATTCATTAAGTCTCAGGCTTCCGGTAGCGGACCGATTGGAAACCATCCGCATACGCCTAGTGTTAAATCACCTTGGCCTGAGACCATTCCCTTTAACGTAGGTTATCTTCCCTTTTGACAGGCGGGGAGCAGAAGACCACACCCGACTTTAAGTTGGCTCTGTGATAATCGCTGCGCGGATAGCTGAAGAACTAGACATCATTGCTGAGGTCTGCCATCCATTGTGGACAGGCGGAAACTCAAAGAGTTTAGACCAGTGGTGTCTGAGGTTGGAGCTTTGAGACGACCAGCAGGCTGGAGGAGACCATGAGTTTATCTTGTTATGGATTGTGTTATCACAACTCCAATAAAGAGAACTTTAAGTCCAGCCTCCAGTCCTGTCAGCCCAAAGTAAACTATGGTCGCTATGATGTGTCTCCATACTTTGGGTCTAACTGGAGGTCAGATTATGGCCTTATCAGGTAGCAAATCTTTAACCCTCACCATGGGACCATACATTCCGCCTCTGGTCTTGATGCGTCAAGTTATGCGGAAGCTCTCCCGACATTGAGTCTTTTTCCGAAGACATCCCAAGGCAAGACAGTCTCTGTCAGACCTCCAGCCCCTAGAAGTTCTTCTCCTCTTGAAGTCTATCACCTTCTAGCATCTGGTCGTCCTGACACGCTGTCGAACCTTCATATCTATGGTCATCGCAGACCATCGCTAGTTAGCTAGCCACCATCACAATTACCTCAAGTTATTCTGTTTGCGTCCTGTTGCCTGCTGGTCTCCCTTTACGTGGGGCTTGAGTAGGTCAGTAGGGTGCGACTTCAGGGTGCAAACAAAAGGAGTACACGTAAATGTCTCAACAAGGATTCAGCGTCATTAACCTCGACCAGCTTGTCTCCATGACCTCGGTTGAAATTGCTGAGCTGACAGGCAAGGAGCACCGAAATGTCCTGCGTGATATTCGCAATATGGCTGAGGAGCTTAACGCGCTCAAAACTGAGCTGGTTGGCGAGGAAGTTTACAAGGACGCTAAAGGCGAGAGCCGGGTAATGTATCGCCTAGACCGAAAACATACATTTATTCTGGTCGCTGGCTATTCCGTTCACCTCCGCGCCAAGTGTTACGACCATATTCAGACGTTAGAGCGTCGAGTCCTTCAACTGGAAGACCAGAAGAAGCGGGCAGCCATTCAGTCCGCTAACCGCCGAGGCGTGACTTGGGGCGACTACTGCAAAACCTATGGTCTACCCGCTCAGAAGCTAATGACCGCACTTCTCCAGCATCGTGGCCTCTTTCGTAAGAACCCAATCAGTAACGAGTGGTCTGTAAATCCGAAGTATTCCGACTGCTTTCGTATCATTAAGCCGTCTGACCAGAAGTTCTCAGCAGGTGGTTATAACTTTCGCTTCAACGCTAAAGGATTGGAGGTCTTCGGTAATCCTGTGATAGTCGATAAACTGCGAGGCATCCTTATTGCCTTCACTGGCACCGACCAGCAGAAGCAAGAGCACCTCCTGAAGCAGGCCCAATCCGGCAAGCTGGAGGGACTCTAAGATGATTGACCAACGACCTATGATTGACCCGCGCACACCTGAGGGCCGCATGACTCTCCGTTACCGTGGTTACCGGACTGAAGTCATCCTGAAGGAGCTTGGTCTAGACCCGGAAGATGAGACCCGCCAGCACCAATCACGAGACGAGCTAATAGCCCAACTGGTCGCTATGAAACTGTCGTCGGCTATCAAGCTAGCTGTCTCCAATACCTAATTTAAACCTTTTGAGATGACCGATGCGGGGAGACGCCGCAGGATTAAACACGCCTGTAGCAGACCGATAGTCTCAACTCTCAAGAGGAGTATTTACTATGTTATTCAATAACCAAGACTGGAAACTGTCAGTCACCGATATCAATCTTTACGAGAATACTGTGAGTCTGGACGGTCAGTCCTATCCGTTGTCCCTCGCTATCAAGACCCTCATTCCGGGCTACCTGTCCGGCCTGCCGTCTACCAGCCGCGAGGCAATGGAGTTACTGGAAGCTCTGGCTGAAGCTGGTGTAGCTATTGGCAACTTCTTCAGTAATGACCTGATGACCGCCTACCAACGCCGCCAGATGAATAAGCGTGTCGAGGCTGAGCGTATCGCTAAAGAACTGGCGTCTCAGAAAGACCGTACCCGCGAAATGTTCATGACCGAAGACGAATGGCAGAAAGAGCTACAGCGCCGTGAACAGGTCAAAGCTGAACGCCGGACCTATGGTGAGAACCTCCGCAGTTCTACCCATTCCGCTGGTCGCTCCCGTGCCGCTATTGTCGCTGACCTTGAGTCTGGCGCTAACTGGATGGACAGCTTGTAAGCAAGCGATCCTCATCTAAGAACACACACGTCCCTGACTTCCTGTTAGGGATTTCAAGTATTTGACTCAAGGAGATTAATTATCATGACTCTGACTAAAGACGCTTTACAGTTTGGCATTGAGCCTGTTCGTATCACCGACACCGACAACATGCAGGTCAATGAAGGTCTGCCGACTAACGCTGACCCACAGGTCTATGCCTTCCAGTTAGCTAAGACGGTTAAGGCTATGCTGAACGGTGTACTTAAAGACGCTCAGGAGAACATCCCGTTCCCTGTAGAAGTCCTGCCAACACGCAACAGCTTACCGACCCCACTCATTGCTCACACTCTGGCTAACCGCTCTGTGGTCGTTCCTGTCCGTGGTGGCAAGCGGCCTGAAGTCGTTACCGTTCCGTCCGGTCAGGAGATTGTGGTCGAACCGATTGAACAGGCTATTCTCATCTCTGAGCAGACCAAGCTATGGGACGCTAAGTCCTCTACTGGTTTCACTCAGGGAACGCTCCAGCAGGACGCTCTGAACATTTGTGAGAATGTGGTCCGTACCATTAACTCTAAGATGGTTGACGTTCTGGAGTCCTCTAAGCTGCTGAAGACAGTAGAGCTTCCGGTCCTGACTGGTAGCCTGACCGCTAAGGCAGACACTATCATGGACGCGCTGTATGAAAACACCGAGTCTTCTTTCGGCTCTGAGGTTACTGATTACGGTATCATCGCCCATGAGTCACACCTCAAGGCTCTCTCCCGTCTGGCTGCTAAGCAGGGCTTCGGTGGTGAAGACGCTATCGTCGATATGCTGGGGACAGATATCGCCTATTACAATGGTGAAGACCGTGGTGTGTTCATGATGGCTAAGCGCTTTACGGCTCTGAGCTTCGGCTGCTTCCGTCACGATGGCGAGAACATTACTGTGGTCCTATCCCGTGATGGCGACTCTCAGTCTCACGACCTTGAGATTCTCGGTAAGGTATTCGTGGTCGCTGAGGCTGCAACGACTGTAAAGATGGAGACTGGTAGCGCTGCTGCTGTCCTGCCTGTAGTCAAACGCTTGAGTTTCACTAAAGAAGCCAACTAACAATAACGACTATTGGTCAGACTTCCGTAACTGGATGTCTGGCCTTTATTTTGTACTAGTAATCTAGTTTATGAATACAGAAAGGAGGAGGACCAAATGGACCTACACAAAGTCTATCTCGTGGTCTTCCTGCTGAAGCTGGCTCTGGTAGTCGTGCTGATGGTCTGGCCCAAAGACTGATACTGATGAGTTTTGACTGAAAAATGTGAGACCCTATCTAATACAATGAGCCTGACGATTTACCCCGTAGCCCGACCCTCAGTCAGACCAAAAGGGCCGGGTAGTCAGGCCGTGAGTTCTATCCCTCTCGAGGGAATTTTACATGCTTCAAGTCTTGACCTTCAGCGTCTCCATGTGTAACCATCACTGTAACCACTGGATTCATCAATCTTTAAGAAACAAGAAGTTAGCTGGTTGTCCTCGGCTCCCTTCGCCCGCTCCAGATCTCTCCCCTTGTGGCAAAACTTCTATAAAACTCTTTTTGCTTTCAACAACTTACTTAACATAAGCTGTCGTGATCGTTCTACCATTGAACGACGAAGTACCAACAAGAGGTACATTGTCTCTTACACCAGACTGATCACACGCATTCAAGCCCGATGTGCGGCCTTATGAGCCACGTAAACAGGTTTATGGTGTAACGTACCTACAAACGACATGTAGGCTCTATCAGCGTTTCAGCCACGCTCCCGCAAGGGTACACGGTTATTCTGATAAGGTGTGATCCCTCTGACAGTCTGATGAAGTCGCTACGCTTGTTGCTGTATCACTAACGGGGCTTTATGGCTGCTATTGTCTGAAAATCAGAGGCTTCTCGGAAGAAAACCTTCCTATGTCCAATTGCTTAGGAGTACGATAAGCCAACAAATCATTATAGATAAAAGGGTTATCTGTGGCTCTACATGGAAAGTTCGTAATTAATGATGCGTACTACTCCCCTTTATCGTTTCCTGGTGTAGGCACGTTTTTAGCTTTCTCTGGTAATGGTGCTTACCGTAACCGTGGGGCATGTGGAATGATCCCCAAAGAGGGGCCAGTACCAGCGGGTAAATACTGGATTGTTGACCGCCCTCAAGGTGGACTCAAGTCACAGCTAAACGCAGGGGTGAGAGACATTTATAATCACTTCGCCAGTGGCGCAACATTCAAACATTCCGAATGGTTCGCATTATGGCGTGATGATTGGGGGAACGACGATTACACATGGATTGAGAACGTTAAGCGTGGCAATTTCCGTTTGCATCCAGGCGTACTATCAGAAGGTTGTATCACTCTCCCACATGATTCTGATTTTGCCATGTTGCGTAATGCTCTGTTGAGAACCCGAAAAATAGATGTTCCTTGCATGAGGAAGCTACAGGCATACGGCACGATTGAGGTGATCGCCAATGGCAAAACATGCCCTTAGTTTGTTCATCAAGATAGTGCTGTTCGCTGTTGTTATGCTGATCGTTGCTAAAATGGTTCCGTATGAGGGATTAGTTAATTCTATTACGGGGCTTTTCGATTTCCAGAGTGCCGACAAGTTTACCCGCTTCATTTTGGGTGAACCTGATTTAGAAGTTTGGGAATCGTTAGGCGACTATTTTAGCATCTTAATTAACACATTAATCAGCGTACCTGTCATGAGTGCCATTATCACGGCGTACAGTGGCGTGACACACAAAGTTAGTCCAGCAGGTATCCCCAGAGAGTGGGGCAGTTCTACGTTGCGGCGGTTAGCTAAAATCTTCGGGTTTACCTTCCTGTTTTGGGCGTTGTTTCGCTTGCTGCCTTATCAGTCTTTATTCCCAACGTATTCAAATTTCACAATGGCGGCGATTGTGGGCTTTCAGTTGCTCTTAACGATTGTTTGCTACTGGTTCATCACGAAGAAAATCACAACTAAAAGGCGTTTGTAAAATGCCTATTCCGGCTTACATGTGGCTTAAAGACGATGGCGGCACAGACATTAAAGGATCTGTAGACGTTCAGGATCGTGAGGGGAGTATAGAAATTGTTGGCTTTAGTCATGGTCTGAACATTCCAGTAGACAGTGCCAACGGTAAGATCACTGGCAAGCGTTCACATTCTCCGATGATGATTGAAAAGGAGTTTGATAGCTCCAGCCCGTATCTATACAAAGCCGTTGCCACTGGTCAAACGTTGAAAAGTGCGGAGATTCGCTGGTATCGAATTAACCATGCAGGACAAGAAGAGTGTTACTTCGTCATGACCATTGAAGGCGTGAAAGTGACGGGCATTAATCCAGGGATGCCAAACGCTAAAATGGCAGGGAACTCGCAGATCAACCACATGGAATCTGTTTCCCTGATGTATGACAAAATCACCTGGCGTTATGTTGATGGTAATGTCCAGTATACGGACGATTGGAACGTAAGAGCGTAACATGCACCAAGTCTTTGTTAATAAATCCATGGGATTACGAGATCTTTGGAACGGGGGGGATTTCCCTTCGCCCGCTCCAGCTTCAAGTTTCCTGAACTCCGCATTCAACGCCCAACAGGATTAACTGCCCGCTATTATGGCATCCGTGCCAGTAGTGCGGTCATTAACAGTCGTATCAACAATCTTCAATAATCAGATATACCGCCTTAACCGGGCCATGCACGCCGACCACCTTGATCAGTTCGATATCCGCCGTTGAGCTGGGGCCACTGATGATGTTAATACACGATGGCATGCGTTCACCGGCCTGCGCTTTCTGATGCAGTTTTTCCGCCAGTTGTGCCACGCGTGGCAGGATGGTGCTCTTGCGTAGCACGAAAATCGAGGACTCCGGCAGCAGGCTTAATGAACGCCCGCGCTCAGGCGCGGAAAACAGCACCACGCCGCCCGATTCCGTTAAGCCGTATTCGGCATACACTACGCCGACTTTCGCTTGTTCGGCCTGGGTAACATTCTCTGCTCCTCGGGCCGGGTCCCAGACCACGGCGTTGCATTCCTGCTGCAAGCGTTCGGTGATCCCCAGTTCCACCAGTCGGCTATCGCCGCTGAGTACCACCGATTTATGTCCCAGTTCTTCACACAGGCGTAACGCCGCTTCCGGCGCCTGCGCTTCGCTGGTCAGTTCGCAGCGTACCAGCATGACATCGCTCGCAAACTGGATAAACGCGTCGCAGCGCTGCTGCTGGCTAAGTTCGGTCAGTCGCTCGTTCGCATAGTTGTTAACCGGCAGCGTATCTGCCTGCGGTTCGAATCGCAGCGGGCGGCCCAGCGCCTGGGCGATGGTGTTTAAAAACGCGCTACGGTTATCCATTCTTTTTCTCCTCTGCCTGATGTTTCTTAAACCAGCTACGGAAACTCTCTCCGTCAGCATCAGGGAGATCTCGCGCCTCCATCCAGTCACCAATAGCGCCGACTTTAAGCGGCGTTTTACCGCCATTAATAAACCAGCTTGCCGCATGAGCGCCTGCCATCATCCCGACTTTCCACAGTCCAGGATGGCTATTGGCATAAGCGAACATTTTGATCGCCCGTCGCTCGGCTTTCGGGGTAATGCCCTCTTCGGCCATCACTCGGCGATGGCGCAGGATCAGTTTTGACAGCGGAATGCGCACCGGGCAGACGCTGTCGCAGGCCGTGCATAATGAACAGGCATACGGCAGATCTTTAAAATCCTTATAACCGCCGAGCAGCGGGGAAATCACCGCGCCGATAGGGCCGGGATAGATAGAGCCATAGCCGTGTCCACCAATGTGGCGGTATGCCGGGCAGGTGTTCATACAGGCTCCGCAGCGAATGCAGCGCAGCACGTCGCGAAATTCAGAACCGAGTACCTGGGAACGCCCGTTATCCACAATAACCAGGTGGAACTCTTCCGGCCCGTCAACGTGGCCAGCCTCGCGCGGGCCGGTCAGCCAGGTGTTGTATCCCGTCAAACGTGCGCCAACGGCGCTGCGCGCCAGCATGGTGATCAGTACGTCCACCTCGGCAAAGGTGGGGGCGATACGCTCCATCCCCATCACCGCAATGTGCGTTTTCGGCAGCGTGGTACACATCCGCGCATTGCCTTCGTTGGTCACCAGGCACACCGATCCGGTTTCCGCCACGGCGAAATTACAGCCGGTAATACCGATTTCAGCGCTGAGGAAATCCTCGCGGATCTTCTGGCGGATGAATAAGGTCATCGCTTCTGGCGTTTCCGGGCCGTCATAGCCCAGACGTTCATGCAGCACGCGGCGGATCTGATAGCGATCCTTATGGATTGCCGGAACCACAACGTGTGAAGGCGGGTCCTGATCCAACTGGAGAATATACTCGCCCAGATCGGTTTCGATCACCTGAATTCCGGCATCCTGCAACACATGATTGACGCCAATCTCTTCGGTCACCATCGACTTGGACTTCACTACCTTGCGCGCGTTTTTACTTTGGGCGACCTGTAAAATGTAGCGGGTGGCTTCTTCTTTGGTTTTGGCGAAATAGACGTGCCCGCCGTTTTCCGTCACTTTCTCGGTGAGTTGATACAGGTAAGCGTCGAGATTGCTCAGAACGTGATCGCGGATCTGGCTGGCACGGTCACGCCATTCGTCCCAGTGCCCTAACTCATCGACCATTTTTTGCCGATTCGCGCCGATTCGCTCCTGCGCATTGGCCACGGCTTTGCGCATGATCGGATCTTCAATTTGCTGACGAATGCGCAGTTTAAATTCTACATCGCTGGTTTTTATCGACATCTCTTTCCCCTCAGCGGCTCATCAGCACTTCAGCAATATGCATCACTTTGACCGGCTGGCCTTCCCGTTGCAGTCGACCGCCAATGTTCAGCAGGCAGCTGACGTCTGCGCCAATCAAATATTCAGGCCGGGCATCCATCAGGTGTAAGACTTTCTCTTTCACCATCTCGCCGGATATTTCGGCCATTTTGACCGAGAACGTCCCGCCAAATCCGCAGCAGGTATCCTGATCGGCAAACGTCAACAGCTCCAGCCCGCGCACATTTTTCAGTAGCGTGAGCGGTTCTTCCTTCACTCCCAGCTTGCGGGTCAGGCTACAGGATGGGTGATAGACAGCTCTGCCCTGAAGGCTGGCTCCCACATCCACCACACCCAGTTTATTAACGATAAAGGAGGTGAGATCCTGCATGCGCGCGGCGACCTTTTCCGCACGTAACGCCCATTCAGGCTCATCGACCAGATATGTTGGGTAGCTTTTTACCGCGTAGGTACAGGAGCCAGCAGGAGAGATAATCGGGTCGTCGTTGTCTTCCAGCGCTGCGATCAGGTTTTTCATCCCCGGGATCGCTTCTTTGATGTAGCCGCTGTTGATGGCTGGCTGGCCGCAACACCCTTGCTTCTCAGGGAAATTAACGCGGCAGCCCAGTTTTTCCAGCAGCAATACGGAGTCTCGGGCCATCCGTGATTTCAGCGCGTCACCAATACAGGTAACAAAGAAATTTACATTCACAATCAATGCTCCATTGCTTCACTTCTATTTAGCCCCGATGGCAACCGGCCACCGGGTCATAAATCAATAATAAAAACGACCATTGTTTTTCGGTTTATCCTACTCTACGTTCATTTGTATGACAAAATAGAATAATCCACCAATCAATACCCATATGCAATACACGGGTTTATTTATTTCGGCATCGCTCACATTTTTATAATGAAAACCACAGCGATGTGAACGTCCGAAAAATAGTTTCAAGTGATTACTAATTTCGTCAGTATCATTATTAAACAGGTTGTTAAATAACTATTTATAGGTATCTGTCTTGCTCTTAAGTATATTTGCCTGGCATTGAATTTTAATTAAAAGATTACAATAGTTACAAAACTACAAATCATAATTACTTTATTCACTGAAGCGATTCAGTTTACATATTTCATTTGACCAGCAATGTAGCCTCCCCACCATAAATATAAATCAGGTTTAATGAACCAATCAGGAATAGTAATGAACGAATATTTTATGTTTGCCCTGGCACTCTCTCCTTTGCTGCTTATGGTATTTTTAATTCTGAAATTGAAAATGCCCATCCATTATTCAGTTTTGATTTCGCTGGCATTCACTGCCGCGCTGTCTGCAATATTCTGGGACATGCCAGTACAAAATCTTAAAGCCTCGATGGGTTATGGCGCACTGAAAGGATTATGGCCGATCGTGATTGTGATCCTCGGCGCTATATTCAGTTATAACGTCATGCAGGCGACCAAAGCGCTGGATATTCTCCGCGATATTCTCGCCAGTATTAGCGAAGATAAGCGTATTCAGGTACTGCTGATTTCGTGGTGTTTCGGTGGATTCCTTGAAGCGGCTGCCGGGTACGGTACGGCGGTCGCGATACCTATCGGTATTCTCATCGCGCTGGGATTCAACCCACTGAAGGCAGCAATTGCTTCACTTGTGGCCAACACCGTACCCACGGCGTTCGGGGCGGTTGGTATTCCGGTCTCTATCCTGGCTGAACAGGTTAATCTGCCGGTTTACACCTTAGGCGGAACGATTATTCTGCAATTAGCCCTTTTTAATATCCTGCTGCCGTTTGTCATAATTTGCATTATTGGCGGTGGCCTGAAAGCCATTCGCGGCGTGTTCCTTATTACGCTGCTTTGCGGTATCACAACGCTTGTTCCGCAGTATTTTGTCGCCATACATCTCGGGGCAGAATTACCTGCCTTTGCCGGCAGCCTGGTCAGTCTTTTTGCCGTCGCAATTGCCAGCCGCCTGCGCAAAGGGAAAACAGATCCCGAGTGGCGCATTGAAGTCAGCCACACCCGTGAAACGACGCCGCGCTCGGCGAAAGTGCTGTTCCGGGTCGGTTCTATCTATCTGTTTATTTTTGTCTTTATTCTGCTGTGCTCGCCGTTATTCCCAACGATAAAAGCGGCGGCTTCTCAGTTGGCTTCGGTGCTGCATTTTACGCTGGCCGATGGCAAAACGCTGGCGCTGAAAGTTGAATGGGTCACCACGCCCGGAATGTTGATTATCTTTGCGACCATTATTGGCGGTTTTATTCAGGGGGCATCAGCACGCGGTATGCTGGAAGTGTTTGTCAAAACCGTATTCCAGCTTAAAAATTCCATTGTTGCGATTATGGCGATCGTCGCTCTGGCAACGGTAATGGATCTCAGCGGTATTATCTCCACGCTGGCCCAGTCGATTGTCGATCTGACCGGAAGCTCGTACGTTTTTCTCGCTCCGGTGATTGGCGCACTGGGAACGTTTGTTACCGGCAGCGACACCAACTCGAATATTCTGTTTGGTAAACTACAAACTATTGCCGCCAGTAAATTAAATATTGATCCAAACTGGCTGGCTGCGGCAAATACCTCCGGCGCAACAGGCGGGAAAATGATTTCACCGCAAAGTATCGCCATTGCGGTTTCGGCAACCAAAATGGAAGGACAGGCGAATCAGATAATGTCCGGCACCATGAAGTACTGCTGTGCCTATATTGTGATCCTTGGATTAAAAGTTGGTCTCTTTTATTACTGGTTTATGACTTAACGTTATTTTGCGCAACGACGACTGCTCATCAACTGGCAAATGCCTCTGTTTTCCTGTAGCCACGCCACTTTGACGGGGCTATGCTTACTAGCGAAAACATAACAATTACAGAGGCAATGTCATGGATCAGGAACTACTGGATGCGGGTTACCGGGCCTATACCGGCGAGAAAATCGATGTCTATTTCAATACGGCCATTTGTCAGCATTCGGGTAATTGCGTGCGCGGTAGCGCGAAGCTCTTTAATCTGAAACGTAAGCCGTGGATCATCCCGGATGAAGTGGATGTGGCAACGGTTGTGCGTGTTATTGATACCTGTCCGAGCGGCGCGCTGAAATACCGCCAGAAATAAGTGAGGAAATGATGGAGATACTCGAAGGCCACAACAAATTTTATGTGAATGATGCTGCGGGTAATCAGGTCGCCGAAATCGTATTTGTACCGACGGGCGAACATCTGAGCATTATTGAGCATACGGATGTCGATCCCAGCCTGAAGGGGCAGGGCGTCGGTAAACAGCTTGTCGCGAAGGTGGTTGAAAAGATGCGCGAGGAGAACCGCAAGGTTATTCCACTTTGTCCTTTCGCCAAACATGAGTTTGATAAAACGCGCGAGTATGACGATATCCGCGCCTGATGCGTTTTACCGGTCATCGCCGTGGGTTTCTGCCCACGGTCTTTTCCGGCGCTCCGCTGTTTATTATCGGTTTCTCATAAACCCAGCGATTACCGTGGTCGTTGATAAGCTCGTACCTGACGGTACGACAATGTCCTGCCTTCCCGGATAACGATAGCGGTTGTGAAGACAGCGGAGCGATCATCAGCGGCGTTGCGCTGACGTTGTCGCACGCCAGCGCTGCCAGCGTGATGTACCACGGCGTCGGGTTATTAACATAAAGCTGCGTCTCCTGCGGCTGGAATGTGAAGGTCAGCCGTTCGCCATCCTGCTCTCTCAATGGCCCAACGCCCTGTGGACGAATAAACACTTTCATGCGGATGCGCAGCGGCAGCACGAGTTTTTGTCGCGTTTTCGCATCCTGAACGGTCATCGGCGGGATCTGGTAGATATTCAGCCAGTAAAGCGACTCCCGCTCGCGCGCTAACCCAGGTTTCTCTGCGAGCTGTAACTTTACCGTCCGAATTTCCGTCGGCTGCATTTTGAATACGGGCGGTATCGCGACGATGGGCGTGATGGTCTCAGCAGGCTGACTCAGCGGATCGCCTTCATCCGTCCAGATTTGAACCAGGGCAGGGTGCTGCGCTGAATTTGCCAGCGCCAGCGAATAATGGCTCTCCCCAGCGTTAAAAATAACGCGAGTCACTTCCGTATTGACCACGGCTCGTGCGGGAGTCGCCGTCCATCCTGTCCAGACGATAAGAAGCGTGTATGTGGGCCAGTTACTGAAAACTGACCACCACCTGGAGCTGTGCATAGACTGTTCCTGCTGTCACGTTTTCCCCCGGAATCGCTTCCAGAGAGGCGGTAAAGTCGCCGCTGTAGAGGCTGGTTGAGCCGCTGGCGGTTTGCGTGGTCAGATCCTGATAGCCGTACCAGCCGCCCGCGTTGCCCGTGGCTGTGGCTATTTGGTTGGGCAGAAGATTCAGCGCATTGCCATTTTGCTTGTCGCTGTAGAGGCGAATGCCGACGCCTGATGCAACGCCGTTTACGCCATAATGATTGTCGAGTAGCCATGTATAAGCGCCGGAGCCGGTCTTGAGGCCCAACTGAGAGGCCGCATTGGCTGCGGTGGGATTGCTGACCAGGAATCCCATCGCCACATATGCTCTTAAGCTGGTGGACGCCGTCGTGCCGGACAACGCCCCGGTTTCGCATTCAACGCTAATGCTAAAAGGAGCCTGACTGCTGCTGCCGCTGATGAGTTCGCCAACGCTGGCTGGCGGTAACCTGACAATGGCGGGGTAGTCGTTGACCCGGCAGGCGGCGCCGCGCACGAACACGGTCTGGCTGGTTAACGTCCAGCCGCCGGGCCACTGCGCCGCGCCCCAGCCGCTATAGTTGGTTCGGCTGTCAGCGCCCTCGAAAAGCCCTGAACTCATGCCGCCACCGTGGAAAGCGATATAGCCTGCCGGTCCCGCGTAGGGATAGGTATAACGGTTGGAACCATCAACGCCTCTGGCGCTGTCATCAACCCGAAACAGTTCAACAAATACGTCGCTAAAGGCGCTGGCTGGGATGTAGATATAGGTGCCGTCATTGAACATTTCACTTTCCGGGATTGCACGCGCTTTCCAGTAACGGGAGTAATATTCTCCGGTTTTTAGATTGGTCAGCCTGACCGCCACGTTTTTAACGTAGGTGTAGTAAGCGCCGTCGATTCCCGGTACGTCGACCATGCCTCCCCAGTAATCGTCGCCGTTGGTGGCGTAGTATTCATATACCTGGCCGATTTCGGAAACGGTACAGCGAAACATAATCTGATTGGCCGTGACGCCCTGCGTTCGTCCATTGGGGACGAAACTGGCAGCGGCGCTGCCCAGCAACGTGCCTTCGCTCTGAAATCCCGTCCCGTTGCTTAAGGTAATGACGCCGGGCAAGCCCAGTTTCCCTTTTACATCGCCGTCCCCCACGCCGCCCCAACTGGCGCCCACATAGCCTGCGTCTTTCGCCGCCTGAGAAAGGGGGCTGGCTGACGTGACCTTAATGCAGGCGGACAGGGCAGGATGCGCAACCATGCCGCTGAATAACAGGCCGTAAAAGAGCTGTCTGATTTTCATACGTTATTCCTGACGACAAGGTAGTGTGAGCTGATACAGCGGCGCATGCGTTTTAGCCGGTAGTTGATACCAGACCTGGCACCGCTGCGTGGATTTTTGCCCCCACTGTACGAACAGCACGCCGGATTGTTCCGCCAGTCGGGCGTAAATTTGCCCGCCCTGGCCGACCATTCCCACGGATTCGCCGTGGCCGTCCGTCACGTCAGCGCCCATCGGCGGCTGGTCGCCATCGGGAAGCGTTGTGTTGATGAGCGCCGCTTTACCGCTGGTGGTCGTGAATTTCACTCGGGAAATCGCGCCGGCGTAGGGCACGATGCGCTTGCTGCCGCTCTGTAGCTCTACTTCGGCATTCATGTTTCCGCTGTCCAGGCTTACGGTGTTATAGCGATAGGGGGTCATGGAAGGGAGCAGGGCATAGCCGAAATAATCGACCGTTGCGCCTTGCCCGTTACGTACCGCCGCGCCGCGTGCGCCTGGCGCTTCGATAAGCGCGAACGTATCGCTGGTGTAGGGGCCAGCGGTGATCCCGCCGCGGTGCGCAACCAGCGTGCCGGACATCCCCAGACCATATTGCTGGTAATCGCTGCCGCGGGAGGCAAAGCCGCGAAACGCGCCGACGGCGGTTCGTTGCTCCACGTTGCCGCCCCAGGTTGCGCTGCTGCCGTCGTGCTTATCTCGCTCCAGGCCGCTATAAACGGCCCAGGATGTGGCGCTGTTCTCGCCCGTGGCGCCGCTTATCCCCACCGTGGCGGTGCGAACGTCGCGGCTGCGATTCATATCCAGATTTAGCTGCGTGCGGCTGGCGCCAACATCGAAGGGGATGGAGATCCCCAGTGAAAGCGTGTTTTCGGTGTATTTACGCTGGTTTTCGCGGTCAAAATCCCGGTCGTTTACGCTGGTGTCGTAGCGGCTGGCATAACTGCTGCGCTGTCTGGCGGCGCTAAGATTAAAGGTGATGTTGCGCCAGCTGTTGCTGTAGCCAAACTGGAGTTGGGTGATGCGCGACGCGTCGCTGTAGTAATCTGACGTACTGCCGGTGAAGCTAACCATGCCCCAGTCGCCCATCGGCTGGCTGAGCGTAGCGGAAAAGTTATTACGCTGGTGCAGCGTATCCGAATAATACGCCACGCTGTTTTTCTGCTGACGGCGCACGCCCAGCACATCCTGTAAATCACGATAACCGCTGGTGGAGTAACGGTAGGCCGCCAGCACCAGATTTGTGCCGGTGGTAAACGTTTTGCTGTAGCTGGCCTCAATGCGCCAGCCCTGCTCGTTATCGTCGTTTTCGACTCTGGCGTTTGAGTAAACGGTATTGAGGCCGAATGCTCCGACGGATGTTGCCATTACCCCGCCCAGCAGAAACGCCTGATAATCATCGGCCAGCCGTGAACCCAAATTGGCGGTTAGCGTGTTGCTCATCCCGCGCTGCAAAACGCCTTCGACAAATTTATTCTCCACGCTGTAGTAGTGGCGAACGTAGCCCATTGCCAGCTCATAGTTCCAGTTTCCCGGTCGAACGGAATCAGGAACCGCCGAGTAGGGAACGGTAAAACTTGAGATTTGCCCGTTCGCTTCGATGACATCGACGGCCAGATCGCCCTGGCCACGGGTATTGTAAAGATCGTTAATAACAAAAGCGCCGGGCGCGACGGTGGTTTCGTAAATCACTTTACCCTGCTGGCGTACCACCACGCGGGCGGTTGTGGTCGCCACGCCGCGCACTTCCGGCGCATAACCGCGTTTGCCCTGCGGCCACATCCGTTGATCGGTGTTCAGTTTTATGCCGTTGAATGAGAGGCTGCCGAACAGGCTGCTGTTGGTGTAATTGTCCCCAAACGCTATCACGCTCTCAAACTGAGGTAGAGGGCGCTGAATCGCAGTCGCTACCGCATTGTATTTGTAGTGGCTACCCGTCTGGTTGTCATCGGCATAGCGGAGGTTCCCCTGATGGCGAAATTGCCACAGCCCGATGTTGAAACCGCCATTGATATTGCTCCACAGGTAGTCGTAGCGCAGGTGTGAGTCTGTATTTTCCGTATGATAAAAATTGGTATTGTGGCGCAAAAACAGCGCGGTCTCTCCGGCGTCCCATTCGGAAACGGGAATATATCCCCGGGGAGCGTGGTAAAGCCCGGCCTGAGGAATCATCATATTCAGGCGCAGCTTCGCTATATCCACTTGCCAACTGATTTTTTGCCCGGTCTCGCTGATGCGCAGACAGTGCGGCGTTGAAGATGCCGCAGAGGAGCGCGTGCGAATCGCGCTGGCGCGAACCACCTCAAACGGCAGACAGGGTTCGACGGCGTTATCCGGCGTGGCGGATGCGATAAGTTCGATCTTTTCCTGCTGGCGAATCAACTGGTTATTAAGATAAATATCCAGCACGTATTCACCCGCAGGCACGCTGTCTTGGGTATGATTAAAGCGCTGGAGATCCAGACCATGACCGTATGCGGACCCCTGGAGCAGCGCGGGATCAAAATAGTAATCGGCCCTGGCCGCAGTGGAAAATGCCGTAACGCATACCATCAGGCCGAAACCCGCCGGGCGATTAAAGAGGAAAATCTTCACTGATTCTGGCTCCCTGATCGTTAATCAACGTGATGCGAACACGCTGATTTGCAGCCGATCGGGCGTCGGTAAAGACATAACGCTCACTGCTGAAAGGGGCAATCATGCCTGCTTTTTGGGCGCGGGTTTCTGAGGCATTGATCAACTGTAGCCCGGCAATGGTGATGTAATAAGGCTGATTATTTTTAATGGTGATGCCGGTTTGACCCGTTCGCGTGACCTGAAGGTTCGCCAGCATTTTTTGTGGATTACCGTTTAATTCAGCCGGACGATAAAATAACTTCACCCGGTTACGTAGCATGATCAGCAGGCTGTTTTGATTGCCCTGATCCGGGCTACGTTGGCCCACATTCGCGGGCGGAACCTGCATAAAATTAAAATAGAACAGAGATTCCCTGTCTTGTGGCAGGGACTGGGCCGCCGTAAAAACAATCCGAATAATTTGCCCTTCGCCGGGTTGAATACGAAATACCGGCGGCGTGGCGATAAAGGGAAGTTGAGCTGATTTCTCCGGCCCGTCTACCATATTGCCGTTATCGAACCAGGTTGAGACCACATAAGGGAAGGAATCTTTATTCTTTAAATGAACATCGACAGAGTTGGCTGAACCATTATAAATAATTCGCGTCCCGGTCATGGTAATACTGGCGGCGACGTGTTCACTCCAGAGTGTAAAAAAGATAAACAGAAACCCCGCGAGAGAATACAGGGCGTCGCGAATGGGGTTCATTTATTACTCCCTGGTCGAAAGAGGGCGGGACGAAATTCCCGCCTGGGTTAAATTACTGGTAAGAAACCGCGTATTGCATGGAGGCCTGCACCGTACCGGTGGTTGCTGCGCCCCCTGAGTAATATTGGGCCTTGTAGGTTGCCGTGGCTGATGTCTCATTTGCCGCCAGCGCTAAATCTCCGCCGCCATTAAACGCGTTGCGAAAATCGATCTCTGTATCACTGGTGTCGAGGATCTGAATTTCAACATCGCTCGCCGAGCCATTGCTGGCCAGGTTCCCGGTCGTGGCGCTGATGTTATTTCCGACGAAGACGGTCGAAATATTGATCCCGGAGGCTGAGCCGGTGCATCCGCTGACGCCGATGTCGAAGGTCGTTTGTCCTGCAACCTGATTGGTGTTCAAGGTGTTTACCGTGACGGTAGGCAGTAAGACGACAGGTGAGGCCTCAGAACCATTTACCGATACGGAACAGGTTTCATCAGAAACTTCTCCCATAAATGTAATGGTATTATCAGAAGCCAGTGCGCCCGCAGAATAGATCGCGGAGATCACCAGCGCCGGAATTAGGGCACGATTCAGTTTCATAACTAAACTCCATTTTCATTCAGTCGTGTTGATTTACCCTGAGAATTCAGGGTGTTCCCAATGCTCAGGGACATTCATAAAAATGGCACTGTGCTGGAATGTTGCTGTATTAAGTCAGTGTTGGCGAAAATATTGGTATTAATCCTGGTGTTGAGGCGTTGAAATAGAAAAATGTGCTGCTGAACGCGCCTTCTCCGTTTTTATTCAACAATGCGTCCCAGGCGACAAATAGCCCATCTGAAAATATATCTTTTTTCTTATGCCGGAATTTTAACGACAGTAATCTTAAATATGAAAATCGTTTAAAACATCCGAATAAATCTTTTGTAATAGGTGGTAGCTATTAAAAACTGGAAATAGATCGGTTGCGTCGATATTAAGATAATTAGATATTCGCTTTATTGGTATTAATGATTTAGCCGTAAAGTCGTTCCATGTCGGTGTGTTAATTAATTGAATCTGTGATGTAAATAGATACCGGTTTTATAGTAATCATCAGCATCACTATATTGTTTCTGTTGCTGACTATTAGGTGCGTACTCTTTACTTTAGGAATTTTATTTTATTTTGTTGGATCTTTTGGAGCTTAAAAGGCTTAGTTTCCAATAAACCCCATTTGATTAAGATCAACAATTGATGCAATCGTATTTAAGTTGCCAGTTGATATAGTGCGTTTTGTTCGCATGAAGCGTGTTTTCTGCGCGGAATTATGCTGATGTTGAGCGTGGGAGAGAACAATTTTTCCGCAATAAATCCGCAATGCCTGCGCGCTTGTCGCAAAAGCGCGGAACTGCAATACGCGCCGGGTAATAGCATCGAATTATACGGCCAGGCGACTTTCTGGAAAGATTTGTTAATGCGCCTCACTCATCAGAGCGGCTTACCGCTCGTCTACGGTCTGCTCATGGCTTGCGAAAAATTGATATGAACGGACGTGCAGCGCCCGGGTCGCTGCACGTTTGTGGAAACAGGCGGGGAACAATTAGTGGATAATGCCCAGATAACCATGCATTCCCATATAAAGCCCCACCAGACCGATCAGTATGCTGGAGAAATAGGGGGCTTTTCTCGCCAGGGTATTAAATCCGTTCCAGCGTTTTGCGGCCTGTTGCACGCTGATGGCTGCGCCTACGCCAACGGCTACCAGCGTTAACGCCAGACCAATGCTGAAGCACAGTACCATCGTGGCTCCCAGCGTGAAGGCTTTAAGCTGGATGCAGATCAGCAATACGGTGATGGCTGCCGGGCAAGGAATCAGGCCGCCCGTCAGGCCAAACAGTAAAATCTGTCCGTTTGTCACTTCCTGGTCGTGAAAGCGGCGCTGAATATCGGTCGCATGTGCCCGTTCATGGGCATCCTGCCAGGCGTGCGATCCGTCCGTTAGCCCCTTCAGGGAAATATGAACATGCTGGTGGTCGTGGTGATGGTCGTGGTCGTGATGGTGGTGCTCATGGTCGTGATGGTGGTGAGTGTGGGCAGGAAGCCTGTTAGCCAACCCGTCCCGCTCCCCTTTCCAGGTACGCCAGAACATCCAGAACGCCGTGCTCAGAATAATGATGGCGGAGACCAGTTGTAGCCAGGGTTCCACGGATTCTGCGGTAAACGCTCTGCTGATGTACATGCCACCCAGGGCGATAAGCCACACAACGGCGGTATGTGAAAGCGTGGCTGCCAGCCCCAGCATCACAGCCTGCTTAATCGTCCCTTTGATGGCGATGATAAACGCCGCCATCATCGTTTTGGAGTGCCCGGGTTCCAGCCCATGTAATACGCCCAACAGAATGGCGCTGGGAATGAAAAACCAGGCGTTTCCTTGCTGAAGTAATGTTGAAAATTCGCCCATGAGAATGATTCTTAGTTGTCTTATTTCCCCGCATTCTACTCCCCCCCAGTACCAAATACTACCCCCCAGTAGCGTCACAATGCTATAATCCATAATGATTTATGTTAATAAGGCGTTGTTATGTCACATACGATCCGGGATAAACAAAAACTTAAAGCTCGCGCCAGTAAAATCCAGGGGCAGGTTGTCGCACTGAAAAAAATGCTGGATGAACCTCACGAATGTGCCGCGGTATTGCAGCAAATCGCGGCGATACGCGGCGCGGTGAACGGATTAATGCGTGAGGTGATCAAAGGGCATCTGACCGAACACATTGTTCACCAGAGCGATGAAGTGAAGCGCGAAGACGATCTGGAAGTGATCCTGAAGGTGCTGGATTCCTATATAAAATAGCCGGGACCGGTGCCCGACTGTTGTCTTCAATGTTAACGCCGTCTTTGCAGATGAATAAGCGAGCCTTTGCATTCCTTTGTGATCATTGGGAATGCGGCTTTTTCATTGGAGAGTGGATGCGAATGAATAAACAGCGTGTTTATCTTCCCGCCCATTCTTTTCTCGATCCTCTGTTTATAAGCATAGACGCTGCGGATATCCATACTCAGTAACTCGGCGATTTGATGCGGATTTTTCCCTGCAACCATGTTACCCATAATGATGAATTCCGTCTGGGTCAGGGTATTCCCTTTTGTAAAAGACAGATGTCGCCCAATAAATACTTGTCTGATTTTTTCATTTGCAACCGCCAGTCCATCATCGTGATAAATGATGACAGAAACCGCCGGATGATGTTTACGCCAGTAGTTGGCTAACGACTGCATGTTCCGATCGCTCACCAGTACAATACCCATACGTGTGCTGGCGAGATAATCAATCCACTGTTTGTCGAGAAACAGCCGCAAAAAGCTGATAGAGAAATCGACAAAAATATAACCATTTAATCGGGCATTATGATTATTATTTAAAATGCCCTCAATAACACCTCTGTTAAAGTAGATACTTTCTTCCGGCCACATACAAAAACATGCGTTAGCACAATATTGTAAACGAGGTGATTTTTCTGGCATTATTTTACAATGTAAAGAACAACTACTGCACGTAAGGTTTTTTAATTTAACATCCAGCTCCATACAGGAACCTCCCTATCCGTAGATAATTTCATAATTTCATCCGTTTTTAAATATGTCAATACTTTGCCAGACGGCAATTAGCGTGCGTAAAAAATCGATGTATATCACTTATTGCTATTTTTCTTAAAGCCTTGCGATGCATTTATAATAGTAGATATTTACATGCCACTTATTTTCCTGGGGCGACGTCTCGTCAGAGACAGAAACAATTTAGCATCCAGGACTTTTATAGCAAAATCCAGGAATAGTTATATTGCAAAAATGTTTAAGATATTTTGTTAAATGGCATTTATGGACAAAAGTTGCACCAATGTTAATTGCTGTATCTTAATTGTAAAATCGCTATTGTTTTTCATAATTAATAAATTATGTATTTGTGTGCTTTTTAAGCTTATCGTAATAATATCAGGAGAGCATGAAAATGCTTTAAAAATAGTCTTAATTAAGAACAAATGATCTTTTTTGACTTAAGGTTTTTGATTTATAAGTAATTTTACCGCTGGCGTTTGACAGTAATCGCATAATCAAATATTTATAGTGATCTCGATATAAGAATTTTGTAGCATGGCATTCATCATGTGAATGCCAGAAGGAATACTGTGTCGGATTTGTTAAAACACGCCAGATGTTACACAATTAATAACCTGGTTGACTTTCACCCTGGAAATCGGGCGTTATCGAATAGCGCAATGCAGAAGACCGTAACGTTACAAAGTCCTGCAAGCCTTATCCTTTTATATCTTATTCAGCATAACAACACGGTGGTTTCTCAAAACCAGCTGATTACAGCGGGTTGGGGAGAGAAGAATCATGTTACCTCGGCGAATACTTTTTATCAGACGATTCTCATTCTAAGAAATGCGTTAAGTGATATTGGGTTACCGCGCGATCTTATAAAAACCATTGCCCGTCGCGGTATGATGATTTCAGCGAATATTCAGACGGATGAGATAACCGCAAAAGCATCAGCGATCGAAGCGCCGGCGCAGATTGTTGAACCCCAAATGGAGCCGAAGGGAGACACGCCAATAAAAAAGCGCCATCTCTCGTTGCCTGCGGCGCTTTGCGGACTGGCGCTTCTGGTGGTGATGATAAGCATTGCCGCCAGCCTGTTTTATATGTCTCCAGAGTCGCTGCTGTCGTCTTATGAGGTTCTGGATTCCGAGACTTTTTCATCTTGTACCGTCCTGCAAAAAGGGAACGATGTGCTGGAGTTAAATTATATTCGCTTTATGCACAAACATCGCGAGATTTGCGATAACAATAACTATGTGTTTCTCTCAGGAATGAGCAGCGCAAAAAATATCACGGCGATTATATGCCCGGAGGATGCCAGAGAAAATCCGTCCGTAAAGTGTATAACCTACTATTCGATAAATGATGAAAATTAAAATACTGGCAGCGGCTATTATTATCACGATCTTCATTGTGGGTGGCGGAGGATTCTGGTATGCGCACAGCATTAACCCGAAAATTGATTGCAGTGGTTATGCCGTCTGGGATATTGATCATGAACTTTTTGCTGGTGATATTACCTACCAGATGCATAATCATCAGGGGATCGTGACATTAACCGGCGTGTTGAATACGCCCGACGCTCATTCTTATAAAATTAGCCGGATTATTTATTTTACGTACCAGAAGTTGCAGCAAAACTATATTATTACGACGCATAATCTGGTCCGATATCCGTCTGACGAATTACAGGGCAGCCATGAACGCAAGGCTATGCCGCTTATTTATTTATCAAAGGACGCGACGTTCTCGTTTTTGATACAACCCTGGCGGGAAGGCTGGACGTTTACGACAGTCGGGTCGCCCTCACTATTATGCCGATAGATTAAAGACTGAGTAAAACGGCTCGCCCCTCTTCAGGTGGATGAGCCGCTTTGTATTGAGATTAGCCAAAAAACATCACAGACACGCAAAGCAGACCCACAATCAGGGTAAGCAGATTTCCCAGAGAGCGGTATGGTTTGAGCGCGGGGATCAGATAGGTCGACAGCGTCGGCATGATAAACAAAATCATGGCGATAAGCGGGCCGCTGATCGCATAAATCATCGAAATGGCGTTGGGATTAATGCAGCAAACGACAAAGGTAATCAGCGAGACCAGCATGATCGACAGGGCGCGATTAAATGCCCGGCTTTTCTTCACGCCAGTCTGAAGTAACGCCGTTCGTACTATCTCTGTTGCCCCTTCAATCACTCCAAAATAGGTGCCCAGAAACGATTTTGACATCGCGACAACGGCGACAATAATCCCTGAAATGGAGAGCCATGCCGGTGCGGCTGGCATCATAGACAGCGCTGACAGGATGGTCACGCCTTCATGTTTTGCGGCTTCAATATAGGATGGCGGAATGGAGAGCAGACAGCTGAAAACGAAAAACAGCACGCTCAGGCAAATGATCAGATAAGCCACCTTCATGATTTTTTTGCATTTACCCATGGCCTGCTCTCCGTATCTTTCACGTCTGTCGATAGCAAACGTGGAGATAATGGGCGTATGGCTAAAAGCGAAAACCATCACCGGAATGGATATCCATACCTGATGAAGTGTGTGCCGATCGAAAGACATCTGGCTGGTCAATAACGCGGGCTGCCAGCTTCCGGTCAAATAAAGCGACAGAAATAAGAAATAGGCGATAAGCGGAAACACTAAAAAGCCCATCACGCGGATAGTCGCATGTCGTCCCATCAGGAAAATCAGATTCAGAATCAATACGACGCCCAGACTGACCAGAACACGCACCCGCAGGTCTATCGTCATCTGCTTTGCCAGCTGTTCCGTCAGGGAATTGGTTATCGCCACGGCGTAAATCAGGACCACCACGAAAAACGCAATAAAGTATAGCGAGGTGATGAGACTGCCGATCTTCTTGCCGTAGTAATGCGTTACCGCACCGGTGATCCCTTCGCCAGCGGAGGTTTTCGAAGAGAGGATAAACTGGCACAGCGCTTTATGAGGCCAGTAAGTCAGAGGCCAGGCAACCAGTGCGGTAATAAACAGCACGATGGCCCCCGCGGAACCCAACTGAATGGGGAGGAAAAGGGTGCCTGCGCCGACCGCAGTCCCATATAGTGCAAAACTCCAGAGAGTTTCTTCTTTTGACCAAATTTTCGACATTATTTGAACGTATCAACTATAAAATAAACAAAAAGAAGCGCAATTTACCATAAATGGCATGGGGCTGGGGAAACTAAAGCGGTGTGCGAGGGCAGGCAGGAAGCGCCGGAACGGGGAATGTTCCGGCTAAACAGAGCATTATCAGGCAGTAACGCGCTGCTGGCGGCGTCTTACTACGCGAAGACGCAACGTGTCATAGGCCCAGTTGTAGAACATGGTGTATGGCAGGAAGAAAAGGAAGAAACCGATTTCCAGCGTGAAGGCCTGCAACAGGCTGACGTTCAGCGCCCAGGCGACAATACTTACACCAATAACGATAAAGCCGCTTTCAAATCCCAGCGCGTGCAGTGCGCGAACTTTAGCGGTGCGCGTCACTACGTGTGACGGCCAGAAGCGGTCAAACAGCGCGTTATAGATGATATTCCAGATCATCGCCGTGGTTGCCAGCAGAATGGTTAAGCCTCCCATTTCCAGCACTGAGCGCTGCATCAGCCAGGCGGTAGTCGGGGCCAGAATGGCGGTGGCAATGCCTTCGAAGCAGACCGCATGGAAAATGCGTTCGAGTAGCGAACGGCGTTGGACTAAGTCATGTTGCATAGGATCAAACCTTTTTTTCATCTCCGGGAAAACGGAATGTCAGGCATTTTATCGTTTAATATGATATCTAAAAGATAGAATCCATCGATAAAGTAGATAGTTTATGCGCTACTCTCCCGAAGCATTGATCGCATTTGTTGAGACGGTCTCCTGCGGCTCGTTTTCCGCTGCGGCGCGCCGGTTGCGGAAAAGTCAGTCCACCGTCAGTACGGCGATTGCCCACCTGGAAGCCGATCTGGGGTTTTCACTGTTTGATCGCTCTTCACGACAGCCGGTGCTGACGGAAGAGGGCAAGCGGGTGCTCAGCTATGTGCAGGCTATTCTGTCAGCAAGCGATCGTCTGGATGAGGTGGCGTTATCCCTGTCTGGCGAAACGGAAACCCGTCTGACATTCGTGCTATCCGACACCCTGCATCCAGACGTTCTGGAAGAATTAATGGTGCAGTTCGACCGTCAGTTTCCCCATACGGAATTTGAATGTCTGATCGGCGAAGATGAAGATGTCATCGATCTCCTGCAAAAGGGACGCGCGCAGGTCGGGCTGATTGAAGCGCGCAATCATTACCCTACCGAGATGGGGGTGACGCGCCTGCCCATGCAGACATGGATGGGACTCTACGTGGCGGCCTCACATCCTCTGGCCGCGCAGAAAACCCTGCAATGGGATCAGCTGCATACCTGGCGTGAACTGCGGCTGAATACCTATCTGGAAAGTGGCGCCAGCGTGGCGCGCGGCCCGGCCTGGTCTGCGCCTAACTATTTGTTATTACTGAGTATGGCGGTGCAGGGATTTGGCTGGTGCGCATTGCCTTGTGCGCTGGTGGAAGAGTTTGCGGCTGAAAAACCGCTGGTGCAACTGGATGTGCCCGGCTGGCCAAAGGCGATCTCGATTGATCTTCTCTGGAACAAGAAGTCGCCGCCGGGTGCGGCGGGAAGCTGGCTCCGCGATCATTTACAGCAGGGGCGTATACCGGCTGATTAAAATAGCTGCAATTTCCTTTGTGATAAAACTCACCATTTTTAAACAAGCAGGATAATTATCTTTAACAATCCTCTACTATTGCGGTGTTATTTTGCGCTGAGGTGGTGATGAAAGAGGTTGTGATAGTTGGGGCTTTACGTACGCCGATCGGATGCTTCCAGGGAACGCTGTCCCGCCATTCTGCCGTTGAACTGGGCAGCATGGTGGTAAAAGCGTTGATGGAGCGTACCGGCGTTGATGTACATGCTATCGATGAAGTTATCCTCGGTCAGGTGCTCACGGCGGGCGCAGGACAAAACCCGGCGCGGCAGTCAGCCATCAAAGGTGGGCTGCCCAACACCGTTTCTGCTATCACCATCAACGATGTCTGCGGTTCCGGCCTGAAAGCGCTGCATCTGGCTACGCAGGCGATTCAGTGCGGCGAGGCGGATATTGTCATTGCCGGCGGGCAGGAGAACATGAGCCGGGCGCCGCACGTTCTTACCGACAGCCGCACAGGGGCGCAGCTCGGTAACAGCCAACTGGTGGACAGCCTGGTTCACGACGGCTTGTGGGATGCGTTTAACGATTACCACATGGGCGTTACCGCTGAAAATCTGGCGCGGGAATACGGCATCAGCCGCGAATTGCAGGACGCCTATGCCCTCAGTTCCCAGCAAAAAGCGCGGGCGGCCATTGATGCCGGGCGTTTTAAAGCTGAGATTGTCCCGGTTGTCACCCAGCGTAACGGCCAGCCTGTCGTTGTCGATACTGATGAGCAGCCAAGAACCGATGCCAGCGCGGAAGGATTGGCCCAGTTGAACCCGGCATTTGATCTCCTCGGCTCGGTCACGGCGGGCAATGCCTCGTCAATTAACGATGGCGCGGCTGCCGTCATGATGATGAGCGAAGCCAAAGCGCAGGAACTGGATTTACCCATACTGGCGCGTATTCGCGCTTTTGCCAGCGTCGGCGTCGATCCCGCACTGATGGGTATCGCGCCCGTTTACGCCACCCGACGTTGTCTTGAACGGGTAGGCTGGCAGCTGGCGGACGTGGATCTTATCGAGGCTAACGAGGCTTTTGCTGCGCAGGCGTTATCCGTTGGCAAAATGCTGGAGTGGGACGAACGCCGGGTGAACGTTAACGGCGGAGCGATTGCGCTCGGCCATCCCATTGGCGCATCCGGCTGTCGGATTCTGGTGTCGCTGGTGCATGAGATGGTTAAACGCGATGCGCGAAAGGGCCTGGCGACGCTCTGCATTGGCGGTGGGCAAGGTGTGGCGCTTGCTATCGAACGAGATTAAGACCGCCTTCATTTCCCGCTTCCCCCGTGCTGGCGCTGCCAACCGCGCCAGCCGCAATATGTGCTGATATTTCCCCTCCCTGACGCCGCGGGTTGCAGCAATCCGGCGTTTCTTTTCAGGAGCGCACGCTGCTCCCATATCCGACTGATAAACCTATCTTATTGTTTTTAATTTTATTTTAAGCATCTCCGCCTGTGCCTGCTAAAGGGAAATCTCGCGCTGACGTGATCGCAATTACACTTTTGATAATAAGATGCAGAAAAACTGAAACAACGTTTTATTTGTAATTGAAAACCCGTTTCTGGAGGGATATCATTACCGCATAAAGTAAAACGGAACGGTGTTTCGCCTTCCGTTCTGACATTCACGGTCGGTTTATTATTGGAGGTTGATGTGGACGTAAGACAGAGCATCCACAGCGCGCACGCTAAAACGCTGGACACCCAGGGGCTGCGCAACGAGTTTTTGGTCGAGAAAGTGTTTGTTGCTGATGAATACACCATGGTTTACAGCCACATCGACCGCATTATTGTCGGCGGCATCATGCCGGTAGCGAAAACGGTTTCCGTTGGCGGTGAAGTCGGTAAACAGCTGGGCGTTACCTACTTCCTGGAGCGTCGTGAACTGGGGGTGATCAACATCGGCGGGCCGGGCACGATCGCTGTCGATGGTCAGTGCTATGAGATCGGCCACCGCGATGCCTTATACGTCGGTAAAGGCGCGAAAGAAGTTGTTTTCGCCAGCGTTGATGGCGCAAAACCGGCGAAGTTCTACTACAACTGCGCGCCGGCGCATACCACTTACCCGACTAAAAAAGTGACGCCAGCCGATGTCGCGCCGGTTACTCTGGGCGACAACCTCACCAGTAACCGCCGCACCATTAACAAATACTTCGTGCCGGACGTACTGGAGACCTGCCAGCTGAGCATGGGCCTGACCGAACTGGCGCCCGGCAATCTGTGGAACACCATGCCTTGTCACACCCATGAACGCCGTATGGAAGTGTACTTCTATTTCAACATGGAAGAGAACGCCTGCGTCTTTCATATGATGGGGCAGCCTCAGGAAACGCGTCATATCGTGATGCATAACGAGCAGGCGGTTATCTCCCCAAGCTGGTCTATTCACTCCGGTGTCGGCACCCAGGCCTATACGTTCATCTGGGGGATGGTGGGTGAAAATCAGGTCTTTGATGATATGGACCACGTTGCAGTAAAAGATCTGCGCTAGTCGCGGACGGCAATCATGTCTGTCCGTGACAGGCACTAAGAAAATAAGGATTAACAATGATTTTGAATGCATTCTCTCTTGAAGGTAAGGTCGCGGTAGTCACAGGTTGTGATACCGGTCTGGGTCAGGGGATGGCGCTGGGTCTGGCGGAAGCGGGCTGTGATATTGTCGGGATCAACATTGTTGAGCCGACGGAAACCATTGAACGCATCACCGCGCTGGGCCGCCGTTTTTTAAGTCTGACGGCGGATTTGCGTCAGATTGACGGTATTCCAGCCCTGCTTGAACGTGCGGTGGCGGAGTTCGGTCACATCGATATTCTGGTGAATAACGCCGGTCTGATCCGCCGTGAAGACGCGATCGACTTCAGTGAAAAAGACTGGGATGACGTCATGAACCTGAACATTAAGAGCGTGTTCTTTATGTCTCAGGCTGCGGCGAAGCACTTCATCGCCCAGGGTAACGGCGGCAAAATTATTAATATCGCCTCTATGCTCTCCTTCCAGGGCGGGATTCGCGTTCCTTCTTACACCGCGTCTAAAAGCGGCGTTATGGGCGTAACGCGCCTGATGGCGAACGAATGGGCGAAACATAACATCAACGTGAACGCTATCGCGCCGGGTTACATGGCGACGAACAATACTCAGCAACTGCGTGCTGATGAGCAGCGTAGCGCGGAAATCCTCGACCGTATTCCGGCGGGGCGTTGGGGGCTGCCGAGCGATCTGATGGGGCCGGTGGTGTTCCTGGCATCCAGCGCATCTGACTATATTAATGGCTATACCGTTGCGGTGGATGGCGGCTGGCTGGCGCGTTAATTCTGATGTCGTAAAAGCCTCGCCCCGGTGAGGCGATAACATCCGGCCTGCGCAGGGGTTCCTGTGCAGGCCGGATGCGTATGGCTTACGCGTTGAGGAAATCTTCGCGTACTGGCGTGAAGGTATCCAGCAGTGTTCCCGGTTGTAAACACACGCAGCCATGCATGATATTGGGCCGTTTATATAGCGTGTCGCCAGCGCGCACCACATGCTTTTCTTCACCAATAGTAAACTCAAATTCACCGGACAAAACGTAAGTCAGCTGTTCATGAGGATGATTGTGCAACGGCCCGATTGCGCCTTTTTCGAAATTCACCTCTACCGCCATCATGTTACCGTCGTGAGCCAGAATACGCCGGGTAACGCCATTTCCCAGATCCTCAAGCGTCGTCTCATTATGAAAAATAAACATGCGGTGATCCTGTTATTTATTGAAACAATGTTTCAACTAAATTAGTTCATACCGGGGGAAAAGAAAATGGCAGACCAAATGAACTGGAAACTTGATCACAAGTTTGCTTCACTGCTGTCATCAAGGTGAGAAGGAGAAGGTAATGAAAACGATTGGACTGCTGGGCGGCATGAGTTGGGAATCGACGATCCCCTATTACCGTTTGATTAATGAAGGAATCAAAACACGGCTGGGTGGTTTGCATTCCGCCAGCCTGTTGCTGCATAGCGTTGATTTCCATGAAATTGAAGAGTGTCAGCGCCAGGGCGAGTGGGATAAAACGGGAGATATTCTGGCGCAGGCCGCACTGGGTTTGCAGCAGGCGGGTGCAGAAGCGATAGTGCTGTGTACTAATACCATGCATAAAGTGGCGGAGACGATTGAGTCGCGCTGTTCACTGCCGTTTTTACATATTGCGGATGCGACAGGGCGGGCGATTGCGCGCAAAAACATGACGCGCGTGGCGCTACTGGGGACGCGCTACACGATGGAGCAGGATTTTTATCGCGGGCGTCTGGAGCAGCGGTTTGCGATTGAAACCCTGGTGCCGGAAACGGACGACCGCGCGCAGATCAACCAGATAATCTTTGACGAACTGTGCCTCGGCGAGTTTAGCGAACGCTCCCGCCAGTATTATTTGCAGGTGATCGAACGTCTGGCGGCGCAGGGCGCTCAGGGCGTGATTTTTGGCTGTACTGAGATTGGGTTGCTGGTGCCGGAAGCGCAGAGCGCGCTGCCGGTGTTTGATACTGCGGCGATCCATGCGGCTGACGCCGTGGAATTTATGCTTTCGTAACCGGCTCCAGAATGGCCTCCAGCGGATCGACAAGACGCGGAAGGCTGGTTTGCAGGTGCTCGCTGAACGCATCCACCAGCGCGGATGATGGCCGGTGCAGCGGGCGGATCAGACTGACGGTAAACGGAACGTCGACACTGAACCGCCGCACGGTCACTCCGCTGGCGGCATAATCCAGCGCGGTGAGCGGGTTAACCACCGAGAGCCCGGCGCCCGCGCGCACCATTGCACAAACCGACGCCGCGCTGTGGGTTTCCACGACCATCCGGCGTTTAACCTGGTGTTCGTTAAACAGCGCATCCAGCAGCTGGCGATAGCTGTCGGTGCGCGACAGGCTGATGTAATTCTCTCCCTGAAAGTCGCCCGGCGTCAGCACGGATTTGGTCGCCAGCGGGTGGCCGGGCGGCAGCACGCACACTTCATTTAGCGTCAACAACGCGGTGCGTTCGGTGCCTGCCGGGGTATGCAACGTCTCCGTCAGGCCGAGGTCGTGGCGTTGAGCGGAAAGCCACTCTTCCAGCAGCGGCGACTCCTGCGGCACGATGTTCAGGCTGACATCAGGATAGCGGGCGAGAAACGGTTGCAGCAGCGTGGGTAAAAAGGACTGGGAGAAAACGGGCAGGCAGACAATCGACAGCTCGCCCTGGCGAAATTCACGCAGGCTCTCCGCCGCGTTTACAATGCGATCCAGCCCATACCAGGAACGCTGCACCTCTTCGAATAGCCGTAATCCTTGCACCGTCGGGTGCAGGCGTCCGCGCGTGCGCTCAAACAGTTTAAGCCCCAATACTTTTTCGAACCGCGCCAGCTCCCGGCTAACGGTGGGCTGCGAGGTATGCAGCAGGCGCGCCGCTTCGGTCAGGTTTCCGGCGGTCATCACGGCATGAAAGATTTCAATGTGGCGCAGGTTCACGGCTGCCATCGTTGGCTTTCCCCTCAGTGGATATCATCCATATCATTTTTGCATAGACTCGCCATAAAACGATATTTTTTATTCCCTTCAGTTTGTGGCGTAATCATAAAAAATGTCTTGCCCGGAGTCTGCTATGCCACATTCACTGAATTGCACTGATACTGATCTCAACGCTGAAAATCTGCTCAGACTACCGGCGGAATTCGGCTGCCCGGTATGGGTCTATGACGCGCAGATTATTCGCCGTCAGATCGCGGCCCTGCAACAGTTTGATGTGGTGCGCTTTGCGCAAAAGGCCTGCTCGAATATTCATATTTTGCGCCTGATGCGTGAGCAGGGCGTAAAGGTGGATTCCGTCTCGCTGGGTGAAATTGAGCGCGCGCTGGCGGCGGGATACGATCCGCAAAACCACCCTGATGATATTGTCTTCACGGCTGATGTTATTGACGCCGCCACGCTGGCCCGCGTCAGCGAACTGCGCATTCCGGTGAATGCCGGGTCGGTGGATATGCTGGATCAACTGGGGCAGGTTTCGCCGGGTCATCGCGTCTGGCTGCGTATCAATCCCGGTTTTGGTCACGGGCACAGCCAGAAAACCAATACCGGCGGCGAGAACAGCAAACACGGCATCTGGCATACCGATCTGCCTGCCGCGCTGGCAGTGATGCAGCGCCATCGGCTTCAGCTTGTTGGGATCCACATGCACATTGGTTCCGGCGTTGATTACGGTCATCTGGAGCAGGTGTGCGGCGCGATGGTGCGTCAGGTTATCGATTTTGGGCAGGATCTGGAGGCGATTTCGGCGGGAGGCGGGCTGTCGATCCCTTATCACGAGGGAGAAGAGGCGGTCGATACGCAGCATTACTTCGGACTGTGGAACGCCGCCCGCGAGCAAATCGCTCGCCATCTGGGGCATCGGGTGAAGCTGGAAATTGAGCCGGGACGTTTTCTGGTGGCGCAATCCGGCGTGCTGGTGACGCAGGTACGCAGCGTGAAAGAGATGGGGCGCCGTCATTTTGTGCTGGTGGATGCCGGTTTCAACGACCTGATGCGCCCGGCAATGTACGGCAGCTACCACCATATTACGGCGCTGGCGGCGGACGGTCGCTCGCTTGAACATGCGCCGCTGCTGGACACCGTGGTGGCGGGGCCGTTGTGCGAATCTGGCGATGTCTTTACGCAGCAGGAAGGTGGTAACGTGGAAACGCGTGCGCTGCCTGCGGTCGCGCCGGGGGATTATCTGGTTTTGCACGATACCGGCGCGTACGGCGCGTCCATGTCATCAAATTACAACAGCCGACCGCTGCTGCCGGAAGTGCTGTTTGATAACGGTAAAGCGCGATTGATTCGCCGCCGCCAGACGATTGAAGAGTTGCTGGCGCTGGAAGTTTTTTAACCGGTAGACCGGATAAGGCGCCTTTGCCTGATGGCGCTACGCTTATCAGGCCTACAGACGGCGAAATATCGTAGGCCGGATAAGGCGCTTGCGCCGCCATCCGGCAAACCATCAGCAATCCGACTGAAAAAATGGCCCGGTGGTCACTGAATCACGCAGCACTAATGTTCCTGTAAACGGCGGGATCGGCTCCAGCTCCTCGCCGCTCGCCAGCCGAATCGCCTGATCGATTGCGGTGGTGATCATACTGTCGATTGGCAGATAGACGGTGGACAGCGCCGGTTCCAGCCACTTCGCGCTGGGCGCGTCATCGAAGCCAAACAGCGAAATATCCTGCGGTATCCGCAGCCCGGCCTGATGCAGCGCCTTTGATGCGCCAAGCGCCATATCGTCGTTACAGGCAAAGAGCGCGGTAAAGGCGATCCCTTCCTCCAGCAGTTCACGGCACGCTTCGTACCCGCGTGTCATGCTGGAGTCGCCGTATTTCACTTTCGCCGGGTCCCAGGCGATCCCGTTTTTCTCCAGCGCCTTGCGGTATCCCGTCAGGCGGGATTTTCCCGTTGGCGTGTGATTCGGTACGGTAATGCAGGCGATATCCCGATGGCCTTGTGAGATCAGGTAATCCACCGCCTGAAACGCGGCATCTTCCTGTTCAAAGAATATGGCGCGATCGCGGGCCAGACTGACATCGCGATTGATCACGACCAGCGGCGTCTCTATGGTATTAATCAACGAGATGATCGTTTTTTCGCTCATATAGCGGGTATAGAGAATGATCGCGTCACACTGCCTGTCGGCCAGCATCTGCACCGCCTCTTGCTCGCGTTCCGGCGTGTCATGGCCATCGGTCACGATAAGCTGCTTACCGTGCGACTCTGTCTGGCGTGACGCCTGTTGCAGCAAGCGCCCGAAGTAAAATCCGTCAAAGGTCGAGACAACAAGCCCAATGCTGTTACTGGTGCGGTTCGCCAGCGATCGCGCCAAAAAATTGGGTCGGTAATCTAACGCCTGCATCGCTTTGAAGACTTTCTGGCGCGTGCTCTCTTTCACCTGTCCCGTTCCGTTCAGTACGCGAGAAACCGTCGCTTTTGATACGCCCGCGCGACGTGAAACATCCAGCATTGTTGTCATGACGCTATCCTGATTAATCGTTTGACGAAGAATTCCCGGTTTCCGACGGCGTCGAAACGGAATGCCGACGTACCAGAGTAGGGCTAAAGACATGGGTGATTTCGGGTACAGGCCGTTTTTCCGCCAGTGCGAGCGCCAGTTCGGCGGCCTGGGTCGCCATGGTCACGATCGGGTAGCGTACCGTGGTCAGACGTGGACGCACGTAGCGCGAGACTAGCACATCATCGAAACCAATCAGTGAAATTTCGCCCGGTACGTCAATACCGTTGTCGTTTAATACGCCCATTGCGCCTGCGGCCATCGAATCGTTGTAACAAGCGATCGCCGTGAAGTTTCTTCCGCGACCTAACAGCTCGGTCATTGCCTGTTCACCGCCGCTCTCATCCGGTTCACCAAATGTGACCAGCCTGTCGTTAGCCGGAATATGGCTCTCTTCCAGCGCGTCGTAATAACCCTTGAGCCGGTCTTCCGCATCAGAAATCGAATGGTTGGAACAGATATAGCCGATGCGGGTATGGCCCTGCTGAATTAAGTGACGCGTTGCCAGCCAGGCGCCGTAACGGTCATCTAACGCCACGCAGCGCTGCTCAAACCCAGGCAGGATGCGGTTAATCAGCACCATGCCAGGCATCTGTTTCATTAATGACGCCAGGTCCGCGTCCGGGATCATCTTGGCGTGTACGACTAACGCCGCGCAACGATGGCGGATCAGTTGTTCAATCGCCTGATGCTCTTTTTGTTCATTGTGGTAGCCGTTGCCAATCAGTAAGAAATTACCGGTGTGGTAGGCCACCTGCTCGACCGCTTTAACCATCGCGCCAAAGAAAGGGTCGGAGACATCCCCCACGACTAAACCAATTGTCTCCGTGGATTGCTGTGCCAGCGCTCGCGCATTGGCGTTGGGGTGATAGCTGAGCGATTCCATCGCGCTGGTGACCGCGAGGCGGGATGCTTCGCTGGCTTTCGGGGAATCATTAATAACGCGAGAAACGGTGGCGACTGAAACACCAGCCAGTCGGGCTACATCCTTTATGGTCGCCATGACAGTACCTATAGTGGGTAAACGCTTACATTTCGTCAGTGTTACGGAAAATGGCTATCTGTTCAAGCAGATTGCCTGACGGGAACGCGCAAATGTGAGCGCACGCCGGGGAAGTAAGACAGAAAAGGGAGAATGCAAACCTTTGGTTACACTTTGCGAAGCGCTGTTGCGATTGTTCGCTGGTGAGGGCGTCGGGCGGATTGCTAGAGTTGAGATCCCAGAGGTATTGATAGGTGAAATCAGCTTTCGGGTTGATCACAAGAATTACACCAACCTGCGCATCATGTGCAGGTTTTTTTTTGCGCTTACACCAATCTGTAACAGTAACCGATAATTTACACAACTCGTTGCATTTGTGTTCATTCCTTTGCGTTTTGCTGGTGGCGCGCAGCGTCGCCGGAGACCACAATCAAGATCCCAGAGGTATTGATTGGTGAGATTATTCGGTACGCTCTTCGTACCTGTCTCTTGCACCAACCTGCGCGGATGCGCAGGTTTTTTTTCGTCCTTCCATTTACCTGTCGCGCCTGTTCCCCATCTCGTATAATCTGCAACCATGCATCTTTACCGAACTGTGAGCAAAGGGAGTTGACATGCTTTTTGGATTTTTTCGCAACCTGTTCCGCGTGCTTTATCGTGTACGCGTCACCGGGGATGCCAGGGCGCTACAGGGTGAGCGCATCCTGATCACGCCAAACCATGTCTCTTTTATCGACGGTATTTTACTCGCCCTGTTTTTACCGGTTCGCCCTGTTTTCGCGGTCTATTCCTCTATCAGCCAGCAATGGTACATGCGCTGGTTAAAGTCGCTGATTGATTTTGTGCCGCTCGACCCGACGAAGCCGATGGCGATTAAGCACCTGGTACGCCTGGTAGAGCAGGGCCGCCCGGTGGTTATCTTCCCGGAAGGGCGAATTTCGGTGAGCGGTTCGTTGATGAAAATCTACGACGGCGCCGGGTTTGTGGCGGCGAAGTCTGGCGCAACGGTGGTGCCGGTTCGTATTGAAGGCGCAGAGCTTACGCACTTTAGCCGCCTGAAAGGTCTGGTAAAACAGCGCTTTTTCCCGCGCATTCACCTGCATATCCTGCCGCCTACTCATCTGCCGATGCCGGAGGCGCCGCGAGCGCGTGAGCGCCGCAAACTGGCCGGAGAAATGCTGCATCAAATTATGATGGAAGCGCGCATGGCGGTGCGCCCGCGTGAAACGCTGTATGAATCGCTGTTAGCTGCGCAGTACCGCTACGGGGCGGGTAAAAACTGTGTTGAAGATATTAACTTCACGCCGGACACTTATCGCAAATTGCTGACAAAAACGCTGTTTGTCGGTCGCATTCTGGAAAAATACAGCGCACAGGGCGAAAACATCGGCCTGATGCTGCCAAACGCGGCCATCAGCGCCGCCGTCATCTTTGGCGCGGTTTCTCGTGGCCGTATCCCGGCGATGATGAACTACACGGCGGGCGTGAAAGGGTTGACCAGCGCCATTACCGCTGCGGAGATCAAAACCGTATTCACCTCCCGTCAGTTTCTTGAGAAAGGCAAACTCTGGCATCTGCCGGAGCAACTGACGCAGGTTCGCTGGATTTATCTCGAAGATTTAAAAGCTGATGTGACGCTCGCCGATAAGCTCTGGATTTTTGCGCATCTGCTGATGCCGCGCCTGGCGCAGGTCAAACAGCGGCCGGAAGAGGCGGCAATGATCCTCTTTACATCCGGTTCGGAAGGGCACCCGAAAGGCGTGGTGCACAGCCATAAAAGCCTTCTGGCGAACGTTGAGCAGATAAAAACCATTGCCGATTTCACGGCGAACGACCGCTTTATGTCAGCGCTGCCGCTGTTCCACTCCTTCGGCCTGACCGTCGGCCTGTTGACGCCGCTGCTGACCGGCGCTGAGGTGTTTCTCTATCCCAGCCCGTTGCACTATCGCATTGTGCCGGAGCTGGTCTATGACCGGAACTGCACGGTGCTGTTTGGCACGTCGACGTTTCTGGGCAACTACGCGCGCTTTGCCAACCCGTATGACTTCTATCGTCTGCGCTATGTCGTCGCCGGCGCGGAAAAATTGCAGGACAGCACCCGACAGCTCTGGCAGGACAAATTCGGCCTGCGCGTTCTGGAAGGTTACGGCGTGACCGAATGCGCGCCGGTCGTGTCGATTAACGTACCTATGGCGGCGAAGCCGGGCACCGTTGGGCGCATTTTGCCAGGCATGGATGCGCGCTTGCTGGCGGTTCCAGGCATTGATGACGGCGGGCGTCTGCAACTCAAAGGGCCTAATATCATGAATGGCTACCTGCGGGTTGAAAAACCGGGCGTGCTGGAAGCGCCTGCGGCGGAAAATGCGCTGGGCGACGTTGAACAGGGCTGGTACGACACGGGCGATATTGTGCGTTTCGATGAAAACGGTTTTGTGCAGATCCAGGGGCGAGCGAAGCGCTTTGCGAAAATCGCCGGAGAGATGGTTTCGCTGGAGATGGTCGAACAGCTGGCGCTGGGCGTCTCGCCAGATAAAATGCACGCCACGGCGATTAAAAGCGACGCCAGCAAAGGCGAAGCGCTGGTGCTGTTCACGACAGACGGCGAGCTGACGCGTGAAAGCCTGCTGCAATATGCCCGCACACACGGCATTCCTGAACTTGCCGTACCGCGTGATATCCGCTATCTGAAACAACTTCCGTTACTGGGCAGCGGCAAGCCGGACTTTGTGACGCTGAAAAGCTGGGTTGATGAACCGGAAAAACAACATGCGTGAGTCAGTACATACTAACACCTCGA
Organism: Citrobacter sp. CK194; assembly: GCF_030333395.1. Classification (NCBI taxonomy): domain Bacteria; kingdom Pseudomonadati; phylum Pseudomonadota; class Gammaproteobacteria; order Enterobacterales; family Enterobacteriaceae; genus Citrobacter; species Citrobacter sp. CK194. Next base: position 664,928 of record NZ_JAOWGA010000018.1, read on the forward strand.
TCTGGTCGAAAGGGATGATGTCGGTTATCGCCGCGCAGTTTCTCTCTGCGTTTGGCGATAACGCGCTGTTGTTCGCGACGCTGGCGCTGCTGAAGGCGCAGTTCTACCCGGACTGGAGCCAGCCGATCCTGCAAATGGTGTTTGTAGGCGCTTACATTCTTTTTGCCCCTTTTGTTGGGCAGGTAGCGGACAGCTTTGCTAAAGGCCGGGTGATGATGTTCGCCAACGGCCTGAAACTGTTGGGCGCCGCGAGCATCTGTTTTGGTTTTAATCCCTTTGTCGGCTATACGCTGGTGGGGATTGGCGCGGCGGCTTACTCTCCGGCGAAATATGGCATTCTTGGCGAGCTGACCACGGGCGACAAACTGGTGAAAGCCAATGGTCTGATGGAAGCCTCCACTATTGCCGCTATTCTGCTGGGATCGGTGGCAGGCGGCGTACTGGCAGACTGGCATGTGATTGCGGCGCTGGTCGCCTGTGCGTTGGCCTATGCGGGCGCAGTTGTCGCTAACCTTTTTATTCCGAAACTCGCGGCGGCGCGGCCAGGCCAGTCCTGGCATTTGCGTAAGATGGTGCGCAGCTTCTTCTGCGCCTGCATGTTGCTCTGGCGTAACGGGGAGACGCGTTTCTCGCTGGTTGGCACCAGCCTTTTTTGGGGCGCGGGCGTCACGCTGCGTTTTCTGCTGGTGCTGTGGGTGCCGGTAGCGCTGGGAATTACCGATAACGCCACGCCGACTTACCTGAACGCAATGGTGGCGATCGGTATTGTTGTGGGCGCAGGCGCTGCGGCGAAGCTGGTTACGCTGGAGACGGTAGCGCGTTGTATGCCTGCGGGTATTCTGATTGGCGTGGTGGTGCTGATTTTCTCTTTGCAGCACACGTTGCTTCCGGCCTATGCGCTGTTGACGCTTATTGGTGTGCTGGGCGGCTTTTTCGTGGTGCCGCTCAATGCGTTATTGCAGGAGCGCGGCAAGAAAAGCGTCGGCGCGGGCAACGCGATTGCGGTACAGAACCTGGGGGAGAACAGCGCGATGCTGTTGATGCTGGGTCTCTATTCGCTGGCCGTACTGGTGGGCATTCCGGTCGTGGCGATCGGCATTGGTTTTGGCGGGCTGTTTGCGCTGGCGATTGCGGCGCTGTGGATTTGGCAGCGCCGCCAGATGTGATTGTTGCACCGTCGGTAGGCCTGATAAGCGCAGCGCCATCAGGCAGAAGCGCCGGATGGCGGCACAGGTGCCTTATCCGGCCTACGGTATGGTGCTGTCGGTAGGCCTGATAAGCGCAGCGCCATCAGGCAGAAGCGCCGGATGGCGGCACAGGTGCCTTATCCGGCCTACGGTATGGTGCTGCCGGTAGGCCTGATAAGCGTAGCGCCATCAGGCAGAAACGCCGGATATGCATATTACGGTGCCGGGTAGGTATAAACCTGATGCACCGCTTCGATCTCCGCCAGCACCTCTTCGCTTAACTCCAGGTGCAAACTCTCAACGTTGGTTTTTAACTGCGCCATCGTCGTTGCGCCCAACAGGGTGCTGGCGACGAACGGCTGACGACGCACAAACGCCAGCGCCATCTGGGCCGGATCGAGGTTGTGGCGTCTGGCGATGTCGACGTAGGCCGCAACCGCCTTTTGCGCCTGCTCGCCGCTGTAGCGCGTAAAGCGGCTAAACAGGGTGTTGCGCGTGCCGGCGGGTTTGGCGCCATTCAGATATTTACCGGTCAACGTACCGAATGCCAGGCAAGAGTAGGCCAGCAGCTCGACGCCTTCATACTGGCTGACTTCCGCTAATCCCACCTCATAACTGCGGTTCAGCAGGCTGTAAGGGTTCTGGATAGTAACAATGCGCGGCAGATCATGTTTATCCGCCAGATGCAGATAGCGCATGACGCCGAAGGCCGTTTCGTTAGAGACGCCGATGTAGCGAATTTTGCCCGCGCGCTGGAACTCCGTCAGCGCGTCCAGCGTTTCGAGCAGCGTGACAACCGGAGCCGAATCCGTCCAGCTGTAGCCCAGCTTGCCGAAGCAGTTGGTCGGGCGCTGCGGCCAGTGAACCTGATACAGGTCCAGATAGTCGGTTTGCAGGCGTTTGAGGCTGTCGTGTAAGGCCTCACGGATATTTTTACGATCCAGCGCCTGATTGGGGCGAATTCCGCTGTCGTTATTACGCGATGGGCCGCTTACCTTGGAAGCGATAACCAGCTTCTCACGGCTGCCGTGTTTAGCAAGCCAGTTACCGACATAGGTTTCTGTTAGCCCCTGGGTTTCCGGGCGTGGAGGCACCGGATACATTTCGGCGACGTCGATCAGGTTAATGCCCTGATCCACGGCGTAATCGAGCTGTGCATGTGCGTCGGCTTCGCTGTTTTGTTCACCAAACGTCATTGTGCCCAGCCCCAGTGTACTTATTTCAAGCGAGCTGTGGGGTATACGGTGATAGTGCATAGCCGTTTCCTTCTTATTATGAAGTCAGTAAATCCCGACAAAGGAATATAAAAATGGCAGAGGGAAGAGAAAAGGGAAAGAGAAAATTCTAAGGCCAGCAGGGCTGCTGACCTCAACAATTAGCGTTCAATGATCTGAGAGACTTCGTCACGATTGATTTGCATCGCGTTGCCTTGCTGATCGTGGTAGCTCACCAGACCCGTATCATCGTCAATTTCTGGTTTACCGTCGGTCAGAATCATCCGACCATCTTTGGTCGCCATTACATAATCGCTGCTACATCCAGAAACAGCAAAAGCCAGTCCTACAGCGGAAATCACAACTGCCCATTTTTTCATCCATTTATCCTCACGTGGCCTGCGTCTGATAATAGTCTAGTAATAACCTGAAGTTATGTCTGATAAAAGCAGTAAAATCTTAAACTGTGAGGAACGGGAGAGGCATTGCGGGTATTCGCTCCCCTTACAGGGAGCGAAAGAGTGAATCAGAGAGGGTTCTTTTTATTGCGCATCAGGTTCAGGCTCTCTACCGCGATAGAGAAGAACATGGCGAAGTAGATGTACCCTTTCGGAACGTGTACATCGAAACTTTCCAGAATCAGGGTAAAGCCGACCAGAATCAGGAAAGAGAGCGCCAGCATTTTGACGGAAGGGTGGCGGTCAACAAACTCGCCGATAGGGCGCGCCGCGAACATCATCACGCCGACGGCAATCACAACTGCCGCCATCATGATAAACAGATGATCCGAGAGGCCCACCGCCGTGATGACGGAATCAAGGCTGAAAATAATATCCAGCATCATGATCTGGACAATTGCGCCCAGGAAGGAGGAGACGCGCGTTTTCAGCCCTTCTTCCTCGCCTTCAATCGATTCGTGAATTTCTTTACTGGCTTTCCAGATCAGGAACAACCCACCCAGCAGCAGGATCAGATCGCGGGCGGAAATCGCTTCGCCGAAAACCTCGAACAGCGGGTTTGTCAGGCGTGTGACCCAGGCGATAGAAGCCAGCAAAGCCAGGCGCATTACCATCGCCGCCGCCAGCCCAAGGCGTCGGGCGTGATTCCGTTGCGCTGTAGGAAGTTTCGCCACCACCAGAGAGAGGAAAATAATATTGTCGATCCCAAGAACGATCTCCAGCAGCGTCAGCGTACCGAGCGCGAGCCAGGCGTTAGGATCGGTTACCCATGCAAATAACATCGAACAAAGTCCTGCCAAAAAAAAGAAGCGCTAATTATAGGCGCGCAATGCGGCAGGTGAAAGTCCAGTCTGTGCCTGTTAGCCCTGTAACAGGAAATGGCGGGCCAGCAGCGTGCGAGTGAAGTTCTTTTTCAGATAAAAGCCGCGCGGCAACGTCAGAATGGTCTCTCCCTGCGCGCCAATTGCTTCGGTAAGGGCTTTGGCATTCGCCGCTTTTGGCCGCAGTTGTAAAAATTCGCCATGCCGGGCGGTGATCCGCTCAACCTGACCCAGCACAATCATGTCCATCAACTCTTCCCAGTCGAGGCGAAGCTGCTGGTCTTCTTCTTCATTTGGGCTCCACAGTAGTGGGGAACCGACGCGCCGATCGGCTAACGGAATACTGCGATCCCCCTCTACGGGAACCCATAACACACGTTTTAATTTGTGGCGGACGTGACTTGTTTCCCACGTCACGCCGCTGTTGCCGGTTAGCGGCGCGACGCAGACAAACGTGGTTTCCAGCGGGCGGCCAAGGCTATCGACGGGAATGGTTTTCAGCTCCACGCCAAGCGCGGCGAAATCTTGTTCCGGTTTGCTACCGGCGCTGGCGCCGAGCCAGATCTCCAGCAGCACGCCAATCCAGCCTTTATCCCGTTTCAAATCTTTGGGGGCCACTAAACCGGCCAGCGCCGCCAGTTCGCCCAGCGAGTAACCTGAAAGCTGCTGCGCCTGGGCGAGCAAAAGGGCTTCAGATGCTGGCGGAGAAAGTAGCGGGCGGAGTCCGGGCATGACGTTATACCTTAGGCGAAAAAGTGAACAATGATTTTATACCGTATGAACAGAGTTTAACGATTTCCACACGCGATGTTCAATCGCATGATTTATATTGGTTTTTAGGATCTGATCCTGCAAGTTGCGCAACAGAGAAATGGGTTTTCCAAATCTGGTCACTGAAAATAAACAGGATCTTACACCATGTTATCCACAGAAAGATGGGATAACTGTGAAAAACCGCCACTACTGTTTCAATTTACAGCCTTGACGTGCGACGAAAATCGAATTTTTACACAAATTGTGCCTAACTTATTGGCACAATCTGTGGATAAAAGCGACGGTGGTTGATCTTTCATCAGCCTGACGATCTTCAATGTGATAGCTGTCACGATTTAGCACGAATGGTCGCAGGTTTTGCATTTAACTTAATGAATTTACGAGGCTATTTTTTGATGGCGTTTGCCGCCCAATTCAGACTGTTCCGGGTTTTCCCGTAGTAATTCCGTACTTCTTCACAACTATATCCACAGAAAAGGTGAATAAAATCGTCTGTGAACACACCTCTCTGTTTATAACTCGGCTATTTGCTGTGAGTTATTCAATTGTTATTAGTAGCGCGTACGCCTAACAGAGTGGTTTACCGTCTCTCTGGAGTGTGAAACAATCATTCATATATAAGGTTTATGTTGAGGTAGTCCGGTGATTGATGACGATGGCTACCGCCCAAATGTAGGTATCGTAATTTGTAATCGCCAGGGGCAGGTTATGTGGGCCCGGCGATTTGGTCAGCACTCCTGGCAATTCCCGCAAGGCGGGATAAATTCAGGGGAGTCAGCAGAACAAGCGATGTACCGGGAACTGTTTGAAGAAGTCGGGTTGAGCCGTAAAGATGTGCGGATACTTGCTTCTACTCGCAACTGGTTGCGTTACAAGTTACCGAAACGTTTGGTGCGTTGGGACACGAAGCCGGTTTGTATCGGCCAGAAACAAAAATGGTTTCTTCTGCAATTGATGAGCGCTGATGCGGAAATCAATATGCAAACCAGCAGCACCCCTGAGTTTGATGGCTGGCGCTGGGTAAGTTACTGGTACCCGGTCAGGCAGGTGGTGTCATTTAAACGCGATGTCTACCGCAGGGTGATGAAAGAGTTCGCAAGTGTCGTGATGGCGCTTCAGGAGAGTACGCCGAAGCCACAAAACGCACCTGCCTGGCGACGTAAAAGAGGTTAAAGCTACGCAAATTATGCTCACCCGCCTGCGCGAAATAGTGGAAAAGGTGGCCAGTGCGCCGCGCCTTAACGAGGCGCTGAATATTCTGGTCACTGATATCTGTCTTGCGATGGATACAGAGGTCTGTTCGGTCTATCTGGCCGATCACGACCGACGTTGTTACTACCTCATGGCGACGCGAGGGCTAAAAAAACCGCGTGGCCGTACTGTCACACTCGCATTTGATGAAGGTATCGTCGGCCTGGTTGGCAGGCTGGCGGAACCGATCAACCTTGCCGATGCGCAGAAACACCCCAGCTTTAAATACATCCCGTCAGTAAAAGAGGAGCGTTTCCGCGCTTTTCTGGGCGTGCCGATTATTCAGCGCCGCCAGCTACTGGGGGTGCTGGTGGTACAGCAGCGTGAACTGCGCCAGTACGATGAAAGCGAAGAGTCTTTCCTCGTTACGCTGGCGACCCAGATGGCGGCTATCCTTTCGCAGACGCAGCTAACCGCGTTATTTGGTCAATACCGCCATACGCGCATCCGTGCGCTGCCCGCCGCGCCCGGCGTGGCGATAGCGGAAGGCTGGCAGGATGCAACGTTGCCGCTGATGGAGCAGGTCTACGAAGCCTCCACCCTTGACCCGGCGCTTGAGCGCGAGCGGCTGACCGGCGCGCTGGAAGAGGCCGCTAACGAATTTCGTCGTTACAGTAAGCGCTTTGCCGCTGGCGCGCAGAAAGAGACGGCGGCGATCTTCGATCTGTATTCACACCTGCTTTCTGATGCCCGATTGCGTCGTGAACTGTTTGCCGAAGTCGATAAGGGCGCGGTGGCGGAGTGGGCCGTCAAAAAAGTCATCGAAAAGTTTGCCGAGCAGTTTGCCGCCCTGACGGATGGCTACCTCAAAGAGCGTGCCGGAGATTTACGCGCGCTGGGCCAGCGTCTGTTATTCCACCTGGATGACACCATTCAGGGGCCGAACACATGGCCCGAGCGTTTTGTGCTGGTGGCAGATGAACTCTCAGCCACCACGCTGGCGGAACTGCCACAGGACAGACTGGCCGGCGTCGTGGTTCGCGACGGCGCGGCTAACTCGCATGCGGCGATTATGGTGCGCGCGCTCGGTATTCCGACCGTGATGGGCGCGGATATTCAGCCTTCGGTTCTTCATCACCGCACGCTGGTGGTGGATGGCTATCGCGGGGAACTGCTGGTCGATCCTGAACCGGTATTGTTGCAGGAATATCAGCGGCTTATCAGCGAAGAGAATGAACTAAGCCGGCTGGCGGAAGATGATGTCAATCTGCCCGCGCATCTGAAAAGCGGCGAACGCGTTAAGGTGATGCTTAACGCAGGGTTAAGCCCGGAACATGAAGAGAAGCTGGGCAGCCGTATCGACGGTATCGGGCTTTATCGCACCGAAATTCCGTTCATGTTGCAAAGCGGTTTCCCCTCGGAAGAAGAGCAGGTGGCGCAGTATCAGGGGATGCTGCAAATGTTTAACGACAAACCGGTGACTCTGCGTACGCTGGATGTCGGTGCGGACAAGCAACTGCCCTATATGCCGATCAGCGAAGAAAACCCGTGCCTGGGCTGGCGCGGCATTCGTATTACGCTCGATCAGCCGGAGATCTTCCTGATCCAGGTGCGCGCGATGCTGCGCGCCAACGCCGCGACCGGCAACCTGAGCATTTTACTGCCGATGGTCACCAGCATTGATGAAGTGGATGAAGCGCGACGCCTGATTGAGCGTGCCGGGCGTGAAGTCGAAGAGATGATCGGTTACGCGATCCCCAGACCGCGCATTGGGATCATGCTGGAAGTGCCGTCGATGGTATTTATGCTGCCGCAACTGGCGAACCGGGTCGATTTTATCTCCGTTGGCACCAACGATCTGACGCAGTATATCCTGGCGGTTGATCGCAACAATACGCGTGTGGCCAGTATTTACGACAGCCTGCACCCGGGGATGTTACGTGCGCTGGCGATGATCGCTCAGGAAGCCGAAAAACAGGGGCTTGATTTGCGGCTATGCGGTGAAATGGCGGGCGATCCGATGTGTGTGGCGATCCTGATAGGCCTGGGATTCCGCCATCTGTCGATGAACGGTCGCTCCGTCGCGCGGGTGAAATACCTGCTGCGGCACATTGATTATGAAGACGCGCAAACGCTGGCGCAGCGCAGTCTGGAAGCGCAAATGGCGACGGAAGTGCGTCATCAGGTGGCGGCGTTTATGGAGCGCCGTGGCATGGGCGGCCTGATACGCGGGGGGTTGTGACAGGCGCAGTGCCCTTGATTGCCGGATGGCGGCGCACGCGCCTTATCCGGCCTACGGCGCGGTGCCATTCGTAGGCCTGATAAGCGCAGCGCCATCAGGCAAAGATGTTGTGCCGTCTGTAGGCCTGATAAGCGTAGCGCCATCAGGCAAAGGTGTTGCGCGGTCCGTAGGCCTGATAAGCGTAGCGCCATCAGGCAAAGGTGTTGCGCGGTCGGTAAGCCTGATAAGCGTAAGCGCCATCAGGCAAAGATGTTGCGCGGTCCGTAGGCCTGATAAGCGTAAGCGCCATCAGGCAAAGATGTTGCGCGGTTCGTAGGCCTGATAAGCGTAAGCGCCATCAGGCATTCCTGGGATTGTCATTGATAGCCTATACAGATCTTTTACATCTTCCCGGCATCACCGATGCACCCCTTGTGCTATCATTCGCTCCTTTGGAGCGCCTGTGAACGGCTGGCGCGCATATCAATTGCTGTCTATTTTCAGCGAAATAACAAGAACTTGTGGTGACAGATGACCAGTAGCTATCTGCATTTTCCGGAATTTGATCCGGTCATTTTCTCAATTGGGCCCGTTGCGCTGCACTGGTACGGCATGATGTACCTGGTCGGTTTTGTCTTTGCAATGTGGCTGGCGATTCGCCGGGCAAACCGTCCGGGCAGCGGCTGGACCAAAAACGAAGTTGAAAACTTACTCTATGCCGGTTTTCTCGGCGTTTTCCTCGGTGGCCGTATTGGTTACGTCCTGTTCTACAACTTCCCGCTGTTCCTGGAAAATCCGCTCTATCTGTTCCGCGTCTGGGATGGCGGCATGTCCTTCCACGGCGGCCTGATCGGCGTCATTCTGGTGATGGTGATCTTCGCCAGACGCACTAAACGTTCTTTCTTCCAGGTATCCGATTTTATCGCGCCGCTGATTCCTTTTGGTTTAGGCGCAGGGCGTCTGGGGAACTTTATCAACGGCGAGCTGTGGGGGCGTGTCGATCCGAGCTTCCCGTTTGCCATGCTGTTCCCGGGCTCTCGCGCGGAAGATATCGCGCTGTTGCCGTCAAACCCGCAGTGGCAGTCGATCTTTGATACCTATGGCGTTCTGCCTCGCCATCCGTCCCAGCTGTATGAGCTGGTGCTGGAAGGTATCGTGCTGTTCATTATTCTTAACCTGTTTATCCGCAAGTCGCGCCCGATGGGGGCAGTCTCTGGCCTGTTCCTGATTGGCTATGGCGCGTTTCGTATCATTGTTGAATTCTTCCGCCAGCCGGATGCGCAGTTTACCGGCGCATGGGTACAGTACATCAGCATGGGGCAGATTCTCTCTATCCCGATGATTGTCGCTGGTGTGATCATGATGGTTTGGGCTTACCGCCGCAGCCCACAGCAACACGTTTCCTGAGGAACCATGAAACAGTATTTAGAACTGATGCAAAAAGTGCTGGATGAAGGCACACAGAAAAACGACCGTACCGGAACCGGAACGCTTTCCATTTTTGGTCATCAGATGCGTTTTAACCTGCGGGAAGGATTTCCGCTGGTGACGACGAAGCGCTGCCATTTACGCTCCATCATTCACGAGCTGTTGTGGTTCCTGCAAGGCGATACCAACGTCGCTTACCTGCATGAAAACAATGTGACGATCTGGGACGAATGGGCCGATGAAAACGGTAATTTAGGCCCGGTATATGGCAAACAGTGGCGCGCATGGCCTGCGCCGGACGGTCGCCATATTGACCAGATCACCACGGTCATGAACCAGTTGAAAAATGACCCGGACTCCCGCCGTATTATTGTTTCCGCCTGGAACGTCGGCGAGCTGGATAAAATGGCGCTGGCGCCGTGTCATGCGTTCTTCCAGTTCTATGTTGCGGACGGCAAACTCTCCTGCCAGCTGTATCAGCGCTCCTGCGACGTCTTCCTGGGGCTGCCGTTTAATATCGCCAGCTATGCGTTACTGGTGCATATGATGGCGCAACAGTGCGACCTGGAAGTGGGCGACTTTGTCTGGACCGGCGGCGACACGCACCTGTACAGCAACCATATGGAACAGACGCATCTACAGTTAAGCCGCGAACCGCGCGCGCTGCCGAAACTGGTGATCAAACGTAAGCCTGACTCTATCTTCGACTACCGTTTTGAAGATTTTGAGATTGAAGGCTACGACCCGCATCCTGGCATTAAAGCGCCGGTCGCTATCTGACCTGAGCTCATCCTGTCATAACCGACGCCCTTGCGCGTCGGTTTTTTTTATCCTGTACGCCATTCTTCGGCGCTGATTCCCGAATTTTTGCAACGCGCTGTAATACGATAACTATTTCTCGTAACGCGCCGAATAATCTGCATTCTTGCCTCGTCATTTTCTCCGCCCCCGGCATACTGCCGCTATGAAAAAACAACAGGGCTATACGCTCATTGAAACAATGGTCGCAATGTTTCTTATGGTTAGCCTTAGCGCCACAGGACTCTATGGCTGGCAGCGTTGGCAACAGCAGCAGCGGTTATGGCAAACCGCCAGCCAGCTGCGGGATTATTTGCTGCAACTGCGTGAGGATGCGAACTGGCACAACCGGGATCACATTGTTCAGGTCATCAGAGAACGCGGCGGCTGGTGCTTTGTCAGCGCTGCTGCGGCGCAAGGTGCCTGTACGCCAGACGCGCCGTTCGTCTTTATTCCAGCATGGCGCGATATCGACATGGTGGAGATCACCCCCTCGCTGGCGTTTTTTGGTCTGCGCAATACCGCCTGGGCCGGGCATATCCGCCTGAAAAACGCTGCGGGCGAATGGCGTCTGGTGGTTTCGTCCTGGGGGCGAATCCGGCTCTGTGAGGGACGCGAGGCCGAAGCATGTCGATGAACGAGCGCGGTTTTTCTCTGCTGGAGGTACTTATCGCGATGGCGATAAGCAGCATGCTACTGCTCGGCGCGGCACGATTTTTACCCGCGCTACAGCGTGAGATTCTACAGACCACGCGGCAGCTGTTGCTGGAAGATGAGATCTGGCAGCGTGCTTATACCGTGGCAAAACACCTGCAACGCGCGGGATATTGTCGGGGAAACTGCACAGGGAAAGGACTGGTGATTGCCGGGCAGGGGGAGTGCGTTATCGTACAGTGGGATGCCAATAATAACGGGCGCTGGGAGACTGCGCCGGGAAAAGAGGCCGAACAGATCGGGTTTCGTTTAAACAATAAAACGCTGGAAACACTGCGCGGGGCAACATCATGCGCAGATAAAGGGTGGGATAAAATGACCGATCCCGATACGGTACAGATTGAGGCATTTAACGTTGAGCGTCAGGAGATGCCCGGTTTTACGCCGGTACTGACGCTGTCTCTTCGGGGGCGCAGTAAAGCGGCTTCTAAAACCGCTGTTGAGGCGCAATACAGCGTCACCGGGTTTAATCTGTGAAGCGTGAACGGGGTGTGTCCTCTCTGGTGATGGTGCTTTTGCTGCTGGTATTGGGCAGCCTGCTGCTTCAGGGGGCAAACCAGCAGCAGGCGAGTTTTTCCACTCTGGTGGCGACAGAAAGCCGGGCCTTGCAGCGTCAGGCGGTGGCGCAGTCGGCGCTGGAATGGGGAAGGATGCAGTCATGGTCGGCGCAGGCTGCGGTTGAGTGTCGGCAATACGCCACGCCGAATGCCCGCGTTTGCCTGCGCCTGCTCGCGAACAACACCGCTTTATTGATTGCGCAGTATGATGGCGCATCGGTCTGGCGCCTGGGAGCGCGGGAGGAAAGCGGCGTTGTATTTTCTCCGCATGGATGGAGCGATTTTTGCCCGTTGAGTGAGGTGGCGTTATGCCAGATACCCTGAACAGGCAGCGTGGTTTTAGTCTGCCGGAAGTGATACTGGCGATGGCGCTGCTGGTGATAACCGTCACCGCGTTATCGGGTTATCAGCGGGCGTTGATGACGAGTCTTGTCGTCAGGGCGCAATATCAACAGCTCTGGCGGTACGGCTGGCAGCAAACGGCGCTGTATTCATTTTCACCTCCCGAAAGCTGGCAGACCAACCGAATGCAGACAACACAAGCGGGATGTGTCAGCATCAGCGTTAAACTCATTTCCCCTTTGGGCAGGCAAGGCCAGATGTTGCGCTTACACTGCCCGAAAAGTCAGTAGTCAGGAGTTGCTATGTTAAGGGTCTACCACTCCAACCGTCTGGACGTGCTGGAAGCGTTAATGGAATTCATCGTTGAGCGCGATCGGCTTGACGATCCCTTTGAACCCGAAATTGTGTTGGTTCAAAGTACCGGTATGGCGCAGTGGCTGCAAATGACCCTTTCGCAGAAATTTGGTATCGCCGCGAATATCGATTTTCCGCTACCCGCGAGTTTTATCTGGGATATGTTTGTACGCGTGCTGCCTGATATCCCGAAAGAGAGCGCGTTCAGCAAGCAAAACATGAGCTGGAAGCTGATGACGCTGCTGCCGCAACTGCTGGAGCGTGAGGATTTTACGCTACTGCGCCACTATCTGACGGACGACGCTGATAAGCGCAAACTATTCCAGCTTTCCTCGCGTGCCGCCGATCTTTTCGATCAGTATCTGGTCTATCGCCCCGACTGGCTTACCCAGTGGGAGGCGGGGCAGATGGTTGACGGGTTAGGGGAGGCTCAGATCTGGCAGGCGCCGCTGTGGAAGGCGCTGGTGGAATACACGGCTGAACTGGGGCAGCCGCGCTGGCACCGTGCGAATGTGTATCAGCGTTTTATCCAGACGCTGGAAAATGCGACAACCAGCCCGACGGGGCTGCCTTCGCGCGTCTTTATTTGTGGTATTTCCGCGCTGCCGCCGGTGTATCTCCGGGCCTTGCAGGCGCTGGGAAAGCACATCGAAATCCATCTGCTGTTCACTAACCCCTGCCGTTATTACTGGGGGGATATCAGAGACCCTGCCTGGCTGGCAAAACTGGTGGCTCGTCAGCGTCGTCACAGCTTTGAGGAGCGCGACTTACCGCTGTTTCGCGATAACCAACGCGCCGGGGAGTTATTTAATAGCGACGGCGAGCAGGATGTCGGGAACCCGATGCTGGCGTCCTGGGGGAAACTGGGGCGGGATTACATCTACTTGCTTTCCGAACTGGAAAACACGCAGGAACTGGATGCGTTTGTCGATATTCCCCCGGACAACCTGCTTCATAACATTCAGGCGGACATCCTTGAGCTGGAAAGTTGCGCCGTGGCTGGGGTGAACCTCGAAGAGTACGCCCGAAGCGACAACAAGCGTCTGCTTGACCCGAATGACGCCAGCGTGACCTTTCACGTATGCCATAGCCCGCAGCGTGAAGTGGAGATCCTGCACGATAGTCTGCTGGCGATGCTGGAGGCCGACCCGACGCTGATGCCGCGCGATATTATCGTCATGGTGGCGGATATCGACAGCTATAGCCCCTTTATTCAGGCCGTATTTGGCAGTGCGCCTGCCGAACGCTATCTACCTTATGCCATCTCCGATCGCCGGGCGCGTCAGTCGCATCCTGTTTTGCAGGCGTTTATCAGCCTGCTGTCGTTGCCGGACAGCCGTTTTGTCTCTGAAGATGTGCTGGCGCTGCTGGACGTGCCGGTTCTGGCGGCTCGGTTTAACATCAACGAAGAAGGGCTGCGCTATCTTCGCTTATGGGTCAATGAGTCGGGTATCCGCTGGGGGATTGATGATGACAACGTGCGCGAGCTGGCGCTTCCTGCAACGGGGCAGCATACCTGGCAATTTGGCCTGACGCGTATGCTGCTGGGTTACGCGATGGAAAGCGCGCAGGGCGAATGGCAGTCCGTGCTGCCTTATGACGAGTCCAGCGGGCTGATTGCGGAGCTGGTCGGGCATCTGGCGTCCCTGCTTATGCAGTTGAACCTCTGGCGTCGCGGACTGGCGCAGGCGCGTCCGCTGGAAGAGTGGCTCCCGGTTTGCCGCGACATGCTCAATGACTTTTTCCTGCCCGATGCGGAAACGGAAGCCGCGATGACCCTTATCGAGCAGCAATGGCAGGCGATTATCACCGAAGGGCTTGAGGCGGAGTATGGCGATGCGGTGCCGCTGTCTCTGTTACGGGACGAGCTGGCGCAAAGGCTGGATCAGGAACGCATCAGCCAGCGTTTTCTGGCGGGGCCGGTAAACATCTGTACGCTCATGCCTATGCGTTCTATCCCCTTTAAGGTTGTGTGTCTCCTTGGTATGAATGACGGCGTCTATCCGCGTCAGCTGGCGCCGCTCGGTTTTGACTTGATGAGTCAGAAACCGATGCGTGGGGATCGTAGCCGTCGCGATGATGACCGCTACCTGTTCCTTGAGGCCTTAATCTCTGCGCAGCAGACGCTCTATATTAGCTACATCGGGCGCTCTATTCAGGATAACAGCGAACGTTTCCCGTCAGTCCTGGTGCAGGAACTGATGGATTATATCGGGCAAAGTCACTATTTGCCGGGAGATGAAGAACTGACCAGCGATGAGAGCGAGGCCCGCGTGAAAGCGCATATCGCTCGCCTGCACACGCGGATGCCGTTTGATGCGCAAAACTATCTTCCCGGTGAACAGCAAAGCTACGCGCGCGAATGGCTACCTGCTGCAAGTCAGTCAGGCGAGGCCCATTCTGATTTTGTACAGCCGTTGCCCTATGAACTCCCTGAGACGTTGACGCTGGAAAAACTTCAGCGCTTCTGGGCGCATCCGGTGCGGGCGTTTTTCCAGATGCGGCTACAGGTGAATTTCCGCGCGGAAGAGAGTGAAATTCCCGATACGGAGCCGTTCATTCTGGAAGGGCTAACCCGCTATCAGCTTAATCAGCAGTTGCTTAATACGCTGGTCGAAGAAGAGGATGCCGGGCTTTTATTCCGTCGCTTCCGGGCGGCGGGCGATCTCCCGTATGGCGCTTTTGGCGAGATCCTCTGGGATACGCAGCGTCAGGAGATGCAGTCGCTGGCGGACAGGATTATCGCGTGTCGTCAGCCGGGGAAAAGTATGGAAGTTGATCTGCTCTGCAATGGCGTGCAGATCACGGGGTGGTTGCCGCAGGTGCAGGAAGACGGTTTGTTGCGCTGGCGCCCATCTTTAATAAGCGTTGCGCAGGGAATGCAACTTTGGCTGGAACACCTTGTCTATTGTGCCTGTGGCGGAAAAGGCGAAAGTCGTTTGTTCCTGCGTAAAGAGGGAGAGTGGCGCTTCCCGCCGTTAGAGGCTGAACAGGCGTTAACTTACCTCGCTCAGCTGATTGACGGTTATCGGGAAGGGATGTCGTCCCCACTGCTGGTTCTTCCTGAAAGCGGCGGCGCATGGATAAAAGCTTGTTATGACGCGGCGAATGATGCCATGTTAGATGATGCTGACACGCTGCAAAAAGCCCGGACGAAGTTCTTACAGGCTTATGAAGGTAACATGGTGATACGCGGAGAAGGGGATGATATCTGGTATCAACGGTTGTGGCGTCAGCTGGAGCCGAAGACGATAGAGAGCATTATTTCTCAGTCTCAACGTTATCTGTTACCGCTATTTCGTTTTAATCAGTCGTGAGGGTTGTATAAAAATTGCGCAATTAAATGGCTTCATTTATGATGCGTTTTCTGTCACGGACTGATTTTACAATAAGAGATGCTGACTCGTTTAGCACACAGTTTTGTCCTGCTCAATAAGCGCCAGCGTCGCGCTCGCGCTTCACCTGAGCGGGAAAGAAAGTTAATGATGAGGTTCGTGAATGCCCCGCAGCACCTGGTTCAAAGCGTTATTGTTGTTTGTCGCCCTTTGGGCACCCTTAAGTCAGGCAGATACCGGTTGGCAGCCTTTGGCGGAAACCATCCGTAAAAGCGAGAAAGATACGCGTCAGTATCAGGCGATTCGTCTGGACAATGACATGGTGGTTTTGCTGGTATCCGACCCGCAAGCGGTGAAATCGCTTTCCGCGCTGGTGGTGCCTGTTGGATCGCTGGAGGACCCCGATGAACATCAGGGGCTGGCGCACTATCTCGAACATATGAGCCTGATGGGGTCTAAAAAATATCCCCAGCCTGACAGCCTTGCCGAATACCTTAAAATGCACGGCGGCAGCCATAATGCCAGCACCGCGCCGTATCGTACCGCCTTCTATCTGGAGGTAGAAAACGACGCCCTGTCAGGTGCGGTCGATCGCCTTGCCGATGCCATTGCCGCCCCGTTGCTGGATAAAAAATATGCCGAGCGTGAGCGCAATGCGGTCAATGCCGAACTGACGATGGCGCGTACGCGAGACGGTATGCGTATGGCGCAGGTCAGCGCAGAAACCATCAACCCGGCGCACCCGGGTTCGCGATTCTCTGGCGGCAATCTGGAAACCTTAAGCGACAAACCTGGCAATCCGGTTCAGCAGGCGTTGCAGGCGTTTCACGAAAAATATTATTCAGCGAACCTGATGAAGGCGGTGATTTACAGTAACAAACCGCTGCCGGAACTGGCGCGTATTGCGGCTGAAACCTATGGCCGGGTGCCGAATAAAAATATCAAAAAGCCGGAAATTACCGTGCCGGTAGTAACGGACGCGCAAAAGGGCATCATCATTCATTATGTGCCTGCTCTGCCGCGTAAAGTGCTGCGCGTGGAGTTTCGTATTGATAACAACAGCGCGCAGTTTCGCAGCAAAACCGACGAACTGGTGACCTACCTGATTGGCAACCGGAGCCCGGGAACGCTCTCCGACTGGCTGCAAAAACAAGGATTAGTGGAAGGCATTCGTGCGGACTCTGACCCGGTGGTTAACGGTAACAGCGGCGTACTGGCTATTTCCGCTACCCTGACGGACAAAGGGCTGGCGAACCGGGACGACGTTGTCGCCGCCATCTTCAGCTATCTCAACCTGTTACGTGAAAAAGGCGTGGATAAACGCTACTTCGATGAGCTGGCGCATGTGCTGGATCTCGACTTCCGTTACCCCTCTATCACCCGTGATATGGATTACGTCGAATGGCTGGCGGATACGATGATTCGCGTTCCGGTGGAACATACGCTGGATGCGGTGAATATCGCCGATCAATACGATGCGGCGGCGGTGAAATCACGCCTGGCGATGATGACGCCGCAGAATGCGCGTATCTGGTACATCAGCCCGAAGGAACCGCACAACAAAACGGCCTATTTTGTCGACGCGCCTTATCAGGTGAATAAAATCGACGACAAAACGCTCGCCGACTGGCAGCAAAAAGCGCAGGGCATTGCGCTGTCATTACCGGAGCTTAATCCCTATATTCCAGACGATTTCACGCTGATCAAACCGGAGAAGGAATATCCCCACCCGGAGCTGATTGTCGATGAACCGGATTTGCGCGTGGTTTATGCGCCGAGCCGTTATTTTGCCAGCGAGCCTAAGGCGGATGTCAGCGTTATTCTGCGTAACCCGAAAGCAATGGACAGCGCCAGAAACCAGGTGATGTTTGCGTTAAACGATTATCTCGCGGGGATCGCGCTCGACCAGTTAAGCAACCAGGCATCGGTCGGCGGGATTGGCTTTTCCACCAACGCCAACAATGGTCTGATGCTTAACGCGAACGGTTACACGCAGCGCTTGCCGCAGCTTTTCCAGGCATTGCTGGAAGGGTATTTCAGCTACACCGCGACGGAAGAACAGCTGGAACAGGCGAAATCCTGGTATGCGCAGATGATGGATTCCGCCGAAAAAGGGAAGGCCTACGATCAGGCGATTATGCCGGCACAGATGCTTTCTCAGGTGCCTTACTTCCAGCGTGATGAACGCCGTAAGCTGTTGCCTTCGATCACGCTGAAAGAGGTCATGGCTTACCGCGATACGTTAAAAGCAGGCGCGCGACCGGAGTTCCTGGTGATTGGCAATATGCGCGAAGCGCAGGTGAAAACCATGGCGCGGGATATCCAACAGCAGCTTGGCGCCAACGGTTCAGAGTGGTGTCGCAATAAAGACGTACTGGTGGATAAAAAGCAGTCGGTCATCTTTGAGAAGGCGGGAAGCAGCACTGACTCCGCGCTGGCGGCGGTATTCGTTCCAACCGGTTACGATGAATATGCCAGTTCAGCCTACAGCGCGATGTTAGGGCAAATCGTTCAGCCGTGGTTCTATAATCAGTTGCGTACTGAAGAACAGTTAGGCTATGCGGTGTTCGCTTTCCCGATGAGCGTCGGGCGTCAGTGGGGGATGGGTTTCCTGCTGCAAAGCAGCGACAAGCAACCGTCTTATCTCTGGGAGCGTTACAAAGCATTCTTCCCAACGGCAGAAGCGAAGCTGCGGGCGATGACGCCGGAAGAGTTTGCGCAAATTCAGCAGGCGATCATCGCGCAGATGTTGCAAGCACCGCAAACGCTGGGCGAAGAGGCGTCGAAATTAAGCAAAGATTTCGATCGCGGCAATATGCGCTTTGATTCACGTGATAAAATCGTGGCTCAGATTAAACTGCTGACGCCGCAAAAACTTGCCGATTTCTTCCATCAGGCGGTGGTTGAGCCGCAAGGCATGGCGATACTGTCACAGGTTTCCGGCAGTCAGAATGGGAAAGCAGAGTACGTGCGCCCGGAAGGCTGGAAAGTGTGGGAGAACGTCAGCGCGTTGCAGCAAACCTTACCCCTGATGAGTGAAAAGAATGAATGATGCCGCTGAGTCCCTTGATCCTTTACGCTTGCCCCTCACGGGCGAGCGTCTGATTGAAGCCTCTGCGGGCACTGGCAAAACGTTTACTATCGCCGCGTTGTATCTGCGCCTGCTGCTCGGATTGGGCGGCCCTGCCGCCTTTCCCCGACCGCTGACCGTGGAAGAACTGTTGGTCGTGACGTTTACCGAGGCGGCCACTGAAGAGTTACGCGGCCGCATCCGCAGCAACATCCATGAACTGCGTATCGCCTGTCTGCGTGAAACTACCGATAACCCGTTATATGCCCGCCTGCTGGAAGAGATCGAGGATAAAAAGCAGGCGGCGCAGTGGTTACTGTTGGCGGAAAGACAGATGGATGAGGCGGCGGTATTCACCATCCACGGTTTTTGTCAGCGCATGCTCAGCCTGAATGCGTTTGAGTCCGGCATGCTGTTCGAGCAGCAATTAATCGAAGATGAATCCCTTCTGCGCTATCAGGCCTGCGCCGACTTCTGGCGGCGTCACTGTTATCCGCTGCCGCGCGAAATTGCCCAGGTTGTCTTTGAAGCGTGGAAAGGCCCCCGGGCGCTACTGAAAGATATCGATCGTTATTTGCAGGGCGAAGCGCCGGTCATCAAAGCACCGCCGCCGTCAGACGAGACGCTGGCGTCTCGCCACGAACACATTTTGTCGCGTATTAACGCCCTGAAGCAGCAATGGTGCGCGTCCGTTGATGAACTGGATGGGGTGATAGAGTCGTCGGGAATCGATCGCAGAAAATTCAATCGCGGCAACCAGACGAAATGGATCGAGAAGATCACGGCGTGGGCGCAGGCGGAAACGCAAACCTATCAATTACCCGACGCGCTGGAGAAATTCTCCCGGCGATTCCTGGAAGAGAGAACCAAAGCGGGTGGCATAACCCCGCAGCATCCGCTGTTTGTCGCCATTGAGGAGCTGCTGGCTGAACCGTTGACGATAAAAGATCTGCTGATCACCCGTGCGCTGGCGGAAATCCGCGAGACGGTTGCGCAGGAAAAACAACGCCGGGGTGAATTAGGTTTTGACGACATGCTGAGTCGTCTGGATGTTGCGCTGCGTAGTAATAGCGGCGATGCGCTGGCAAGCGCAATTCGTGGCCGTTTCCCGGTGGCGATGATTGATGAATTTCAGGATACCGACCCGCAGCAGTACCGCATTTTCCGCCGCATCTGGCGGCATCAGCCGGACACCGCGCTGTTGCTGATTGGCGATCCGAAACAGGCGATTTATGCGTTTCGCGGCGCGGATATCTTCACCTACATGAAAGCCCGCAGCGAGGTCAGCGCCCATTATACGCTGGATACCAACTGGCGTTCCGCACCGGGAATGGTCAACAGCGTGAATACGTTGTTCAGTCAGATGAACGACGCCTTTATGTTCCGCGAAATTCCATTTGCGCCGGTTAAATCGGCCCAGAAGAACCAGTCGCTGCGCTTTGTGCTGAACGGCGAGACGCAGCCCGCCATGAACATGTGGTTGATGGAAGGGGAAAGCTGCGGCATTGGCGACTATCAGAGTTACATGGCGCAGGTGTGCGCGACGCAAATTCGTGACTGGCTGAAAGCCGGGCAAACTGGCGATGCGCTGCTTGTTAGCGAGAAAACCTCACGCCCGGTTCGAGCCTCGGATATCAGCGTGTTGGTGCGAAGCCGCCAGGAAGCGGCGCAAATTCGTGATGCGCTGACGCTGCTGGCGATTCCGTCCGTTTATCTCTCCAACCGCGACAGCGTATTTGAGACGCTGGAAGCGCAGGAGATGCTGTGGATCTTACAGGCCGTCATGACGCCTGAGCGTGAAAATACGCTGCGTAGCGCGATGGCGGCCTCGATGATGGGGCTGACCGCGCAGGACATCGAAACGCTGAATAACGACGAAAATGCCTGGGATACGGTGGTCGAAGAGTTCGACGGCTATCGTCAAATCTGGCATAAGCGCGGCGTCATGCCCATGCTGCGCGCGCTGATGTCAGCGCGGAATATTGCCGAAAACCTGCTGGCGACGGCGGGAGGCGAGCGCCGCCTGACCGATATTCTGCACATCAGCGAATTGTTGCAGGAAGCCGGTTCGCAGCTGGAAAGCGAGCATGCGCTGGTGCGCTGGCTGTCGCAGCATATTCTTGAGCCGGACAGCAATGCCGCCAGCCAGCAACTGCGGCTGGAAAGCGATAAACATCTGGTGCAAATCGTCACCATCCATAAATCAAAAGGGCTGGAATACCCGCTCGTCTGGCTGCCTTTTATTACCCATTTCCGTGTGCAGGATCAGGCGTTTTATCACGATCGCAATTCGTTTGACGCGGTGCTGGATCTCAGCCACGCCGAGGAGAGCGTTGAACTGGCGGAAGCAGAGCGTCTGGCGGAAGACCTGCGTTTGCTTTATGTGGCGCTGACCCGTTCGGTGTGGCATTGCAGTCTCGGCGTTGCGCCGTTGGTGCGTCGTCGCGGAGATAAGAAAGGCGATACCGATGTACACCAGAGCGCGCTCGGACGCCTGCTGCAAAAAGGTGAGCCGAAAGATGCCGCTGGGCTTCGCGCCTGCATTGACGCGCTTTGCGGGGAGGATATCACCTGTCGGACGCCAGACGAACCGGACAGCGAACGCTGGCAGGTAACGGAAGCGTCGCGTGCGGCGCTAAGCGCCAGAGCGTTACGCCGAACGCCTGCCGATAACTGGCGAGTAACCAGTTATTCCGGCTTACAGCAGCAAGGCCATAGCGTCGCCCAGGATTTAATTCCGCGTCTGGATGTGGATGCCGCCGGAGTGGGGGACGTGGTGGAAGAGCCGGAGCTGACGCCGCACCAGTTCCCGCGAGGGGCATCGCCGGGTACATTCCTGCATAGCCTGTTTGAAGACCTCGACTTTACGCAGCCCGTTGACCCGGCCTGGGTGCGGGAAAAACTGGAGCTTGGCGGTTATGACGCGCACTGGGAGCCGGTTTTAACGCAGTGGCTGGACGCTGTTTTGCAGGCTCCCCTGACCGAACGCGGCGTGAGTCTGCGTCATCTTTCTGCCCGTGAAAAACAGGTGGAGATGGCGTTTTATCTGCCGATCGCACAGCCGCTTATCGCCAGTCAACTGGATGCGCTGATTCGCCGGTTTGATCCGCTCTCGGCGGGCTGCCCGCCGCTCGACTTCATGCAGGTTCGCGGCATGCTGAAAGGGTTTATCGACCTGGTGTTTCGCCATGAAGGGCGGTATTACCTGCTCGATTACAAATCAAACTGGCTGGGCGAAGACAGCACGGCCTACACTCAGGAGGCGATGGCCTCAGCGATGCAGGCGCATCGCTATGACCTGCAATATCAGTTGTATACGCTGGCGTTGCACCGCTATCTGCGCCATCGCATCGCCGATTATGACTATGAACGCCATTTCGGCGGCGTGATCTACCTTTTCCTGCGCGGCGTTGACCGTGAATATCCACGGCAGGGCATTTTCTCGACCCGACCGGACGGCGAACTGATTGCGTTAATGGATGAGATGTTTGCAGGCGTTGTAGCGGAGGAGGCGCAATGACAATTCAGAAGCGATTACTGGAGGCCGTAGAACAAAAGCTGTTGCGGCCATTAGACGCTCAGTTTGCGCTGGCGGTTGCCGGGCAGGACGATCCGTGCGTGACGCTGGCCGTTGCATTGCTCAGCCGCGATGCCGGGGAAGGGCATGTCTGTATGCCGCTTTCGCGCCTGGCGATAACGGAAGAGTCGCATCCGCTACTGGTCTCCTGGTTTAGCGAGAGGGATGCGCCTGAAGACTGGGCATCGTGTCTGCTGGCTTCCGGGGCGGTCAGTCGGGGAGAGCGGCCAACGCCGTTGATTCTGCATGAAGATCGCCTTTACCTGAACCGGATGTGGAGTAACGAGCGCACGGTAGCCCGCTTTTTTAGCGAGGTTAACCAGGCGATCGCGGTAGATGAACAGCAACTGGCCCGCACGCTGGATGCGCTTTTCCCGCCGACGGATGACGTCAACTGGCAAAAGGTGGCGGCGGCCGTGGCGTTGACGCGCCGTATTTCCGTCATTTCCGGCGGGCCTGGCACCGGTAAAACCACTACCGTGGCGAAGCTGCTGGCCGCGTTGATTCAGATGGCGGACGGCGAGCGATGCCGTATACGACTGGCGGCGCCGACGGGGAAAGCGGCGGCGCGTCTGACCGAGTCGCTTGGCGCGGCATTGCGCCAGCTTCCGCTCACGGATGAGCAAAAAAAACGCATCCCGGATGACGCCAGTACGTTGCACCGGCTGTTGGGCGCACAGCCCGGTAGCCAGAGGCTGCGCCATCACGCGGGAAACCCGCTGCATCTGGACGTGCTGGTGGTGGATGAGGCATCAATGATCGATTTGCCGATGATGTCGCGGCTAATTGAGGCGCTGCCGCCGCACGGACGCGTGATTTTTCTCGGCGATCGCGATCAGCTGGCTTCCGTTGAGGCGGGGGCGGTGCTGGGCGATATCTGCGCCTGGGTAAATGCCGGATTTACCGCCGGGCGCGCGCAGCAGCTGAGCCGACTGACGGGAAGCCCCATTCCTGCGGGCGCAGGCACGGAGGCGGCCTCTTTGCGCGATAGCCTGTGTTTGCTGCAAAAAAGCTATCGCTTCGGGCATGATTCCGGCATTGGTCAACTGGCGGCAGCCATTAATCGCGGCGATAAAGCGGCGATGAAAACGGTCTTTCAGCAGGGATTCAGCGATATTGAAAAACGAACGCTACAGAGCAGCGAGGATTACGCCGCCATGCTCGATGAGGCGCTGGCCGGTTATGGGCGTTATCTGGCGCTTGTTCGCGAGGGCGCGGAGCCGGGGGCGATTATTCAGGCTTTCAATGAGTACCAGTTGTTGTGCGCGCTGCGTGAAGGGCCGTTTGGCGTTGGCGGTCTGAATGAACGCATCGAACAGGTTATGCTGCAAAAGCGCAAAATTCAGCGTCACCCGCACAGCCGCTGGTATGAAGGGCGTCCGGTAATGATTGCGCGCAATGACAGCGCGTTGGGGTTGTTCAATGGCGATATCGGCATTGCGCTCGATCGCGGCCAGGGGTTGAGGGTGTGGTTCGCCATGCCGGATGGCAGCATTAAGTCGGTGCAGCCCAGCCGTTTGCCGGAGCATGAAACAACCTGGGCGATGACGGTACATAAATCGCAGGGATCGGAGTTCGATCATGCGGCGCTGATTTTACCCAGCCAGCGCTCGCCGGTTGTGACCCGCGAGCTGGTGTATACCGCCGTGACGCGCGCACGTCGTCGCCTGTCTCTCTATGCCGATGAACGGGTTTTGAGCGGGGCAATTGCGACGCGCACGGAGCGACGTAGCGGACTGTCCGCGTTTTTTAATAACGGGCTGTGAGGCAAGTTGCCGGATGGCGCCTGCGCTTATCCGGCCTACAGCATCTCCGTAGACCCGATAAGACGCTTTAGCGTCGCCGTCAGGCAAAATGGGTTATCCCAAATCTGCCATCAACACCTTTGAACGACGCTGATAGTTGTACATCTCTTTTTTGCTCTCGGGCAGCAGTTCGATATCCACCGGCGTAAACCCACGTTCCTGGAACCAGTGAATACTGCGCGTTGTCAGCACAAACAGCTTGCTGAGGCCCATCTGTCTTGCCTGCACGGCTATCCGCTCCAGCAAAACTTCGCCACGCGATGAACTGCGATAATCTGGATGTACCGCCACGCAGGCCATTTCGCCGATTTTTTCTTCGGGGAAAGGGTACAGTGCGGCGCAGGCGATGGTCAGATTATCTCGCTGGATAATCGTGAATTTGTCGATCTCCATCTCCAGTTGTTCACGGGAGCGGCGCACCAGAATCCCCTGTTGTTCCAGCGGGCGAATCAGCTCCAGGATCCCGCCGATATCGTTAATGGTGGCGCGGCGAATCTGCTCGGCGCTCTCCATCACGATTTGCGTCCCGATCCCGTCGCGTGAGAACAGCTCCTGCAATAGCGCGCCGTCTTCCTGGTAGCTAATCAGATGGCAGCGACGCACGCCGCTGCGACAGGCTTTCACCGCGCCGCGCAGGAACCGCACGGTGCCTGAATTGTAATCGCCTTTTTCTTCCTGCGCTTCAACGCGTGCCTGCGCTTCGTTCGGGAAAAGTTCGGAAACGATGTCGCCTTCGTCGTTAGTTACCCCTTGCGACGAACAGAAGCCGATCATCTTCTCCGCCTTCAGTTTGATGGCGAGCTGCGTGGCGATCTCTTCTGAGGTCAGGTTAAAACTTTCGCCTGTGACGGAAACCGCGACCGGCCCCATCAGCACAATTGCGCCGCTGTCTAACTGGCGATGAATCGCCTCTTCATCAATACGGCGAATGCGTCCGCTGTGGCAGTAATCCACGCCGTCATCCACGCCCAGCGGCTGTGCAATAATAAAATTGCCGCTGACGACGTTGATGTGCGCGCCCTGTAAGGGGGTGTTGTTCAGGCTCATCGACAGACGGGCGGTGATATCCAGCTGCAACGTGCCTGCCGCTTGCTTAACCAGTTCCAGCGTTTTGGCGTCCGTCACGCGGGTATTTTTGTGGTACAGCGGCTCATGATGATGTGCGGCAAGGTTCGCGTCGATTTGCGGACGCGCGCCATACACCACCACCAGGCGAATGCCCAGACTGTGCAGAAGCCCGATGTCATTGACGATACTGGAGAAATTTTCATGCTCAATGGCCTCACCGCCAAGCATAATGACAAACGTTTTTCCCCGATGGGTATTGATATAGGGAACAGAATGGCGGAATCCCTGTACCAGTTCGGTTCTACGTTCCTTCACCACGGCACACCCTCATTGCATGATTATTCGAAATTAATGTATTTTTATTCTGTTTTTCCGTCGCACGCAAGCGCAAATTTTAATCCCGCTGAAGTTTTCTCTCAGTAATACCGTGAATACAAAAAGAAAGTTTACCCTTTTATAGATGACAGATTATGCGTCATTCGCTAAAGTTTCCGGTCAATTTAGACGTTTTGTACATCAGCACCGTTAAGTTTGTTTTGCTCGGGAGAAGCATGTCGGGATCCAACTCAGCAATCAGTCGCCGTCGTTTACTACAAGGGACGGGCGCCATGTGGCTATTGAGCGTAAGTCAGGTCGGTTTGGCTGCCGTCAGCCAGGTCGTCGCGGTACGCATCTGGCCTGCGTCCAGCTATACCCGCGTCACGGTGGAATCGAACCGTCTGCTGAAATACAAACAGTTTGCCCTGAGTA
Source organism: Citrobacter sp. CK194 (assembly GCF_030333395.1). Taxonomy (NCBI): domain Bacteria; kingdom Pseudomonadati; phylum Pseudomonadota; class Gammaproteobacteria; order Enterobacterales; family Enterobacteriaceae; genus Citrobacter; species Citrobacter sp. CK194. Next base: position 690,592 of record NZ_JAOWGA010000018.1, read on the forward strand.
ACCCTGAGCGCGTGGTGGTGGATATTGAAGGCGTGAATCTGAACTCGGTGCTTAAAGGCATTGGCGCGCAGATCCGCGCGGACGATCCGTATATCAAGTCAGCGCGAGTGGGGCAGTTTGATCCACAGACGGTGCGGATGGTGTTTGAGCTGAAGCAAAATGTGAAACCGCAGCTGTTTGCCCTTGCGCCAGTGGCGGGCTTTAAAGAACGCCTGGTGATGGATCTCTACCCTGCCAATGCGCAGGATATGCAGGACCCGTTGCTGGCGCTTCTGGAAGATTACAACAAAGGCGATCTGGATAAGCAGGTGCCGCCTGCGCAGAGCGGGCCGCAGCCGGGCAAGGCGGGCCGCGATCGCCCGATCGTGATCATGCTCGATCCCGGTCATGGAGGGGAAGACCCCGGCGCCGTGGGGAAATACAAGACGCGCGAAAAAGACGTGGTGTTGCAGATTGCCCGCCGCTTGCGCGCGTTAATTGAGAGAGAAGGCAATATGAAGGTCTACATGACGCGTAATGAGGATATCTTCATTCCGCTGAAAGTGCGCGTGGCGAAAGCCCAGAAGCAGCGCGCCGACCTGTTTGTCTCTATCCATGCGGACGCGTTTACCAGCCGACAGCCCAGCGGTTCATCCGTTTTTGCGCTCTCGACGAAGGGCGCGACCAGTACGGCGGCAAAATACCTCGCGCAAACTCAGAACGCCTCGGATTTGATCGGCGGCGTGAGTAAAAGCGGCGATCGCTATGTCGATCACACAATGTTCGACATGGTGCAATCGTTGACCATCGCCGATAGCCTGAAGTTCGGTAAAGCGGTGCTCAACAAGCTGGGAAGGGTTAATAATCTGCACAAAAATCAGGTCGAGCAGGCCGGCTTTGCGGTGCTGAAAGCGCCGGATATTCCCTCTATTCTCGTGGAAACCGCCTTTATCAGTAATATTGAAGAGGAGCGTAAGCTCAAAACGGCGAAGTTCCAGCAGGAAGTGGCGGAGTCGATTCTGGCGGGTATTAAAGCCTACTTTGCCGATGGGGCGACGCTGGCGAGAAGGGGATAATAAAAAAGCGCTGAAAGGCGCTTTTTTTACGGACCGCAGAAACGAAAAAACACCCGTTAAGGTGTTTAATATTGGTTGCGGGGGCCGGATTTGAACCGACGACCTTCGGGTTATGAGCCCGACGAGCTACCAGGCTGCTCCACCCCGCGTCCGTCTGTTACTCTTCCATCGAGTAACCTTTTCTTCACATTGTATTGGTTGCGGGGGCCAGATTTGAACTGACGACCTTCGGGTTATGAGCCCGACGAGCTACCAGGCTGCTCCACCCCGCGTCCGTGGATGCGCACTATACTCTGCTAACATTTTCATGCAACCCTTTTTTCACCCGGATCACGAAATTGGGATGATTGTGTGCAAAAACAACGCGCTTTGGTACGTTTTTTGTGCGTAATTTGCGTCAGGGGAGCGCTTCGCATTTCATTAGGTTCGGGGGTTTGTTATCTTCATAGCGCAAGATTTACAGCTAAAAGACGAGAACTCATGAAAGGACGTTGGGCAAATTACCTTCTTATGGGGGCGGTGGTTGCAATGCTTGCCGCCTGTTCCTCTAAACCGACCGATCGCGGCCAGCAGTATAAAGACGGGAAGTTTACCCAGCCTTTCTCACTGGTGAACCAACCTGACGCCATTGGGGCGCCTATCAACGCAGGCGATTTCGCCGAGCAGGTCAACCAAATCCGCAGCGCGTCGCCGCGTCTGTATGGCAACCAGAGCAACGTCTATAACGCCGTGCAGGAGTGGTTACGTTCCGGTGGCGATACGCGAATGATGCGCCAGTTTGGTATTGATGCCTGGCAGATGGAAGGGGCGGATAATTACGGCAACGTCCAGTTTACTGGCTACTACACGCCGGTTATCCAGGCGCGCCATACCCGTCAGGGCGAGTTCCAGTACCCTATTTATCGCATGCCGCCAAAACGCGGCCGCTTACCGTCTCGTGCCGAGATCTATTCCGGCGCGCTGAGCGACAGCTACATTCTGGCGTACAGCAACTCGCTGATGGATAACTTCATTATGGACGTTCAGGGCAGCGGCTATATTGATTTTGGCGACGGCAGCCCGCTGAATTTCTTCAGCTATGCCGGGAAAAACGGCCATGCTTACCGCAGTATCGGCAAAGTGCTGATCGATCGCGGTGAAGTGAAGAAAGAAGATATGTCGATGCAGGCCATTCGCCACTGGGGAGAAACCCACAGTGAAGCGGAAGTGCGCGAGCTGCTGGAGCAAAACCCGTCATTCGTCTTCTTTAAGCCGCAATCTTTTGCCCCGGTGAAAGGCGCCAGCGCCGTGCCGCTTATCGGCCGTGCGTCTGTGGCTTCCGATCGCAGCATTATCCCGGCAGGAACAACCCTGCTGGCGGAAGTCCCGCTGCTGGATAACAACGGCAAGTTTAACGGCCAGTACGAACTGCGCCTGATGGTGGCGCTGGACGTGGGAGGCGCGATTAAAGGCCAGCACTTTGATATTTATCAGGGGATAGGCCCGGACGCCGGGCACCGCGCAGGCTGGTATAATCACTATGGGCGCGTCTGGGTGCTGAAAAACGCCCCGGGAACCGGTAACGTATTTAGCGGTTGATTGCCTGATGGCGGCTTCGCTGAAGATTTAAATCGTAGGCCTGATAAGCGTAGCGCCATCAGGCAAATCATGCCGGATGGCGTCGCAAGCGACGTATCCGGCCTACGATCGTATTACCCCTTTTTAATTCTGAGGTCGTATGTCTGTTGTAATTAGTGATGCCTGGCGCCAGCGTTTTGGCGGCACCGCCCGTCTGTATGGTGAAAAAGCGTTGCAGCTGTTTGCCGGTGCGCATATTTGCGTGGTCGGAATCGGCGGCGTCGGCTCCTGGGCGGCAGAGGCGCTGGCGCGTACCGGCATTGGCGCGATCACGCTCATCGATATGGATGACGTATGCGTCACCAACACCAACCGGCAAATTCATGCGCTGCGCGATAACGTCGGTCTGGCGAAAGCCGAGGTGATGGCCGAGCGTATTCGTCAGATCAACCCGGAGTGCCGGGTGACGGTGGTGGATGACTTTGTCACGCCGGATAACGTTGCAGAGTATATGAGCGCAGGGTTTTCGTATGTTATTGATGCCATCGACAGCGTGCGGCCAAAAGCCGCGCTGATTGCCTGGTGCCGCCGAAATAAGGTTCCGTTAGTCACCACCGGCGGGGCGGGTGGGCAGATAGACCCGACCCAGATTCAGGTAACGGATCTGGCGAAAACCATCCAGGACCCGCTGGCGGCGAAACTGCGCGAACGGTTGAAAAGCGACTTTGGTGTGGTGAAAAACAGCAAGGGCAAACTGGGCGTGGACTGCGTGTTCTCAACGGAAGCTCTGGTTTATCCGCAGGCTGATGGTTCCGTATGTGCGATGAAAGCGACGGCGGAAGGGCCGAAAAGAATGGATTGCGCCTCTGGATTCGGCGCAGCCACGATGGTAACTGCGACCTTTGGCTTTGTTGCCGTGTCCCACGCGCTGAAGAAGATGATGGCGAAGGCGGCGCGTCAGGCTTGATTGTGTCGGATGGCGCTATGCTTATCCGACCTACGGTTCGTGCGGTGTTGTAGGCCGGATAAGATGCATCAGCGTCGTCATCCGGCTTGCTGGGCAGCCTCAAGAATCGCGTTATTCAGCGCATTCAGCCCCTGGCTGCGCGATGCGCTAAGTTGTGTTGTTAAGCCTAACTCATCAAACAACCCCAGCGGCGAGTGCGTCAGCAGTTCCGCCGGGGTCTTTCCCTCTACCGCCGTGAGTAAAACCGCCAGCAAACCGCGTACAATACGCCCTTCGCTGTCACCGAAAAAGTGCAGCGTTCCCTTCTCTGACAGGGTATGCCCCAGCCAGACGCGGTTCTCACATCCTGCGATCTCTTTTGCCTGCGTTTTTAGCTCATCCGGCAATGCCGGGAGTTGCTTACCCAACAGAATAAGCTGGCGATACTTGTCCTCCCACTGCGAGAGCGGGATAAAGAGAGCGCGTAACGTCTCTTCCGTTACGGTCGTGCCAAACGGGTGTCCGGCAAAAAGAGGGCTTGTCATTAATCCACCAGTATTTCCAGCGCGCGGTCAACGGCGCTGACCAACGCATCCACATCATGCTTTGTATTATACGGCGCAAAAGAGGCGCGCAGGGTGCCCGTTACGCCAAGCGCCGCCAGCAGCGGCTGCGCGCAGTGCTGCCCGGCGCGCAGGGCGATGCCGTATTCGGCCAGTAATGTCACCATATCGCTATGATGAACGCCGGCAAAATCGAAGGCCAGCAGGCTGGAGTCCTGGCAACGGAAAGAGCGGAAACCCGGACGCTTCGCCAGCGCGTCTTCCGCCAGCGTCGCCAGACCGCGACTCCAGCTTTCGGCCTGCGCCATATCCACTTCCGCCAGCCACTCCAGCGCGGCGCTAAGGCCAATAACCCCAGCCACGTTTGGCGTGCCGGCTTCCAGACGCCAGGGAACGGCCTGGGTTGTGAATCCTTCAAAATTGACTTCAGCGATCATCTTACCGCCGCCGAGCCACGGGGACATCTCTTCCAGTAAGGCCGGTTTGCCGTACAGCGCGCCGATGCCCGTCGGGCCGTACAGCTTGTGGGCGGAGAAGGCATAAAAATCAATATCCAGCTGCTGTACATCGGCGGGGAAATGCACCGCACCTTGCGCGCCGTCAACCATCACCACCATCCCTGCCGCGTGTGCCAGCGTGATAGCGCGCGCCAGGTCCGGGCAGCCGCCCGTGACGTTCGACATCTGTCCCAGCGCCAGAATTCGGCTGCGTGGCGTGATGAGTTCAGGCAGACGCTCCACGTCGGGGAGAAAAAGGGCATTCAGGGGCAGTTTGACGATTTTTGCGCCCGTCTGCTGAGCGACCATCAGCCAGGGAATGAGATTCGCGTGATGCTCCGCTTCACTGACGATTATCTCATCGCCGGGTTGCAGGCGCGGGCGGGCATAGCATTGCGCCACCATATTGATGGCTTCCGTAGTGCCGCGTGTCCAGACAATCGATGCATCATCAGGCGCGTTCAGCCACTGCGCCACTTTGCCGCGCGCCGCTTCATAGCGCGCGGTTAGTCGCTGTGCCTCGGCGAACTGGCTGCGATGGACGTTTCCGGCGCTCAGGCTGTAGAACTGATGCGTGGCGTCGATCACGGCCTGAGGCTTAAGCGCCGTCGCGGCGCTGTCGAGATAAACGCCCGCATCGGTAAGGGCAGGAAATTGCGCGCGAAACTGCGCAGGATTGAAAGCGTTCATGGTATTCCTCAATTCAGTATACCGATCGTGGCGCAAAAAGGGCTGTGATACAAGGTTTGTCCTAACCATCGGAATTGTCTGGTTATCCTGGTGAAGTCAGGGAAGCAGGTTATGCTAAATAGTGTTAGGCGAATGTTTTTGCCTGTTACGGAACCCGTTTTATTTAGCATAAACAGCTTTAAGGAGAAGAAGATGAAAATGAAAAAAACTGCCGCAATGATCTCTGCATGTATGCTGACTTTTGCCCTGAGCGCCTGTTCCGGTCCGAATTATGTGATGCACACAAATGATGGCCGTACTATCGTGTCAGACGGTAAGCCAAAAACCGATGATGAAACCGGCATGATTTCTTATAAAGACGCTAACGGCAACAAACAGCAGATCAATCGTACTGACGTTAAAGAGATGGTCGAACTGGATCAGTAACCGGTCGGTCATGGACAAAAAAAAGCACCGCAATTGGCGGTGCTACATTAATCACTATGGACAGACAGGGTAAATGTACAGGAAGTGAAAAAGGGTAGCTTCGCTACCATGGTCTGAATCGCAGACCAATTGCAAACACAACAACACAACATCACAACCGTAAGCCAAAAGCCCATCAGAACACGCATTCCGATAAAACTTTTCGTTCCGGCTCAGGAAGTGTCGCCACTATAGGTATTTGCTGGTAGAACCTCAACGGACAAATTATAATGGCTCAGATTAAAAAAACTAATAGGTTACACAAGGTTACCTAATTGTTAAATTTATTTAACATCAAAGTCTAAAAGCCATGTCAAAACGATTACCACCCTTAAATGCATTACGTGTTTTTGATGCCGCAGCGCGGCATTTAAGCTTCACTCGCGCAGCAGAAGAGCTTTTTGTGACACAGGCCGCAGTAAGTCACCAAATCAAGTCACTTGAGGATTTTTTGGGGCTAAAACTGTTCCGTCGTCGCAATCGTTCGCTTTTGCTAACGGAAGAGGGGCAGAGCTATTTCCTCGACATCAAAGAGATTTTTTCGCAATTAACCGAAGCGACGCGTAAACTTCAGGCGCGGAGTGCAAAAGGCGCGCTTACGGTCAGTTTATTGCCCAGTTTTGCGATCCAGTGGCTGGTTCCTCGACTCTCAAGCTTTAACTCAACTTATCCGGGAATCGATGTCAGAATTCAGGCCGTGGACCGTCAGGAAGATAAGCTGGCTGATGATGTCGACGTCGCTATTTTTTATGGGCGTGGCAACTGGCCAGGCTTGCGCGTCGAAAAATTGTACGCAGAATATTTACTGCCGGTGTGTTCACCGTTATTACTGACGGGCGATAAGCCGTTAAAGACGCCGGAAGATCTGGCAAAACATACATTACTGCATGATGCTTCGCGAAGAGACTGGCAGACCTATACGCGTCAGTTGGGGCTGAATCATATTAATGTGCAGCAGGGACCTATTTTCAGCCATAGCGCAATGGTGCTACAGGCTGCCATCCACGGACAGGGGGTTGCGCTGGCGAACAACGTCATGGCGCAATCAGAAATTGAAGCCGGGCGTCTTGTCTGTCCCTTTAACGACGTTCTGGTCAGTAAAAATGCTTTTTATCTGGTTTGTCATGACAGTCAGGCAGAACTGGGTAAAATAGCCGCCTTTCGTCAGTGGATTCTGACCAAAGCGGCCGCTGAACAAGAAAAATTCCGCTTTCGTTACGAACAATAATTTATTTAGGGTACTACCATGACCAGCCGTTTTATGCTGATTTTTGCCGCGATAAGCGGCTTTATCTATGTTGCTCTGGGTGCCTTTGGGGCGCATGTCCTGAGCAAAACTCTTGGTGTGGTTGAAATGGGCTGGGTCCAGACCGGCCTGCAATATCAGGCATTTCATACGCTGGCCATTTTTGGCCTGGCGGTTGCGATGCAGCGACGCATTAGCATCTGGTTTTACTGGAGCAGCGTTTTTCTGGCGTTAGGTACGGTGCTGTTTAGCGGCAGCCTGTATTGCCTGGCGCTGTCTCATTTACGCCTGTGGGCGTTTGTTACTCCTGTCGGCGGCGTGAGTTTCCTGGCAGGCTGGGTGCTGATGTTAATTGGCGCCATCCGTTTGAAACGTAAGGGCGTTGGTCATGAATAAGGTTGTATTGTTGTGTCGCCCTGGTTTTGAAAAGGAGTGCGCTGCTGAAATAACGGATAAGGCGGCGCGTCGGGAAATCTTTGGCTTCGCTCGTGTTAAAGACAATGGCGGATACGTCGTCTTTGAGTGCTATCAGCCGGACGATGCTGAAAAAGTAGTAAAAGAGTTGCCTTTTTCCTCGCTCATTTTTGCGCGTCAGATGTTCGTCGTCGGCGAGTTGCTGCGCGACCTGCCGCCGGACGATCGCATTACGCCGATTGTCGGGATGCTACAGGGCGTTGTGGAAAAAGGCGGCGAGCTGCGTGTTGAAGTCGCAGACACCAATGAAAGCAAAGAGTTGATGAAGTTTTGCCGTAAATTTACGGTGCCGCTGCGGGCCGCGCTGCGCGACGCGGGGATTCTGACAAACTATGAAACGCCAAAGCGTCCGGTGGTGCATGTTTTCTTCATCGCGCCGGGCTGCTGTTATACCGGGTATTCGTATCCTGACAACAACTCGCCGTTCTATATGGGGATTCCGCGGCTGAAATTCCCGGCCGATGCGCCAAGCCGTTCGACGCTGAAGCTGGAAGAAGCGCTGCATGTTTTTATTCCGGCCGATGAGTGGGATGAACGTCTGGCGAACGGGATGTATGCCGTGGATTTAGGCGCCTGCCCTGGCGGTTGGACCTACCAGTTAGTGAAGCGCAACATGTGGGTTTACTCTGTCGATAACGGCCCAATGGCGCAGAGCCTGATGGATACCGGGCAGGTGACCTGGCTGCGCGAAGATGGATTCAGATACCGTCCGAATCGCAATAACATCTCGTGGATGGTGTGCGACATGGTGGAAAAGCCTGCTAAGGTTGCCGCGCTGATGGCGCAGTGGTTAGTAAACGGCTGGTGTCGCGAGACGATCTTCAATCTCAAGCTGCCGATGAAAAAACGCTATGAAGAGGTGTCGCAGAACCTGGCGTACATTCAGGCGCAGCTTGATGAACACGGCATTAACGCGCAAATTCAGGCGCGACAGCTGTATCACGATCGTGAAGAAGTGACCGTGCATGTCCGTCGGCTGTGGGCCGCCGTGGGCGGGCGTCGCGACGAGCGGTAATACGATGGATTGCCGGATAGCGGCGTAAATGCCTTATCCGGCCTGCGCCGGGTATTTGTTGGCCTGATAAGCGGCAAGGCTATCAGGCGTGAATTACCCCCTGGCGCTCATCGGAAATGATGTGCGTCACATCATCCAGATGCCCGATGCAGGCCTCTCCCGAGCGGTTGAGCTTACTCTTGTCGATCAACAATAAAGACTGTGATGCGCGCTTAAGCAGCGTGGATTTGAAATCCGCGTTGATCGTATTTGAGTCCCAGAGCGCGCCGCCGCGGTCGATCCCCTCGCAGGAAAAAATAAACAGGTCAATGTCGAGCGGCTTAAGCTGAGAAATAAGCGACGGATTGACGTAGCAGCCATATTTACGCTCAAGCTGGCCGCCGGAACTGATGAGCTGAATATGCTCGCGTTTGCCCAGTTCCTGGCAAATCGGGTGACTGTTGGTAAAGACGTGAATATCAATGTCCGGCAACTGGCGGGCCAGATACCAGCAGGTTGAGCTGGCGTCCAGAGCGATCACCATGCCCGGTTCTATCCATGCCAGCGCTTCCCTGGCGATATCCGCCTTATGTGCATAGTGGCTTTTCAGCCGGATGTGGAACGGGTCGCCGCTGTCCTGGTTTTCCCGGTGAATATACTTGGCGCGCCCGTGATTGCGCAGCACTTTTCCCTGCGCCTGTAGCTCGCTGAGATCGCGGCGAATGGTCTCTTTGCTGACGTTAAGCTGTACCGATAGCGCCTCGGTGGTCAGACTTTTATGGTTGATCAGCAGGTCTACTATCGCTTGTTGGCGTGCCGCTTTCATCTTTTCTCACCCCATCATTCGATGAACGCCCGCATCATGCGGGCGCACCGGCAAGAGATTACGGCGTTACCCCTTTTTTTAAAAGAATATTCCCGTACTTCGCGCACTCTCCTGTGATAACGATCGCAAAGGCTTTTTGCGCCCGCTCATAAAACGCATAGCGGTCGATGCGGACAATCTCCGGGCACGGCGTCTGCAATGAGAGCGCATCGCGATAACGCGCTTCAACCGTCGGGTCGAGCGAATCGCCCTCTACGGCGGCCATCATCACCAGCGGCGGCGCGTAGCCGTCCAGTTCAAACAACGGGATAATCGCCCGGAGCAGATCGCTGACTTTCAGACCATCTGCACGAATAACCTGCGGTCCCATGCTGTGCGCGGGAAAGTGGGCATCGGAAAAAATAATCTCATCCCCGTGCCCCATTTCAGCCAGCACTTTCAGTAACTCAGGGGATATTAATGGCGAAATAGTTTTTAGCATCTCACACTCCCTCAATAAATTCGGGTTCAGTTTGCGGCCAGAAATAGCGGTACTGATAGCGTACCTGGGCTCGGGCCTGTTCCGGGCTGGCAAATTCGCCTACGCCATACCAGCCGAACATGGCTGCCCCGGCGACGGTGGTTTCCGCGTCATCCAGCACCTTAATCGGTATATCAAGCAGATTGGCTTTGATTTGATTCCACAGCGCGTTGCGGCTTCCGCCGCCAACCAGCAGAAGCTCAGTTGCCTGGAAGTGACCAATCTGTTCCAGCGTTTGCAGATTACGTTGCAGTTGCGCCGTGAGCCCTTCCAGCGCGGCGCGGTAAAAATGACCACGCGTTGTGTTCAGCGTCACCCCCTGCCAGCCCGCGTTTTGACAGGTGAGGAGATCGCACTGCATCTTCACGCCTTCAGCACCCGGCGGAATGGCGTGCGCCTCGTCAATCAGCGTCTGCCACGGCGTTTCTGGCGTCCAGAGCAGTTTGCGCACCCATTCGAGCACGCCGGAAGCCAGCCACTGCATGCCCGGATTATAAAGTCCGGCCTGGCTGTCCAGTTCACAGGTGGAACCGGCGTAATGGCTGAGCAGCGGCGTGTTCACCTGCGCGCTGCGTACCATCAGGATTTCCCACGTACCGGACGAGAGTACCGGTTCATCCTGTTCTGCGCCGGCGCCAAAAAGGGCAAACTGCGTGTCATGCCCGGCGGAGATCACCGGAATACCTGCCTCAAGCCCAAGCAGGTTTGCGGCGTCGTTTTGCAGCGTGCCAATCCGTTCGCCTGCTTCAACTAACCGTGGAAACAGACGGCGGGGTAAACCCGTGGCCTGTAAAATCTCCGGGCTGAAATCCCGCTGGTGAATATCCAGCATCTGACTGGTGCCCGCCATGGTGATATCCGTGGTGAATTCACCGGTTAAACGGTGGTTGATCAGCGATGAAATAAACAGCCAGGCGTGCGCCTGTTCGAGCAACTGCGGGTGGTTCTCTTTCAGCCACACCAGTTTATACAGCGTATTAAAGGCGAATGCGCCGACGCCGGAGATCGCCTGCAACTGCTGCGGCGGCATAAAGCGGCCGATGTTTTCCATGACGGCAAGGGTGCGAGGGCATTTCCAGCTGATGACCGGATAGCGTAACTGACCCTGTTCATCAACCAGCGCGCCGTCTACGCCGAACGTCGTGACGGTGATGCCGCGAACCCGGCAGGCTGCCAGTTCCGTCTTTAGTTGCTGACAGCAGTCCGCGAAGCGTTGCAGAATGGCCGCCAGCGACCACTGATGCCAGGCGCTATTTTCCGTGGCGATGTCGCTGGTATTCGCTGTTGATGCGCGGGCGACAATGTTTCCCTGACGGTCAACGGCCATTGCCCGTACGTTGGTGGCGCCGCAGTCGAGAACCAGAATGACGTCTTGTTTCATAGTAGCTCCGAAACGTTGCCGGATGGCGCTGCGCTGATCCGGCCTACAAAATGCGAAATTGTAGGCCCGGTAAGCTTACGCCACCGGGCAAAGAAGTGACGCATTAACGTTTGTACAGCGGCCCGTAGTTCTGGCAGGCGCGATAATCCTGGCCTTCAATATCCATACCGTGCGCAGCCCAGGCGGAAGGACGGTAGATTTTCGCATCGTCCACGTTGTGCATGCAGACCGGAATACGCAGCATGGCGGCGAGCGTGATGAAGTCAGCGCCGACGTGGCCGATGGTCAGTACGCCGTGGTTAGCGCCCCAGTTCGCCATCACCGAGTAGACGTCGGTGAACGGGCCTTTACCGGTAAGACGCGGCGCAAACCAGGTGGTCGGCCAGGTCGAGTTGGTGCGGGCGTCGAGCTGATCGTGCATCTCCTTCGACAGTTCCACGCTCCAGCCTTCAGCGATTTGCAGTACCGGCCCCAGACCCTTGATGATGTTCACGCGGGTCATGGTGAACGGCACGCCGCCTTCGGTCAGGAAGCGAGAGGAGTAGCCGCCGCCACGGAAGTATTCGTGGATCGCCGGGCACCATTCGGTAGCGGCCAGGCAGGCGTCCGCTTCCTGTTGGCTGATTTCCCAGTGCGGCTTCATGGTCGGTTTGCCTTCGCTATCGCGCTGCTTGCAGGAGCCGTCCAGCGCCGCAGAGCCGGAGTTGATCAGGTGAATGATGCCGTGCTCCGCAAGGCCGGTGAGCGGCTGGCCTGTGACGCGCTCTACCGCTTCCGGCGACCAGTAGGTTCGCACGTCGGCAAAGACCTGCGCGGTTCCGGTGAGTTGGTGGCCCAGCAGCATCGCTACGCCGTTGAGGCTGTCGTTTTCGGTAGCGACGACAAACGGTTCGCGCACGCCGTTCCAGTCAAAGGAGCTGTTCAGCAGCGCTTCGGCGGTGTCGCCGTTCGGGTATTGATCGGTCCAGTGGCGCTGGCCCTGGAAGCCTGCCGCAATGGCGTTATAACCCAGCGACTCTTCGACCAGCCCTTTTTCCGCCAGCTTGTTGTTGCCCTGCATCATGTCGCGAATGCACATTGCCATCAGCAGGCTCTCTTTCAGCACCGCGCGGCTTTGTTCTTCATTACGTTTGTACTGCTGCGCGTTCTGATCCTCGCCATAGCGGAAGTTTTTATCCGCCCACGCCAGCGCCATCTCCAGCTCGGCTTCGTCATAGATTTTCTGGTCGATGCGACGGCGCAGCTCGGTCATGTCCACCGCCTGCACTTTCATCCCCAGCCAGGACTCAAAGAAGTTGTGATCGACGATGGAACCGGCAATCCCCATTGAGACTCCGCCCACAGAGAGATAGCTTTTGCCTTTCATGCTGGCGACCGCCAGACCCGCGCGCGCAAAGCGCAGCAGTTTTTCTTCAACGTCGGCAGGGATCGAGGTGTCGTCGGCATCCTGTACGTCATGACCATAAATAGAGAATGCCGGAATGCCTTTCTGGCTGTGCGCGGCCAACGCGGCGGCCAGATAAACGGCGCCGGGACGTTCCGTACCGTTGAAGCCCCAGATGGCTTTCGGGCGCATTGGGTCCATATCGATGGTTTCGCTGCCGTAGCACCAGCACGGCGTCACGGTAATGGTTACGCCAACATTCTGGCTGCTGAATTTCTCTTCACAGGCGGCGGATTCCGCCATTCCGGCAATGCAGGTATCCGCAATCACGCACTCAATCTGCGCGCCGCAGGCATGGCGGAGTTTTTCGGTGATAAGCGCAGCGGTGGCTTTCGCCATATTCATGGTCTGTTCTTCCAGCGACTCGCGTACCCCCATGCGACGTCCATCAATAACCGGGCGAATGCCAATTTTCGGTAAGCTGATTTTTTTCATTACAGGTTCCTCACGTTATTCGGAAAAATGTTCAGTTAGTTGCCGCTTGTGAACGGAAACGGGCAAAGATGAAGATGACGGCAAAGCAGAGCGCCGGGACCAGCTCAGCCGTTGGGATGTTGCCAGCCGCATCGCTGACAAAACCCATGACCGGCGTGACGATGCCGCCGCCAATGATGGTCATGACGATGAACGACGAGCCGTATTTGGTGTCCTGTCCCAGATTTTTAATACCCAGCGAGAAGATAGTGGGGTACTGAATCGACATAAACGCGCTGCACAGCGTCAGGGCCAGCAGGCCGATATGGCCGCCGCTAAAGGCTGAAACCAGACACAGGATCATGGAGAGCAGGGCATAGGCCGCCAGCACTTTATGCGGCGCAAAGCGGCTGATAAGCCAGGTGCCGGAGAAGCGGCCGATAAAGAAGCACACCATCGTGCCGGTCAGGTAGTTGGCGGCAAAGCCAGGCGTCATGCCGGGGATCTCTTCGATAGCGTAACGGATCAGGTAGCTCCAGCAGGCGGTTTGCGCGCCGACGTAGCAGAACTGCGCCAGCACCGCCCAGCGCCAGTGGCGAATACGCACCAGGCGGGCAAGCGAAGCGGTGAATGAACTTTGTTGGGCGTCACTGTGATCGTCGCTCTGTAGCGCCGGGAATTTGGTCAGCATGATCAGCAGGGCAACCAGTAAAACGATAGCCACGATGATCATATAAGGCGTCTGTACCGACAAAACCAGGCTGTGTTTATACGTACTCAATTGCTCAGGCGTCATTTTATCGAGCACGTCCTGAGATTGATGTGGGACGTTAGACAAAATAAGACTTTGCCCGAACACCACGGCGATAATAGCGCCGAAAGAGTTAAATGTTTGCGCCAGATTGAGACGGAAATGGCCACCGCTTTCTGGCCCTAATACCGTAACAAAAGGGTTCGCGGCGGTTTCAAGACAACCAAGTCCTGCGGCAATAATAAAAAGACCAATCAAAAACAAGGTGTAATTCATCACTTCAGCAGCCGGCCAGAATAATGCTGCGCCAAAAGCATATAAGAATAGTCCGGTAATTATCCCCGCTTTATAACTCAGCTTTTTCATCAAAATACCCGCGGGGATGGGAATAACAAAATAGCCGAAATAAAAAGCAGACTGAATCAAACCTGCCTGAAAATTAGTTAACGTAAAGGCTTGCTGAAATTGTGGTAATAAAATGTCATTCAGGTTATTGGCAACCGCCCAAAGGAAAAACAGTGAGCAGAGTAAAGCGAACGGAATGATATAGCGTTTGCTTTGCCCTGTATCCACCGCACGAAAACTCTGCGTCTGTATTGTTGTGTTTCCCATAGCATCCTCATTGGCTCAGAAGCGTGTTCAACATTTTAGAAGTACGACCGGTGTTTCTCACCAGATCGACAAACCAGGCGAGTTCCTGTTATCTGCCAGAGAAAATTGGCTGTTGATGGTGAACTCATGAATTCATTTTCAAATAAAAAACGCTGTTTAATATGATGGTGGTCACATTTAGCACCTGGAGGGTGGCTTTATGTGATTATCATCACTTTAATTTCTGAAAAATGATGCCCGTTTGAGTAAATAAAATTAAAAACCCACAGCGTTGATGACCGATTTAATTTATTACTGCGAAAACGGGCATTTGTTACAAATATTATGAAAATGCCCGTTTGGATAAATAATATTAAGAGCGGTCATTTTGGCGAGAGTGAATCCGGCGAAAACGGTATTTAACTGACGTGATTAATTGATGCGTATCACAAAATAAAGTCATGTAAATTCCTTTATCGCTATTCAATATGATGATGGTTACCAAATGTTCAATTAATTCAGCAGAGCAACGTGCTGTTCTGTTGTCGCGTTTTGAATGACTGAGAGAGGTAACTAATGGAACGAAACACACTGGCCCGCCAGATTATCGACACCTGCCTGGAGATGACCCGGCTGGGGCTGAACCAGGGGACCGCAGGCAATGTGAGCGTGCGTTATCAGGGCGGGATGCTGATCACGCCAACGGGCATTCCGTATGACAAACTCACCGAATCACATATCGTCTTTATTGATGCAGAGGGTCAGCATGAGCAGGGAAAATTGCCTTCCAGCGAGTGGCGTTTCCATATGGCGGCCTACCAGACGCGCCCGGATGCTAATGCTGTCGTCCATAACCATGCCGTTCACTGCACGGCGGTGTCGATCCTCAATCGTCCTATTCCAGCCATTCATTACATGATTGCGGCGGCGGGGGGGAACTCCATTCCGTGTGCGCCTTACGCCACGTTCGGCACGCGTGAACTTTCTGAATACGTTGCCGTTGCGCTCAAAAATCGCAAAGCGACCCTGCTACAGCATCATGGGTTGATCGCCTGCGAAGAGAACCTGGAAAAAGCGCTGTGGCTGGCGCATGAAGTGGAAGTGCTGGCGCAGCTGTACCTCAGTACGCTGGCGATTACCGATCCGGTGCCTGTACTGGATGATGAGGCTATCGCCATTGTGCTGGAAAAATTCAAAACCTACGGATTACGTATCGAAGAGTAATTTCGCACAGCGAAGGAGACGGGCTATGGCGAACAGAATGATCCTGAACGAAACGGCATGGTTTGGCCGGGGGGCGGTGGCGGCGTTAACCGATGAGGTTCAACGCCGGGGCTATCGCAAGGCGCTAATTGTCAGTGACAAAACGCTGGTGCAGTGCGGTGTGGTCAGAAACGTCACGGATAAGATGGATGCCGCAGGGCTGGCATGGGCGATCTACGATGGCGTGATCCCAAATCCAACCATCGGCGTGGTGAAAGAGGGGCTGAACGTATTTCAACAAAGCGGGGCAGACTACCTGATTGCCATCGGCGGCGGCTCCCCGCAGGATACCTGTAAGGCGATCGGTATTATCAGCAATAACCCTGAGTTTGCTGACGTGCGCAGTCTGGAAGGTCTGTCGCCGACCCGTTATCCGAGCGTACCGGTGATGGCGATCCCGACCACTGCGGGAACCGCAGCGGAAGTGACCATTAACTATGTGATCACCGATGAAGAAAAGCGGCGTAAATTTGTTTGTGTCGATCCGCATGATATCCCACAGGTCGCGTTTATTGATGCCGACATGATGGACGGCATGCCGCCCGCGCTGAAGGCGGCAACCGGGGTGGATGCGTTAACCCACGCGATCGAAGGATACATCACCCGTGCCGCGTGGGCGTTGACGGATGCGCTGCATATTAAGGCCATTGAGATCATCGCCGGGGCATTGCGTGGTTCGGTTGCGGGCGAGCGTGAAGCGGGCGAAGCGATGGCGCTGGGGCAGTACGTTGCCGGGATGGGCTTTTCCAACGTGGGGCTTGGGCTGGTGCACGGGATGGCGCATCCGCTGGGCGCGTTTTATAACACTCCGCACGGCGTTGCTAATGCGATTCTTCTGCCGCATATCATGCGCTACAACGCGGAATATACCGGTGAGAAGTTCCGTGATATCGCGCGTGCGATGGGCGAGAAGGTCGAAGGGATAAGTTTGAGCGAGGCGCGTAATGCCGCCGTGGAAGCGGTATTTACCCTAAACCGGGACGTCGGTATTCCGTTGCATTTACGCGATGTCGGCGTGCGTAAAGAGGATATTCCGGCGCTGGCGCAGGCGGCATTTGACGATGTTTGCACCGGTGGTAATCCGCGTGAAGCGAGTATTGCCGATATCATCGAGTTGTATCATACCGCCTGGTAATTTTGCCAGATGGCCTTATCCGGCCTACAGGATTGCACGAAATGTAGGTCGGATAAGCGTAGCGCCATCCGGCAACACAGCTACCGCGTCAGCCGTAGCTGCTGCAAGTTCCCGTCGATATGGAGATCCGTTTGCAGGCGCGCGATATCGCGGCACAAAAATGCCATCTCTTTATGCGCTTCAAGCTTCTTGCGCCACTTTTCCGCTACCTCGTCGAGGTGCGCATAAATCCCTTCCAGAGTCTGAAACTGAACCAACAATTGAGTCGCGCTTTTGGGGCCGATGCCCGCCACGCCGGGGACTTTTGAACTGCTGATCCCCGCCAGCCCCCAGTAGTCCGGCAACTGTTGGGGGAGGACGCCGAACTCTTTCTCAATGAATGGCGTATCCAGCCAGCGTTTCTGGAAATAATCGCGGATACGCAGCGTCGGGGAGAGCAACTGACAGTAGCCTTTGTCGGTAGAAACGATAGTGGCCTGATGCCCGGCCTGTGTGACCTTGAGCGCCAGCGTGGCGGCTAAATCATCCGCCTCATTGCCGCTGGAAACCCAGCATTGCACGCCGCGCTGTTCGAAGGCGGCGCGTATTGCGGGCATTTCATTGTGCAACTCGTCAGGCATGGGAGGACGACCGGCTTTGTAGTCCGGGAGACGCTGATGACGCCAGCCGCTGTTGCGCGCTTCATCGTCAAATACGGCGACGGCGTGCGTCGGCTGACTGTGTACAACCAACTGCTCAAGCGCATGCAGGCAGGTCTCCGCGCAGGGCGAGCCTTGAACCGCATGAATACGGCGAATTAAATTCAGTGCATCGACGATAAGCAGATGGACGGCCACGGTGTTCTCCCTGACAAATTTGGGGACAGGGTAACATCCAGGGCGACAGGAGGCGAGTGTTGCGAAATAGCGCGATCCGTAGGCCTGATAAGCGAAGCGCCATCAGGCAATAAATGCCGGATGGCGGCGAGCGCCTTATCCGGCCTACAGATCCTGAAACGTGGTAGGACTTAATCGCAGGCGACAATCTTCATCGCCAGGCCGCCGCGAGAGGTTTCACGGTACTTGGCGTTCATGTCTTTACCGGTTTCGTACATGGTCTCAATAACTTTATCGAGGCACACGCGCGGCTCGCTGGTACGACGCAGCGCCATACGCGCGGCGTTGACCGCTTTCACGGAGGCAATCGCGTTACGCTCAATGCACGGCACCTGTACCTGACCCGCAACCGGATCGCAGGTCAGACCCAGGTTGTGTTCCATGCCAATTTCCGCAGCGATGCACACTTGCGTCGGACTGCCGCCCAGCAGCTCTGCCAGACCCGCCGCCGCCATAGAGCAGGCCACGCCGACCTCACCCTGACAGCCCACTTCCGCACCGGAAATGGAGGCGTTCATCTTGTACAGAGAGCCGATCGCGCTGGCCACCAGCATGTAGCGAGCCAGTGAGTTGGCGTTAACTTCGCGGATAAACTTGTCGTAGTACGCCAGTACCGCCGGAACGATGCCGCATGCGCCGTTGGTTGGCGCAGTCACGACACGCCCGCCCGCCGCGTTCTCTTCGTTGACCGCCAGCGCGAACATGTTGATCCAGTCGACAACCGCCATCGGATCGGTCGTGGTTTTATCCTGGCTGACCAGCATACGACGCAGCGCTGCGGCACGACGTGGAACGCGCAGTTTCCCCGGCAGTACGCCTTCCGTCGTGATGCCGCGCTCAATACCGCCGCGCATCACTTCCCAGACGTTGGCAAAGTGCTGTTCCAGCTCTTCTTTGCTGTGCAGCGCCAGCTCGTTTTGCATCATCAGGCCGGAAAGCGACAGACCGGTTTCCTGGCAGTGTTTTTGCAGATCGGCTGCGGATTTGTACGGATACGGCACGTTGACCGGCGCACTGTTCGACAAACCGAAATGTTCTTCATCAACGATGAAACCACCGCCAATGGAGTAGTAAGTTTGGCTGTAGAGGACCTTATCGCCCGCCAGCGCGCTAATACGCATCCCGTTCTCATGCAGAGACAGGTTGTCGGCATGGAAATTCATGCACTTATCGACCGGAAACTCCACTTCATGCTGACCATTCGCCAGCAGTAAACGTCCGTGGGTGTTCACGTCCTGAATAAAGAATGGAATGGAGTCGATGTCGACGGTATCCGGCAGATTTCCCGCCAGACCCATAATAATGGCAATGTCAGTGTGGTGACCTTTACCGGTCAGCGACAGTGAACCATAGACATCCACCACGACGCGGGTGACATCGGTCAGGATATTGCGGGCAATCAGATCATCCGTGAATTGTTTGCCTGCTTTCATTGGCCCGACGGTGTGAGAGCTGGAAGGGCCAATGCCGATTTTGAAAATATCGAATACGCTAATCATAGGGCATCCATTGCTTAAATCTCAGGGAGGAAGCGCCGCCCGAAAGCGGCGCTACAAAACTTAGCTGAACAGGGAGTAGAAAATAGCGGAGATAGCGATCAGACCCATAACAACAACGAATACGTTGCTGATGTGGCCGCTGTACTTACGCATTGCCGGGACTTTCTGGATGGCATACATCGGCATCAGGAACAGAATCATCGCGATGATTGGGCCGCCCAGGGTTTCAATCATTCCCAGGATGCTTGGGTTCAGCGTGGCGACAATCCAGGTCGTAACCAGCATGAACAGCGCAGTGATTTTGTTCAGTTTGTTGATTTCGATGGATTTGCCTTTGCCGCGCAGAGACTTGATAACCATTCCGTTGAAACCTTCACGAGCGCCCAGGTAGTGGCCGAGGAAGGATTTCGTGATGGCGATAATCGCGATGATCGGCGCCATCCAGGCGATAACCGGTGCGTTAAAGTGGTTCGCCAGGTAAGACAGAATAGAGATGTTCTGCTCTTTCGCTGCCGCCAGGTCTGCTGGCGTCAGGCTCAGTACGCAACTGAAGACGAAGAACATAACGGTCAGCACCATCATGATGTGAGCGAATGCCAGGATCTTAGAGCATTTCTTCTCAGCCGCATCGCCGTACTCTTCACGCTTCGCGACCGCGAAGGAGGAGATGATCGGAGAGTGGTTGAAAGAGAACACCATTACCGGAATTGCCAGCCACAGCGTCATCCACAGACCATTGCCGGTAGAGGCAGCGGAATCAAAGGAGAGCGTTTCCAGCGCTGCGCCGCTCCACTGAGGGATCAGGTACAGGGCCAGCAGCATCAGGGCCGCAACAAACGGGAATACCAGAATACTCATCGCTTTAACGATCATCTGCTCACCGAAGCGCACGATGGTCATCATGCCGACAATCAGGATCAGAGACAGAATCGCGCGCGGCGGCGGGGTGATGGCCAACTGGTGGGTCATGAAGCTTTCCACGGTGTTGGTAATCGCCACACTGTAAACCAGCAGAATCGGGTAAATCGCGAAGAAGTAGAGCAGGGTGATCAGTTTACCCGCGCCAATACCGAAGTGCTCTTCAACCACTTCAGTGATGTCTTCGCCAGGGTTTTTACCGGACAGCACGAAGCGAGTCAGGCCACGGTGTGCGAAGAAGGTCATCGGGAAAGCGATAATCGCCATGATGATCAGCGGGATCATACCGCCGACGCCTGCGTTAATTGGCAGGAACAGTACGCCCGCGCCGATTGCCGTGCCGTAAAGGCCCAGCATCCACATGGTGTCCGTCTTGCGCCATCCGCTTCGAGAATCAATCGAAGCAATAGTGCTGGTTTGAGTGGTTTCCATCTGTTTCTCCTGGAGGAAGCTAAAAGTCAGGTTTGTGGTCTAATCCAATGAAAAAAGACCTGACCGTAAAATGAAATTCGTTTAATGACGATTTTTATATAATTTTTCGCCGTAATAATTTGCGGGCGGAAAGATACATTTAACTTATGAATGTATCAGTGATCGCGATCCCAAATGCAATAATCCACCTGTTATGTGGATAAATTTGGACCATTAATCTGTTAAAAAAACGTCAAAGCGAATTTACGGGCGCGAAGGCTACCATTAACGACATATGCCCTAAAAGATCGGGGCGCAATATACGGAGGTTTGGCTATAAAAAACAATGTTTTTGGAGGATTGTCGCGACTAATAAGAATTACGGCTGATAAATTACTATTGGCATTGTAAGGTAAACGTTTGCGCGTTAATGCTTTTATTTTGAAATATAAGCGGCATTTATAAACTTAGCTTCACTATGTGACTGGTATCAATGAAAAAACCGGGCGGTGAAAACACCAGACCCGGTCTGAGAAAGCGGACGATCGTCTGACCCGGCGGATGTGCTCCACCGGGCGCTGCGCGTTATGCGCAGATTTCGTAGCAGGGAATGTAAGCCGAGCCGGGCAGTTTCATACGATGCTGCGCGACAAAGCCCTGGAGCAGGTCGTCCATGCGACGCATCATCTCGCGGTCGCCGTGGATTTTATAAGGCCCGAACTCCTCAATCGCACGGATGCCGACCTCCTTGACGTTACCCGCAACGATGCCGGAGAAGGCGCGCCGCAGATCCGCCGCCAGAATTTCAACCGGTTGATCGGGGTAAAGTTGCAGATTCGCCATATTCTCATGCGACGGTTCGAACGGAATTTGCAGGTCCGGCGCGATGCGAATCGACCAGTTGAAGCTGTAAGCGTCGCCAGTGTCGCGGCGATTCTCTTTCACCAGCGGCATCGCTTTTTTCATCAGCCGCGCCACTTCCGTGGCGTCATCAATGATGACGCGGTAGTAACGGCGGGCGTCTTCTCCCAGCGTATGCACGATAAATTCGTCCAGCACGCGGAAGTAATCCGCACTCTCTTTCGGCCCGGTGAGGATCAGCGGCAGCACCTGATCTTTATTCGCCGGGTTCATCAGGATCCCCAGCAGATAGAGAAGTTCTTCCGCCGTACCGACGCCGCCCGGGAAGATGATGATGCCGTGGGCGATACGCACGAAGGCTTCGAGGCGTTTTTCGATATCCGGCATGATGATCAACTCATTGACCAGCGGGTTAGGCGGTTCTGCCGCGATGATGGAAGGTTCCGTCATACCGATAAAGCGGCTGTCTTTGTAACGCTGCTGCGCGTGGCCTACCGCTGCGCCTTTCATTGGCGCTTCCATTGCGCCTGGCCCGCAGCCGGTGCAAATGTTCAGCTCACGCAGACCCAGCTGGGTGCCGACGCGGCGGGCATAGAGATATTCGTTTTCGTTAATGGAGTGACCGCCCCAGCAGACGACCATGTTTGGCGCTTCGCCGACGTGCAGCGCCCGGGCGTTGCGCAGAATCGAGAACACCAGGTTGGTAATATGCACCGAGCTTTCGAGATCCAGATGCTGGAAACGGCCTGCATTGTGAATCTGACCGTTGACGAACAGGATGTCGCGCAACACGGCGAACAGGTTAGCCTGCAAGGCGCGGATGATGCGTCCGTCCACAAAGGCGTCTTCAGGCGGGTTAATCAGTTCGAGCTTCACGCCGCGTTCACGACGCAGCACGTTGATGTCGAAACTTTCAAAACGAGACAGCAATTCTTTGCTGTTATCAGTCAGACTGCCGGAGTTCAGTACGGCAAGCGAACAGTTACGAAACAGTTGATACAAGTCGCTGCTGGCCGTGCGTTTAAGCATATCGACTTCCAGCTGCGACAACATGTCCATTGAGCCAAGCGGGCTAATATGTGTAATCAAGTAAACTCCTTATGGGACGCAAGACGTCATTCCCTGTTGATTACAATAGCGCTGGCTTATGACCTTTCACAACCTTGCGCGCGGAATCCGGCGCGCAAAATTGAGAAAAAAAGATTACTGACGCACCAGTCTGCCCGTTGCAGGCACAAAATCGGTGTTGCTGCGCCACGGGTTGATATCCAGACCGCCACGACGCGTATAGCGTGCGTACACGCTCAGTTTTTCCGGCTGGCAGAAACGCAGAAGGTCGTTAAAAATGCGCTCTACGCACTGCTCGTGGAACTCGTTGTGATGACGGAACGAGACCAGATAACGCAGCAGCTTCTCGCGGTCAATTTTGCGCCCGCGATAACAAATTTGTATGGAGCCCCAGTCCGGCTGGTGGGTGATCAGGCAGTTTGACTTCAGCAAATGGCTGACCAGCGTCTCTTCCACGACTTTTTCGCCGCTGGCGGCATTCTCCAGATAGTCGGTGCTGAACTGATAGTTATCGATGGTGATATCCTGGTCATCAATGCAGGTGCCGTGAAAATGGGCGACAGGTTGCCCTTCCAGCTCATCAAGACGGTACAGCGCGACGCTGACTTCGCCTTGCGCACAGGCGCGCAGGTCGTTTTCCAGCGTCTGGCGCACGGCGTCCCAGGAGTCAAAACGGGTCTGGTTAAAGCTGTTCAGGTACAGCTTAAAACTTTTCGACTCAATCAAATTGACGCTGGTGTAGTCCAGTTCCACATGACCAACGGCGACCTGCGGCACGCCTTTCGCGTTCAGCCATGACAGTTCATACAGCGTCCAGATATCGGCGCCGTGAAAAGGCAGGTTGTCCGCTTTTAAATCCAGCGGATCGCGATTCAGGCTGCGCGGGACGCCTTGTAACAGGCTGGCGTCATAATTATCCCGGTAATCCGTTGATTTTCCGAGAGTCAGGCCATCAAGCGCCTGATGGTTTTCATAAGAAGACATGTTTCACCGTCATAAACCAGATACACTATGCGTCAAGTGTATCCTGGCTTTTATGAAGAGAGAAATCGGTGGACGAACTGACATCGCAAGCCCTGACGGCATTTACGACGCGTTATTGCGACGCATGGCATGAGAAACACAACAGCTGGCCGCTCAGCGAAGAGCTGTATGGCGTGCCTTCCCCGTGCATTATCTCTTCGACCAGCGATGCCGTTTACTGGCAGCCGCAGCCGTTTGAAGGCGAGGCGAATGTAAACGCGGTTGAACGCGCATTTGATATTGTGATACAACCTGCGGTCCATGCTTTTTACACCACGCAATTTGCCGGGGATATGTACGCGCAGTTCGCGGATGAAAAGCTGACGCTGCTGCAAACATGGAGCGCAGATGACTTCAGACGCGTTCAGGAAAACCTGATCGGCCATCTGGTCACGCAGAAGCGTCTCAAGTTACCGCCTACGCTTTTTATCGCCACGCTGGAAAATGAACTTGAGGTCATTTCGGTGTGTAATCTCTCTGGTGAAGTTTGCAAAGAGACCCTGGGAACGCGCAATCGTACCGTTCTGGCCGCCTCTCTTGCGGAATTCCTGACTCAGCTTAAGCCGCTTCTGTAATCCACTTTGCCAGACACCGTGTGAGAGATCTCTTACATACCCTGTGAGAGATCGCCAGATAATAAGCGAATACTTATCTCATAGTGTTAACTATAATTCCTTTAATATTAATGAGTTGAGTTAATAATCCTGCCTTTCATATGAAAATATCCTTAAGGCATTGTCTGTAAGTGTCTTGTAAGACAAGGCGAAACAGGCGATTCTATACCTGTCGACAAGGAGTCGCACAACGAAGCGAACGTCAGGATGATGGCGCTTCAGCAGGACACGCCAGGATGGTGTTACAAGGACAGGCTTCAGGATGAAGCAAAGTGGAAAACGCCGGATGCGTTAAGGGACACCTCCAGGACGGAGAACGAGAGCCGGGCAGGATGTTCGGTGGGTCAGGATGGCCAGGATACTTCAGGATGAAGTCGATTCACATCGGGGTGATGTGAGCAGGATGCAAATTGTTCAGGATGAGCAGGTCGCAAGACCACAGGAAAAGTTGTCACGGATGAGCAGGGAGCACCAAAAGTAGCCGGAATGCTGCGAAACGAACCGGGAGCACTGTTTTTACAGTGCTCCCTTTTTTTATTTCGTCTTCACTGATGCTATCCTTCGCGCCAGTTTTTCATCACTGAGGTTAATTTCATGACGACTCATGACCGTGTGCGCCAGCAACTCCACGCGCTGGAAGCCCTGCTGCGTGAACATCATCACTGGCGGATGGACGAGCCGCAGGCCCACCTGTTTACCAGCACGCAACCTTTTTGTATGGATACGATGGAACCGCTTGAATGGCTGCAATGGGTGCTGATCCCCCGTATGCACGCGTTGCTCGATAACGCGCAGCCGCTTCCGCAAGCCTTTGCTGTCGCGCCGTATTATGAAATGGCGCTGACGGCCGATCATCCTCAACGCGAGGTGATCCTGACGACATTGCAGGATCTGGACGCGCTGTTTACGAGCGATAACGTCTGATGCTGGAAATCCTCTATCAGGATGAATGGCTGGTGGCGGTGAATAAACCGTCTGGCTGGCTGGTTCACCGCAGCTGGTTGGATCGCGACGAAAAAGTCGTGGTGATGCAAACCGTACGCGATCAGATTGGTCAGCACGTCTTTACCGCCCACCGGCTCGACAGGCCGACTTCCGGTGTCCTGTTGATGGGGCTTTCCAGCGAAGCGGGGCGCCTGCTGGCGCAGCAGTTTGAGCAGCATCAGATTCAGAAACGCTACCATGCGATTGTGCGCGGCTGGTTGATGGATGAGGCCGTTCTGGATTATCCGCTGGTGGAAGAACTGGATAAGATTGCCGATAAATTTGCCCGCGAGGATAAAGGCCCGCAGCCTGCCGTGACCCATTACCGGGGGCTGGCGACGGTCGAAATGCCGGTGGCGACCGGGCGTTATCCGACAACCCGCTACGGCCTGGTGGAACTGGAGCCGAAAACGGGCCGTAAACACCAGCTCAGACGTCATCTCGCGCATTTACGCCATCCGATTATCGGCGACAGCAAACACGGCGATTTACGTCAGAATCGCAGCGCCGCAGAGCATTTTGGTTGCCAGCGCTTAATGTTGCACGCCAGTCAACTGACGCTTACCCACCCCTTTACCGGTGAACCGCTGATCCTGCGCGCCGGTCTGGACGACGTCTGGATGCAGGCGTTATCACAGTTTGGCTGGCGCGGACTTCTCCCTGAGAATGAAAGGGTTGAGTTTAATGCGTTGTCCCGGCAGGATGAAAATAATCAGGCTTAAATCAGGGAGAAAACGTTAATGGCGGAAATTGGTATTTTTGTCGGCACCATGTATGGAAACTCGCTGTTGGTTGCCGAAGAGGCCGAGGCGATCCTTACCGCGCAGGGGCATAAAGCAACTGTCTTTGAAGATCCGCAACTGAGCGACTGGCAGCCGTATCTGGATAAAGTTGTGCTGGTTGTGACATCGACGACGGGGCAGGGCGATCTCCCGGACAGCATTGTGCCGCTATTCCAGGGAATAAAGGACAATCTCGGTTTTCAGCCAAATCTGCGTTACGGCGTGATTGCGCTGGGCGACAGCAGCTACGTTAATTTTTGCAATGGCGGCAAACAGTTCGATGCGCTGTTGCAGGAGCAAAGCGCGCAGCGTGTTGGGGAGATGCTGTTGATTGACGCCAGCGAACACCCGGAGCCGGAGAGCGAATCCAACCCCTGGGTCGAAAACTGGGGAACATTGCTCTCCTGAGCAAAACCCAGCCGGATGGCGACGTCCGGTCTACATGCGCAGTCTGTTGGCCTGATAAGCGTAGCGCCATCAGGCATGTGCCCTAAAACCCTTTCATACGAAAGGGTTTTCAGAGGCATTTTCATAGGGTCAAGCGACCCGTTTCACACTCCTCTTCTTTTGCTTCTCGCACCCTGTCTGTTTACCTCTTCGTTTTTCATTTCCGTGAAGTGGCTTCCATTGCCCTGGGCTTTTGCCACAAACATACGTGATACGCTGCCGAAATACTGTGTTGTTGCACGGTGAGAGTGCGAGGTGTGCTTTTTATACTTCTCGTGCCAGTTATTAAAAATGCAGTACACAAGGCAAACGACCTCATAAAAAGCTGCAAAAAAACACGAAACGTCATCTCTGATTCCCTACCGGTTGTGCAGTTCAGAGTGAGCGTAGATAACGCGAAAATTCAGGAGTGCAACAATGAGTTCATTAAGTCACGCGGTGAGCGGCGCGGAAAAACGCACCAATGCCCGCTACTGGATAGTGGTGATGCTGTTTATCGTCACATCCTTCAACTATGGCGACCGCGCCACATTGTCCATTGCCGGATCGGAAATGGCCAAAGATATTGGTCTCGACCCGGTAGGCATGGGGTACGTGTTCTCCGCTTTCTCATGGGCCTACGTGATCGGGCAAATCCCCGGCGGTTGGCTGCTCGACCGTTTTGGTTCTAAACGTGTCTACTTCTGGTCCATCTTTATCTGGTCCATGTTTACCCTGTTACAGGGCTTTGTGGATATATTCAGCGGTTTTGGCATCATCGTGGCGCTGTTTACCCTGCGATTCCTGGTCGGGTTAGCCGAAGCGCCATCTTTCCCCGGCAACAGCCGAATCGTCGCGGCCTGGTTCCCGGCGCAGGAGAGGGGAACGGCGGTGGCGATTTTCAACTCCGCGCAATACTTTGCCACCGTTATCTTTGCGCCAATCATGGGCTGGCTGACCCATGAAGTGGGTTGGTCGCATGTCTTCTTCTTTATGGGCGGTCTGGGGATCGTGATCAGCTTTATCTGGCTGAAAGTGATCCATGAACCAAACCAGCATCCCGGCGTTAACAAAAAAGAGCTGGAGTACATTGCTGAAGGCGGCGCGCTGATCAATATGGATCAGAAAGATACGAAGGTGAAAGTCCCGTTTAGCGTGAAATGGGGCCAAATCAAACAGCTGCTGGGTTCCCGCATGATGATCGGCGTCTATATCGGCCAGTACTGCATTAATGCGTTGACCTATTTCTTTATCACCTGGTTCCCGGTTTATCTGGTGCAGGCGCGTGGCATGTCGATTCTGAAAGCGGGGTTCGTCGCTTCCGTCCCGGCTATTTGCGGCTTCGTGGGCGGCGTGCTGGGCGGCATTATTTCCGACTGGCTGATGCGTCGTACCGGCTCGCTGAACATCGCCCGTAAGACGCCGATCGTGATGGGGATGCTGCTGTCGATGGTGATGGTGTTCTGTAATTACGTCAACGTCGAATGGATGATTATCGGCTTCATGGCGCTGGCCTTCTTCGGTAAAGGCATTGGCGCGCTGGGCTGGGCAGTCATGGCGGACACCGCGCCGAAAGAAATCAGCGGCTTGAGCGGCGGCTTATTCAACATGTTTGGCAATATTTCCGGCATCGTAACGCCAATTGCGATTGGCTACATCGTCGGCACGACCGGCTCGTTCAATGGCGCGCTGATTTACGTTGGCGTCCATGCGCTGGTGGCGGTACTGAGTTACCTCGTGCTGGTCGGGGATATTAAACGCATCGAACTGAAACCTGTAGCAGGACAATAAATATGACAACGCAATCAAGTCCCGTCATTACCGATATGAAAGTCATTCCGGTGGCCGGACATGACAGTATGTTACTCAACATCGGTGGGGCGCATAACGCGTATTTCACGCGCAATATCGTCGTCCTCACCGATAACGCCGGTAACACCGGCGTGGGTGAAGCGCCCGGCGGCGAGGTGATTTACCAGACGCTGGTGGATGCGATTCCGATGGTTTTAGGCCAGGAAGTGGCCCGCCTGAATAAAGTGGTGCAACAGGTGCATAAAGGTAATCAGGCTGCCGACTTTGATACCTTTGGTAAAGGCGCCTGGACTTTCGAACTGCGGGTGAATGCGGTAGCGGCGCTGGAAGCGGCGCTGCTGGATCTGCTGGGCAAAGCGCTGAATGTACCGGTGTGCGAACTGTTAGGGCCGGGCAAACAGCGCGATGCGGTGACTGTGCTGGGCTACCTTTTCTACGTGGGCGATCGCACCAAAACGGATTTGCCTTATCTCGAAAAAACGCCGGGCAATCATGACTGGTATCACCTGCGCCATCAGGAAGCGCTCACCAGCGACGCGGTTGTGCATCTGGCGCAGGCGGCGCAGGATCGCTACGGCTTTAAAGATTTCAAACTGAAGGGCGGCGTGTTGCCCGGCGAGCAGGAGATCGACACGGCCCGCGCGCTGAAAAAACGCTTCCCGGATGCGCGAATCACGGTTGACCCAAACGGCGCCTGGCTGCTGGATGAAGCCATCGCGCTGTGTAAAGGGCTGAACGATGTGCTCACGTATGCTGAAGATCCGTGTGGCGCAGAACAAGGATTCTCCGGGCGTGAAGTGATGGCGGAGTTCCGTCGTGCGACGGGGCTGCCGGTCGCGACCAACATGATTGCCACCAACTGGCGTGAAATGGGCCATGCGGTGATGTTAAACGCGGTGGATATTCCGCTCGCCGACCCGCACTTCTGGACGCTCTCCGGCGCGGTGCGCGTGGCGCAATTATGCGATGACTGGGGGCTGACCTGGGGCTGCCATTCGAACAACCATTTCGATATTTCCCTGGCGATGTTCACTCACGTTGGCGCTGCCGCGCCGGGTAAACCGACGGCGATTGACACCCACTGGATCTGGCAGGAGGGCGATTGCCGCCTGACGAAGCAACCGCTGGAAATTAAAGACGGAAAAATTGCAGTGCCGGATGCGCCGGGTCTTGGCGTGGAGCTGGACTGGGAGCAGGTGCAGAAAGCGCATGACGCTTACAAGAAACTGCCCGGCGGCGCGCGCAATGACGCAGGCCCGATGCAATACTTGATCCCCGGCTGGACTTTTGATCGTAAACGCCCTGTTTTCGGCCGTCGCTAATTCATATAAGGACTGAATGATGAGTACACAATTTACGACCCCTGTTGTTACCGCTATGCAGGTTATCCCGGTTGCGGGGCATGACAGTATGCTGATGAACCTGAGCGGGGCGCATGCGCCGTTCTTCACCCGTAATATCGTCATTATTAAAGACAATTCTGGTCACACCGGCGTGGGGGAAATCCCTGGCGGCGAGAAAATCCGCCAGACGCTGGAAGAGGCGATCCCGCTGGTGGTGGGTAAAACGCTGGGTGAGTACAAAAACGTGCTGAATGCCGTACGTCATCAGTTCGCCGATCGTGATGCGGGCGGGCGCGGCTTACAAACCTTCGACTTACGTACCACCATTCATGTGGTCACCGGCATTGAAGCGGCGCTGCTTGATCTGTTAGGCCAGCACCTGGGGGTTAACGTGGCATCCCTGCTGGGTGAGGGGCAACAGCGTAGCGAAGTAGAAATGCTTGGCTATCTGTTCTTTGTCGGCAACCGTAAAGCGACGCCGCTGCCGTACCAGAGCCAGCCGGATGAGAAATGCGACTGGTATCGTCTGCGTCACGAAGAGGCGATGACTCCTGATGCGGTCGTCCGCCTGGCGGAAGCGGCATACGAGAAGTATGGCTTTAACGACTTTAAACTGAAGGGCGGCGTTCTGGCGGGAGATGAAGAGGCGGAATCCATTGTAGCACTGGCAAAACGCTTCCCGAATGCCCGCGTGACGCTGGACCCGAACGGCGCCTGGTCGCTGAACGAAGCAATCCAAATCGGTAAGTACCTGAAAGGCTCGCTGGCCTATGCGGAAGATCCGTGCGGGGCGGAGCAGGGTTTCTCTGGCCGCGAAGTGATGGCGGAGTTCCGTCGCGCGACCGGCCTGCCGACGGCCACCAATATGATCGCCACTGACTGGCGTCAGATGGGGCATACGCTCTCCTTGCAGTCTGTGGACATTCCGCTGGCTGACCCGCATTTCTGGACGATGCAGGGATCTGTTCGCGTCGCGCAGATGTGCCATGAGTTCGGCCTGACCTGGGGTTCGCATTCCAATAACCACTTTGATATTTCCCTGGCGATGTTCACGCATGTGGCGGCCGCCGCGCCAGGCAAGATCACCGCGATCGACACCCACTGGATCTGGCAGGAAGGTAATCAGCGTCTGACCAAAGAGCCGTTTGAAATCAAAGGCGGTATGGTGCAGGTGCCTGATAAACCAGGTCTTGGCGTTGAGATTGACATGGATCAGGTGATGAAGGCGCACGAGTTGTATCAGCAACACGGCCTGGGCGCGCGTGATGATGCGATGGGAATGCAGTATCTGATCCCGAACTGGACATTCGACAATAAGCGCCCGTGCATGGTGCGCTGACTGTATTGAACCGGTTTCGTCATGGGGTCGGTTCTTCTCCTGGTGTATGCTTAGTACAGTCAACATGCGTAAGGATGCTTTATGAAAATAGTGATCGCACCGGACTCTTATAAGGAAAGTTTGAGCGCTCTTGAGGTAGCGACCGCCATTGAGGAGGGGTTTCGTGAAATCTGGCCTGATGCGGATTACGTAAAACTCCCGGTTGCTGATGGTGGTGAGGGAACGGTTGAAGCGATGGTCGAGGCCACGGCAGGCCGAATTGTTGATGTTGACGTGACGGGCCCGCTCGGCGACAGCGTGCGGGCATTTTATGGGCTTTCTGGCGACGAACGTTCGGCCTTTATCGAAATGGCCGCCGCCAGCGGGCTGGAGTTGGTTTCACCGCAATTACGCGATCCGCTAAAAACCACCTCGTGGGGAACCGGCGAGTTAATTCGCCACGCCCTCGATGCCGGGGTGGAACATATTATTATTGGCCTTGGCGGTAGCGCGACGAATGACGGCGGCGCCGGTATGGTGCAGGCGCTGGGGGCGAAATTGCTGGATGCGCAGCACCAGGAGATTACG
Organism: Citrobacter sp. CK194; assembly: GCF_030333395.1. Classification (NCBI taxonomy): domain Bacteria; kingdom Pseudomonadati; phylum Pseudomonadota; class Gammaproteobacteria; order Enterobacterales; family Enterobacteriaceae; genus Citrobacter; species Citrobacter sp. CK194. Next base: position 721,926 of record NZ_JAOWGA010000018.1, read on the forward strand.
CAAGGCGGCGCGGCGCTGGAAGCGCTCTCAAAGATTGATATCAGCGGTATTGATAAACGTCTTGCCGCGTGTCGTATCGAAGTCGCCTGCGATGTCACGAATCCGCTGACCGGGAAAGAGGGGGCATCTGCGGTATTTGGTCCGCAAAAAGGCGCCACGCCGGAGATGATTCAACGCTTAGACGACGCGCTGACGCACTATGCCCGGCTGATTTCCCGCGATCTGGATATTAACGTATTCGAACTGGCGGGCGGCGGCGCGGCGGGCGGTCTGGGGGCCGCATTATATGCGTTTTGCGGCGCGGAGTTACGGCGCGGCATTGAGATCGTGACCGATGCTTTGCATCTGGAGGAGTGCGTTGCTGATGCGGATCTGGTTGTTACCGGAGAAGGGCGCATTGACAGCCAAACGATACACGGCAAAGTGCCTGTCGGCGTGGCAAAGGTCGCGAAACGACATAATAAGCCCGTGATTGGTATTGCAGGTAGCCTGACGGCGGATGTGGGTGTTGTACACCAACATGGGCTGGATGCTGTTTTCAGCGTGATTTATACCATCTGTACGCTGGATGAGGCGCTGGAGAATGCCGCAGAAAATGTGCGTATGGCTGCGCGCAATATCGCCGCCACCCTTAACGTGGGGCAGCATTTACGTTAACTGCCTGATGGCGCTGCGCTTATCAGGCCTACGGTCACGCACCTGTAGGCCGGTCACGCTGCGCTTATCAGGCCTACGGCCACGCACCTGTAGGCCGGATAAGACGCGCTAGCGTCGCCATCCGGCATCCCCTCATCCTAATATTTTCTTTGCTTCGCGCGCGACGTTGTCCATCTCATCAAGCAGCTCCAGAAACTCGGGTTCAAGCTCCTCTTCTTTGGTGCCGCTGCGTAACTGCTGCTCAATTAACTGGCACAAGTTTTTCATGCGCGGCACCCCGCTGTAGCCGCAGCTGCCGTGCAACGTATGGATGAGATCCACCAGCCCTTCGGGCGCCTCTCCCACCAGCTGTTCTTCAATTTTGTTACGCACTTCCGGCAGGAAGTCGATGAGCATTTGCAGCAGATCCCGCGCCAGATCGGATTTTCCGGCCGCCTGGCGCAGCGCCAGTTGCCAGTCGAGCGTTGCGTTCGGGTTGACGATAAACTCTGTCGATTCAGCGGCGGGTAATCGGGTCGCTACCACGGCCCCCGGCTTATAGCGCAACAGCAGGCTGTGCAGTTTCTCTTCTTCTATCGGCTTGGCCAGATAGTCATTCATCCCCGCGCTCAGCAGCTTCTCTTTCTGACCCGCCATCGCATGTGCCGTCACGGCGATCACCGGCGTTTGCTGCTGATGCGGAAGCTGATGAATCAGCTCACAGGCGCGGATACCGTCCATATCCGGCATCTGAATGTCCATCAGGATCAAATCAAACTGCATCTGTTTGGCCCGTTCCACCGCCTGATGCCCGCTGTCGCAAAGCTCCACATGCTGGACTTTGTCCTCCAGCAGCGCGCCGATCAGCTTCAGGTTGGCCGGGTTATCGTCGACCGCCATTACCGTCATGGCGATTTTGTTCTCATCCGTCAGCAGCGGTTCAACATGCTGATTTAAATGGCAGTATTCCGTCAGCGCAGGCAGTAAACGCGTTGAGGTGAGCGGTTTTAACAGACAGGCCGCCGCGCCGCCTTGCTTGAGTTTTTCGGCGTTAATCTGGGCATGGCAAGGCAGCGCCAGCAGCAGGAAGTCCGTCATGGCGGCGGCTTTTGCCAGCCGTTCTTGCTGCATGGTGAGCGGTTCGTTAAAGGTCACCGGAACGCTGATAAGCAGGATATCGTAGTGATCCAGCGGCAACGCTGAGAACGTCGGGCTGTAGATCACCTCCAGCGGCGTGTCGCTCAGCATATCCAGCGTGCATTGCGCGGCGGTGGCGTTCGGTTCGACGTAGGCCAGCCGTTTTCCGACCAGACAGCGCGTTGGCGGCGCGTCGCTTATTACATTCGGGTTGAGATCGAGATTAATGTGGAACCAGAAAGTGGAACCGCGATTGGGCTGACTGTGGAACGAGATATCGCCGCCCATCTCATTGACCAGTTTTTGCGTAATCACCAGCCCCAGACCGGTTCCGCCATGACGGCGTGAAATGCTGGCGTCCGCCTGGCGGAAAGCCTGGAACAGACGCGACTGGTCGCGCTCGGGAATGCCGATGCCGGTATCGCGGATCTGGATTTCAATCTGTACTTTGGTATTACTGAGCGCGCGCTTTTCAACCAGAATGTCGATATTGCCGCTTTCGGTAAATTTAATGGCATTACCGACCAGATTGGTAATGACCTGCTGTAGGCGCAGCGGGTCGCCGATGACGTTATCCGGTACGTCATTTTTGATGTTTAACGTGAGCTCCAGCCCTTTGTCATGGGATGAATGCGCCAGCAGCGTCACCACTTCATCCAGCGTGCTGCGTAGCGGGAAGGGAATGCTTTCCAGAATCAGCTTGCCCGCTTCCAGCTTGGAAAAATCGAGCACGTCATTGATGATCGCCAGCAGGTTGTTGGCCGAACGCTCGATAGTATTGAGGTGATCGCGCTGGGTTGTATTGAGTTCGGTTTTTAGCGTCAGACGGGTAAAGCCAATCACGCCGTTAAGCGGCGTGCGCAGTTCGTGCGACATGTTGGCCAAAAACTCAGACTTAATACGCGCCGCTTCCTGAGCTCGCTTCTTCGCCAGATCCAGCTCAACGTTCTGGATCTCCATCTGTTCCAGCGTTTCGCGCAGATCCGAAGTGGCCTGATCGATATTATGCTGCATCTCTTCATGGTAAGCGGCAAGCGACATCGCCATCGAGTTGATGCCGTTTTTCAGCATATCCAGCTCGCCCAGCATAAAGCCCTCGACGCGGCTGTCGAGCTGCCCACGACGAATGCGGTCAACGGTATTGACCATATTACGAATGGGGCCGGTGACGTCGCGCATCAGACGCCAGCCAAAAATTAAGGCAATGCCGATACAGAACAGCATCATCACGCTGGAGATGAAAATCTCTTTGTACTGTTGCAGGCGGACGGACTTGAGATCCAGTTCAAGCGCCACATATCCCAACATATTTCTCGGCGTTTTGGCGTCTGTTACGGGGGATTCGTCCGGCGAATACCTTTCGGAGATAATCGGCGTTCGCAGGATCATAATGTCCCCGTGGCGGGTCACGCTCAGCCTGCGGGGAAACGGCTCCCCGGTGGCGAGCTGCATTTCTGACGGATCGAGATGGAAATTGGATGTGACAAACAGCCGGTTATTCTCGTCATAAACGGAAATGGCGCGCACGATGTCGGAGTGGCGGCGATGGAGAACGCTGATGAGCTGCCCGATTGATTCGCGGTTTTGCAGGTTCATGCCATATTCGCTGGAGACCGCAAGAGGTTCGATAATGCTGGCACCAGCATCTTCCAGTTGACGCTGCAAGTCGTTATAGCGATGCACAACGAAAAAGATACTGAGCAGTAAACCAATGAGGACGGTCGGGGCCAGGATCAGAATCATCATGCGTGCGCGCAGGCTGTAGTTGGTCATGGAGTTCCGTTATGGGACAATTAGGGTCACACTGTTAAATTGAGAAATATCTCGTCGATGGCGCAATTCTACTCTGCAAAACGACGCGTGACGACGCGTCAGATCATAACCGTTACGGTCAATGACCTCGATCCTTTTGGTCAGGGCGTGGCTCGCCATAATGGAAAGGCGCTGTTTATACCGGGATTACTGCCCCAGGAAAAGGGTGACGTCGTCATTACTGAAGATAAAAAACAGTTCGCCCGCGCGCAAGTTAAGCGTCGCCTGAATGATAGCCCGGAACGGGAAACGCCGCGCTGCCCGCACTTTGGCGTCTGTGGCGGCTGCCAGCAGCAGCATGCCAGCGTCGCGCTGCAACAACGCAGCAAAAGCGCCGCGCTGTCGCGCTTAATGAAATGCGATGTCGCCGAGGTGATCGCCGATACGCCGTGGGGCTATCGGCGCCGTGCGCGTTTAAGCCTGAATTATCTGCCTAAAACTCAGCAATTGCAGATGGGATTTCGCAAGGCGGGCTCCAGCGATATCGTGGATGTCAGGCAGTGCCCCATTCTGGTGCCCCAGCTTGAGGCGCTGCTGCCTCGCGTCAGGGCGTGTCTGGAAAGTTTGCAAGGAAACCGCCACTTTGGCCATGTCGAGCTGGTACAGGCGGGGAATGGCACCCTGATGGTGCTGCGTCATACGGCGCCCTTGAGCGCGGCGGACAGAGAAAAACTGGAACGCTTTTCGCATTCTGAGGGACTGTCTCTGTTTCTGGCCCCTCAAAGCGACATACTTGAACCGCTTACCGGGGAGGCGCCCTGGTATGATTCAAACGGGCTACGCTTAACCTTCAGCCCGCGCGACTTTATTCAGGTCAACGAAGGGGTGAACCAGAAAATGGTCGCCCGGGCGCTGGAATGGCTGGATATTCAACCTGACGACCGGGTTCTGGATCTGTTCTGCGGCATGGGGAATTTTACTCTGCCGCTGGCGACGCGCGCCGCCAGCGTTGTGGGCGTTGAAGGCGTTCCGGCGCTGGTGGAAAAAGGCCGGGAAAACGCGCGGCGTAACGGATTACAGAATGTGACATTCTTTCACGAAAATCTCGAAGAAGATGTCACGAAGCAGCAATGGGCGAAAAATGGTTTTGACAAAATTTTGCTCGATCCCGCTCGTGCCGGGGCGGCAGGCGTGATGAAACACATTATAAAGTTAAAACCAATTCGTATTGTTTATGTATCCTGTAATCCTGCTACGCTGGCACGGGATAGCGACGCCTTGTTGAATGCCGGATACCAAATTCAGCGGCTGGCGATGCTCGACATGTTCCCACACACTGGGCATCTGGAATCAATGGTGTTGTTTGAGCGTTTGTAATGAGTCATGGCTTGCTGACTTCGGTAGGCCTGGTCCCTTAAGGAGAGGACAATGGTTGCGGTAAGAAGTGCACATCTTAATAAAGCTGGTGAGTTTGATCCGAAAAAATGGATCGCGAGTCTGGGTATCTCCAGCCAGCAGTCGTGTGAACGCTTAGCCGAAACCTGGGCGTATTGCCTGCAACAGACACAAGGACATCCCGATGCGGAACTGTTGCTGTGGCGTGGCGTGGAGATGGTGGAAATCCTCTCTACGTTAAGTATGGATATCGACACGCTGCGGGCGGCGCTGCTCTTCCCCCTGGCTGACGCCAATGTTGTCAGCGAAGATATTCTGCGCGAGAGCGTGGGGACATCGATCGTCAATCTGATTCACGGTGTGCGCGATATGGCGGCGATTCGTCAGCTGAAAGCGACGCATAACGATTCCGTCTCCTCCGAGCAGGTGGATAACGTTCGTCGGATGCTGCTGGCGATGGTGGACGACTTCCGCTGCGTGGTCATCAAGCTGGCGGAACGTATCGCCCATCTGCGCGAGGTTAAAGACGCGCCGGAAGATGAACGCGTACTGGCGGCGAAAGAGTGCACCAATATCTATGCTCCGCTGGCTAACCGGCTGGGCATCGGGCAACTGAAGTGGGAGCTGGAAGATTACTGCTTCCGCTATCTGCACCCGGCGGAATACAAGCGGATCGCCAAACTGCTGCACGAACGCCGCATTGACCGCGAGCATTACATTGAAGAGTTTGTCGGGCATCTGCGTTCTGAAATGAAAACCGAAGGTGTGAAGGCGGAGGTCTATGGCCGCCCGAAACACATCTACAGCATCTGGCGCAAAATGCAGAAAAAGCATCTGGCGTTTGACGAGCTGTTTGACGTGCGCGCCGTGCGTATTGTGGCCGAACGTTTGCAGGACTGCTATGCCGCGCTGGGGATTGTGCATACGCACTATCGCCATCTGCCGGACGAGTTCGATGATTACGTCGCCAATCCGAAACCTAATGGCTACCAGTCAATCCATACGGTGGTGCTTGGCCCTGGCGGTAAAACCGTTGAGATCCAGATTCGTACCAAACAGATGCACGAAGATGCCGAACTGGGCGTCGCGGCGCACTGGAAGTACAAAGAGGGAGCGGTCTCCGGGGGGGCGCGCACGGGCCATGAAGACAGAATTGCGTGGCTGCGTAAGCTGATCGCCTGGCAGGAAGAGATGGCGGATTCTGGCGAAATGCTGGATGAAGTGCGCAGCCAGGTCTTTGACGACCGGGTGTATGTCTTTACGCCAAAAGGCGATGTGGTGGATCTGCCCGCAGGCTCCACGCCGCTTGACTTTGCCTACCATATCCACAGCGATGTGGGGCATCGCTGCATCGGGGCGAAAATCGGCGGGCGTATCGTGCCGTTTACCTATCAGTTGCAGATGGGCGATCAGATTGAAATCATCACCCAGAAGCAGCCAAACCCTAGCCGGGACTGGCTCAACCCGAACCTGGGCTATGTGACGACCAGCCGTGGCCGTTCTAAAATCCACGCCTGGTTCCGCAAGCAGGATCGGGACAAGAACATTCTCGCCGGGCGGCAAATCCTCGACGATGAACTGGCGCATTTGGGCATCAGCCTGAAAGAGGCGGAAAAACACCTGCTGCCGCGCTACAACTTCAATGAGCTGGAGGAACTGCTGGCGGCGATTGGCGGCGGGGATATTCGCCTTAACCAGATGGTGAACTTCCTGCAATCGCAGTTTAATAAGCCGAGCGCCGCCGAACAGGATGCCGCCGCGCTGAAACAGCTTCAGCAGAAAACATACGCCCCGCAGAATCGCCGTAAAGACGATGGTCGCGTGGTGGTGGAAGGGGTCGGCAACCTGATGCACCACATTGCGCGCTGCTGCCAGCCGATTCCTGGAGATGAGATTGTCGGGTTTATCACCCAGGGGCGCGGGATCTCCGTTCACCGGGCGGACTGCGAACAGCTTGTGGAACTGCGTTCTCATGCACCGGAACGTATCGTGGATGCGGTGTGGGGCGAGAGCTACTCTGCGGGATATTCGCTGGTGGTACGCGTTCAGGCCAACGATCGTAGCGGCTTGTTGCGGGATATCACCACCATTCTGGCTAACGAGAAGGTGAACGTGCTGGGGGTGGCCAGCCGCAGCGACACCCGGCAGCAGCTCGCTACCATCGATATGACCATCGAAATTTACAACCTGCAAGTGCTGGGGCGCGTTCTCAGTAAACTCAACCAGGTGCCGGATGTGATCGACGCGCGTCGTTTACACGGCAATTAATTTTTCCAGGCCGGATAAGCTTTGTAGGCCTGATAAGACGCGTCAGCGTTGCCATCAGGCATTGCCAGTTGCCGGATGGCAGCTGTCGCCTTATCCGGCCTACGTTGGTGACAATTTTCAGGATATTCCAATGAATCAAATCGATCGTCTGCTTGGCATCATGCAACGCTTGCGCGACCCGGAAAACGGCTGCCCGTGGGACAAAGAGCAGACGTTTGCCACCATTGCGCCGTATACCCTTGAAGAAACCTATGAAGTGCTCGACGCCATTGCCCGTGAGGACTTTGACGACCTGCGCGGAGAGCTGGGCGATCTGCTGTTTCAGGTCGTGTTTTATGCGCAGATGGCGCAGGAAGAAGGGCGCTTTGACTTTAATGATATTTGCGCCGCCATCAGCGATAAACTGGAGCGCCGCCATCCGCATGTCTTTGCGGACGTTGCCGCTCACAACAGTACCGAGGTATTAGCCCGCTGGGAGCAAATCAAAACCGAAGAGCGCGCGCAGAAAGCGCAGCATTCGGCGCTGGATGATATTCCCCGCAGCTTACCGGCGTTAATGCGCGCGCAAAAAATCCAGAAGCGCTGTTCGAACGTCGGCTTTGACTGGACGACGTTAGGGCCGGTTGTCGATAAGGTGTATGAAGAGATCGACGAGGTCATGTTCGAGGCGCGGCAGGCTGTCGTAGACCAGGCTAAACTGGAGGAGGAAATGGGCGACCTGCTCTTTGCCACCGTCAATATGGCGCGTCATTTAGGGACAAAAGCAGAGACCGCGTTACAAAAAGCCAATGAAAAGTTCGAACGGCGTTTTCGTGAAGTTGAGCGGATTGTTGCGGCGCGAGGCCTGGAAATGACGGGAGTTGATCTGGAAACAATGGAAGAAGTCTGGCAGCAGGTAAAACGCCAGGAAATTGATCTCTAACGAATTTAGGCAGTCAAGGGCGTTTTGTGTGATTTTTTAAATAACAAGCTCTTGATTTACGTCAAAAACATTTACCCCAAAGGGGCTATTTTCTCTTCCCGTTATGTTGATGAAACACCTTGTATACTGCCTCTTCGAGTTATTCGAGTCGCAACAAGGCGGCGACTGAAAGAATCCCCAGGAACATAGAAATGCGATGTGACTGGGGTGAGTGAAGGAAGCTAACACTGGTGCGGCTTGAAGAACGAAGGAGAGGGGATAATGAAAGTTTGTGGCGTACGCCATGTTCGGGTATACTGCTTTCCCGTCCTGGTTATTCCATCGTCTTTTAAACCTAACTTCTCAGGTTCAGCATGACAACGAACTATATTTTTGTGACCGGCGGGGTCGTATCCTCTCTGGGTAAAGGCATTGCCGCAGCCTCCCTCGCAGCCATTCTTGAAGCCCGTGGCCTCAACGTGACCATCATGAAACTGGATCCGTACATCAACGTCGATCCTGGTACTATGAGTCCAATCCAACACGGGGAAGTGTTCGTTACTGAAGACGGCGCCGAAACCGATCTGGACCTGGGTCACTATGAGCGCTTCATTCGCACCAAGATGAGCCGCCGCAACAACTTCACCACGGGTCGTATTTACTCTGACGTTCTGCGTAAAGAACGCCGTGGCGATTATCTGGGCGCAACCGTACAGGTTATCCCGCACATCACCAACGCGATTAAAGAGCGCATCATCGAAGGCGGCGAAGGCCACGACGTGGTGCTGGTCGAAATCGGCGGTACTGTCGGTGATATCGAGTCCCTGCCGTTCCTGGAAGCGATTCGTCAACTGGCGGTTGATATCGGTCGTGAGCACGCGCTGTTTATGCACCTGACGCTGGTGCCGTACATGGCCGCGGCAGGCGAAGTCAAAACGAAACCGACGCAGCACTCCGTTAAAGAACTGCTCTCCATCGGTATCCAGCCGGATATTCTGATCTGCCGTTCCGATCGCGCCGTTCCGGCCAATGAGCGTGCGAAGATTGCATTGTTCTGTAACGTTGCTGAAAAGGCCGTTATTTCTCTGAAAGACGTCGATTCTATTTATAAAATTCCGGGCATGTTGAAATCTCAGGGCCTGGACGATTATATTTGTAAACGATTCAGCTTAGACTGCCCGGAAGCGAACCTGGCCGAATGGGAACAGGTTATCTACGAAGAAGCGAACCCGGCGGGCGAAGTGACTATCGGTATGGTCGGCAAGTACATTGAACTGCCGGATGCCTATAAGTCGGTGATTGAAGCGCTGAAACACGGTGGCCTGAAGAACCGTGTCACCGTCAACATCAAGCTGATCGATTCGCAGGATGTTGAAACGCGCGGCGTCGAAATTCTGAAAGATTTAGACGCTATCCTGATCCCTGGCGGCTTCGGCTACCGTGGCGTTGAAGGTAAGGTCGCGACGGCGCGTTATGCGCGTGAGAACAATATTCCTTATCTGGGTATTTGCTTGGGTATGCAGGTTGCGCTGATTGAATTTGCGCGCAACGTAGCGGGTATGGAAAACGCCAACTCAACGGAATTTGTGCCAGACTGTAAGTACCCTGTTGTGGCGCTGATTACCGAGTGGCGTGACGAGAACGGCAACGTTGAAGTCCGTACGGAGAAGAGCGATCTGGGTGGCACCATGCGTCTTGGCGCGCAAATGTGTCAGCTTTCCGATGAGAGCCTGGTTCGCCAGATGTACGGTACGCCGACAATCACTGAGCGCCATCGTCACCGCTATGAAGTCAACAACATGTTGTTGAACCAAATTGAAGCTGCGGGTCTGCGCATTGCGGGCCGTTCCGGGGATGATCAGTTGGTCGAGATCATCGAAGTGCCGAACCATCCGTGGTTCGTTGCCTGTCAATTCCACCCGGAATTTACTTCAACGCCGCGTGACGGGCATCCGCTGTTTGCAGGCTTTGTGAAAGCCGCCAGCGACTATCAGAAGCGTCAGGCGAAGTAAGAAGTAAAAAAAGTTAGAACGGCAACGCGTACCAAAGGTACGCGTTGTTTGTCTGGAGTTTTAGTTTAACTTGTACTGAGGAAAACCTAATGTCCAAAATCGTTAAAGTCATCGGTCGTGAAATCATCGACTCCCGTGGTAACCCGACTGTTGAAGCCGAAGTACACCTGGAAGGTGGTTTCGTTGGTATGGCAGCCGCTCCGTCAGGTGCTTCTACGGGTTCCCGCGAAGCGCTGGAACTGCGCGATGGCGACAAATCCCGTTTCCTGGGTAAAGGCGTAACCAAAGCTGTTGCAGCGGTTAACGGCCCGATCGCCCAGGCAATCCTTGGCAAAGACGCCAAAGATCAGGCTGGCATTGATAAAATCATGATCGACCTGGACGGTACTGAAAACAAATCTAACTTCGGTGCGAACGCGATCCTGGCTGTGTCTCTGGCTAACGCCAAAGCCGCTGCGGCCTCTAAAGGTCAGCCGCTGTACGAGCACATCGCTGAACTGAACGGCACCCCGGGCAAATACTCCATGCCGGTTCCGATGATGAACATCATCAACGGCGGCGAGCACGCTGACAACAACGTTGATATCCAGGAATTCATGATTCAGCCGGTTGGCGCTAAAACCCTGAAAGAAGCAGTACGTATGGGTTCTGAAGTGTTCCACAACCTGGCTAAAGTTCTGAAAGCTAAAGGTATGAACACTGCTGTTGGTGACGAAGGCGGCTATGCGCCGAACCTGGGCTCCAACGCTGAAGCACTGGCTGTTATCGCTGAAGCGGTTAAAGCTGCTGGCTACGAGCTGGGCAAAGACATCACTCTGGCGATGGACTGCGCAGCATCTGAATTCTACAAAGACGGCAAATACGTTCTGGCTGGCGAAGGCAACAAAGCGTTCACCTCTGAAGAATTCACTCACTTCCTGGAAGACCTGACCAAACAGTACCCGATCGTTTCCATCGAAGACGGTCTGGACGAGTCTGACTGGGACGGTTTCGCATACCAGACCAAAGTGCTGGGCGACAAAATCCAGCTGGTTGGTGACGACCTGTTCGTAACCAACACCAAGATCCTGAAAGAAGGTATCGACAAAGGCATCGTTAACTCCATCCTGATCAAATTCAACCAGATCGGTTCTCTGACCGAAACGCTGGCTGCTATCAAGATGGCGAAAGACGCTGGCTACACTGCCGTTATCTCTCACCGTTCTGGCGAAACTGAAGACGCGACCATCGCTGACCTGGCTGTTGGTACTGCGGCAGGCCAGATCAAAACCGGTTCTATGAGCCGTTCTGACCGTGTTGCTAAATACAACCAGCTGATTCGTATCGAAGAAGCGCTGGGCGAAAAAGCTCCGTACAACGGTCGTAAAGAGATCAAAGGTCAGGCGTAATCCTGCTTTCACTCTTAACGTAAAAAACCCGCTCCGGCGGGTTTTTTTATGGCGTGCGTTTGGCGCAGCTGCTGTGCATGACCTTAGCGAGGTTTTCTGCGATAATCACTGATTATCCCCTTAACAGAGAATGCTATGCAGTACCCGATTAACGAGATATTCCAGACCCTGCAAGGTGAGGGTTACTTTACCGGCGTCCCCGCCATTTTTATTCGTTTACAGGGATGCCCGGTTGGCTGTGCCTGGTGCGATACCAAACACACCTGGGATAAGCTTGAAGATCGGGAAGTGTCGTTGTACAGCATCCTGGCGAAGACCAAAGAGAGCGACAAGTGGGGCGCGGCAAGTAGTGAAGACCTGCTGGCGGTGATAAGCCGACAGGGGTATACCGCGCGTCATGTCGTGATCACCGGCGGTGAGCCCTGCATCCATGACCTGATGCCATTGACCGATTTACTTGAGAAGAATGGATTCAGCTGTCAGATTGAAACCAGCGGCACACACGAGGTGCGCTGTACGCCCAATACCTGGGTGACGGTCTCGCCGAAGGTGAATATGCGCGGTGGCCATGACGTCCTGTCGCAGGCGCTGGAGCGTGCGAATGAAATCAAGCACCCTGTTGGTCGCGTCCGTGATATTGAAGCGCTGGATGAGCTATTGGCGACGCTGAGCGACGATAAGCCGCGAATCATTGCCTTGCAGCCAATCAGCCAGAAAGAAGACGCGACGCGTCTGTGCATTGAAACCTGTATCGCGCGTAACTGGCGCTTATCAATGCAGACGCACAAATATCTGAATATTGCGTGATAAAAAATCGTTAGCGCGCTTGCCGGGGGCGCTTCGCTTGCCCGGCCTACGGTCATACTCATTTGTAGGCCGGATAAGACGCAACGCGTCGCCACCCGGCACGTTCGCCCGTTCATTTACAGGCCGGATAAGACGCGAGATAAGGAATGCTACGCGTTCGACCAGCTTTGAATCGAATCGACGTTATCCAGGTTGCCATGCAGCACTTCATACGACTTTTTCAAAATCACATCGGTGTATTGCGTTAAGTCGCGGAAAATCCCTTTATTCAGCGCGTCATAGCGTCTGGCATTGCTCTCTATCGGCATAAACACATCTTTTACCCGCACCATTTTTTCAACCGCGGTCTCATAGTTCGGGTACAGACCAAGCCCTATGGCCGTGTTAATTGCCGCTCCCAGACTCGCGCAACCATTTATCACATTGCGTCTGGCGGGGAGATTGAACACATCGGCAAAGATTTGCATAAACAGGTCGCTATTCGAACCACCCCCGGTGATGATCACATGTTTAGCAAAGTGGTTCATTTCATTGCACATATTGTCGTAGTTGTTTTTCAGCGTCAGCGCAACGCTCTCCAGAATAGAACGGTAAATCCATGCGTAATCCATGCTGGAATCAAAGCCGATCATGATTCCTCGCTTGAACGGTTCCCAGGGATTGGTCAGCCAGTCGAGAACCGTCATTAAACCGTTACAGCCAGGCGGTACGCCGGCCGCTTTCTTATTGAGTAAATCTTCCGGCGACAGCCCCTGTGCTTTGGCGTCCTGAATCAGTGATTCGCCCAACATATCCCGCAGCCAGCTGACCGTCCACATGCCTTTACGAATACCGTAGCCTTCATAGAGCAGGGTTTCGGGAATAGAAGACATAATCGGCCAGTAAGCGACCGGATCTTTGGGGAGCGCTTTGCCGTTCATCATCAGGGCGATATAGGTGCCTAATGAGATAACTGCGGTTTCATCGTCCAGCAATCCTGCGCCCAGTGCTTCCACTGGTTTGTCGCTGGTGGTGCAGACCACGGGCAAGCCGACAGGGAAACCCGTTGCCAGGGCGGCGGCTTCAGTCAGATGACCGAGCACGCTTCCCGGCATCTGGATGTCAAACAGCATCTTGCGCGGAATGTTGAACTTCTTCATCACCGCATCGTCATCGCTCCACGCCCAGGTTTTGTAATCCACCGGCCACTGCCCAAAGTAGTTGGCGATATTGTCTTTAAACTCACCGGTTAAGCGATGCGACAGATAACCTGAAAATGAGGTGACATAAGCCACATCGGAGTTGGTATGCTCGTAGGGACGGGTTACGCGCGCGTCCTGCCAGCTAATCAGCGGAGCTGCGGGCGTGCCGTCGGCTTTTAATAATGCGCGACAGCAACGGATGGAACCCAGACCGATTCCAGCAATGTCTTTTCTGTCACCCGAAAACTGACTCATCAGGTCTTGCCCTGCGGAGCATAAAGACGTCCATAAATCATCATCAGGATGTTCTGCCGTATTGGCATCGGGTGTATACATGGGCTGTAACAATCCTTTCCCTTCGCACACCACATTCCCTTCGAGATCGTACATCACGACCTTCGTACTCTGACTTCCGCCATCAATTCCAATGATGTATTTCTTCGACATTGTCATTCTCCTTAATTTTCTCTCTTCACTCGCCGGAGGCTTCTGCGGCCAGCGATGTCATCTTTTCCGGTGTGGCGTTAGCGGTACGAATTTTGCGAAAGAGCAAAAAGGTAAACAGAATCACCATACACAGCGCCGCCAGTCCCATCAGCCACATGTTGCGATAGGCTTCCGCTGCCGGGAGCGTGTCCTGCCAGTGGCCTACGATCGGATAAACAAAAACGTCGGGCAGAAAACCGATAACCGAGCAGATACCTACCGTCGTTCCCATGATGTAAGACGGCGTTCTGGCTTCACCAGGGCAGGCCCAGTAAAGCCCGCGTGAGGCGTAGCAGGTGAAGCCCAACAGCAGAATCAGGCCGATCCCCATCACGACAGACTGCGGATTTGAGTTGGTGATCAGCAGCGCAATAAGCGCGACGGCTCCGACAATGGAGAGAAGCTGAATGACGCGCGTCGGCGATTTAATTTTGCTGTAAGTGGTAATGATGCCGCCCAGCGGGCCACAGATAGCGCGGAAAATTTTGTTGATCACAATGCCCATGTAACTCGCGGCGACCAGCGACATGCCATACATTTCGGTCAGGTAGTTGGTGGAGTAGCTGAGGATGGCATAGATCGTAAAGACGCCGAAGATGACCATGCTGCAATACCAGGTGGTGCTGATGCGTAACACGGCCAGAATATCGCTGAGCTGGAATGATTTTTTCTCTTCTTTCGCCGCGCTGCTGTGATGATGACCATCGCTGACGAAGAACCAGCACAGGATACCCAGCAGGATATAGACCACGCTGTAAATCAGAATCACCGTTTTCAGGCTGTTGCTGTCATCCGGCGCGAAGCGAGAAAAGACCCACATGGTAAACACTGCCAGCGACATCACGCCGACGCCGCGCAGCCCTTCCATCCAGCCCATAATTTTGCCTTGTTCACTGTGATCGCCAAGCAGCGACGCGGCTTTAATGGATACGGACCACAGCATCAGGATTGTCGTAATCGCGAACGCGACCTGAATGCACAGCATGACCCATAGCGGTGGATACGTCGCCATGACCAGACCGAGGAGTCCGGTAATAATCATTGCGGAGGTAATCATTTTGCGATGGGAAAATTTATCGGCGATGATTCCGCTGGGCGCATAAAGAATAATAGCAGCAACACCAAAGGTACTCATTATTAGCCCTATTTCGGTATTGCTAAATCCCATAAATTTTGCCATGGGAATTTGATATATATAGCGTAAATAAGCCAGATCAAAACTGACGCCACCGCTAAAACTAATAATGGCGAGGGTTATCCAGCGGCGATATGAGTTGTGTTGCATATCGAATTCCCATTTGTAATGGACAAAAAAAAGAGAAAAGTAAGCCGCCTTTTCAGGAGGATTACTTTTCTCAGGTCTCTAGTAATTACGTTAGAAATAGCATGGAAGGGCAGCTTATAGTGTGAGAATAATCACGCTTCTTGTTTTTTACCATAATTACAAAGCGAACGGTTCATCTGTGATTACGATCACATTAGATGTCTGGAGGTTGTGCTAAAAATTTACGCCAGTTACCAGAGATAATGAGAAAGGTAACTTCCCTCTCGCGGGGGAAGTTACCTTTCTTTTTTTTTGCCTGAAGGAATTTGGAGCCAACTATGTCGATCGAATCTCTCAATGCATTCTCAATGGATTTTTTCTCCCTGAAAGGGAAAACGGCAATTGTAACGGGCGGGAACAGTGGTCTGGGTCAGGCTTTCGCAATGGCGCTGGCGAAAGCCGGAGCCAATCTTTTTATTCCCAGCTTCGTAAAGGATAACGGTGAAACGAAAGAACTCATTGAAGCACAAGGTGTTGAAGTGGCGTTCATGCAAGTGGACATCACCGAGAAAGGCGCGCCGCAGAAGATTATTGCCGCCTGCTGCGAGCGTTTTGGCACGGTAGATATTCTGGTGAACAACGCCGGGATCTGTAAGCTGAATAAGGTTCTGGACTTTGGCCGCGCGGACTGGGACCCGATGATTGATGTTAACCTGACTGCGGCGTTTGAGCTGAGCTATGAAGCGGCAAAAATTATGATCCCACAAAATAGCGGGAAAATTATTAATATCTGCTCTTTGTTCTCTTATCTTGGCGGGCAGTGGTCTCCGGCTTATTCAGCAACCAAGCATGCTCTTGCTGGTTTTACCAAAGCATATTGCGATGAGCTTGGGCAATATAATATTCAGGTTAACGGTATTGCGCCGGGTTATTATGCCACTGATATTACGCTGGCAACCCGCAGTAACCCGGAAACTAATCAGCGTGTATTGGATCATATTCCGGCCAATCGTTGGGGTGATACTCAGGATCTTATGGGGGCGGCGATATTCCTCGCCAGTCAGGCATCAAATTATGTTAATGGTCATCTTTTGGTTGTCGATGGCGGTTATCTGGTGCGTTAATTTTAATATCGGTGGTTTCTGGTTTTTATTTTATTCTGCATTGACTATCAGGAAGGATTTATTATGTCATTATCCCGTGAAGCGATTGTTGACCAGTTAAAAGAAATTGTGGGTTCCGGGCGTGTTATTACGGATGAAACCGTATTAAAGAAAAACAGTATTGACCGTTTTCGCAAATATGCGGATATTCACGGCGTTTACACGCTGCCCATTCCGGCGGCCGTGGTTAAGCTCGGTTCGACGGAGCAGGTCTCTCGTGTTCTGGCATTCATGAATCAGCATAAAATCAATGGCGTGCCGCGTACCGGCGCATCTGCGACGGAAGGCGGTCTGGAAACCGTCGTCAAAGATTCTGTGGTGCTGGACGGCGCAGGGATGAATCAAATCCTGAGTATTGATATCGAAAACATGCAGGCAACCGCGCAATGTGGCGTACCGCTTGAGATTCTGGAAAACGCGCTGCGTGAAAAAGGCTATACCACCGGGCACTCGCCGCAGTCTAAGCCGCTGGCGCAGATGGGCGGTCTGGTCGCCACTCGCAGTATCGGCCAGTTCTCCACGCTGTACGGCGCGATTGAAGATATGGTGGTGGGGCTGGAAGCCGTACTGGCGGACGGAACCATTACCCGCATCAAAAACGTGCCTCGCCGGGCGGCCGGGCCGGATATCCGCCATATCATCATTGGGAACGAAGGCGCGCTGTGCTACATCACTGAAGTCACAGTGAAAATCTTTAAGTTCACGCCTGAAAACAACCTCTACTACGGCTATGTGCTGGACGACATGAAAACCGGTTTCGACATCCTGCGTGAAGTCATGGTGGAAGGCTATCGCCCCTCCATTGCGCGCCTGTACGACGCCGAAGATGGAACCCAGCACTTCACGCATTTTGCCGACGGCAAATGTGTGCTGATTTTTATGGCTGAAGGCAATCCGCGACTGGCGCAAGCCACCGGCGAAGGAATTGCGGAGATCGTGGCGCGCTACCCGCAGTGCCAGCGGGTGGACAGCAAACTTATCGAAAACTGGTTCAACCATCTGAACTGGGGGCCGGAAAAAGTGGCTGCCGAACGCGTACAGATCCTGAAAACCGGCAATATGGGCTTCACGACGGAAGTATCCGGTTGCTGGAGCTGCATCCATCAAATCTACGAAAGCGTGATCAACCGTATCCGTACCGAGTTCCCGCATTCGGACGATATCACCATGCTGGGCGGCCACTCTTCTCACAGCTATATCAACGGCACCAACATGTATTTTGTGTATGACTACAACGTGGTGGACTGTAAGCCGGAAGAGGAGATTGATAAGTACCATAACCCGCTCAACAAGATCATCTGCGAAGAGACGATCCGTCTTGGTGGTTCAATGGTGCATCACCACGGCATTGGTAAGCACCGCGTTCACTGGAGCAAGCTGGAACACGGTAGCGCCTGGCCGCTGCTGGAAGGTCTCAAGCGCCAGTTTGATCCAAACGGTATTATGAATACAGGCACGATCTACCCGATTGAAAAATAGAGAGTTATACGCAAAATCCTTTAAGCTGCATCAGGCAGCTTAAAGGGCGAAGCGTATAAACGGCTTCTCAACCGGGAAGCCGCGACTTTACCGGACAATGAAGGGGCTACGATGAACACTTCACCGGTGCGAATGGATGATTTACCGCTGAATGGTTTTCATTGCCGCATTGCTGCGCTGACATTCGGCGCGCATTTGACCGATGGCTATGTATTAGGCGTCGTCGGCTATGCCATGATCCAACTGACCCCCGCCATGCAACTGACGCCTTTTATGGAAGGGATGATTGGCGGCTCGGCGCTGGTTGGACTTTTTCTCGGTAGCCTGATCCTGGGATGGGTATCTGATTATATCGGGCGTCAGAAAATTTTTACCTTCAGCTTTATGCTGATAACCATCGCCTCTTTCCTACAGTTTTTTGCCACAACGCCGGAACAGCTTATTGGCTTGCGCATTCTGATTGGTATCGGCCTTGGCGGTGACTACTCGGTTGGTCATACATTGCTGGCTGAATTTGCGCCGCGTCGCCATCGGGGAATATTACTGGGCGCATTCAGTGTGGTGTGGACTATCGGCTATGTTCTGGCGAGCCTGGTGGGGCATCATTTTATTCAGGAAACGCCGGATGCCTGGCGCTGGCTGCTGGCATCGGCATCATTACCCGCGCTGTGCATTACGTTCTTACGCTGGGGAACGCCGGAGTCGCCTCGCTGGCTGATGCGTCAGGGGCGGATAACAGAGGCGTATGCGATTGTGCACCGCTACTTTGGCACGCATGTGCTGCTCGGCGATGAGGTGACGGCGCCGACGAGCAGACATATCAAAACGCTATTTTCAACGCATTACTGGCGAAGAACCGCGTTTAACAGCGTGTTCTTTGTCTGCCTGGTGATCCCGTGGTTTGTGATTTACACCTGGCTTCCCACCATTGCACAAACGATCGGTCTTGAAAATGCGCTAACCGCCAGCCTGATGCTTAACGCGCTGCTGATTGTTGGTGCGCTGCTGGGGCTGTTGTTAACACACCTGTTGGCGCACCGCCAATTTCTGCTCGGCAGTTTTATGCTGCTCGCCGCGACGCTTGTCGTCATGGCCTGTTTACCGGCGGGAAGCAGCCTGACGCTGTTGCTATTTGTGTTGTTCAGTACCACCATTTCTGCCGTCAGCAATCTGGTGGGGGTTCTGCCTGCGGAAAGCTTCCCGACGGATATTCGTTCCCTGGGCGTCGGATTTGCCACGGCAATGAGCCGATTAGGGGCGGCGATCAGCACCAGTTTGTTGCCCTGGACGCTGGCGCAGTGGGGAATGCAGGTCACGCTATTACTGCTGGCTGGGATATTAGTCATCGGATTTGTGGTGACCTGGCTGTGGGCGCCGGAAACCAAGGCGCTGCCGCTGGTGGCTGCCGGGAGTGTGGACAAAAGACAGGGAGGTGTGAATGAACATTCTGTTAGCGTTTAAGGCAGAGCCCGATCCCGGCATGCTGGCGGAGAAAGACTGGCAGGCGGCGACGGCGGATACCCACGGCCCGGATGTCTCCTTGCTGCGTTGCTCTCCGGGTGCGGATGAACAGGCGGCGGCAGCGTTGCTGCTGGCCCAGCGTAATGGGGGCTGTGAGATGACGTTGACTGCGTTAAGCATCAGCGACGAGCGGGCGCTCCACTGGTTACGCTATTTTGTCGCGCTGGGTTTTGAGACGCCGGTGTTGCTGGAGACGACGGCAGACCTGCGGTTTGCTCCCGAATTTGTCGCCAGGAACATTGCCGACTGGCAGCGTAATCACGGTGCGGATCTGATTATAACGGGCTGTCAGAGTAGCGAGGGTCAGAACAGTCAGACGCCATTTCTGGTTGCTGAAATGCTGGCGTGGCCCTGTTTTACCCAGGTGGAGCGTTTTACGCTTGAGCCTCCTTTTATTGTGGTTGAGCAGCGAACGATGACCGGGCTTCGGCGTTGTCGGGTACGGTTCCCGGCCGTCATCGCCGTCAGGCAGTGTGGTGAAGTGGCGCTTCCCGTACCGGGGATGCGCCAGCGTCTGGCGGCGGCGAAAGCAGACGTCGAGCGTCGGAACGTTGTGGTTGAGACAACACCAGCGGTTCAGTGCCTGCGTCTGGAGAGGCCGGAGCAGCGGCGGCATGCAACGATTATCAGCGGCGCGACGGCGCAGGAAAAAGCCCGGAGGCTATGGGCGGATTATTTGCGCCAGAGGATGCCGTCATGAAAATTGCCATCATTACTGACTCGCATGAGTGTGCGGCGATGGCGAGCTGGATCGCAGAGAATGCGCTTTGCACCGCAGAACTGGAGCGCTGGATTATCGATCCCGTGCCGGATGTTGCAGAGCAGGTGCTGGATGCGCTGGCGGCGCAATGGCTGCGGACACCTGTTGATATGCTGATCTTTCCGGCAGGTAGTCCGGGCGATGAACTGGCAACGCGACTCGCCTGGCGTCTGCATGGCGGCAGCCTCTGTCAGGTTCAGGCTGTGGATGTGCGACAAGGCCTGGTGAAAAAATCCCACTGGGGGAATGCGCTGACGGCAACGTTGCAAATTACCGCACGCCCTTTGTGCCTGTCGCTGGCGCGACAGCCGGAGGTGAGCGCTTCTGGTCATTCTTTACCTGTGATGACGGAATATCTGATTACCCCCACGGCGCCCCCCGACTGGCTGGATAAGGTGGAAAGCGTAAATAGCGTCGCTACCCATCCTTTGTTACGTGCCGGGCGCGTACTGGTGGTTGGGCAAGGGGGAAGTGAAGCGGATGCAGATAAGATTACCGCGCTTGGTCAGGCGCTTGATGCTGAGGTAGGGTATAGCCGTGCGCGGGTGATGAACGGCGGTTTTGATGCCGATCGCGTGACTGGAATATCGGGGCATCTGCTGTCGCCGGATGTCTGTATCGTGGCTGGCGCGTCAGGAGCGGCGGCGTTGATGGCCGGAGTACGCCAGAGCCGTTTTGTTGTGGCGATAAACCACGATGCCAGCGCGCCGGTTTTTGCGCAGGCGGATGTCGGGATTGTCGATAACTGGCTACCGGTGCTGGAAGAGTTGGTCCGCTGCAAAAATGCCTGATGGCGCTACGCTTATCAGGCCTACGTGTAGGCTACAAAAATGCTTGATGGCGCTATGCTTATCAGGCCTACGTGTAGGCCCGATAAGACGATTTATCGTCGCCATCCGGCGTTGCCCGGCTTAATTAAGGTGTTTCGCTAACGTCCAGACGTCGGTATTGGTGGTGGAAAGCGCCGCCACACCGGCTTTCATCGCATTGCGGGCGTCTTCTTCATCGCATACCAGCCCCCCGGCAATCAGCGGCTGGCGTATCTTCTCTGTCACCCAGCCCAACACTTTCGGCATACAGCCCGGCAGGATCTCAATACAGTCCGGGTTTGACTGCGCGACCTGCTTATCAATATTGTGAAATGAAATGGAATCAACGATAAACAGACGGTGAATACAGAAAAAACCTTCCGCTCTGGCGGCTTTCAGCATTGCCGCTTTCGTGCTGATGATGCCATCCGCTTCGGTGACCAATTTTAAAAACTGGATCACGACCTCTTTATTTGACGCCCCCTCCAGCAGATCAACGTGGATAAACGCATATTTACCCGCATTTTTTATTTTCTTCACAATCGCGCTGATGGTGCAAATGTTACCGTACAGCACGGAGATGAACTGACATTCGGAATCAATGGCTAACTGTAGGCTGGCGTTATCTTTAACGGCGGCAATCACCGGATTCTGGCGGAGCAGGTGTAACAGGGGCATAGATTATCCTTATATACTCGTCATACTTCAATTTGCTGGTGCGTTGGCTTTCCTCGCAACTCGAATTATTTAGAGTATCAAATTAGCCAAATCGGTAAGTGATGCCAAACCCAGATGCCGGGTAGCGCCACTGTTGCAGCGTTTTTTCATCACACAGTAGTCGACAGGCGCCGCACTCCAGGCAGCCGCGAAAGTCGACTTGTAGGCCCCCTTCCGGCGTGCGGGAAAAGAGTCCGGCGGGGCAGGACGTGATCAGCCGTTCTGCCGTTTTGCTGTCGACAGCGGCAGCCGTAACGATATGGGAAATTTCGGCGGGGCGCCAGATGTTGCGGGCTACAGACATCGTAAGCTCCTGATAATATCGCCTGCCAGATGGCGCAGGCCGTGACGGCGAAAATGACGCCAGACGATCTGGCGCAGCGGCGGCACGGGATGATGCCCCTGATGCCAGAGCTCGTGAGAAATATCCTGCATTAATGCAGGCCATTGACGATACCATCCCGGGCGCTGCAACAGCGCGGGAACATCCCGATAGCGTTGCAAAACCTCCCACAGCAGACTGTGCCGGATGTCCTGATGATAGGCCGGGAACAGATTTTGCGGCGCATGTTTCTGGCAGGCGTTAATCAGGGTTTGCGCGGCCGCCTGAGCGCCGATGAGCGCCATATCCATACCGCGTACGGAGAAGCCGGTATTGACGCAGCTGCGCAACGCATCGCCTGTCAGCAGCCAGCCTTCGCCTGCGTACTGGACGGGCATGCTGTGTAAGCCGCCTTCCGGCACCAGATGCGCGCCGTACTCCAGCGTTTCGCTGCCTCTGAGCAAAGGACGCAGCGCCGGATGCGCTTTGAGCCGTTCCAGCATTTCGACTGTCGGAATGTCGCTCTGTGCAACAGAAGAGAGTGGACACACGACGCCTAAAGAGAGCGTCTCCTGGTTGGTATAAAGAAACGCGCCGCCGGGGAGATCGCCGCAAATTTCTCCGCTAAACAACATGGCGGCACCTTCCGCCCCGGACAATCGGAAGCGCTCTTCAAGCGTCTGTTTATCCAGCGCCAGCACCTCCTTGATCCCCAGCGCCATTGATGTCGCGGCGGGGCGAGGCAGGAATCCATACCGTTCCGCCAGCACGCTGTTTGCTCCTTCTGCCAGCACGACATAACGGGCGCGCAGCGTTTCATCTTCGCACATGACGCCGCAGACTCGGCCATCTTCAATATGGAGCGCTTCAACCGTAACGCCGTTAACGCACTGTACCCCTGCGGCCTCGGCCTGAGCGACAAACCAGGGATCGAAGCGGGCGCGCAGCAGACTCCATGAGTCACCGTCTGGTTGCAGGCTGGACCAGGTTGTTGCGCCATCACGGGTTAATAGCGTGAGGTTTTCCTGAGTGATACGGCGTTCAAGGGGGGCGGACTGGTGAACGTCGGGAAGAAGCTCGGCGAGCGCATGACAATATAAACGACCGCCGGAAAGATTTTTGCTGCCGGGAAACTCACCGCGTTCAAGCAGCAGGACTGAGAGTCCAGCCCGCGCACAGCGTAAAGCACAAGCGGTGCCCGCTATCCCTGCACCAATGATGATGATATCGAAATCGTCAGCCATGTTGTGCTCCAGAAATCCTGAGAACACAACCCTAACATAACGTTATTTAAGGAAAATTGACCCGCGACACAAACAAAAAAATCACTCGCCGCGATACACGCAGCCTGCTGTGCAGGTCTCTTTCACCATTACTGCGCTCAGCAGCGGTACGGCAGGTTTAACCTGATCCCAAATCCATTTTGCCAGTACTTCGCTGGTTGGATTTTCCAGACCTGGAATATCGTTCAGATAATAATGATCCAGACGATCGTACGTCGGTTTGAACGCGGCTTTCAGTTCGGCGAAATCCATGATCCAACCGGTATGCGGATCGACGTCACCGGTAATTTCAAGGCGCACCATAAATGAATGACCATGCAGGCGGCCACATTTATGCCCTTCCGGTACGTGGGGCAGGCGGTGAGCGGCTTCAAAGGTGAAATCTTTAAACAAGGTGGTGGACATGGATGATTAACTCTCAAGAATACAAAAACCGCCGTAGGGTACCGGAAAGCACATTTTTTATCATTAACTAAAACGGCGTTGACGTGCGGATAATGAGATTTACACAAGAATTGTGAATTATTTCTTTCTATTTCAATAGGTTGTTTAATCGCTTTTGTTGTTAATAACTATAACTAAAACAGGTTAGTCCATTTGGTTATTTGTTATTTCCATCCCTTCTTTAATTGTTATTATCCCCGCCGTTAACCTTATCGCTAGTTTGGTCTTTTTGCATAAATTCCGCTTTGCTACTGGAACATAACGACGCATGACAACACAGGCCCCACCATCCGCTTTGCTTCCGCTAAACCCGGAGCAACTGGCACGCCTTCAGGCGGCCACAACCGATCTTTCTCCCACCCAGCTTGCCTGGGTTTCCGGCTATTTCTGGGGAATGCTGAACCAGCAGCCGGGCACGCTCGCCGCCACGCCAGCGCCTGTCGCTGAAATGCCGGGTATTACGCTTATTTCTGCATCGCAAACCGGCAATGCGCGGCGCGTGGCGGAAGCCCTGCGCGATGACCTGCTGGCGGCAAAACTGAGCGTCACGCTGGTTAATGCGGGCGACTACAAATTCAAACAGATCGCCAATGAGAAGCTGCTGGTTGTGGTCGCGTCCACGCAGGGCGAAGGCGAGCCACCGGAAGAAGCCGTTGCGCTGCGTAAGTTTCTGTTCTCTAAAAAAGCGCCGAAGCTCGACAACACCGCCTTCGCCGTCTTTGGCCTCGGTGATACCTCCTATGAATTTTTCTGCCAGGCGGGTAAAGATTTCGACAGCAAGCTGGCGGAACTGGGGGGGGAGCGTCTGCTCGATCGCGTCGATGCGGATGTGGAATATCAGGCTGCGGCACAAGAATGGCGGGCTCGCGTTGTTGACGTACTGAAAGCGCGTGCGCCGAGCGCATCGGCAGCGCAGGTCGCTGTCGCGGCAACGGGGGCCGTGAATGACGTGCATTCCAGCCCGTACACCAAAGAAGCGCCGCTGAGCGCCTCGCTCGCCGTCAATCAGAAAATCACCGGCCGCGACTCGGAAAAAGATGTGCGCCATATCGAAATCGATCTGGGCGATTCCGGCCTGCGTTATCAGCCGGGCGATGCCCTGGGCGTCTGGTATCAGAACGATCCTGAACTGGTCAAAGAGATCGTCGAACTGGTCTGGCTGAAAGGCACGGAGCCGGTTACCGTTAACGGTAAGGTGCTGCCGCTTGCCGAAGCCTTGCAGTGGCATTTTGAGCTGACGGTGAACACCGCCAATATCGTGGAAAACTACGCCACGCTGACCCGCAGCGAATCGCTGTTGCCGCTGGTGGGTGATAAAGCCCAGTTGCAGCATTACGCCGCGACGACGCCTGTCGTTGATATGCTGCGTTTCTCTCCGGCTCAGCTGGATGCTGACGCGCTGGTGGGGCTGCTGCGCCCGCTAACGCCGCGTCTTTACTCGATAGCCTCTTCCCAGGCGGAAGTCGAGAGCGAAGTACATATCACCGTAGGCGCCGTGCGTTATGAAATAGAAGGTCGGGCACGGGCGGGCGGGGCATCAAGCTTCCTGGCCGACCGCGTGGAAGAAGAAGGGGAAGTGCGCGTATTTATCGAACAAAACGATAATTTCCGTCTGCCGGCCAACCCGGAAACACCGGTGATCATGATAGGTCCAGGCACCGGGATCGCCCCTTTCCGCGCCTTTATGCAGCAGCGTGCGGCAGATGAAGCGCCGGGTAAAAACTGGTTGTTCTTTGGCAACCCGCACTTTACCGAAGATTTCCTCTACCAGGTGGAATGGCAGCGCTACGTCAAAGAGGGCGTCCTGAGCCGCATCGATCTGGCCTGGTCCCGCGATCAAAAAGAAAAAATATACGTACAAGACAAACTGCGCGAACAGGGCGCAGAGCTATGGCGCTGGATTAATGACGGCGCGCACATTTATGTCTGCGGCGACGCGAATCGCATGGCGAAAGACGTTGAGCAGGCACTGCTGGAAGTGATTGCCGAATTCGGCGGTATGGATGCCGAAGCGGCGGATGAATTTTTAAGTGAGCTGCGCGTTGAGCGCCGTTATCAGCGAGATGTCTACTAATGAGCGAAAAACATCCAGGCCCACTGGTGGTCGAAGGTAAACTGGCAGATGCCGAGCGCATGAAGCTTGAGAGCAACTACCTGCGCGGCACCATTGCTGAAGATTTGAATGACGGCCTGACCGGCGGTTTTAAAGGCGACAACTTTCTGCTGATCCGTTTTCACGGTATGTACCAGCAGGATGACCGCGACATTCGCGCCGAGCGCGCCGAGCAGAAGCTGGAGCCGCGTCATGCGATGCTGCTGCGTTGCCGTCTGCCGGGGGGGGTTATCACCACCAGACAGTGGCAGGCGATCGATAAATTCGCCGCTGAAAATACGATTTACGGCAGCATTCGCCTGACTAACCGTCAGACCTTCCAGTTCCACGGCATTCTGAAAAAGAACGTGAAGCCGGTACATCAGATGCTGCACTCCGTTGGGCTGGACGCGCTGGCGACCGCCAACGACATGAACCGTAACGTGCTGTGCACCTCTAACCCGTATGAGTCTGAGCTGCATGCCGAAGCCTATGAGTGGGCGAAAAAGATCTCCGAGCATTTGCTGCCGCGTACCCGCGCCTATGCGGAGATCTGGCTTGATCAGGAAAAGGTCGCCACAACAGATGAGGAGCCGATCCTCGGCCAGACCTATCTGCCGCGTAAGTTCAAAACGACCGTGGTGATCCCGCCGCAGAACGACATCGATCTGCACGCCAACGACATGAACTTTGTCGCTGTGGCGGAAAACGGCAAGCTGGTGGGCTTTAACCTGCTGGTCGGCGGCGGGCTTTCTATTGAGCACGGGAACAAGAAAACGTATGCCCGCACCGCGAGCGAGTTCGGCTATCTGCCGCTGGAGCATACCCTGGCGGTGGCGGAAGCGGTGGTGACGACTCAGCGCGACTGGGGTAATCGCACCGATCGTAAAAATGCCAAAACCAAATACACTCTGGAGCGTGTTGGGGTCGAGACGTTCAAGGCGGAAGTCGAGCGTCGTGCAGGCATCAAATTTGAACCGATCCGCCCGTATGAATTTACCGGGCGCGGCGATCGCATCGGTTGGGTGAAAGGCATCGACAACAAATGGCACCTGACGCTGTTTATTGAGAATGGCCGTATTCTGGATTATCCGGGGCGCCCGCTGAAAACCGGTCTGCTGGAGATCGCGAAGATCCATAAGGGTGAATTCCGTATTACCGCCAACCAGAACCTGATCATTGCCGGCGTGCCGGAAAGCCAGAAAGCGAAGATTGAAAAACTGGCGCGCAACCACGGCCTGATGAATGCAGTCACGTCGCAGCGTGAAAACTCGATGGCCTGCGTATCGTTCCCGACCTGCCCGCTGGCGATGGCGGAAGCGGAGCGTTTCCTGCCGACCTTCGTCGATAAAGTGGACGCGTTGATGACCCACCACGGCGTGAGCGATGAGCACATCGTGCTGCGCGTGACGGGTTGCCCAAATGGCTGCGGACGCGCCATGCTGGCGGAAGTCGGCCTGGTGGGGAAAGCGCCGGGCCGTTATAACCTGCATCTGGGCGGCAATCGCATCGGAACGCGTATCCCGCGTATGTTCAAAGAGAATATTACCGAGCCGGAAATTCTGGCGTCGCTGGATGAATTGATTGGGCGCTGGGTGAAAGAGCGCGAAGCGGGTGAAGGCTTCGGCGACTTTACGGTGCGTGCGGGCATCATTCGCCCGGTGCTCGATCCCGCCCGGGATTTCTGGGAATAACGTGCATCGCCGGATGGCGGCATAAATGCCTTATCCGGCCTACGTAGACGGTAGGCCGGATAAGCGCAGCGCCATCAGGCAAGGCAAACAGTGAGGAACTTATGTCCGTACTCGATCTAAACGCCCTGAATGAATTGCCAAAAGTTGAGCGCGTCATGGCGCTGGCTGAAACCAACGCGCAGCTGGAAAAGTTGGATGCTGAAGGACGCGTGGCGTGGGCGCTGGAGAATCTACCCGGTGAATACGTGCTCTCGTCGAGCTTTGGTATTCAGGCGGCGGTCAGCCTGCATCTGGTTAACCAGATTCGCCCGGATATTCCGGTTATCCTGACCGATACCGGCTATCTGTTCCCGGAAACCTACCAGTTTATTGATGAGCTGACGGAAAAGCTGAACCTGAACCTGAAAGTCTACCGTGCGACGGAAAGCGCGGCCTGGCAGGAAGCCCGCTACGGTAAACTGTGGGAGCAAGGCGTTGAGGGCATTGAGAAATACAATGACATCAACAAAGTCGAGCCGATGAACCGGGCGTTAAAAGAGCTTAACGCGCAAACGTGGTTTGCTGGCCTGCGTCGCGAACAATCCGGGAGCCGGGCGCATCTGCCTGTGCTGGCGATTCAGCGCGGCGTTTTTAAAGTGCTGCCCATCATCGACTGGGATAACCGGACGGTGTACCAGTATCTGCAAAAACACGGTCTGAAATACCATCCGCTATGGGATCAGGGCTATCTGTCGGTTGGCGATACCCACACCACCCGTAAATGGGAGCCCGGCATGGCGGAAGAAGAGACGCGATTCTTCGGGCTGAAGCGCGAGTGCGGGCTGCACGAAGGGTGATTGTTTGCCTGATGGCGCTGCGCTTATCAGGCCTACCAGACAGCACGAAGGGTGATTGTTTGCCTGATGGCGCTGCGCTTATCAGGCCTACCAGACAGCACGAAGGGTGATTGTTTTGCCTGATGGCGCTAGCTTATCCGGCCTACAAGACAGTGTTTGTAGGCCGGATAAGGCGTTTACGCCGCCATCCGGCAAGTGCTGCGCTTGTAGGCCCGGTAAGGCGTAGCCGCCACCGGGCGACACATCAGGCTTTACCGGCTTTCGCCAGTTCTTTTACCAGCGGCAACATGATGCGCACGACATCGCGACTGCGGTGTTCAATTCTTCCTGGTAGCGCCTTGTCGATGTGCTGTTGGTTATCCAGACGCACATCGTGCCAGCTGTTTCCGGCCGGGAATGAAGGCGTTTTCGCACGCTGCTGATAGCCGTCTTTTTTCCCCAGATTCCAGTTGGTAGCCTCAACCGACAGCACGGAAATACCGGCTTTATCGAAGACTTCGGCGTCGTTGCAGCAGCCTGTGCCTTTCGGGTAATCCTTGTTCAGACCCGGATTGGTCGCGGCGGCGATACCGTGGCTGCGCGCAATCGCCAGCGCCCGGTCGCGCGTCAGTTTGCGTACGGCTTCCGGCGTTTGCTGCCCGCTGTTGAAGTAGAGTTTGTCGCCGACAATCAGGTTATCAAGGTTAATTACCAGCAGCGTATTTTTCTTCTCAGCGGCGCTCATCCGCTTAAGCAGGTTTTCTGCGCCCAGTTTTCCTTCTTCTTCACCGCTGGTGGCGATAAAGCGGATGCCGTACTGCGTCGGGATGTCTTTCAGGCGTTCAGCCAGTTCCAGCATCACGCCCAGCCCGGCGGCGTTATCGTCAATGCCCTGCAAGGTTAAACCGCCGAGATTGGCGTCGGTATCGGCATCGCTCAGCGGCGCATAGGTATCCAGGTGCGCCATAATAATAATTTGTTGCGGCGCTTTCCCTTCGTGCGCCGCAATAACGGTACTGCCCGTCACGTTATGCCAGTTCTTGCGATTATTCCTGGCGGTATAAATATAGCGGCTATTAAATGTTCGGATATCGCTGCGATATCCCATCTGCTCAAATTGCTGACGTAAATAATCGGCAGAGAGCATCTCCGCCGGTGTTCCGGTCATTCTGCCGGGAAAGAATGTTGCAATGTGTCGTGCCTGAATATTGGCGATATCGCCAGGCTTCGGTGACGTTGCCTGCGCGGGAAGGATAAAGCATACGCCGAGCGCCAGGAGCGCTGCACGGAGGCGCGATGCGGAAAACATAGTGAGTCCTTAAATACAGAGCAGAAATTTTTACCCGCTTAGTATGAAACCGTGATTGCCGTAAAACAATTTCATTTGCTCTGAAATGCCCTAAATTCGGTGGGTTAAGCACTTTTTGATATTTGCTTTCTCAAATCGTTATTCCTTTGAGGAACTACTCATTCCAATTCGTAATTTCATTCGTTCTCCCGCGCTCCCTATAGTCGTGTTATCTGAATGTTTAGCAAAATAGCGGTATTGCAAAGGAACGGTTATGGACCAAAAACGACTCACCCACCTGCGGCAGCTGGAAGCGGAAAGCATCCATATCATTCGCGAGGTGGCCGCCGAATTTTCTAATCCGGTGATGATGTATTCCATCGGTAAAGATTCCAGCGTCATGCTGCATCTGGCGCGTAAAGCGTTTTATCCAGGTACGTTGCCGTTTCCGCTGCTGCACGTTGATACCGGCTGGAAGTTTCGTGAGATGTACGAATTCCGCGATCGCACCGCAAAGGCCTACGGTTGTGAACTGTTGGTGCATAAAAACCCGGAAGGGGTGGCGATGGGGATTAACCCGTTCGTTCACGGCAGCGCTAAACACACCGATATTATGAAAACCGAAGGGTTGAAACAGGCGTTGGATAAATATGGCTTTGACGCCGCGTTCGGCGGCGCGCGCCGCGACGAAGAGAAGTCGCGCGCCAAAGAGCGTATTTACTCCTTCCGCGACCGCTTTCACCGCTGGGATCCGAAAAACCAGCGCCCGGAGCTCTGGCACAACTACAACGGGCAGATTAACAAAGGCGAAAGCATCCGCGTTTTCCCGCTCTCTAACTGGACCGAACAAGATATCTGGCAGTACATCTGGCTGGAAAATATCGAGATCGTGCCGCTGTACCTGGCCGCTGAGCGCCCGGTGCTGGAGCGCGACGGCATGCTGATGATGATCGATGACGATCGTATTGACCTGCAACCCGGCGAGGTGATCAAAAAACGCATGGTGCGTTTCCGTACCCTCGGCTGCTGGCCGCTCACGGGAGCGGTGGAATCCAGCGCGCAGACGCTGCCGGAAATTATTGAAGAGATGCTGGTCTCGACCACCAGTGAACGTCAGGGGCGCGTGATTGACCGCGACCAGGCGGGCTCAATGGAGCTGAAGAAACGTCAGGGGTATTTCTAAGGAGCCGCCATGAACACCACACTTGCACAACAAATCGCTAATGAAGGCGGCGTCGAAGCCTGGATGGTTGCCCAGCAACACAAAAGCCTGCTGCGCTTCTTGACCTGCGGCAGCGTCGATGACGGTAAAAGCACGCTGATTGGCCGACTGCTGCACGATACGCGTCAGATTTATGAAGATCAGCTCTCGTCGCTGCATAACGACAGTAAGCGTCATGGCACCCAGGGTGAAAAACTCGATCTGGCGCTGCTGGTCGACGGGTTGCAGGCTGAGCGCGAGCAGGGAATTACCATTGATGTGGCGTACCGCTATTTCTCGACCGAGAAACGCAAATTTATTATTGCCGACACGCCAGGGCACGAGCAGTACACGCGTAACATGGCGACCGGCGCATCGACCTGCGATCTGGCGATCCTGCTGATCGACGCCCGCAAAGGCGTGCTGGATCAGACCCGCCGCCACAGTTTTATCTCTACGCTGCTGGGCATTAAACACCTGGTGGTGGCGATCAACAAGATGGATCTGGTGGGGTTCAGCGAGGAGACGTTCGCCCGTATTCGCGAAGATTACCTGACGTTTGCCGGGCAACTGCCGGGGAACCTGGACATCCGCTTTGTGCCGCTCTCTGCGCTGGAAGGGGATAACGTCGCGACCCAGAGCGCCAGTATGCCGTGGTACAACGGCCCGACGCTGCTGGAAGTGCTGGAGACGGTTGAGATCCAGCGGGTTGTCGACACCCAGCCGATGCGCTTCCCGGTACAGTATGTGAACCGTCCGAACCTCGATTTCCGTGGTTATGCCGGAACGCTGGCCTCCGGCAGCGTGAAGGTCGGGCAGCGTGTCAAAGTTCTGCCGTCCGGCGTTGAATCCAACGTGGCGCGCATCGTCACCTTTGATGGCGATCTGCAAGAGGCGCACGCCGGTGAAGCGATTACGCTGGTGCTGAAAGATGAAATTGACATCAGCCGTGGCGATCTGTTGCTGGATGCAGGCGAAAACCTGCCAGCCGTACAGAGCGCCGCCGTTGATGTGGTATGGATGGCGGAACAACCGCTGTCGGCCGGGCAGAGTTATGACATCAAGATTGCCGGTAAAAAGACCCGTGCGCGCGTCGATGCCATTCGCCATCAGGTTGATATCAACAACCTGACCCAGCGCGAGGTGGAAAGCCTGCCGTTGAACGGTATCGGCCTGGTCGAACTGACTTTTGACGAACCGTTAGTGCTGGATACATACCAGCAGAACCCGGTCACTGGCGGGTTAATCATCATCGACCGGCTGTCCAACGTGACCGTTGGCGCGGGGCTGGTGCGTGAGCCTATTGAGCACACCGCCGCGACGCCTTCCGGGTTCAGCGATTTTGAGCTGGAACTGAACGCGCTGATCCGTCGCCACTTCCCGCACTGGGGCGCGCGTGATTTGCTGGGAGGCAAGTAATGGCGCTGCATGACGAAAACGTCGTCTGGCATGCCCATGCGGTAACGCGCGAAGATCGTGAAGCGCTGCATGGGCATAAAGGGGCAGTGGTCTGGTTTACGGGACTTTCCGGTTCAGGGAAATCAACGATTGCAGGCGCGCTGGAAGAGGCCCTGCATAAGCTGGGCGTCAGCACCTGGCTGCTGGATGGCGATAATGTCCGTCACGGCCTGTGCAGCGATCTTGGCTTTAGCGACGCAGACCGTAAAGAGAATATCCGCCGGGTGGGGGAGGTTGCGAACCTGATGGTGGATGCCGGGCTGGTGGTGCTGACGGCGTTTATTTCGCCGCATCGCGCGGAGCGGCAGATGGTGCGCGAGCGCATCGGGGAGGGGCGGTTTATCGAGGTTTTTGTCGATACGCCGCTGGCAACCTGTGAAGCGCGCGATCCTAAAGGGCTGTACAAGAAGGCCAGGGCGGGTGAGCTGCGTAATTTCACCGGCATTGATTCGGTATATGAAACGCCTGAATCGCCTGAAGTTCATCTGGATGGTGAACAATTAGTAACAAATTTGGTTGCCCAATTATTAGATCTACTGAGACAGGGCGATATTATCAGATCCTGAGACACCGCCGGGCTTGTATGCCCGGTGAGTCAAGGTTACAGGATTCGATATGCGTAATAGCCATAACATTATTATCACAAGGTCAGATGCCCTCACGACCGACGACGACACAACCTGGTCACTGCCGGGCGCCGTGGTCGGTTTTGCCTCGTGGCTGCTGGCGTTGGGAATTCCCTTTCTCATCTATGGCCCTAACACGCTGTTTTTCTTCCTCTATACCTGGCCCTTCTTCCTGGCGCTCATGCCCGTTGCGGTTGTGGTCGGCGTGGCCCTGCATTCAATCATGAGCGGCAAACTGTTCTACAGCATTACGGCTACGCTATTAACGGTAGGCGCGATGTTTGGCGCGCTCTTCATGTGGCTGTTGGGGTAGGTCAGCCCTCCCTTTTCATGACGGGCGAGAGTGGCCATAATTCAAACCGTAACCAACAATAAGATTATGTTCTCCCTGCACGAGATATGCGGATCGGCGGATAAATGTGGTACATTTGCCCGCGTTGTCGCGGCATTCCCGCCTCAGAGTAGAGTCTCTGGGAAAGTTATGGGATGATGGTGCCGTTTTTCAGGGGGCAGGATGGGTAAACTAACGCTGCTGCTGCTGACTTTACTGGTCTGGTTGCAGTATTCGCTGTGGTTCGGTAAGAACGGCATACATGACTACAGCCGCGTCAACGATGATGTGGCTGCGCAGCAAGCTACGAATGCGAAACTTAAAGCGCGTAACGATCAGCTTTTCGCCGAAATTGACGATCTCAATGGCGGCCAGGAAGCGATCGAGGAGCGCGCGCGTAATGAACTCAGCATGACCAAACCGGGCGAAACTTTTTACCGTCTGGTGCCTGACGCGTCTAAACGTGCTCAGGCTGCGGGGCAAACTAATCGATAAATCAGCCCAGGAAATGACATGGCAGCCACTTTATTGGACGTTTGCGCTGTGGTACCGGCTGCCGGATTTGGCCGCCGAATGCAAACGGAATGTCCTAAGCAATATCTCTCTATTGGCAATAAAACCATTCTTGAACACTCGGTGCATGCGCTGCTGGCGCATCCCCGGGTGACGCGCGTCGTTATCGCAATCAGCCCTGGCGACAGCCGCTTCGCCGAACTTCCTCTGGCGCAACATCCGCAGGTCACCGTCGTGGACGGGGGCGACGAGCGCGCCGATTCCGTACTGGCAGGCTTACGGGCGGCCGGTGACGCGCAGTGGGTGCTGGTGCATGACGCCGCCCGGCCTTGTCTGCATCAGGATGACCTGGCGCGCCTGCTCTCGCTTAGCGAAACCAGCCGCACGGGCGGAATCCTCGCTGCTCCGGTACGCGACACCATGAAACGCGCCGAGCCGGGTAAAGCCGCCATTGCGCATACCGTAGAGCGTACCGACCTGTGGCACGCGTTAACGCCGCAATTCTTCCCACGCGAGCTGCTGCATGATTGTCTGAGCCGTGCGCTGAACGAAGGCGCGACCATTACCGATGAAGCGTCCGCGCTGGAGTATTGCGGTTTTCATCCCCAGCTGGTTGAAGGCCGGGCTGATAATATAAAAGTCACCCGCCCGGAAGATCTGGCGCTTGCAGAATTTTATCTGACCCGAACAATCTAGACACAAAATCATTCAGGCTGCATCGAGGCGGCAACTGAGTGCATCCCCAGGAGCTTACATAAGTAAGTGACTGGGGTGAACAAAGGCAGCCAACAAAGAGGCAGCTTGAAGGATGATGTGTATATCAGGAGAATGCATAATGCGAATCGGACACGGTTTTGACGTACACGCTTTTGGCGGAGAAGGCCCAATTATCATTGGTGGCGTGCGCATCCCGTATGACAAAGGGCTGCTGGCGCATTCTGATGGCGACGTGGCGCTGCATGCGCTGACCGATGCGCTGCTCGGCGCGGCGGCGCTTGGCGATATCGGCAAACTTTTCCCGGATACCGATCCGGCCTTTAAAGGCGCGGACAGCCGCGAATTGCTGCGGGAAGCATGGCGACGCATTCAGGCCAAAGGCTATACCCTTGGTAACGTGGACGTGACCATTATCGCCCAGGCGCCGAAGATGCTGCCGCATATCCCGCAAATGCGCGTGTTTATCGCGGAAGATCTTGGTTGTCATATGGATGATGTCAACGTCAAGGCGACCACCACGGAGAAACTCGGGTTCACCGGGCGTGGGGAAGGGATT
Source organism: Citrobacter sp. CK194 (assembly GCF_030333395.1). Taxonomy (NCBI): domain Bacteria; kingdom Pseudomonadati; phylum Pseudomonadota; class Gammaproteobacteria; order Enterobacterales; family Enterobacteriaceae; genus Citrobacter; species Citrobacter sp. CK194. The sequence goes on from NZ_JAOWGA010000018.1 coordinate 756,942, forward strand.
GCCTGCGAAGCGGTGGCGCTACTGATTAAGGCCGCGAAATGACCGAGTTTGAAAACCTGACGTACCTCCACGGAAAGCCGCAGGGCGCCGGGCTGCTTAAAGCGAACCCGGAAGATTTTGTGGTGGTTGAAGATTTAGGTTTTGAGCCAGATGGCGAAGGCGAACATATTCTGGTTCGCATTCTGAAAAACGGTTGTAACACCCGTTTTGTGGCCGATGCGCTGGCGAAATTCCTTAAAATTCATGCCCGTGAAGTGAGCTTTGCCGGGCAGAAAGACAAGCATGCCGTCACTGAACAGTGGCTGTGCGCGCGCGTGCCGGGCAAAGAGATGCCAGACCTGAGCGCATTCCAGATTGAAGGCTGTAAAGTGCTGGAGTACGCGCGTCACAAACGTAAGCTGCGTTTAGGCGCGCTGAAGGGCAACGCGTTTACGCTGGTGCTGCGTGAAGTCAGCCATCGTGATGATGTCGAAGCCCGGCTACAGGCCATCAATACGCGCGGCGTACCAAACTATTTTGGCGCGCAGCGATTCGGTATTGGCGGCAGCAACCTGCAAGGCGCGCTGCGCTGGGCGCAAAGCAATGCGCCGGTGCGCGATCGCAATAAACGCAGTTTTTGGTTGTCGGCGGCCCGCAGTGCGTTGTTTAATCAGATCGTCAACGAACGCGTGAAAAAACCAGACTTTAATCAAGTTGTTGATGGCGATGCGCTACAATTAGCGGGGCGCGGGAGCTGGTTTGTGGCCACGCAGGAAGAACAGGCGGAATTGCAGCGTCGCGTTGACGAAAAAGAACTGATGATTACGGCGGCGCTTCCCGGTAGCGGCGAGTGGGGAACCCTGCGCGACGCGCTGGCGTTTGAAGAGGCTGCCATTGCGGATGAGGGCGAACTGCAATCGTTACTGCTGCGCGAAAAGGTTGAAGCGGCGCGCAGAGCGATGCTGCTCTATCCGCAACAATTACGCTGGAACTGGTGGGATGACGTCACCGTTGAGCTGCGCTTCTGGCTACCGGCAGGCAGTTTCGCCACCAGCGTCGTAAGGGAACTGATTAACACAATGGGTGATTATGCGCATATTGCTGAGTAACGATGATGGGGTCCACGCGCCCGGTATACAAACGCTGGCGAAAGCGCTGCGTGAGTTTGCTGACGTACAGGTCGTCGCCCCGGATCGTAACCGCAGTGGCGCGTCAAACTCGCTGACGCTGGAATCCTCGCTTCGTACCTTTACCTTTGATAACGGCGATATCGCCGTGCAGATGGGCACACCGACCGACTGCGTCTACCTGGGCGTGAACGCGCTGATGCGTCCGCGCCCGGATATTGTGGTTTCAGGCATTAACGCGGGCCCCAATCTGGGCGATGATGTCATCTATTCCGGGACCGTCGCCGCAGCGATGGAGGGCCGTCACCTGGGTTTTCCCGCGCTGGCGGTATCGCTTGACGGCCATCAGCACTATGAGACGGCGGCAGCGGTAACCTGCTCTATTTTGCGTGCATTACGTCGGGAGCCGCTGCGTACCGGACGCATTCTGAATATCAATGTCCCGGATCTGCCGCTGGATCAAATCAAAGGCATTCGCGTAACCCGCTGCGGCAGCCGCCATCCGGCCGATCAGGTTATTCCACAGCAGGACCCGCGCGGCAACACGCTGTACTGGATCGGCCCGCCGGGCGGCAAATGCGACGCCGGGCCGGACACCGATTTTGCGGCGGTGGATGAGGGCTATGTCTCCGTTACCCCGCTGCATGTGGATTTAACGGCGTATAGCGCGCATGATGTGGTTTCGGACTGGTTAGACAGCGTGGGAGTTGACGCGCAATGGTAAGCAGACGCGTACACACTCTTCTTGAACAATTGCGCGCTCAGGGCATCAAAGATGAGCAAGTGCTGGATGCGCTTGCCGCCGTCCCGCGTGAAAAATTCATTGATGAAGCGTTTGAACATAAAGCCTGGGACAATATCGCTTTGCCGATTGGCCAGGGGCAGACCATTTCGCAGCCCTATATGGTGGCGCGAATGACAGAATTGCTTGAGCTGACGCCGCAATCCAGAGTGCTGGAGATCGGCACTGGCTCCGGGTATCAGACGGCGATTCTCGCGCATCTGGTACAGCATGTGTGCTCGGTGGAGCGCATTAAAGGGCTGCAATGGCAGGCGCGTCGTCGCCTGAAACAGCTTGATTTACACAATGTTTCAACTCGTCATGGCGATGGATGGCAAGGTTGGCAGGCTCGCGCCCCGTTTGACGCCATCATCGTGACGGCAGCTCCGCCGGAAATTCCGACGGCGTTAATGACGCAACTGGATGAAGGCGGGATTCTCGTTTTACCCGTGGGTGAGGAGCATCAGTTCTTGAAACGGGTGCGTCGCCGGGGAGGCGAATTTATTATCGATACCGTGGAGGCCGTCCGCTTTGTGCCTTTAGTGAAAGGCGAACTCGCTTAAGCATCCTTTAATACCCGGATTTTTCCTGGTTATTTTATAAAGGGTAAGCGTATTGTGGGGACGTTTCCAGCGTCCAGGCCGATGCCTTGCACGGTTATTACGTCACTGGTTGTTAACCAAATTTTTCCTGGGGGATAAATGAGCGCGGGAAGCCCAAAATTCACCGTTAGCCGCATTGCGGCATTGTCGCTGGTTTCGCTATGGCTGGCAGGTTGTTCCAATTCTTCGAATCCTCCTGCGCCGGTAAGCTCAGTTAATGGTAATACCCCGTCGAGCACCAGCTCCGGGATGCTGATCACGCCACCGCCCAAAATGGGGACAACGGCGCAACAAACGCCGCAGATTCAGCCCGTGCAGCCTGTTCAACCGGTTGCCCAGTCCCGGCAGATCCAGCCGGTCGCTGAGCAGCCTGTGCAAATGGAAAATGGCCGTATTGTGTACAACCGCCAGTATGGGAACATTCCGAAAGGCAGCTACACCGGCGGCAGCACATACACCGTTAAAAAAGGCGACACGCTTTTCTATATCGCCTGGATCACCGGGAACGATTTCCGCGACCTTGCTCAGCGTAACAACGTTCCGGCCCCATACGGCCTGAATGTGGGGCAAACGCTCCAGGTCGGCAATGCCTCAGGCACGCCAATTACCGGCGGCAACGCGATTACGCAGGCGGATGCAGTAGAGCAAGGAGTTGTGACCAAACCTGCACAAAATTCCACCGTTGTAGTTGCGTCGAAACCGACAATTACGTATTCTGAGGATTCAGGTGAACAAAGTGCTAATAAAATGTTGCCGAACAACAAGCCTGCTGGGACCGTGGTCACAGCGCCTGTAACGGCACCAACAGCGAGCACAACCGAACCGACTGCAAGCAGTACGTCAACCAGTTCGCCAATCTCCACATGGCGCTGGCCGACTGAGGGCAAAGTGATCGAAAACTTCGCGGCTACCGAAGGTGGCAACAAAGGGATCGACATTGCAGGCAGTAAAGGACAGGCTATTGTCGCGACCGCAGATGGACGCGTCGTATATGCCGGTAACGCGCTGCGCGGTTACGGTAATCTTATTATCATCAAACACAACGATGATTACCTGAGTGCCTACGCCCATAACGATACGATGCTGGTCCGGGAACAACAAGAAGTTAAGGCGGGGCAAAAAATCGCTACCATGGGTAGCACCGGAACCAGTTCTACACGCTTGCATTTTGAAATTCGTTACAAGGGGAAATCCGTAAACCCGCTGCGCTATTTACCGCAGCGATAATTCGGCGGAACCAGGCTTGCACTTGCTAGTTCCGTCCAGGGATCACGGGTAGGAGCCACCTTATGAGTCAGAATACGCTGAAAGTTCATGATTTAAATGAAGACGCGGAATTTGATGAGAACGGAGTAGAGGCTTTTGATGAAAAAGCTTTGAGTGAAGAGGAACCCAGTGATAACGACCTGGCTGAAGAGGAGCTGTTATCGCAAGGGGCCACACAGCGTGTGTTGGACGCGACTCAGCTTTACCTTGGTGAGATTGGTTATTCGCCACTGTTAACGGCCGAAGAAGAAGTTTATTTTGCGCGTCGCGCACTGCGTGGAGATGTTGCCTCTCGCCGTCGCATGATTGAGAGTAACTTGCGTCTGGTGGTAAAAATTGCCCGCCGTTATGGCAATCGTGGACTGGCGTTGCTGGACCTGATTGAAGAGGGCAATCTGGGGCTTATCCGTGCCGTCGAGAAGTTTGACCCTGAACGTGGGTTCCGTTTCTCAACATACGCTACCTGGTGGATTCGCCAGACGATCGAACGGGCCATTATGAACCAAACCCGTACGATTCGACTGCCGATTCACATTGTTAAAGAGCTGAACGTCTATCTGCGTACCGCACGAGAGTTGTCGCATAAACTGGACCACGAACCGAGCGCGGAAGAGATAGCAGAGCAACTGGATAAACCGGTTGATGACGTCAGCCGTATGCTTCGTCTCAACGAGCGCATAACCTCGGTAGACACCCCGTTGGGTGGTGATTCCGAAAAAGCGTTGCTGGATATCCTGGCCGATGAAAAAGAGAACGGCCCGGAAGACACCACGCAAGATGATGATATGAAACAGAGTATCGTCAAATGGCTGTTCGAACTGAACGCCAAACAGCGTGAAGTGCTGGCACGTCGTTTCGGTCTGCTGGGGTATGAAGCGGCGACACTGGAAGATGTGGGGCGTGAAATTGGTCTCACCCGTGAACGTGTTCGTCAGATTCAGGTTGAAGGCCTGCGTCGTCTGCGCGAAATTTTGCAGACTCAGGGGCTGAATATCGAAGCGCTGTTCCGTGAGTAAGTGATTATTCGTCAAAAAAAGGCCAGTCTCGCGACTGGCCTTTTTCTTTGGGCGTCAGTTCGTAGGCCGGATAAGGCGTAGCCGCCATCTGGCACTTATTGCCCGATGGCGCTTTACTTATCGGGCTGACAAAAATATCCCAGGCTGACTTTACCCCATCATCTTGCGCACCAGCTGCGTGAACTGTTTGCGCTCATCGTCGCTCAGGCGCCCTAAAAATTCATCATCCACACGATCCCCCAACGGCATGGCGCTGGTCAGCAGCGTTTCTCCTTCGCCAGTAAGATAAACAAAGCGGCGGCGTTTATCTTGTGGATCGCTTTCCCGCGTCACCAGTCCCCGGCTTTCCATTCGGCTTAGCATCTCCGCCAGCGTCGCTTTTGTACTGACCGCCGCCTCCATTAGGGCAATCTGCTCAATGCCTGGATGCTCAGCAATAGCGCGCATTACCGCATACTGTGGCTTGGTCAGTTCCGGTAATTCGTGCTGCCAGCGGGACGTATGCTGTTGAAAAAGCTGACGTAACAGATGAAACGCTGTGTTTCGTAACTCCATGTGCGCTCCTGGCAAAATATCTGTTGCTATCATAACGGGTTGTAGCAATTTTTATAATGCTCAATCTTTTAGCTCTCCGTGCGGCTATGGGGAATGAAGCTTGTCCAGGTATTCCGGGTAGCGTATTTTATCTAAAACGTTCGTATACGAACAAAATGGAGTGATGGATGAGACTGATTGTGGGGATGACCGGCGCAACGGGGGCGCCGCTAGGCATTGCGCTGCTACAGGCGCTGTGGCAAATGCCGACAGTAGAAACACACCTGGTAATGTCTAAGTGGGCCAAAACGACCATTGAGCTGGAAACGCCTTACAGTGCGCGAGATGTTGCCGGACTGGCTGATTACTGCCATAACCCGGCGGATCAGGCGGCGACGATCTCTTCCGGCTCATTTCGCACCGACGGCATGATCATTATTCCTTGCAGTATGAAAACGCTGGCGGGGATTCGCGCAGGATATGCCGAGGGGTTAGTTGGCCGTGCCGCCGACGTGGTGCTGAAAGAAGGGCGCAAACTGGTGCTGGTGCCGCGTGAAATGCCGCTCAGCACGATCCATCTGGAAAACATGCTCGCCCTTTCTCGCATGGGGGTCGCGATGGTGCCGCCCATGCCTGCTTTCTACAACCATCCGCAAACCATTGATGATATTACGCAGCATATTGTGGCGCGTGTGCTGGATCAGTTTGGTCTGGAGCATCCGCGTGCCCGGCGCTGGCAGGGGTTGCAGCAGGCGCAGAATTTTTCACAGGAGAATGAATAATGGCATTTGATGACTTACGCAGCTTTTTGCAGGCGCTCGACGAGCAGGGGCAACTGCTGAAAATCAGTGAAGAAGTGAATGCAGAGCCGGATCTGGCTGCTGCGGCTAACGCAACCGGGCGCATTGGCGACGGCGCGCCCGCGCTGTGGTTCGATAATATCCGTGGCTTCACGGATGCGCGCGTGGCGATGAACACCATTGGTTCCTGGCAGAACCATGCCATCTCTTTAGGCTTGCCGCCCAATACGCCAGTAAAAAAGCAAATTGATGAATTTATCCGCCGCTGGGACACGTTCCCCGTCGCCCCCGAGCGCCGAGCCAACCCGGCGTGGGCGGAAAACACCGTTGATGGCGAGGCGATCAACCTGTTTGATATTCTGCCGCTGTTTCGCCTCAACGATGGCGATGGCGGCTTCTATCTGGATAAAGCCTGTGTCGTCTCCCGCGATCCGCTCGACCCGGATCACTTTGGCAAGCAGAATGTGGGTATCTACCGGATGGAAGTGAAAGGCAAGCGCAAGCTGGGCCTGCAACCGGTGCCAATGCACGATATCGCGCTGCATCTGCATAAGGCGGAAGAGCGTGGCGAAGATCTGCCGATTGCTATTACGCTCGGTAACGATCCGATCATTACTCTGATGGGCGCCACTCCGCTGAAATACGATCAGTCTGAGTATGAAATGGCGGGCGCGCTGCGCGAAAGCCCATACCCGATCGCCACCGCGCCGCTGACCGGCTTTGATGTGCCGTGGGGTTCAGAAGTGATCCTTGAAGGGGTGATCGAAAGCCGTAAGCGTGAAATTGAAGGGCCGTTTGGCGAGTTTACCGGCCACTATTCTGGTGGGCGAAATATGACGGTAGTGCGCATCGACAAAGTGTCTTATCGCACTAAACCGATTTTTGAATCGCTCTACCTCGGGATGCCGTGGACTGAAATTGACTACCTGATGGGGCCAGCGACCTGTGTGCCGCTGTATCAGCAGTTGAAAGCGGAGTTCCCGGAAGTGCAGGCGGTTAACGCCATGTATACCCACGGTCTGCTGGCGATTATCTCGACCAAAAAACGCTATGGCGGGTTTGCCCGCGCAGTCGGCCTGCGGGCAATGACCACGCCGCACGGTCTGGGCTATGTGAAGATGGTGATTATGGTTGATGAGGATGTCGATCCGTTCAACCTGCCGCAGGTGATGTGGGCGCTGTCGTCTAAGGTCAACCCGGCAGGCGATCTGGTGCAGCTGCCGAACATGTCGGTGCTGGAACTGGACCCAGGCTCAAGCCCGGCGGGGATCACTGACAAACTGATCATCGACGCCACAACGCCGGTTGCGCCGGATAATCGCGGCCACTACAGCCAGCCGGTATGTGATTTACCGGAAACCAAAGCCTGGGCTGAAAAGCTGACTGCCATGCTGGCCAACCGTAAATAAGGAGTAGCAGATGATTTGTCCACGTTGCGCTGATGAACATATTGAATTGATGGCGACCTCTCCGGTCAAAGGGATCTGGACGGTGTATCAGTGCCAGCATTGTCTGTACACCTGGCGTGATACCGAGCCGCTACGCCGTACCAGCCGTGAACATTATCCGAAAGCGTTTCGCATGACGCAGAAAGATATTGATCAAGCGCCGATGGTGCCGGGCATTCCACCGCTGCTGGCGGAAGATAAGCGTTAATAAAAAAGCCGGATGGCGGCTGACGCCTTATCCGGCCTACGTATTATGGTGTGTCTTGCTGGCCTGTGCATCGGGCGTTGTGCCGGATGGCGGCTGGCACCTTATCCGGCCTACGTATTGTGGTTGTGTTTTGCTGGTTCGTGCATCGGGCGTTGTGCCGGATGGCGGCTGACGCCTTATCCGGCCTACGGATTGTGGTGTGTCTTGCTGGCCTGTGCACCGGGCGTTGTGCCGGATGGCGGCTGACGCCTTATCCGGCCTACGGATTGTGGTGTGTCTTGCTGGCCTGTGCACCGGGCGTTGTGCCGGATGGCGGCTACGCCTTATCCGGCCTACGGATTGGGGGGTGTTTTGCTGGCCTGTGCATCGGGCGTTGTGCCGGATGGCGGCTGACGCCTTATCCGGCCTACTTATTGTGATGCTTCTTGTAGGCCCGGTAAGCGTAGCGCCACCGGGCGTTTCTGATTTACACCAGACTCTTCAACCGGTAGATCCACTCCAGCGCCTGGCGTGGCGTCAGAGAGTCAGGGTCGAGGTTCTCCAGCGCTTCAACGGCAGGAGAGGTCTCTTCCGCAACCGACAGCAGCGACATCTGCGTACCATCCACCTGGGTCGCGGCGGCATTCGGCGAGAGGCTTTCCAGCTCGCGCAGCTTCTGCCGCGCGCGTTTGATCACCTCTTTCGGCACGCCCGCCAGCGCAGCTACCGCCAGACCGTAACTCTTGCTTGCCGCCCCGTCCTGCACGCTGTGCATAAAGGCGATGGTATCGCCGTGCTCCAGCGCGTCCAGATGCACATTCGCGACGCCTTCCATTTTCTCCGGCAACTGCGTCAGTTCGAAGTAGTGGGTGGCGAACAGCGTCAGCGCTTTGATCTTATTCGCCAGATTTTCCGCACACGCCCACGCCAGCGACAGGCCGTCATAGGTCGATGTGCCGCGCCCGATTTCGTCCATCAAAACCAGACTGTTTTCGGTCGCGTTGTGCAAAATATTGGCGGTTTCGGTCATCTCGACCATGAAGGTTGAACGACCGGAAGCCAGATCGTCCGCCGCGCCTACGCGGGTAAAGATGCGGTCGATCGGGCCAATCTCAACGCTTTGCGCAGGCACGTAGCTGCCAATATACGCCAGCAGCGCAATCAGCGCGGTCTGACGCATATAGGTGCTTTTACCCCCCATGTTCGGCCCGGTGATAATCAGCATCCGGCGCTGTGGGGAAAGGTTCAGCGGGTTGGCGATAAACGGCTCGTTCAGCACCTGCTCGACAACCGGATGGCGACCTTCGGTAATACGAATGCCGGGCTTATCGCTAAAGGTCGGACAGGTATAATTCAGCGTATACGCGCGTTCAGCCAGGTTGACCAGCACGTCCAGCTCAGCCAGCGCATTGGCGCTCTGTTGCAGCTCTGCCAGGTGAGGGAGCAGCAGATCGAACAGCTCGTCATAAAGCTGTTTTTCCAGCGCCAGCGCTTTGCCTTTAGAGGTCAGAACTTTGTCTTCGTACTCTTTCAGCTCGGGAATAATGTAGCGCTCGGCGTTTTTCAGCGTCTGACGGCGGACGTAGTTAATGGGCGCCAGGTGGCTTTGCCCACGGCTGATCTGGATGTAATAACCGTGTACGGCGTTAAAGCCGACTTTCAGCGTATCCAGCCCGGTACGTTCACGCTCGCGGATTTCCAGACGATCGAGATAGTCGGTCGCCCCGTCAGCCAGCGCGCGCCATTCGTCCAGCTCTTCGTTGTAGCCCGGCGCAATAACGCCGCCGTCGCGCACCAGAACCGGCGGCGCGTCGATAATGGCGCGTTCCAGCAGATCGCGCAGTTCGGTAAACTCGCCCATTTTCTCGCGCAGGTTCTGCACGGGGGCGCTGGTTACGGTTTCAAGCTGTGCGCGCAGTTCCGGTAACTGCTGGAAGGCGTGACGCATACGGGCGAGATCGCGTGGTCGGGCGGTACGCAAGGCCAGACGGGCGAGGATACGCTCCAGGTCGCCCACCTGACGCAGCACCGGTTGCAATTCACTGGTCACATCCTGCAACGCGCCAATGGTCTGCTGACGTTCGATCAGGGTTTTCGTGTCGCGCACCGGCATATGCAGCCAGCGTTTGAGCATACGGCTGCCCATTGGCGTGACGGTGCAGTCGAGCACCGAAGCCAGCGTATTGTCCACGCCGCCCGCCAGGTTCTGGGTGATCTCCAGGTTGCGGCGAGTGGCGGCATCCATAATGATGCTGTCCTGCTGGCGTTCCATCGTAATGGAGCGAATGTGCGGCAGTGAAGTGCGCTGGGTGTCTTTGACGTACTGCAACAGACAGCCTGCGGCGCACAGTCCGCGTGGTGCGTTCTCTACGCCAAAGCCGATCAGGTCCCGCGTACCAAATTGCAGGTTTAGCTGCTGGCGAGCGGTATCGATTTCAAATTCCCACAGCGGGCGACGGCGTAAACCACGGCGGCCGTCGATCAGCGCCATTTCGGCAAAATCTTCGGCGTACAGCAGTTCTGCCGGGTTAGTGCGCTGTAATTCTGCGGCCATCGTTTCACGGTCAACCGGTTCGCTTAAGCGAAAACGCCCGGAGCTGATGTCCAGCGTGGCGTAACCGTAGCCTTTGCTGTCCTGCCAGATGGCGGCCAGCAGGTTGTCCTGGCGCTCCTGCAACAGCGCTTCATCGCTGATGGTGCCAGGCGTAACGATGCGCACGACCTTACGTTCAACCGGGCCTTTGCTGGTGGCCGGATCGCCAATCTGTTCACAGATTGCGACGGACTCCCCTTGATTGACCAGCTTCGCAAGGTAGTTTTCGACGGCGTGATGCGGGATGCCCGCCATCGGAATCGGTTCGCCCGCCGATGCGCCGCGTTTGGTCAGTGAAATATCGAGTAATTGCGAGGCGCGGCGTGCATCGTCGTAAAACAGTTCGTAAAAATCGCCCATGCGGTAAAACAGCAGGATCTCCGGGTGCTGGGCTTTCAGCTTGAGATACTGCTGCATCATTGGGGTATGGGCGTCGAGATTATCGATTGTACTCATGGAGTCGTGTCCAGTTCCCTGATTTTAAATGGATTGCGATGCTTTTTCTTTTCGTTGTTATCACATAAGGGGCACATGATAACGGAGATACGCATTTCAGGGAAAGCAGCGATGGACGACTTATCGATCCTTATTCCGTTTCTGATTTTTATAACTGCTGTTTGAGCTGCATTTCGGAACGCCGCTCCCGCAACGTAGCGTAAATAAATGCCACGATGAAGATCGCAGTGAACAATACTACGATGGTTGGCGCAGGGGCGCTGTCGAGGAAAAACGACAGATAAACGCCGAGAAAAGAGGTGACGACCGACAGCGTGACCGCCAGCATCAGCGCGCGGGCAAAACGTCGCGTCAGCAAAATCGCAATCGCGCCAGGGGCGATTAACAGCGAGATGGAAAGAATAATCCCCACCGATTTCAGCGTTGCGACGATGGTCAACGCGATCATGCACAACAGACCATAATGCAGCAGGGAGGTATTAAGGCCGCTGGCTTTTGCCTGGTGTGGATCGAAGGCATGCAGTAAAAAGTCTTTCCATTTTAGCCCGATAATCAGCGCAATACCCAGAGCAATCAGCGCCGTTTGCAGAATATCGCTGATGGACACGCCCAGCATATCGCCGAACAGAATATGATCCAGATGGACTTCAGACTGGATAGAAACGTACAGCACCAGCCCTGCGCCAAACATTCCTGAGAAGACGATTCCCATGATGGTATCGCGCTTAATGCGGCTGTTATCGTCGAGATAGCCGGTGGCAACCGCGCAGAATAGCCCGGCAATAAACGCGCCGATGGCCAGCGGAATACCGGCGATATAGGCCAGCACAATGCCGGGGAACACGGCGTGACTCATGGCGTCGCCCATTAACGCCCAGCCTTTCAGCACCAGAAACACCGACAATAACGCGCAGGGGATCGCCACAATTGCCGAGACCATGAGCGCGTTGATCATAAAATCAAACTGGAAGGGTTCCAGTAGGGCAGTTAAGCGCATGGGGTCTCCTTATTCAGACGCGCACGGCGGCGGTTGGCAAGCAGGCCGTGTTTCGGAGCGAAGATAAACGCCAGCAGAAACAATAGCGTTTGCAGGACGACGATGATCCCGCCGGTCGCACCATCCAGCCAGTAGCTGAGCCAGGCGCCGAAAAAGCTGGTCAGGCTGCCGATGGCGACGGCGATGGTTAACAGGCGCGGAAAACGATCGGTCAGCAGCCAGGCGGTGGCGCCAGGCGTGACCACCAGACAGATCACCAGAAAAGCGCCGACGGTTTGCAGCGCGGCGACGGTGGAGACCGACAGCAACGTGAAAAACAGCAGCTTCAGCCGGGCGGGGTTAAGCCCAATCGATCGCGCATGGTTTTCGTCGAAAAAAGTCACCATCAGATCTTTCCACTTCAGCAGCAAAATCACCAGAGAGACCGTACCTATGATCGCCAGTTGCAGAATATCTTCTGGCGCAATAGCCAGCACGTTGCCGAGGATAATGGTCTGGATGTTGACCGACATCGGATTGAGCGAAACCATAAACAGCCCGATGCCAAAGAAAGAGGAGAAGATAAGACCGATAATCGCGTCTTCCTTCAGGCGTGAACGCTGGTTGAGAAAAAGCATGCTGCCCGCCGCCAGGCCGCCGGAGAGAAACGCGCCGAGAGAGAAGGGCAGCCCCAGCATATACGCGCCCGCCACGCCGGGGACGATGGAGTGGGAAAGCGCGTCGCCAATCAGCGACCAGCCTTTAAGCATCAGATAGCAGGAGAGAAAGGCGCACAGGCCGCCGACCATTGCCGAGACCCACATGGCGTTGAGCATGTACTGGTAGCCGAACGGTTCCACAAGCCAGTTCATGATGATTCTCCTCCGCCTGCCGCGCGCCGTGAGATAAAGGGGCGCTCGTCGTCGGTGATGATATGCTCCTCGCCGCCGCTCAGCGCCACATGACGCAATACGCCGCTGAACGCCAGTTCGAGGTTTTCAGCGGTGAAGGTGGTTTCCGTCGGGCCGCTCGCCAGCACGGTGCCTTTGATCATCACCGTGTAATCGCAAAACTCCGTTACCGAGCCGAGGTTATGCGTTGAAACCAGCATGGTGCGGCCTTCATCGCGCAGCTCGCGCAACAGGGCAATAATGCGGGCTTCGGTTTTTACGTCAACGCCGGTAAAAGGCTCATCCAGAAGAATAACCTGCCCGTCCTGGGCAATGGCTCTGGCCAGAAAGACGCGTTTTTTCTGCCCGCCGGAAAGCTCGCCAATCTGCCGATAGCGATATTCCAGCATGTCCACCCGCGCCAGCGCAGCGTCCACGCTTTCACGATCGCGCGCGCTGGGGCGGCGCAGCCACCCCATATGGCCGTAGCGCCCCATCATCACCACATCTTCCACCAGTACCGGAAACGACCAGTCCACCTCTTCAGATTGCGGGACATAGGCGATCAGATTCTGCTTCAACGCTTTGTTGACGGGCTGTTGCAGGATGGCGATTTCTCCCTTCGCCAGTCGGACAAACCCCATCAATGCCTTAAACAGCGTCGATTTCCCTGAACCGTTGACGCCAACCAGCGCGGCAATTGAGCCGCCAGGCACCTGAAACGTTGTGTCCCGCAGGGCAGTGTGACCATTGCGATACGTCACCGTGACGCGATCAACGGTAATCGCAGATTGACTCATTTCTGGCTCCTCAGCCCGTCAGTGATGCCGCTGACGATGGTTTCAGTTGTGACGCGCAGCAGATCCAGATACGTCGGCACCGGACCGTCGGCAGCGCTCAGAGAATCAACATATAGCACACCGCCGTAGTGCGCGCCGGATTCACGCGCGACCTGGCGGGCCGGTTTATCGGAAACGGTACTTTCGCTGAACACCGCCGGGATGTGATGTTCCCTGATCGCGTCGATCACTTTGCGTACCTGTTTAGGCGTGCCTTGCTGATCGGCGTTGATCGGCCAGAGGTACAGCTCTTTCAGGTCGTTATCGCGCGCCAGATAGGAAAATGCGCCTTCACTGGTCACCAGCCAGCGCTTGTCGGCAGGAATCTTCGCCAGTGCGTCGCGTAGTGGATCGAGCGTCTGGCGGATTTGGGCTTTATAGTTTTCGGCGTTTTTCTGGTATGTCGCGGCGTTATCTGGATCGTATTTCACCAGCGCATCGCGAATGTTATCCACGTAAATCAGCGCATTTTCCGCCGACATCCAGGCGTGCGGGTTGGGTTTGCCGTTATACGGCCCTTCGGTAATGCCCATCGGCTTCACGCCGTTGGATACCGTAACTTCCGGCACGCCGGATAAGTGCTGGTAGAACCGGGCGAACCACAGCTCCAGGTTCAGGCCGTTAGAGAGGATCAGCTGCGCGCCCTGCGCCCGCTTAATGTCGCCGGGCGTCGGCTGATACTCGTGGATCTCCGCGCCAGGCTTCGTGATTGAACTGACGTCCGCCGCATCGCCCGCTACGTTTTTCGCCATGTCGGCGATGACGGTAAACGTTGTGATGACCTTAAATTTATCTTTTGCATAAGCAGGCGACAGCGCAAGCATCGCCAGCGCGCTGGCAAGGAGAATGGATTTCAGACGGAGCAAGTGCGGCATAGTATCCCTCATCATAATGCGGTTAATTATTCATCGAATATAGCCTTTGCTATGTTATATAGCACAAGGTATAGATAAATGAAAATAATTCTTATTTACGTAGGGCGCTAAGGATGTGTCACCTTAGGGTGATAGTCCTGAGAGAAGATAAGGTGTATTATTTATGCAACTTATTTGTGGAGGCATCATGTCCGGTAAGCGTATTGCTCGTGAAAAACTGACGATTAAAAAAATGATCGCGCTGTACGAGAGCCAGTGCCCGCAGGCCTCAAACGAGCAAGGTCATTACGATGCGCTGTTTGCCTATGCGCAAAAGCGGCTGGATAAGTGCGTGTTTGGCGAGGAAAAACCGGCCTGTAAGCAGTGTCCGGTGCACTGTTATCAGCCCGCGAAGCGTGAGGAGATGAAGCAGATCATGCGTTGGGCAGGCCCAAGAATGCTCTGGCGCCATCCGATTTTGACCATCCGTCACCTTATTGATGACAAACGCCCCGTCCCGGAATTGCCGGAAAAGTATCAGCGCAAGAAATAAATGTGTCTTGCCGGATGGCGGGAGTTAATCGCAGTTGCGTAGGCCCGATAAGCGTTAGCGCCATCGGGCAACACCATTACGCTTTGGTCGCAATCAGAATCGCTGACGCCTTAATCAGCGCAATAACGCGACTGCCCTGCGCCAGTTTCATCTCTTCCTGACTCTCATTGGTGACAACGGCCACAATCTCAAAACCAGCGTCGGTTTTGATGTGTACAGTCGCGTTGACTGCGCCTTCCGTCACCTGAGATACGCTACCGGCAAACTGGTTGCGGGCGGAAAACTTCAGGCCGCAATCTTCGCTTGCCAGAGTAACCCAGGGGGCTTTAATCAAAGCAATGGCGTCTTTTCCGTTTGTCAGACCCAGCGCCTGCTGGCTGCTGTGAGTGACAATCGCCACCAGTTTTGCGCCGCCCGCCAGCGTCAGTTCAACTTCATCATTCACCGCACCCGTTGCGACTGCGCTAACCGTACCGGTCAGTTGATTACGTGCTGATATCGCCATACTGCCTCCTTTCGTTGAGATATCTGCCAGTATAGCCAGAGATGCTATACCAATGCATCTTTATCAATGCCTAATCGTTTCATGCGAGAGAGCAGGGTGGTGCGCTTCAGCCCCAGACGCTGCGCGGCGCCTTTTGGCCCCGCCACCACGCCATTTGTCTCTTTCAACACGCGCATAATGAGCTGAAATTCATCCTCGCCCTCCTGGGCGACTTCGGTGGCGACCGGCGGCGCGCCCGGCGTGAGCATTCCCATGTCCGGCAGCGAGAGTTGCAGCACGTTGCCCCGCGTCAGCAGAACGGCGCGCTCGACGACGTTTTCCAGCTCGCGGACGTTCCCCGGCCACTCCATATTGCTCAGCGTGCGCAGCGTTTCGGCAGGAATACTGTTGATGTTGCGCCCCATCCGGCGGGCGATTTTAAAGGTGAAGGCTTTGACCAGCAGCGGAATGTCCTCCGGGCGCTCGCGCAGCGGCGGGAGCTGGATCGGAAAGACGTTCAGACGGTAATAGAGATCGTTGCGGAACTCACGATCGGCCACCATTTTTTTCAGATCGCGATTGGTGGCGGCGATCAGCCTGACGTCCGTCTGGATCAGTTTATTGCTGCCCAGACGTTCAAATTCCTGCTCCTGGAGCACGCGCAGCAGTTTCGGCTGTAGCTCCAGCGGCATGTCGCCCACTTCATCAAGAAACAGCGAGCTTTTATCCGCCAGCTCAAAACGACCAATACGCTGCGCGCTGGCGCCGGTAAAGGCGCCGCGCTCGTGACCAAACAGATCGCTTTCCAGCAGCCCGGCGGGCATCGCCGCGCAATTCATCTTCACCATTCGCCGTGCGTTACGCCCGCTCAGATTATGAATCGCCCTGGCGATCAGCTCTTTACCGGTTCCTGTTTCACCGAGGATCAGGACGGTGCTGTCGCTTTGCGCCACCATCTCCACCTGCTTGAGTACGTTGTACATGGCTTCGCTGCGACCGATTATCTCGCCAAATTCGCTATCCACGTTATTGAGCTGCTCGGTAAGCGCCAGGTTCTCGTCGACCAGACGCTCTTTCAGCCGGTGAATCTCCTGATAGGCGAGGGCGTTGTCCACGGCAATCGCCACGCGTTCGGCAATCTGGCGCAGCAGTTTGAGGTTGGCGGTGGTAAACACTTTTTCTTCGCATTGCGCCAGCTTCAGCACGCCGAGCATTGTATTGCCGGACATCAGCGGCAGCAGACACAGGGTCTGTATCTGGTTGCCCCAGGTGTCGAACAGCATGCGTTCGTACGGCGCAAGCGTATCCCGCTCGTTCAGGTTAATCAGCAGCATCTCTTTGCTTTTGAAAACCCGTTCAGAGAGCGTTCCCGCTTCGTCCACTTCGCTTTGTTCATGCGCGGGATTATGTTCATCCAGATAATGCGTGGAATAGATGCTCAGCTTATTTTTGCGGGAGCTGTGCAGGACGATGCTAATGGCATCGATATTAAAGTAGTGGTGGATCTCTTTCGCGACTTCGCTCACCAGTTCGTCGATGTCCAGCCGTGAAAGCACGGCATTGGTGATCGCCACCAGAATGCGGAAGTTGTCGCGCTCACGGCACAGGAGATCGTAGTCAACGTTATTGCTGACCCGACACTGAATTTGCTCAGCGACTACTGCGACAATCTGGGTGAAGGTTTGCAGACGTTCGTACTCTTTCTCGCTCCACGGCTGGTCGTTTTGGCGGATGAATTCGCAGCCGCCAAAAATGCGCCCTTCAGCGGCCAGCGGCAGCAAACAGTAGTGGCCAAATTCACCGTACAGCCCGCTTGTCGCCAGTTGCGGCCAGGTTTCGCTGAATTCATGATGATTGCAGTGCAGCGCATCGGGGCGCGAGAGAATGCGCCGAACCGGGCCGTGTGCCAGCACGGTTTCGTCTTCATACGCGA
The DNA here is from genome assembly GCF_030333395.1 of Citrobacter sp. CK194. Taxonomy (NCBI): domain Bacteria; kingdom Pseudomonadati; phylum Pseudomonadota; class Gammaproteobacteria; order Enterobacterales; family Enterobacteriaceae; genus Citrobacter; species Citrobacter sp. CK194. The sequence continues at coordinate 774,260 of NZ_JAOWGA010000018.1, forward strand.
CAGGTTTACCATTTTCGCGAGTTGCATAATAACGCGCGCGTTGTGTCTGTGGCTGCCATAACACAATAGCCGCGCTGTCGGCCAGCGCTGAGCGCTTGACCAGTTGCGAAAGCGCTTCACTGAGCGACGCCAGGTCGGGCTGCTGCAATAATGTACGAGTGATGTCGAACAAACCTTGTTGTCCGAGATCGCTCATCGGTGTATACGACATGTTGCTTTTCCAGAAAAGCACCGCGATGCAGTGCGAAAACGGTAAATAAATTATAGATATAGGTAATATATTTTGGGTATCACCGCAGGCCTGTCCATCCGTAGGCCTGATAAGCGCAGCGCCATCAGGCGCCTTTGCCGGATGGCGGCGTAAACGCCTTATCCGGCCTACAAACTGCGTCGAACCGTAGGCCTGATAAGCGCAGCGCCATCAGGCGCCTTTGCCGGATGGCGGCGTAAACGCCTTATCCGGCCTACAAACTACGTTGAACCGTAGGCCTGATAAGCATAGCGCCATCAGGCGCCTTTGCCGGATGGCGGCGTAAACGCCTTATCCGGCCAACAAACTGCGTCGAACCGTAGGCCTGATAAGCACAGCGCCATCAGGCGCTAGCATATACGCGGCAACGGTTCGGCGTGGGGTAAATCAAGGGTACGTTTCACGCCATACAGACCGGCCAGGCGAACGCCTCTGCGTTCAACTACCTCGCCGATCGGCGCCGCATCGCGGCCCAGCGGGTGCGCGCGCAGCGCGTCAAGCACCGCGTCTGCGGCCTGGCGCTCAACGGCGATCACCAGTTTGCCTTCATTGGCAAAGTTAAGCGCATCCAGCCCCAGCAGTTCGCAGACGCCGCGCACCGCCGGTTTGACCGGCAGCGCGGATTCAGACAACTCAATACCGAAGCCGCAGGCGGCGGCAAACTCATGGGCGACAGCATTCACGCCGCCGCGCGTCGCATCGCGTAAGGCTTTCACGCCTGGAATATCGCGCAGCGTCTGAATAAGCGGGGTTAATACTGCGCAGTCGCTGACCAGTTCGCCATCCAGCCCCAGTTGTTCACGCAAATTGAGGATCGTTGCGCCATGATCGCCGAGCGTGCCGCTGACCAGCAGCACATCTCCCACGCTTAATGTCTGCGCCCCCCAGTGAATATTGGCGGGAATCGCCCCCATCCCGGCGGTGTTGATGAACAGCTTATCCGCCGCGCCGCGCTGAACGACTTTGGTATCACCGGTCACAATGGCGATACCGGCTTCGCGCGCGGTTGCCGCCATGCTGTTCACCACGCTTTTCAGCGTCTCCATCGGCAGACCTTCTTCGAGGATAAAGCCGCAGGAGAGATAACGCGGGATCGCGCCGCTGACCGCCACGTCGTTGGCCGTGCCGCAAATCGCCAGTTTGCCGATATTGCCGCCGGGGAAAAACAGCGGGTCAATAACATAGCTGTCGGTGGAGAAGGCCAGGCGGTCGCCTTCCGCCGCCAGTTGCGCCAGTTCAAGACGCGCCTGATCTTCCTGCTCAGCCAGCCACGGGTTGGCAAAGGCCTCCATAAACAGGCTGTTAATCAGCTGCTGCATGGCCAGACCGCCGCTGCCGTGGGCAAGTTGTACGCTGTTCATGCTTCACACTCCTGCTGACGATATTGATACCAGGCGGCGCATGCCCCCTCGGAGGAGACCATTAATGCGCCGAACGCCGTCTGCGGGTTACAGGTCGTGCCAAACAACGGGCACTGGTGCGGTTTGCACTTGCCGGTGAGCACTTCTCCGCAGCGCGCACGCGGATCGTCGCACACCTGTTGCGGCGCCGGGCGGAAGTGCGCTTCGGCGTCAAACCGCTGGTAGTCTGGCGTCAGGTGGACACCGGATGATTCAATCACGCCCAGCCCGCGCCATTCGCTGTCGCCGTTGACGCAAAACACCTCGGCGATAGCCTGTTGCGCCAGTAGATTACCGGCATCCGGCACCACGCGACGGTACTGGTTCTCAACCTGGCTATGGGAGGCTATTTTCTGCTCAACCAGCATGACGACGCCTTGCAGTAGATCAAGCGGTTCGAATCCCGCCACCACCAGAGGACGATGGAAATCCGTCGCGATGAAGCTATAGGCGTCGGTGCCGATCACCATGCTGACGTGACCCGGCGCGAGAAACGCGTCAATTCCGTTATCCGGCTGCTCCAGCAGGCTGCGCAGCGTTGGAATAAGCGTGATGTGCTGGCAGAAAAAGTAAAAGTTCTGCACGTTGCGAAGCTTCGCCTGTTGCAGCGTGATGGCGGTGGTCGGCATGGTGGTTTCAAATCCCAGACCGAAGAAAACGACTTTGCGCGTTGGGTTTTCCTGCGCCAGTTTCAGGGCATCCATTGGCGAATAAACAATGCGGATATCTGCGCCACGGGCTTTGGCCTGCAATAGCGAACCCTGTTTCCCCGGTACGCGTATGGCATCGCCAAAGGTGCAGAAAATCACCTCAGGATGGCTGGCGATCTCCACGCAGCTGTCAATTCTGCCCATCGGCAGCACGCACACCGGGCAGCCGGGGCCGTGGATAAACTCCACGTTGTCGGGCAGCAGCTGGTCGAGGCCGAACTTGAAGATGGCGTGCGTATGACCGCCGCACACTTCCATGATGCGCAGCGGACGTTCGGCGGTATAAGGGAGATGCGCGGCACGTTCACGCAGGTGATCAATCAACTGCATTACCTGTTCCGGCGCGCGATATTCGTCAACAAAACGCATTATTTTTCCTCGCCATACAACAAAGCGCCGACGTCCGGTTCGACATCAAACATGTTTTGCAGCGCGTCGAGGGTGTCGCGCGCTTCCGCTTCGTTAATCACACTCATGGCAAAACCAACGTGAACCAGCACCCACTGGCCCAGACGCGGCTCACCGCTCTCATCGCAACTGCCAACCAGCGTCAGGTCGACATCGCGCTGGATGCCGCAGACATCGACTTTCGCCTGATTGCCGTCAATGGAGCGAATTTGCCCCGGAACGCCTATGCACATCGCTGTGCCTCCAGCCAGTTCAGCCACCGATCCATCCCTTCGCCGCTGGTGGCGGAGATGAGGATGATCTCAATGTCAGGATTGACTTCCCGGGCGCTGGCGATGCACTTCTCAACGTCAAAATTGAGGTACGGCAGCAGATCGACTTTGTTCAGGAGCATGAGCGAAGCGGCGGCGAACATATGCGGGTATTTCAGCGGCTTGTCTTCGCCTTCCGTAACGGAAAGCACCGCCACTTTATGGCGCTCGCCGAGGTCAAAGCTGGCCGGGCAGACAAGGTTGCCGACGTTTTCGATAAACAGAATACCGTTGTCGGCCAGCGGCAGACGCGGAGCGGCATCGGCAATCATTTGCGCATCAAGATGGCAGCCTTTGCCGGTGTTGACCTGAATAGCAGGCGTACCGGTCGCGCGGATGCGGGCGGCGTCGTTGACCGTCTGCTGGTCGCCTTCAATCACCGCGCACGGCACACTGTCTTTTAACTTCATCAGCGTTTCGGTCAGCAGGGTGGTTTTACCGGAACCGGGGCTGGAGACAAGGTTGAGCACCAGATGCTGGCGGGCGGCGAAGCGGGCGCGGTTGCGCTCGGCCAGACGGTTGTTTTTGTCCAGCACGTCAATTTCGACTTCCAGCATCCGGCGCTGGCTCATACCCGGCGCATGGGTTCCCGCTTCTCCATGACCGTAGTGCAGATCGCCTTCTGCGGTCTGGCTCGGGGTAAAGGCGGATGTCTTCACGCCGGTGATGTTCAGCGCCGGGCGAGCCGCCGGGGCAAAAGGCGCGCTACGAAACGCCGAATGGGGATTATGCTCATCTCCCTCTATATAAAGGTTGCCTTCACCGCAACCGCATGTTGTACACATCGCTCACTCCTGATCTCTATCTTGCGGTAACTCTATTGCCGGATGGCGGCTTTGCTTTATGCAGCCTACAACTCAGGCCATTCCTGTCGGCCGGATAAGACGCTCAGGCGTCGCTATCCGGCGTTGGATTACTGTCTATTTCAATTCGGCGAATCTGCAATCCGTCATCGGCCACAATGCGTAGCGTGTCACTCTGGCATTGCGGACAACGGCGCACGCGCTGCGTCAGTAACGTGACGTACTGCTGACAAGACTCGCACCAGCATTCGGCTTCTTGTTCTTCGAGGTGGAGTTTACAACCTTCCGCCAGGGTGCCACGGCATACCAGATCAAAACAAAAGGCGAGAGCGCTGGTTTCTACGCAAGAAAATGCGCCAATTTTGAGCCAGACCCCAGTTACCCGTTTTGCACCGTGCGCAGCGGCCTGTTGTTCAATTAATTCCAGTGCCCGTTGGCAGAGAGTTATTTCGTGCATATCGCCTCCCGAATTCATTGCCCTGAATAAGCAATAAATATGCCAGTTATTTCTCCCTTGCTTGTGACAATGACGACGATGACGAAATGACATGTCGTCACAGCGTCGAACGTGATGGTTGTTTTTGTATCATCATGAAAAATAAAGGTTTAAAAACTGGCATGGAAAATGCTTAAGGCTGGCTATCTCTGCTAACCGGGTAACCTGACATGACTATTTGGGAAATAAGCGAAAAGGCTGATTACATCGCGCAGCGGCATCATCGCCTGCTGGACCAGTGGCGAATCTACTGCAACTCACTGGTTCAGGGGATCACCTTATCAAAAGCGCGTCTGCATCACGCCATGAGCTGTGCGCCGGACAAAGATCTGTGCTTTGTGCTTTTCGAGCACTTCACGATTTACGTCACCCTGGCGGACGGTTTTAACAGCCACACCATCGAGTATTACGTCGAAACCAAAGACGGTGAAGATAAGCAGTTGATTGCACAAGCGCAATTGACCATTGACGGTCTCGTTGATGAGAAGGTCAGTAACCGCGATCGCGAGCAGGTGCTGGAGCACTATCTCGAAAAAATCGCCAGCGTTTACGACAGCTTATATACCGCCGTGGAAAACAATCGCCCGGTGAATTTACGTCAACTGGTAAAGGGAAATAGCCCGGCGGCATAAGCACGAGGCGCTGCCCGTTGTTACTCGCGGCGTGCGCTTCACGCTGCATATGAATGTTTGAGGGGATGGGAATGTCGATAAGTGTCGAAAATGACATTTTTCAGACATGTTTTCGTCAAAAATGACTATCACCTGAGGAATGCCTGGTGAATCGTTTTGTAATTGCTGACTCCACGCTCTGTATTGGCTGCCACACCTGTGAAGCAGCCTGTTCAGAGACGCATCGCCAGCACGGCCTGCAATCAATGCCGCGGCTGAAAGTGATGCTCAATGAAAAAGAATCCGCGCCGCAGCTGTGTCACCACTGTGAAGATGCGCCCTGTGCCGTGGTGTGCCCGGTGAACGCCATCAATCGGGTAGACGGCGCCGTACAGTTGAATGAAAGCCTGTGCGTAAGCTGCAAGCTGTGTGGCATTGCCTGCCCGTTCGGCGCGATTGAATTTTCCGGCAGCCGTCCGCTGCATATTCCGGCGAATGCCAATTCACCGAAAGCCCCGCCGGCGCCTCCCGCGCCGGCACGCGTCAGCACGCTGCTGGACTGGGTGCCGGGCGTGCGCGCCATCGCGGTCAAATGCGATCTGTGCAGCTTCGACGAACAAGGCCCGGCCTGCGTGCGGATGTGTCCGACCAACGCGTTGCACCTGGTGAATAACATGGATATCGCCCGCGCCAGCAAGCGCAAACGTGAGCTGACCTTCAACACCGATTTTGGCGATCTCACCTTGTTTCAGCAGGCGCAAAGTGGGGAGGCAAAATGAACGCAATTTCACTGATCAATAGCGGTGTGGCCTGGTTCGCGGCGGCGGCCGTACTGGCATTTCTGTTTTCCTTTCATAAAGCGCTGAGCGGCTGGGTCGCCGGTGTCGGCGGCGCGGTCGGCAGTCTGTATACTGCGGCGGCGGGTTTTTCCGTCCTGGTGAATGCGACAGCGGTCAGCGGCGTGATGCCGTTGATCGGTCATGGTTTACAAATCACCCCGCTGAACGCCATCTGGCTGATTACGCTGGGGCTGTGCGGGCTGTTCGTCAGCCTGTACAACATCGACTGGCATCGTCACCCACAGGTGTTAGCCAACGGGCTGCTGGTAAACCTGCTGATGGCGGCGGCAGTTTGTGCGGTCGTCGCCAGCAATCTCGGCACGCTGGTGGTGATGGCGGAAATCATGGCGCTGTGCGCGGTGTTTCTTACCGGTTGCAGCAAAGAGGGCAAACTGTGGTTTGCGCTGGGGCGTATCGGTACGCTGCTGCTGGCTGTCGCCTGCTGGCTGGTGTGGCAGCGTTACGGCACGCTGGAGCTGCGTCTGCTCGATCTGCGCGCCCAGGCGATGCCGCTCGGTTCTGACATCTGGCTGCTCGGCGTAGTCGGTTTTGGTCTGCTGGCCGGGATTATCCCGCTGCACGGTTGGGTGCCGCAGGCGCACGCCAACGCCAGCGCGCCGGCGGCGGCCCTGTTCTCTACCGTGGTGATGAAAATGGGTCTGCTGGGCATTCTCTCTTTATCGCTGATTGGCGGCAATGCGCCGCTGTGGTGGGGCGTTCTGCTGCTGGTGCTCGGCATGATCACCGCGTTTGTCGGCGGTCTGTATGCGATGATGGAACATAACATTCAGCGTCTGCTGGCGTACCACACCCTGGAAAGCATCGGCATTATCCTGCTCGGTCTGGGCGCGGGCGTCACCGGTATTGCCCTTAATCAACCAGCGCTGATTGCGCTCGGCCTGACCGGTGGTCTCTATCATCTGGTCAACCATAGCCTGTTCAAAAGCGTGCTGTTTTTGGGCGCGGGCGGCATTTGGTTCCGTACCGGTCATCGTGACATTGAAAAACTGGGCGGCATCGGCAAGCGTATGCCGGTGATTTCTGTCGCGATGCTGATTGGCCTGATGGCGATGGCCGCGCTGCCGCCGCTGAACGGGTTTGCCGGTGAGTGGGTTATCTATCAGTCCTTCTTCAAACTGGGCAACAGCGGCGCGTTCATTGGCCGTCTGTTAGGGCCATTGCTGGCCGTGGGGCTGGCGATTACCGGTGCGCTGGCGGTGATGTGTATGGCGAAAGTCTATGGCGTTACGTTCCTTGGCGCGCCGCGTACCAAAGAGGCGGAAAACGCCTGCTGCGCGCCAATCCTGATGGGGGTGAGCGTCGTCGCGCTGGCCATTTGCTGCGTGCTGGGCGGCGTTGCCGCGCCGTGGCTGCTGCCGCTGATTTCCGCTGCCGTCCCGCTGCCGCTGGAGACGGCAAATACCACCGTTTCTCCGCCGATGATCGCGCTGCTGCTGATCGCCTGTCCGCTGCTGCCGTTCATCATCATGGCGATTTTCAAAGGCAACCGTCTGCCGTCGCGTTCACGCGGCGCGGCCTGGGTCTGTGGCTACGACCACGAGCAGTCGATGGTGATTACCGCCCACGGTTTCGCCATGCCGGTGAAAGAGGCCTTTGCCCCGGTACTTAAGTTGCGTAAATGGCTTAACCCGGTATCGCTGGTTCCGGGCTGGCAGAATGCGGCGGCACCGGTTCTGTTCCGCCGCCTGGCGCTGATTGAGCTGGCGGTGCTGGTGGTGATTGTGGTTTCACGAGGAGCCTGAGAATGAGTGTGTTATATCCGTTAATTCAGGCGCTGGTGTTATTCGCCGCAGCGCCGCTGCTGTCCGGTATTACCCGCGTGGCGCGTGCCCGGTTGCACAACCGTCGCGGGCCGGGCGTTTTGCAGGAGTATCGCGACCTGATCAAACTGTTGGGGCGCCAGAGCGTTGCGCCTGCCGATTCCGGCTGGGTCTTTCGCCTAACGCCGTTTGTGATGGTCGGCGTCATGCTGACTATCGCGACCGCGCTGCCGGTGGTGACGGTTGGTTCACCGTTGCCGCAGTTGGGCGATCTGATCACCCTGATCTACCTCTTTGCGATCGCCCGTTTCTTCTTTTCTATTGCCGGTCTGGATACCGGGAGTCCGTTTACCGCGATCGGCGCAAGCCGCGAAGCGATGCTCGGCGTACTGGTGGAGCCAATCCTGCTGCTCGGCCTGTGGGTGGCGGCGCAGGTGGCCGGTTCCACGCACATCAGCAATATCACCGACACGATTTACCACTGGCCGGCAGCGCGCAGCATTCCGCTGATGCTGGCGCTGTGCGCCTGCGCGTTCGCCACCTTTATCGAGATGGGCAAACTGCCGTTCGATCTGGCGGAAGCGGAGCAGGAGTTGCAGGAAGGCCCGTTGACCGAATACAGCGGCAGCGGCTTCGCGGTGCTGAAGTGGGGCATCAGCCTGAAACAGCTGGTGGTGCTGCAAATGTTTGTCGGCGTATTCCTGCCGTGGGGACAGATGGAAACCTTCAGCGCGGGTGGGCTGCTGCTGGCGCTGGTGATTGCCATCGTCAAGCTGATCGCTGGCGTACTGGTGATTGCCCTGTTCGAAAACAGCATGGCGCGCCTGCGTTTTTGCGCCACTTCACGCGTGACCTGGGCCGGTTTTGGGTTTGCGTTTTTAGCATTCGTCTCCTTGCTGGTGGCGTGATTTAAGAGAGTTTGAGCATGTCTGAAGAAAAATTAGGTCAACAATACCTTGCGGCGCTGCACCAGGCTTTTCCGGGCGTGGTGCTGGACGAAGCCTGGCAGACCAAAGATCAGCTGACCCTCACCGTGAAGGTGAACTACCTGCCGGAAGTGGTGGAGTTTCTCTACTACAAACAGGGCGGATGGCTCTCGGTACTGTTTGGCAACGACGAACGCCAGCTGTGCGGCCACTATGCCGTTTACTACGTGCTGTCGATGGAGCAGGGGACGAAGTGCTGGATTACCGTGCGCGTTGAAGTCGATGCCAACAAACTGGAGTTTCCGTCCGTGACGCCGCGCGTGCCGGCTGCCGTCTGGGGCGAACGTGAAGTGCGCGACATGTATGGCCTGATTCCGGTAGGGCTGCCTGACGAACGCCGCCTGGTGCTGCCGGATGACTGGCCGGATGAACTCTATCCTCTGCGTAAAGACAGCATGGATTACCGTCAACGCCCGGCGCCGACCACCGATGCCGAAACCTACGAATTTATCAACGAGCTGGGTGACAAGAAAAACAACGTGGTGCCGATCGGCCCGCTGCACGTCACCTCTGATGAACCGGGTCACTTCCGTCTGTTTGTTGACGGCGAAAACATTATCGACGCCGATTACCGCCTGTTCTACGTCCATCGCGGCATGGAGAAACTGGCGGAAACCCGTATGGGTTACAACGAAGTCACCTTCCTGTCGGACCGCGTGTGCGGCATTTGCGGCTTTGCTCACAGCACCGCCTATACCACCTCCGTCGAGAATGCGATGGGCATCGTGGTGCCGGAACGCGCGCAGATGATTCGCGCCATTCTGCTGGAGGTGGAGCGTCTGCATTCACACCTGCTGAACCTCGGCCTGGCCTGTCACTTCACCGGCTTTGACTCCGGCTTTATGCAGTTCTTCCGCGTGCGTGAAACGTCGATGAAGATGGCGGAGATCCTTACCGGGGCGCGTAAAACCTACGGTCTGAACCTGATCGGCGGGATTCGTCGCGATCTGCTGAAAGAGGACATGATCCAGACCCGTCAACTGGCGCAGCAGATGCGCCGCGAGGTGCAGGAACTGGTGGATATGCTGCTCAGCACGCCGAACATGGAGCAGCGCACCGTCGGCATTGGGCGCCTCGACCCGGAAATCGCCCGCGACTTCAGTAACGTGGGGCCGATGGTGCGCGCCAGCGGTCACGCGCGCGATACCCGCGCCGATCACCCGTTTGTCGGCTACGGCCTGCTGCCGATGGAAGTGCATAGCGAGCAGGGCTGTGACGTCATTTCCCGTCTGAAAGTGCGCATCAACGAAGTGTACACCGCGCTGAACATGATCGATTTCGGCCTGGACAACCTGCCGGGCGGCCCGCTGATGGTGGAAGGCTTTACCTATATCCCACACCGTTTTGCGCTGGGCTTTGCCGAAGCGCCGCGCGGGGATGACATCCACTGGAGCATGACCGGCGACAACCAGAAGCTGTACCGCTGGCGCTGCCGTGCGGCGACCTACGCCAACTGGCCGACCCTGCGCTATATGCTGCGCGGTAACACGGTCTCCGACGCGCCGCTGATCATCGGTAGCCTCGACCCTTGCTACTCCTGTACCGACCGCATGACCGTGGTGGATGTGCGTAAGAAGAAGAGCAAAGTCGTGCCGTACAAAGAACTTGAGCGCTACAGCATTGAGCGTAAAAACTCGCCGCTGAAATAAGGAATCGCCATGTTTACCTTTATCAAAAAAGTTATCAAAACCGGCGCGCCGACGTCGTCGTATCCGCTGGAGCCGATTGCGGTCGATAAAAACTTCCGTGGCAAACCGGAGCATAATCCGCAGCAGTGTATTGGCTGCGCAGCCTGCGTCAATGCCTGCCCGTCGAATGCGCTGACGGTTGAAACCTGCCTTGTTACCGGCGAGCTGGCCTGGCAGTTCAACCTCGGGCGTTGCATCTTTTGCGCCCGCTGTGAAGAAGTGTGCCCGACAGCGGCGATTAAACTCTCGCAGGAATATGAGCTGGCGGTGTGGAAGAAAGAGGACTTTCTGCAACAGTCCCGCTTTACGCTGTGCAATTGCCGCGTGTGCAACCGTCCTTTCGCGGTGCAGAAAGAGATTGATTACGCCATCGCGCTGCTGAAACACAATGGCGACAGCCGCGCGGAACATCACCGTGAAAGCTTTGAGACCTGCCCGGACTGCAAGCGTCAGAAATGCCTGGTGCCGTCCGACCGTATTGAACTGACTCGCCATATGAAAGAGGCCAGCTGATGAGCAATTTATTAGGCCCACGCGACGCCAACGGCATTCCGCTGCCGATGACGGTGGATGAATCCATCGCCAGCATGAAGGCGTCTTTGCTGAAAAACATTAAGCGTTCGGCGTATGTCTACCGCGTGGACTGCGGTGGCTGCAACGGCTGCGAAATTGAAATTTTTGCCACCCTTTCTCCGCTGTTTGACGCCGAACGTTTTGGTATCAAAGTCGTCCCGTCGCCGCGTCATGCGGATATTCTGCTGTTCACCGGGGCGGTGACGCGCGCGATGCGTTCTCCGGCGCTGCGCGCCTGGCAGTCCGCGCCGGACCCAAAAATCTGTATCTCTTACGGCGCCTGCGGTAACAGCGGCGGTATCTTCCACGACCTGTACTGCGTCTGGGGCGGCACCGACAAAATCGTACCGGTGGATGTCTACATTCCGGGTTGCCCGCCGACGCCTGCGGCAACGTTGTACGGTTTCGCGATGGCGCTGGGTTTGCTGGAGCAGAAAATCCACGCCCGCGCGCCGGGTGAACTGGACGAGCAGGCGGCAGAGATTCTGCATCCTGATATGGTGCAGCCGCTGCGCGTGAAGGTGGATCGCGCGGCGCGTCGTCTGGCGGGTTATCGCTATGGCCGTCAGATCGCCGATGATTACCTGACCCAACTGGGGCAGGGTGAACATCAGGTGGCGCGCTGGCTGGAAGCGGAAAACGATCCGCGTCTGACCGAGATCGTCACCCACCTGAATCATGTGGTTGAAGAGGCGCGTATCCGATGAGTGAAACGGTGGTGTTCAGTCAACTGAGCCGTAAGTTTATTGATGAGAACGATGCGACGCCTGCCGAGGCGCAGCAGGTTGTCTATTACAGCCTGGCGATTGGCCACCACCTTGGGGTCATCGACTGCCTGGAAGCGGCGTTAACCTGCCCGTGGGAGGATTATCTGGCGTGGATTGCAACTCTGGAAGAGGGAAGCGAGGCCAGACGTAAAATGGAAGGCGTGCCGAAGTACGGCGAGATCGTCATCGATTTTAACCATGTGCAAATGCTGGCGCGCGCTTTCGACGGCGCGCTCGCTGCGCAAAGCCCGCAACAGCAGGCGTGGAGCAAGCTGATGCTGAGTATGCTCCACGATATTCATCAGGAAAGCGCCATCTATCTGATGGTGAGGAGACACCGTGACTGACGTTTTATTGTGCGTCGGCAACAGTATGATGGGCGATGACGGCGCCGGGCCACTACTGGCCGAGATGTGCGCCGCGCAGCCTAAAGGCAACTGGGTTGTTATTGACGGCGGCAGCGCGCCGGAGAACGATATTGTCGCGATCCGCGAACTGCGCCCGGATCGTCTGCTGATTGTCGATGCGACCGACATGGGGCTGAATCCGGGCGAGATCCGCATCATCGACCCGGATGACATCGCCGAAATGTTTATGATGACCACCCACAATATGCCGTTGAATTACCTGGTGGATCAGCTGAAAGAGGACGTTGGCGACGTGATTTTCCTCGGCATCCAGCCGGATATCGTTGGTTTTTATTATCCGATGACGCCGCCGGTGAAAGAGGCGGTGGAAGTGGTTTATCAGCATCTTGAAGGGTGGCAGGGGAATGGTGGATTTGAGCAGTTGGTTGCTGAGGACGAGGAGTAGGCGTCGTTTGTGATGCCGGATGGCGCTAACGCTTATCCGGCCTACATACGGTGCGTTTTTTGTAGGCCGGGTAAGGCGAAGCCGCCACCCGGCAAAACGGGCTACGCCAGATCTTCCCCGTTACTCGCAATCACTTTCTTGTACCACCAGAATGATTTTTTGCGGGTACGCGCCAGCGTGCCGTTGCCAGCGTCGTCACGGTCGACATACACAAACCCGTAGCGTTTGCTCATTTCGCCTGTCGAGGCGGACACCAGATCGATGCAGCCCCAGGTGGTGTAACCCATCAGCGGCACGCCGTCTTCAATGGCGTCGGCCATCGCCCGAATATGCTCACGCAGGTAGCTGATGCGGTAATCATCATGGATCTCACCTTTCGCGTCCGGCTCATCTTTCGCGCCGAGGCCGTTTTCCACCAGAAACAGCGGCTTCTGGTAGCGGTCATACATCATATTCATAGTGATGCGCAGACCAAGCGGGTCAATCCCCCAGCCCCATTCGCTGACGTCAAGGTGCGGATTGCGCAGCGATTTCACCACGTTGGCGGCGTTGGTGTTATTGGCGTTCATCTCCGCTGAGGCGCAGCGTGACGCGTAGTAGCTAAACGAGACGAAATCGACGGTGTTCTTCAGGATAGCGTCGTCTTCCGGGGCTTTTTCAATCACCACGCCTTTCTCGCGAAAAACGCGGGCGGAATAGGCCGGGTAAGCGCCGCGCGCCTGCACATCAATAAAGAACAAGTTTTCGCGGTCTTTCTCCAGCGCGGTCCAGACGTCCTGCGGTTTACAGGAGTAAGGATAAAAATTACCGCCCGCCAGCATACAGCCGACCTGGTTTTGCGGGTTGACCTCATGGGCGATTTGGGTCGCCAGCGCGCTGGCAATCAGCTCGTGATGCGCGGCCTGATACTTCACCTGATCCTGATTTTCACCTTCCTCAAACACCAGGCCCGCGCCGGAGAATGGGCTGTGCAGCATGATGTTGATTTCGTTGAACGTCAGCCAGTATTTCACCAGACCGTCAAAGGCTTCAAAGCAGGTTCGCGCGTAGCGGGTGAAAAATTCCACCATTTTGCGATTGCGCCAGGAGCCGTACTCCGTCACCAGGTGCATCGGCACATCGAAGTGGCACAGCGTGACCAGCGGCTCAATACCGTGCTTTTTACACTCTTCAAACACCGCGCGATAAAACGCGATGCCTTCTTCGTTCGGCGTCAGTTCATCGCCGTCAGGGTAGAGACGGCTCCAGGCGATCGAGGTGCGAAACACCGTGAAGCCCATCTCCGCCATCAGGGCGATATCGTCTTTATAGCGATGGTAAAAATCAATCGCGTCATGGCCAGGATAAAATTCGTCATCCCGCAGTTGAAAGCGTTTCTCCAGTCCCAGTTTGACCGGCATACGGTGCTCGCCGTGCGGGATCATATCGACGGTGCTCAGCCCTTTGCCGCCTTCCCGGTATGCCCCTTCAGACTGGTTGGCGGCCAGTGCGCCGCCCCATAAAAATCCTTGCGGAAATACAGACATAGTCATCCTCAATATGCGCCAGTCAGATGCTGGCTTCTTTTGCAGTAGTCGGTTGCGCGGTCTGGTTTTTTCTTGCCTGTGCGGCTGCGTCTTCCACGGGGATATCTTCAAAGCCGAGGAGGAGCGTCAGAACAAAAGAGAGCACCACGGCCAGCGCCATCACGCCAAACACCCAGGCGATGGTCATCGGGTTCGCCGGGTCGAAGAACTGGACGCTGGTAAACAGGCCCGGCGCCGCCATCGAGTGGCTGGCAAGCCCGGCCATACCTGCCACCGCGCCGCAGATAAAGCCGCTGATCAGGCTCGCAATCAGCGGACGCTTCAGACGTACCGCCACGCCGTACAGCGCTGGTTCGGAGATCCCCGCCATAATTGCGGAAGCGGCGGCGGCAAGCGCCGTCTGGCGCAGTTCCGGGTTTTTGGTTTTCCATGCGACGGCCAGAGAGGAACCGCCCAGCGACAGGTTAGCGCCAATTTCAGACGGCATGACCATGCCTTCTTTGCCGGTTTCAGCAATGGTCTGGATGATGGTTGGGGTAAAGACGCGGTGCATCCCGGTCATGACCAGCAGCGGCCACAGCGCGCCCATGATGGCGACGGAAAGCCAGCCCAGATAGCCGTGAATGGTGTAAACCAGCGCGGAGATGGCGCTACCGATCCAGATCCCGATTGGGCCGATTAAAACAATGGCGAGCGGGGCGGCGATCAGGACGATCAGCATTGGTTTCAGGAAGTTTTTCGTGACGGCCGGGGTAATGCGATCCACCCAGCGTTCGATGTATGAAAGACACCACGTCATCACCAGCGCCGGGATCACCGTGTAGGTGTATTTCACCGCCGTCACCGGGATCAGGGCAAATTCAACGTGTTCACCTTCGGCGGCTTTCGCCATCAGGTCGATAAAACTCGGGTGAACCAGCACGCCTGCGATGGCAATCGCCAGCGACATGTTCGTTTTGAACTTGATTGCCGCTGACGCCGCCACCATCAGCGGCAGGAAGAAGAACGCGCCGTCGCCAATCACCGTCAGGATGGTCAGCGTGGAGGCGCCTTTTTCCAGCAGCCCCGTCATTTCGAGGATCATGGCCAGCAGTTTCAGCATCGATCCGCCGATAATCGCCGGGATCAGCGGGGACATGGTGCCGATCAGCGCGTCAAGTATTCCCGCGCCGATGCGTTTAAAGGTGAGTTTAGGTTTGCCGACGGGCGCTGCGGGCTGCATATCGGTCGGCAGCAGACTAACGACTTCGCGATACGCCTGTGAAACGGTGTTGCCGATAATTACCTGACACTGGTTGTCGCTGCGAACCACGCCGAGAACGCCGCTGAGGGTTTTCAACGTCGCGCTGTCGACCTGAGCGTCATCTTTGAGAACGAAACGCAGACGCGTCATGCAGTGTGTCACGGCGGTGATGTTATCCACACCGCCCAGCGCCGTCACCACGGAGCGCGCCAGTGCCGCATAATTCTTAGACATCGGATTTTATCCTGTTTTATCAATAGGGTAGTTTTATCGTCTTACGCCTTTTCGCGAAAAAAACGTGGGCAATGAAACGCAAAATAGGAAACCGGTTCCACAAAATCATGAATAGTTTCACTGAGTGATACAAGATCACAATTCGATCATTTTTTATAATTGTGAAAATGATCACTTGTTGTTTTGGGCGGTGATTTACCATCAAGGACAACAACGGTACGGTGAAGTACACTGCGTGTCATTGAGTGCTAATGGATGAGTAATATGACGACGATGCTGGAGGTGGCGAAGCGCGCCGGGGTGTCGAAAGCGACGGTTTCCCGGGTGCTTTCAGGTAACGGCTACGTCAGCCAGGAGACCAAAGACCGCGTGTTTCAGGCCATTGAAGAGAGCGGCTATCGACCCAATTTGTTAGCGCGCAGTCTGGCGGCGAAGAAAACGCAGACCCTCGGTCTGGTGGTGACGAACACCCTTTACCACGGCGTTTATTTTAGCGAACTGTTGTTTCATACGGCGCGGATGGCAGAGGATAAGGGGCGTCAGCTTCTGCTCGCGGACGGCAAACACAGCGCGGAAGAAGAGCGTCAGGCGATTCAGTATCTGCTCGATCTGCGCTGCGACGCCATTATGATTTATCCCCGTTTTCTCAGCGTGGATGAGATTGACGACATTATCGACTCACACGCCCAGCCCATTATGGTGCTTAACCGTCGGCTGCGAAGAAACAGCAGCCACTGCGTTTATTGCGACCAGAAGCAGACCAGTTTTAACGCGGTGGAACAGTTGATCGCCGGGGGGCATCGCGAGATTGCGTTTATCACTGGTTCGATGGATTCCCCTACCGGCGTGGAGCGTCTCTCAGGGTATAAAGACGCATTGACGCGACACGGCATCGCTATCAATAACGAATTGATTGTCAATGGAAAGTGGACGCCCGCCAGCGGTGCTGAAGGGGTGGATACGCTTCTGGCGCGCAAGGTGAGTTTTACCGCGCTGGTAGCCAGTAATGACGATATGGCGATTGGCGCCATCAAACAGTTACACGAGCGTGGCATGAGCGTGCCTGCGCAGACCTCGGTCATCGGATTCGACGACATCGCGATGGCGCCCTATATCATCCCGGCGCTTTCCAGCGTTAAAATTCCGGTCACGGAGATGATTCAGGAGACGATTGGACGTCTTATCTTCATGCTGGACGGCGGTGAATTTACGCCGCCAAAAACCTTTACCGGTGCGCTGATCCTGCGCGATTCGGCAGCGCCGCTGCCTGCCCGCTGATCCCGCTTTACATTGTCATTTGTCATCGTCATTCGTGACGATGACAGTGCCTGGTCACAACGTCATCATCAAATATCAAGCAATAACAATCAGTTAAAAACTGGCACGATTTATGAATGTTTCGGCACATAATCTGTCATTGCTGGAGAATTTGATGAACCGTTTCATCATTGCCGACGCCAATAAATGCATTGGTTGCCGTACCTGTGAAGTGGCCTGTGTGGTGTCCCATCAGGAAAACCAGGACTGCGCGTCGCTGACCCCTGAAACTTTCTTACCCCGCATCCATGTGATCAAAGGTGTGAATGTCTCCACGGCGACGCTGTGCCGCCAGTGTGAAGACGCGCCGTGCGCCAACGTCTGCCCGAACGGCGCCATCAGCCGTGATAAAGGTTTTGTACATGTGATGCAGGAGCGTTGCATTGGCTGTAAAACCTGCGTGGTCGCTTGCCCATACGGCGCGATGGAAGTGGTTGTGCGTCCGGTGATTCGCAACAGCGGCGCGGGCCTGAACGTCCGGGCGGAAAAAGCGGAGGCCAACAAATGCGACCTTTGCCACCACCGCGAGGCCGGCCCTGCCTGTATGGAGGCCTGTCCGACCCACGCGCTGATTTGCGTCGATCGCAACAAACTTGAACAACTGAGCGCGGAAAAACGTCGCCGTGCGGCGCTGGACTCCTCCGCGTCTTTGCTTTTCTGATTCCTGAAAAACCGCGTAAAATACAGTGGTATTCATGCCGGATGGCGGTCTTGCCTTATCCGGCCTACTGTTCGTATCCCCGGTTTGCCTGATAAGCGTAGCGCCATCAGGCAAACCGGGATAGATGACTGCGGGAACGACTTCATGACAATAAACAACCACTCCGGCGTACAGCTGCGTATTCGTGGCAAGGTGCAGGGCGTCGGATTTCGCCCCTACGTCTGGCAACTGGCGCAGCGGTTACAACTGCATGGCGATGTGTGTAACGACGGTGACGGTGTGGTTGTGCGCTTACAGGAAGATCCGGCGGAGTTTATTGTGCAGTTACATCAGCATTGTCCGCCGCTGGCCCGTATTGACAGCGTCGAGAGCGAGCCGTTTGCCTGGTCTCAACTGCCTGCCGATTTCTCCATCCGCCATAGCGCGGGCGGAACGATGAATACGCAAATTGTGCCCGATGCGGCCACATGCCCGGCCTGTCTTGCCGAAATGAATACGCCCGGCGAGCGGCGCTACCGTTACCCTTTTATCAACTGCACCCACTGCGGCCCGCGTTTTACGATCATACGTGCGATGCCTTACGACCGTCCGTTTACCGTGATGGCATCGTTTCCGTTGTGCAGGAAGTGTGCGACGGAATATCGCGATCCATACGACCGCCGTTTCCACGCCCAACCTGTTGCCTGCCCGGCCTGCGGCCCGCATCTGGCGTGGCGTTCTGGCAGCGCACGGGCGGAAAAAGACGCCGCGCTACAGGCTGCCGTCGCGATGTTAAAAGCGGGGGGCATTGTCGCCATCAAAGGTATTGGCGGCTTTCATCTGGCCTGCGATGCGCAAAACGATGAGGCGGTGGCGATGCTGCGGGCGCGTAAACACCGTCCTGCGAAACCGCTGGCGGTAATGTTGCCGGATGCGGAAGGCTTGCCGGATGCGGCGCGCCGACTGCTGACTACGCCGGCCGCCCCCATCGTGCTGGTGGATAAACAGCATGTCGCGTCGCTGTGCGAGGGGATCGCGCCGGGGCTGGCGGAAGTGGGGGTAATGTTGCCCGCGAATCCGCTCCAGCATTTGCTTTTACAGGCGCTGAATTGTCCGCTGGTGATGACCTCCGGCAACCTTAGCGGTAAACCGCCGGCCATCACTAACCAACAGGCGCTGGACGACCTGAAGGCGATCGCCGACGGTTTTCTGTTGCACAACCGCGATATCGTGCAGCGAATGGATGACTCGGTCGTGCGTGACAGCGGCGAAATGCTACGCCGTTCGCGGGGCTATGTGCCGGATGCGATCGCGCTGCCGCCGGGATTTCGTGATGTGCCGCCGATGCTTTGTCTGGGCGCCGATCTGAAAAATACCTTCTGTCTGGTGCGCGGCGAGCAGGCGGTGGTAAGCCAGCATCTGGGGGATCTCAGCGATGACGGCATTCAAACGCAGTGGCGTGACGCGCTGCGTTTGATTCAGAACATTTACGATTTTACGCCGCAACGCGTTGTCTGCGACGCGCATCCGGGCTACGTCTCCAGTCAGTGGGCCTGCGAGATGACGCTTCCGACCGAAACGGTATTGCACCACCATGCGCATGCGGCGGCATGCATGGTCGAGCACGGCTGGCCGTTGAACGGCGGCGATGTGATTGCCCTGACGCTCGACGGCATCGGTATGGGAGAGGGCGGCGCGCTGTGGGGCGGGGAGTGTTTACGCGTTAATTACCGTGAATGCGAGCATCTTGGCGGCCTGCCCGCCGTCGCGCTGGCGGGCGGCGATCTCGCCGCGAAGCAGCCCTGGCGCAACCTGCTGGCGCAGTGTCTGCGCTTTGTTCCTGACTGGCGGGACTATCCAGAAACGGCTGCGCTGCAACAACAGCAGTGGAACGTGCTGGCGCGGGCCATTGAGCGCGGAATCAACGCCCCGCTGGCGTCGTCGTGCGGACGCCTGTTCGATGCCGTCGCCGCCGCATCAGGCTGCGCGCCTGACACACTCAGTTATGAAGGAGAAGCGGCCTGTGCGCTGGAGGCGCTGGCTTCGCGATGCAATCGCGTTGAACATCCGGTGACGATGCCGGTTAAAAACAACCAGCTGGATTTGGCCACGTTCTGGCGGCAGTGGCTGAACTGGCAGGCCGCTCCCGAGGAGCGGGCGTGGGCCTTTCACGACGCGCTGGCGCATGGGTTCGCCGCGCTGCTGCGCCAGGAAGCGACCGCACGCGGGATCACCACGCTGGTATTCGGCGGCGGTGTGCTGCATAACCGCTTGCTGTGCAGGCGTCTGGCGTTCTGTCTTGCTGATTTTACCTTACTGTTCCCACAGCGTTTACCGGCCGGGGATGGGGGAGTGTCGTTAGGGCAGGGAGCGATCGCCGCAGCGCGCGAGCTGGCGCAAAAATAAAAAAAAGCCCCGGGACTGGCGGGGCGAAACGTGTCGGGGCATACCGACAAGCAGCAGCGCACTTCCGTGTGCGTGAGGTTAATAAATCAGTGGCAGTATCGCCGGATGGCGACGTACAAACAGGCGCTTCCCGTAGGCCGGATCAGGCGTTTACGCCGCCGTCCGGCAAAGATGTTCGAACATTGCCTGATGGCGCTGCGCTTATCAGGCCTACGGCGTCATGATTTGCAGGCCAGCCGCCATCCGGCACAATGAACTTACGCGGGTAGCGTTTTCAGCAGCGCAAAGGCCTCCTTCATGCGGTCTTCGCTCACCACAAAGGCGCAAAGCTGACCTTCGGTATTCATGCCTCGGGCGACCATCCCTTCGGACTCCGCCGCAATGTGCCAGTTCAGGTCGCAACGCTGGGTTTCGCCTGCAAGATGTAACGGCAATTCCGGCGTTTTGATTTTCACCAGCATGGCGGGCAGCTTCAGCGGCGCGTTCCCGCCGAGCAGATTTTTCGCCAGATACATGGCGCTTAACTGAATCGGTTGCAGGAAAGGCAGAACCTGACCGTTAATTTCCGCGCAGTCTCCCAGCGCATAAATATCCGGGTGGCTGGTTTGCAGATAGCTGTCAACGCAGACGCCACGGTTGATGGTCAACCCGGCACGGCGCGCCAGCGCGGTTTCCGGGCGCAGGCCGGTCGCGGCGATGACCGCATCCACCTCTACCTGACGATCGCGATCCAGCGTGGCGCGAATACCGGTAGCGGTTTTCTCCAGACCCTGCAACTGCGATTTCAGCAGCAGATGTACGCCCATATCGGTCAGACGATGCTGCAAACGGCTGCTCACTTCCGGCGGCATCAGCGAGGCCAGAATGCTGGCGGCATTGTCAATCAGCGTGACGGCTTTACCCGCACGGCAGAAATCCATTGCCAGTTCGCTACCAATCAAACCGCCGCCGACGATCAGTACGCGCTGTGCGTCACGCAGTTGCGTTTCACAGGCGCGATACTCCTGTTGGCTATTCAGTGTGAGCATTAACTCACGTCCGGCAACCGGCGGAACAAAGGCTGATGCCCCTGTCGCCAGTACCAGTTTGTCGAACTGCCATTGCTTGTCCTGGCTTTTTACCACATGGGCGTCGGCATCAATGTCCGTAATCCAGGTGTGTGGGAACAGACGCAGATTAAACTGTTCGGCAAACTCCCCCGCCGACTGGCGGGTGAGGTCGTCGGCGCGCTGCGCCTGGCTGATGACGTGACTGAGGTCGGGTTTGTTGTACTCGTCCATACTGTCAGCGGCAATCAGGGTCAGCGCTACGGTCGCGTCCTGTTTACGGATGTTTTTGACTAACTGGCGGGCGGCGAAGCCCGAACCAATAATGACAATTCCCCGGCTCATTTTGCCTCCGTTGCCAACACATCAAAGACGTCTTTACCTAATGAACATTCCGGGCACAGGAAGTTATCCGGTACGTCGCTCCACGGCGTACCCGGCGCGACATCCTGCAACGGCTCACCTTTTGCAGGGTCGTAAATCCACTGGCACACGCTGCACTGCATGCTTGGGCCGAGGTCAGCCGCAGCGGCGGCACAGGCGCACTCTTCTTCCTGGGTTGTCGCTTTCACATTCGTTTCCGGCAGCGGAGCGAGCGCCCACTGACGGGCAATATCACGGCCGTGCTGGCGGCAAAGTTCCAGGGCATCAATATCAGGACGCCATTTCGCTTTCAGACTCAGTGACATCTCGAAACCGGCATCTTGCAGACGGGTGGACAGACGGTCTACCGCGCCGCCGCTCCAGCCGTGGGAACCGAAGGCGCTGGCGCGTTTGTTACGAAAGCGCAGGCCAGTCATCTCTTCAACGAGACCGGCGATTTTCGGCATCATCACGTTGTTCATCGTAGAAGTACCGACCAGCACGCCTTTGGAGCGGAACACGTTGGTCAGAATTTCGTTTTTATCGCTGCGTGCGACGTTAAAGATTTTCACCGCCACGTTCGGGTCAACTTCGTTGATGCCTTGCGCAATCGCGTCGGCCATCATGCGGGTGTTGTTGGACATGGTGTCGTAGAAAATGGTGATGCGATCTTCCTGATAATCCGCCGCCCATTTCAGATACAGTTCAACGATCTGGGTTGGGTTGTCGCGCCATACCACGCCGTGAGAGGTGGCAATCATATCTACCGGCAGGTTGAAGCCGAGGATTTCGGTGATTTTTGGCGTAACCAGACGGCTGAACGGCGTCAGGATGTTGGCGTAGTAACGCTGGCACTGCTCGAACAGCTCGGTCTGATCGACTTCATCGTTGAACAGACGTTCGTCACAGTAGTGCTGACCAAAGGCGTCGTTACTGAACAGTACCGCGTCGCCCGTCATGTAGGTCATCATGCTGTCCGGCCAGTGCAGCATCGGGGTTTCAACAAAAATCAGCTGCTTGCCGTTGCCGATATCCAGCGTGTCGCCTGTTTTTACGACGTTAAAGTTCCATTCCGGGTGATGGTGGTGACCGGTAATGGAGTCAATGGCGTTTGCGGTGCAGTAGATCGGCGTATCCGGGATTTGCGCCATCAGTTCGGTCAGCGCGCCCGCGTGGTCTTCTTCCGCATGGTTAATAATGATGTAATCAATGTCGGCCAGGTCGATTTCGCTACGCAGGTTTTGCACGAATTCGCGGCTGAATTTATGGTCTACGGTATCGATCAGAACATTTTTTTCTTCACGGATGAGATAGCTGTTGTAGCTGCTGCCGCGCAGCGTTTTATATTCGGTCCCGTGAAAATCACGAACTTCCCAGTCACGTTGGCCAACCCAATGAATGTTATTTTTAACCAGAATAGACATAGCAACCTCAGTAAATACAGTTTTTTTAAGAAAGATGTATTGCTAATAGCAGGATGCGTGCCAACTTTTTAACTGATTGATTTTAAATAATTAAAAGATTTATACTCATAAAATGGTAGTCAAAAAGACTATTCAATTAATTGTCAATATGACACTATTAATTGTCAAAATGACAATGAGGTAGCCATGAGCTTTTCAGTTGATGTCCTGGCGGGCATCGCCATTGAATTACAAAGTGGTATCGGGCATCAGGACCGCTTTCAGCGCCTGATCACCACGCTGCGTCAGGTGCTGGAGTGCGATGCGTCGGCGCTGCTGCGCTATGAGGGGCGGCAGTTTATTCCGCTGGCGATCGACGGTCTGGCGCAGGATGTACTGGGCAGGCGCTTCACTCTGGAAGGGCACCCGCGACTGGAAGCCATTGCCCGTGCCGGGGATGTGGTGCGTTTTCCGGCCGACAGCGACCTGCCGGACCCGTATGACGGGCTGATCCCGGATCAGGAGAGCCTGAAGGTACACGCCTGTATCGGGCTGCCGCTGTTCGCCGGGCAAACCCTGATTGGCGCACTTACGCTTGACGGCATGGAACCCGATCAGTTTGATGTTTTCAGCGATGAAGAACTGCGGCTCATCGCAGCGCTGGCGGCGGGGGCGCTGAGCAATGCGCTGCTTATTGAGCAATTAGAAAGCCAGAATATGTTGCCGGGGTCTTCCGCCTCTTTCGAACAGGTGAAAGAAACGCAGATGATCGGCCTGTCGCCAAATATGATGCAGTTGAAAAAAGAGATTGAGATTGTGGCGGGGTCGGATCTCAACGTGCTGATCAGCGGCGAAACGGGAACCGGGAAAGAGCTGGTGGCGAAAGCGATTCACGAAGGCTCGCCACGGGCGGTGAACCCGCTGGTGTATCTGAACTGCGCCGCGCTGCCGGAAAGCGTGGCGGAGAGCGAGCTTTTCGGTCACGTCAAAGGGGCGTTTACCGGGGCAATCAGCAACCGTAGCGGTAAGTTCGAAATGGCCGATAACGGCACGCTGTTTCTTGATGAGATTGGCGAGCTGTCGCTGGCGTTGCAGGCGAAACTGCTGCGCGTTTTGCAGTATGGCGATATTCAACGCGTCGGGGACGATCGCAGCCTGCGCGTTGACGTGCGCGTGCTGGCGGCGACTAACCGCGACTTACGCGAAGAGGTGCTGGCCGGGCGTTTTCGCGCCGACCTGTTCCACCGTTTGAGCGTGTTCCCGCTCTCCGTGCCGCCGCTGCGTGAGCGTGGTGAGGATGTGGTCTTGCTGGCCGGGTATTTTTGCGAACAGTGCCGCCTGCGGCTGGGGCTTTCCCGCGTGGTGCTGAGTCCGGGGGCGCGTAGCCACCTGCTGAGCTATGGCTGGCCGGGGAACGTTCGCGAGCTGGAACATGCGATCCACCGTGCGGTGGTTCTGGCAAGAGCGACCCGGGCGGGGGATGAGGTGGTGCTGGAAGCGCAGCATTTTGCCTTACAGGAGGAGGTTTCTCCCGTTCTGCCTGACGACAGTACGCCGACGCTACCGGCAAATCACAATTTGCGCGACGCGACCGAGGCTTTCCAGCGGGAGATGATTCGCCGTGCGCTGGCGCAAAATAACCACAACTGGGCCGCCTGCGCGCGAGCGCTGGAGACAGACGTCGCCAACCTGCATCGGCTGGCGAAGCGTCTGGGGCTGAAAAGTTAGATGATGCCTGCCTGGTAGAAGTCTTGCAGGTTGATTGCGCCGGTGAGTTTACCGTTTTCATCCACCACCGGCGCGGCGGTGATCTTGCGCTTCATCAGAAGTTCTTTGGCATCGATGGCGCGGCTCTGCTCCTGCAACGTAATGCCGTTGTGGGTCATCGCTTCGCTGACCGGCGTAGCCAGCGTGCCGCCGCCAACCAGCCAGCGGCGCAGGTCGCCGTCGGTAAAGACGCCTTTCACAACGCGCTGCGCGTCGCATACCGCAACCAGACCTAATCCGGTACGGCTCAGCTCCAGCATGGCGTCCATCACGCTGGTGGTGAGCTGAACCTGCGGCACCGCATCGTCACGGCGCATCAGGTGATGGACTTTGTTGAGCAGACGCGCGCCCAGCGCCCCGGCAGGGTGTGAACGGGCGAAATCCTCTTCATTGAAACCGCGCGCCTGCATCACCGCCATAGCCAGCGCGTCGCCCATCATCAGGGTGTTGACGGTGCTGGAGGTCGGCGCCAGGTGCATCGGGCAGGCTTCACGCTCAACGGAGATATCCAGCACAGCCTTTGCCGCCAGACCCAGCGGGGAGGTTGGCTTTCCGGTCATCGCCAGCAGGGTTATCGATTTATCTTCCAGGCGCGGAATAATGAGATCCAGCTCTTTCGCACCGCCGGAATAGGAGATGAACAGCATCACGTCCCGGCTTTCGATCATGCCGAGATCGCCATGTAACGCTTCTGCCGGGTGGACAAAGAACGCGGGCGTTCCTGTACTGGCGAGAGTCGCGGCGATTTTTTTGCCGATATGGCCTGACTTGCCAATACCGGAGACAATCACTTTGCCTTCGCAGTGGAGGATAGTATTGGCGGCACGGACAAAATCATCGCCCAGGCGTTCCGGCAGACGGCTTGCTTCCTGTAACTCCAGCAGTAATGTCTGGCGACCCGCGTTCAGTAATGCATCACTCATTGGTTTCTCCGGTTATGATCACTTCAATCCCTTTTGCTTCCAGCGCCTGACGAAACGCGGGGTCGATACCCGCGTCGGTAACCAGTTTGTCGACGCTTTCCAGACTGCACACAACGTTGGGGCTTTTACGCCCAAATTTTGAGGAGTCCGCCATCAGAATCACTTCGCGCGCGGCATTGCACATCGCTTTGCTGACGGTATAGACCTCATTAAAGGTGGTCACTCCGGCATTGAGATCGATGCCGTCGGTGCCCATGAACAGTTTATCAAAACTGAACTGCTCAAAGGCGTTTTCTGCCAGCTGACCGTGAAATGACGCAGATTTTTTGCGGAATGTGCCGCCGGGCATCAGGATGGTCTGCTCGTTGTCCAGCTCCGAAAGGGCGTTAACAATGTGCAGGCTGTTGGTCATGACGGTGATATTGCTAAAGCGGGTAAGCATCGGCACCATCTGCAACACGGTGCTTCCGGCATCAAGGATGATGGAGTCGCCATCGTGGATAAACTGAACGGCCGCTTGTGCGATCAACGCCTTTTTATGGGTGTTGATCAGCGTTTTGTGATCGATAGGCGGGTCGGATTCATCTTTATTCAACACCACGCCGCCATACGTGCGAATAACGGTTCCGGCATTTTCCAGAATGACCAGGTCTTTGCGAATGGTGGTGCCCGTGGTGTCAAAGTACTGGGCCAACTCCTCAACCGAGCATTTTCCCTGCTTTTGCAGATGCTCCAGAATAGCAGCCTGACGCTGACGTGGTTTCATAGGCGTAATTACCCTGACTGATGTATAAGTTGTGAAATGATAATTTCGCAAGCAATTAGCATTCACAACGAAATTACCCATGTTTCAGTTTAAGCGCTAATGATAGTGCATTCTGTGAGAGCGAATCATGGGGAAAGATCACATCAGGCTGTAATTCATCAAGATGTTTGCCCTGTATTGCGGGAATTTTAACCGGTCGGGCAAAGACGGTGAGACCTTTCATGAATAAGGTATCCGTGACGCGCTGCTGGTCATCCAGAGCGATGGCGACCACCACTCGCGGTTTAAAGCGTCCGCCGGAGCGCCCGACGCCCACTCGCCCTCGTTGGCAAAGTTTGTCAAACGCCCGGTTAAAGCGGGAGATTTGCCAGCCGCCCAGCGCCAGTTGCGCACACCAGGCGATAACGGCGACGGTGATCAGTGCGGAAACCATAATGCGCTCCTTTGATTTTGCCGGATGGCGGCTGCGCCTTATCCGGCCTACATAATATTCGTAGGCCCGGTAAGCGCAGCGCCACCGGGCAATCATACCTCTTAAAACATCACCTGACCGCCGGTCACATTGATGGACTGTCCGGTGCAGTACGACGCCTTCGCGCTGGCGTAAAACAGCAGCATGTCCAGTACGTCCTGATAATCACAGCCGCGTTTTAACGGAACTTTGTCAATGTAATACTGCTCCACTTCGTCCGGCTTGATGCCAAGCTTGGCGGCGTATTGCGGCAGCAGCGACTGGAACATCGGTGATTTCAGCAGGTTGCCAAGCATCAGCGAATGCACGGTAATGCCGTATTCTGCCAGATCCAGCGCCAGCGACTGGGTTAAGCCCACGCCGCCGAACTTCGCCGCGCTATAGCCGGAGTTGTGTTTACTGCCCACTTTCCCGGACTTGGAGTTGATCTGGATAATACGTCCCTGAATGCCGTCGCGGATCATCAGGCGGGAGAATTCGCGAGCGCAGAGGAAATACCCCACCAGATTCACCTGTAGCGAGCGGTCGAAATCGCCGAGTTGAAAATCGCTGATAAACGCCGCTTTGGCGATGCCCGCGCTGTAGACCAGCAGATCAACCCGGCCAAAAATTTCATCGACTCCGCGAGAGAGCGCCAGAACGCTCTGCTCGCTGGTGGCATCGGCGCCAAAACCGTACGCCATGCCTTCGCCAAGCGCGGCGTTAATCTCCTGCGCCACATTTGCGGCTTTATCACTCTGAATATCCACAACGGCGACGCGATAACCAGCCTCTGCAAGCCCACGGCAGAGGAAGGCCCCCAGGGTCTGGCCTCCACCAATGACAACGGCAACCTGATTCATTTTTCTCTCCTTAAACCTTTAAGCCACAAACTTCAAAATACAGCCCGGCGCGATGTCGTCCGGTACTGGCCCCGCAACGTGTACGGTGCCGGGAAATTCCGCCTCGTTCAGCCCGTCGAAGCGCAGGGTGATATGCCCCAGTTCACGCAGATTCTGCTCGGCCACGCTGCCCACAGCAGTCACCGGATAGCGATGCTCACCCAGATGAAACTGTGCGCCGGGTTGCAGCGTGCCGTTCAGCTCGCCGTGGCAGTGGATAAAGCAAAACGCTTCGATATCCGCAGGCGCGCCTTCACGAAAGGTAATCAGCATCCTGTCGCAGAGCGCGTCCGGCGCGCTCTCGCCGATACGGGTGATGGTGGTCTGGTAAATCACGGTCATCTCTGAACCTCTTATTGATAAATAAAGCCGGAAACAAACCAGGCGATGAGAACGGTAGGCGCGCCGGTCAGGAAACGGCTAACCAGCACGGAAGGCACGCCGACGCGAACGGTGTCCTGACGGGCCTCCGCCAGCGATAAACCGACCGGAATAAAGTCGCACGCGGCCTGAGCGTTAATCGCGAACAGCGCGGGCAGCGCCAGATGGGGAGGGATATTACCCAGACCAATCTGCACGCCAATCAGCACCCCGATAACCTGGGCGATCACCGCGCCAGGGCCGAGGAAAGGCGACAGCAGCGGGAATGAACAGATGAGCGCCAGCGTGACCAGCCCCAGCGGATGGCTGGCAAGCGGCGCCAGGCCGTGAGCGATCCAGTCGCCGAGACCGGAGGCCATAATGATGCCGATCAGCGCCGAGACGAACGCCATAAACGGCAGAATGGTTTTCAGCACCGTATCGATGGTGTCGCGCCCGGACTGGAACAGCACCGCTACCGCTGAGCCCATCCCCATACCGACTTTCGCCAGCAGGCCATCGCTCTGTTCGGTGATTTTTTTGCTGGCGTCGTAATCGCGGCCCGCAGGCGAGGCGACAGGCTGCGCGTTTGCAGGCGCCTCGCCGCTCAGCGTGATGTTCTCTTCTTTCACCCCGGAGACGTAAATATCTTCCATGATGTATTGCGCCAGCGGCCCCGACTTCCCGGTAGAGTGGATGTTGATGGTTGGAATGCGCCGCTTCGGATAAATCCCGCAGCGCAGCGTGCCGCCGCAGTCGATGATCGCCGCGCCGATCTCTTCCTCAGGCGGTTCGCCCTCTTTAAAGCCATCCACCGCCTGCCAGCCTGTTAGTTGCGCCAGTTTGTCGACAATCCCCGGACGCGTCCCGGCGGTGATGTAGACGATTTTCTTTCCGGGGGTTGCATCCAGTTCAAGCGGGCCGCCCCAGCCGCCGGTGCCTTTCTCAATACGAATACGCGTCATGATGTTGCTCCAGCCAGGTGGACTTTCTGCTCAAGTTGAATGCCCATTTTTTTCTCAAAGATGGATGTGGTGAGGTCAGTCACCCAGCCACGGAAGAAGTTGGTGACCAGACCGACCAGCAGATAGCTGACGGCGAGCGGGCCAAGCGGGAGGCCGAGTGTCGTCAGGCCGCTGGCGATGCCCAGGTAAACAAACAGCTCGCCGGGGTTGATGTGTGGGAACAGTCCGTTCATCGAGTGGCAGCTGTAGGAGGCCGCCGCGTAGTAACTGGGCTTGTATTTTTCTGGCATAAAGCGGCCCAGACTCAGCGTCATCGGGTTACAAAACACAAACGTACCGATGCACGGCAGCAGCAGGTAACGGGATA
Source organism: Citrobacter sp. CK194 (assembly GCF_030333395.1). Taxonomy (NCBI): domain Bacteria; kingdom Pseudomonadati; phylum Pseudomonadota; class Gammaproteobacteria; order Enterobacterales; family Enterobacteriaceae; genus Citrobacter; species Citrobacter sp. CK194. Next base: position 803,375 of record NZ_JAOWGA010000018.1, read on the forward strand.
ACGGGTTCCCGGCGCAGCGCTGGGCAAAACGTTCAATACGCTGCTGGCCAATGAAGTTTATTAAGGCATTCATGATGACCAGCAGGCTTATCAAAAGCGGAAGGATGCCGGTCACCATACTGGTGAACACCTCTCCGCCTTTCTGGAACAGCCCGATAAACCACTCCGCACCATGTGTAATGGTTTCGATCATTGTTCTCTCCTGTAGGGTTTGTTGTTATCTTGCCAATTGGTGAGTTATTTTAATCAGATCGAAAGATTTAAAAGTGTTATTTTGATCTCAAAATGAAAGATAAATATTTTAAAGTGAAAGTTTGCGTTTGTTGCGGAGAAAAAAAACAGGGATGTTACGGGAGAATAGTGCGTATTCTGTGAAGAGCGCTTCCTTGTGCGAAGCGGGATGCTTTACCATACTTCCCCCTGGCTGAATCTGTTTAATGGATGTCTCATGTTCAAGCGTCGTTATGTAGCACTACTTCCTCTCTTTGCGTTGCTTGCTGCCTGTAGCAGCAAACCACAGTCTTCAGAAATTCAAACGACAACGGGAGCGCCGTCCGGCGGTTTCCTGCTTGAGCCACAGCACAATGTCATGGTGATGGGCGGTGATTTCGCCAATAATCCGAACGCGCAGCAGTTCATTGAGAAGATGGTGAACAAGCACGGTTTTAATCGCCAGCAGTTGCAGGAGATCCTGTCGCAGGCGAAGCGCCTGGACTACGTTCTGCGACTGATGGACAGACAGGCGCCGACCACGCAACCGCCAGCGGGGCCGAATGGCGCATGGTTGCGCTATCGCAAGCAGTTTATTACCCCGGACAATGTGCAAAACGGCGTGGCGTTCTGGAATCAATATGAGGATGCGTTGAACCGTGCATGGCAGGTTTATGGCGTCCCGCCGGAGATTATCGTCGGCATTATTGGCGTGGAAACCCGCTGGGGCCGCATCATGGGTAAAACGCGAATTCTGGATGCGCTGGCGACGCTGTCGTTTAACTATCCGCGTCGGGCGGAGTATTTCTCCGGCGAGCTGGAAACGTTCCTGCTGATGGCGCGTGATGAACAGGACGACCCGCTGGATCTGAAAGGGTCTTTTGCCGGTGCGATGGGGTACGGACAGTTTATGCCGTCGTCCTATAAGCAGTACGCGGTGGACTTTAACGGCGATGGGCACATCAACCTGTGGGACCCGGTTGATGCCATCGGCAGCGTGGCGAACTATTTCAAAGCCCACGGTTGGGTGAAAGGCGATGTGGTCGCCGTTCCGGCCAACGGTCAGGCGCCAGGGCTGGCGAACGGCTTTAAAACCCAGTACAGCATTTCTCAGCTTGCGGCCGCCGGGCTGACGCCGCAGCAGTCGCTGGGCAATCATCAGCAGGCCAGCCTGCTGCGTCTGGATGTGGGTACGGGCTATCAGTACTGGTACGGGTTGCCGAACTTCTATGCCATCACGCGCTATAACCACAGCACTCACTATGCGATGGCGGTCTGGCAGCTTGGTCAGGCCGTCGCGCTGGCGCGTGTACCTGCGGCGTCGCCGTTTAGTCAGTAGCCGCGGTGTGTTTTCCGGGGGGCTACGCTTACCCGGTCTGGATTACGCTCCCTTTTCCCTGAGAGAAAGGGGAGCGTGCAGCGGCGCTGCTGCGCTATTTCACGTCTGAAACATTTCGCCACACTCCCTTTTTTCCTGGCAATTTACATCCGCATCGTATTTCATTATTGTTATGTTATAACATTTTGTTGTGGTGCGAATATGTCTGCTTCACTCTTCTCTCTTTCGGCTCTGACTCGCCTGCTGATGGCTATCGCGCTTGTTTTGTTTATCGGACTGGCCGTGCGCTGGGCGGTGGCATTGCCATGATTATCCTGAATCAACTGGTGGCCGGTTACGAGCGACAGCCGGTCACGTCGCCGCTGACCGGCACGCTGGAACGCGGCAGCATGACGGCGATTATCGGCGCTAACGGCTGCGGCAAATCAACGCTGCTGAAAACGCTGGCCGGTTTTCTTCCTCCGGTGAGCGGCGCATTTCGCTGGCGCGGACGCCGCCCGGTAATTGGCTGGCTGGCGCAACGTCACGCGCTGGAGACGCAGTTTCCGCTTACCGTTCAGGACGTGGTGAGCATGGGGTGCTGGCCTGCTATTTCCCTGCTGGGGGGATTTCAACGCAAAACCCGTCTGCGTGTCGCCCACGCTATTGAGCGCGTGGGGCTGGAGGCAATGGCGACGATGACCATTGATGAACTCTCTGGCGGTCAGTTTCAACGCATGCTGTTTGCCCGTGTGCTGGTGCAGGAAGCGCCGCTGGTCATGCTGGATGAACCCTTTACCGGCGTGGATGAGGAGACCTGCAACGTACTGATGGGGCTGATGCTGGAGATGTATCAGCGAGGGCAAACGGTGCTGGCGGTGCTGCACGACAGCGAACGGGTGGCGCGTTATTTTCCGCAGACGTTACGGCTGGATACGGACGTGTCTCACTGGATGACCGAGCGGGTGAGAGTGGCATGATCTGGCATATCTTCTTTCAGCCGTTTATTGAATACGGCTTTATGCGGCGGGCGCTGGTGGTCTGTCTGGCGCTTTCGGTCAGCACGACGGCGCTTGGCGTCTTTTTACTGCTGCGACGTATGAGCCTGATGGGAGACGCGCTGTCGCATGCGGTTCTGCCCGGCGTGGCGGTGGGCTATCTGCTCAGTGGAATGTCATTGCTGGCAATGAGCATCGGCGGGTTTATCGCCGGGATTACGGTAGCGCTGGTGGCGGGAATGGTGAGTCGCCGTACGCCGCTAAAAGAAGACGCCAGCTTCGCCGGGTTCTACCTGGGATCGCTGGCGCTGGGGGTTACGCTGGTGTCGCTGCGCGGGTCAAATGTCGATCTGCTGCATCTTCTGTTTGGTTCCATTCTGGCGGTCGATCGCGATTCCGCGCTGTTCGTGGCGGGGGTATGCGCATTCACATTGATCATGCTGGCGATTTTCTATCGTGGTCTGGTGAGTGAAGCGTTTGATACCGCATGGTTGCAGGTTAACGCGCGCTGGCTGCCTTCGCTGCTGCACGGGCTGTTTCTCTCGTTGCTGGTGTTGAATCTGGTGGCTGGCTTTCAGGTACTCGGCACGCTGATGGCGGTAGGGCTGATGATGCTTCCTGCCGTTGCGGCCCGCTGCTGGGCGCGCACGTTACCGGGGCTGTTATTGCTTGCCGGCGGCAGCGGCGTCGTCTGTGCATGGCTGGGGCTAAGCCTTTCCTGGGCGGTGAGTTTACCCGCCGGGCCGTCGATTGTGCTGACCGCCAGCGCGCTGTTCTTTATTTCCATTTTATTCGGCACGCGCAGCAGGCTGGCTGACAGTCTGCGCGCGCTTTTTTAATGCAAGGGGAAAAGATGAAACGTACAGGGGTAATGATTGCGCTCGCGTTGGGGTTGATGACGCAAGGCGCGCTGGCGAAAACGCTGAATGTGGTGACGAGTTTTTCTATTCTCGGCGACATCACCCAGGAGGTCGGCGGCAAGAATGTCAACGTCACTACGCTGGTTGGGCCGGATGGCGATCCGCATACCTTCGAGCCTTCGCCGAAAGACAGCGCGGCGTTGAGCAAAGCGGATGTGGTGGTCGTGAACGGTCTGGGACTGGAGGGTTGGCTTGACCGGCTGGTAAAAGCCTCCGGTTTCAAAGGTACGCTGGTGGTGGCTTCCGACGGGGTGAAGACGCATACGCTGGATGAAGACGGCGAAACCGTCACCGATCCGCACGCCTGGAATAGCGCAGCGAACGGCGCGCTGTATGCGCAGAATATTCTTTCCGGGCTGGTCAACGCCGACCCGCAGGATAAAGCCGCGCTGGAGGCTTCCGGCAAACCTTACATCGCACAGCTGACTGAACTGGACGCGTGGGCGAAAGCGCGCTTTAGCCAGATCCCGCAGGAGAAACGCAAGGTGCTGACCAGCCACGACGCCTTCGGTTATTTCGGTCGCGCCTACGGCGTTGAGTTTTTGGCGCCGCAGGGGCTGTCGTCTGAAAGTGAAGCCTCTGCCGCGCAGGTCGCCGCGCTCATTAAGCAGATTAAAGCGGATGGGGTGAACACCTGGTTTATGGAGAATCAGCTCGATCCGCGTCTGGTAAAACAGCTCGCCAGCGCGACGGGCGCGCAGCCGGGCGGCGAGCTGTATCCTGAAGCCTTGTCGGCAAAAGGCGGCGTGGCGGATAGCTACGTAAAAGCGTTTCGCCACAATGTTGAGACCATCGCCAACAGCATGAAGTAACCGTACGATCGGCCGATGCTTCGCATCGGCTTTTTTCTGAAGCCTCCTCGTAAAATCCGCACCTCGTCCCCATATCTGCTCAGAAAGTGCTATCTTGTGCTGCACGTTTTTCAGGAGCCTTAAGCGATGATGACTGACCATGAATTGATGCAGTTAAGCGAAGTGGTAGGGCTGGCGCTGAAACAGCGCGGCGCAACGCTAACGACAGCGGAGTCCTGCACGGGCGGTTGGGTAGCGAAAGTGATTACCGATATCGCCGGGAGTTCCGCCTGGTTTGAACGCGGTTTTGTTACCTACAGTAATGAAGCGAAAGCGCAAATGATTGGCGTGCGCGAACCGACGCTTGAGCAGCACGGCGCGGTCAGCGAACCGGTGGTGATTGAGATGGCGATTGGCGCGCTCAGAGCGGCCCGCGCGGATTATGCCGTTTCTATCAGCGGTATTGCCGGGCCGGACGGCGGCAGCGACGTGAAGCCCGTCGGCACAGTCTGGTTTGGTTTCGCAACCGCGCAGGGCGAGGGGATCACCCGCCGGGAGTGCTTTAGCGGCGACCGTGACAGCGTACGTCGCCAGGCGACGGAATATGCGCTCAAAACGCTCTGGCAACAATTTCTACAAAACACTTGATACTGTATGACTGTACAGTATAATCGCACCTAACAGTACAGAATTCACTATCCGGTACAAGCGCAAGCGGACCCCGGCTCATGACAGGAGTAGTTAATGGCTATCGACGAAAACAAACAGAAAGCGTTGGCGGCAGCGCTGGGCCAGATCGAAAAACAATTCGGTAAAGGCTCCATCATGCGCCTGGGTGAAGACCGTTCCATGGATGTGGAAACCATCTCCACCGGTTCGCTTTCTCTGGATATCGCGCTGGGCGCGGGTGGCCTGCCGATGGGGCGTATCGTAGAAATCTACGGGCCGGAATCCTCCGGTAAAACCACCCTGACGCTTCAGGTGATTGCCGCTGCACAGCGTGAAGGCAAAACCTGTGCGTTTATCGACGCCGAACATGCGCTGGACCCTATCTATGCCCGCAAACTGGGCGTCGATATCGACAACCTGCTGTGCTCCCAGCCGGACACCGGCGAGCAGGCGCTGGAAATCTGTGATGCGCTGGCGCGTTCAGGCGCTGTAGACGTTATCGTTGTTGACTCCGTGGCGGCGTTGACGCCGAAAGCGGAAATCGAAGGTGAAATCGGCGACTCTCATATGGGCCTCGCGGCGCGTATGATGAGCCAGGCGATGCGTAAGCTGGCCGGTAACCTGAAACAGTCCAACACCCTGCTGATCTTCATCAACCAGATCCGTATGAAAATTGGCGTCATGTTCGGCAACCCGGAAACCACTACCGGGGGTAACGCGCTGAAATTCTACGCGTCCGTTCGTCTGGATATCCGCCGTATCGGCGCGGTGAAAGAGGGCGAAAACGTCGTGGGTAGCGAAACCCGCGTGAAGGTTGTGAAGAACAAAATCGCCGCGCCGTTTAAACAGGCTGAGTTCCAGATCCTCTACGGCGAAGGCATCAACTTCTATGGCGAACTGGTTGACCTGGGCGTGAAAGAGAAGCTGATCGAGAAAGCCGGTGCATGGTACAGCTATAACGGCGAGAAAATCGGTCAGGGTAAAGCGAATGCCACTGCCTGGCTGAAAGAGAATCCGGCGACCGCCAAAGAGATCGAGAAAAAAGTGCGTGAGCTGCTGCTGAGCAATCAGGACTCGACGCCAGACTTCTCCGTTGATGACAACGGTGAAGGTGTGAAAGAAACTAACGAAGATTTCTAATCGTTGCATTGCCCGGTGGCGGCGCTATGGCGTCTTATCGGGCTTATACTTTGAAGGGCTGCATATCTTGCGGCCCTTTTTGCATTTCTTTTTCCGAAGGTTTGTTATGAGTGAATCCACACCGCGACGCCCCGCATATAACCGTCTGCTGGATCGCGCGGTACGTATTCTGGCGGTACGCGATCACAGTGAACAGGAACTGCGGCGTAAACTCTCCGCACCGGTTATGGGAAAAAACGGGCCGGAAGAGATCGATGCGGCGCCGGAAGACTATGAACGGGTTATCGCCTGGTGCCATGAGCACAACTACCTTGATGATCATCGTTTTGTTTCGCGCTTTATCGCCAGCCGCAGCCGTAAAGGTTATGGCCCGGCACGTATTCGGCAGGAGCTGAATCAAAAAGGCATTGCGCGTGAGGCGATTGAACGCGCAATGCGTGAATGCGAGATTGAGTGGTTGCGTCTTGCACGCGAACAGGCGATCCGCAAATATGGCGAACCCTTACCAGCCGCATTTTCGGAAAAGGTCAAAGTCCAGCGTTTCCTGCTTTATCGTGGCTATCTGATGGAGGATATTCAGGAGATATGGCGAAATTTTGACGATTGACTGCATACGGGATTTTACTTCCCCGTAAAGAAAACTTATCTTATTCCCACTTTTTTCAATTGCCAGCCGGGCAGGGCATATGAGCGCTGAGGCGGGTAATGATATTTCGTTAGCTTGATTTCAGGATAATTATGAGCAAGAGCACCGCTGAGATCCGTCAGGCGTTTCTCGATTTTTTCCACAGTAAGGGACATCAGGTAGTTGCCAGCAGCTCCCTGGTGCCAAACAATGACCCAACTTTGTTGTTTACCAACGCCGGGATGAACCAGTTCAAGGATGTTTTCCTTGGGCTCGACAAGCGTAATTATTCCCGCGCCACCACGTCGCAGCGTTGCGTACGTGCGGGTGGTAAACACAACGATCTGGAAAACGTCGGTTACACTGCACGTCACCACACCTTCTTCGAAATGCTGGGTAACTTCAGCTTCGGCGACTATTTCAAACACGACGCGATTCAGTTTGCGTGGGAACTGCTGACCGGTGAAAACTGGTTTGCCCTGCCAAAAGAGCGTCTGTGGGTGACCGTCTATGAAACTGACGATGAAGCCTACGAGATCTGGGAAAAAGAAGTCGGCATTCCGCGCGAACGTATCATCCGAATTGGTGATAACAAAGGCGCGGCATACGCGTCCGACAACTTCTGGCAGATGGGCGATACAGGGCCGTGCGGTCCATGTACCGAGATCTTCTACGACCACGGCGATCACATCTGGGGCGGCCCTCCGGGAAGCCCGGAAGAAGATGGCGATCGCTATATTGAGATCTGGAACATCGTCTTCATGCAGTTCAACCGTCAGGCTGACGGTACGATGGAACCGCTGCCGAAACCGTCCGTCGATACCGGTATGGGTCTGGAGCGTATTGCCGCTGTATTGCAACACGTTAACTCCAACTATGAAATTGACCTGTTCCGCACGTTGATTGAAGCCGTTGCGAAGGTGACTGGCGCGACCGACCTGAGCAACAAGTCGCTGCGCGTGATTGCCGACCACATCCGTTCCTGCGCTTTCCTGATCGCCGACGGCGTGGTTCCGTCGAATGAAAACCGTGGCTATGTGCTGCGCCGTATCATTCGTCGTGCGGTTCGTCATGGCAACATGCTGGGCGCGAAAGAGACCTTCTTCTACAAGCTGGTTGGGCCGCTGATTGACGTTATGGGCTCTGCCGGTGAAGAGCTGAAGCGCCAGCAGGCGCAGGTTGAGCAGGTTCTGAAAACGGAAGAAGAGCAGTTTGCCCGTACGCTGGAACGTGGTCTGGCGCTGCTGGACGAAGAGCTGGCGAAGCTTTCCGGCGACACGCTGGATGGCGAAACCGCTTTCCGTCTGTATGACACCTACGGCTTCCCGGTTGACCTGACGGCGGACGTTTGCCGCGAGCGCAACATCAAAGTTGATGAAGCGGGATTTGAAGCCGCGATGGAAGAACAGCGTCGTCGCGCGCGTGAGGCCAGCGGTTTTGGCGCAGACTATAACGCGATGATCCGCGTTGACGGCGCGTCAGAATTTAAAGGTTATGAGCATCTGGAACTGAACGGTAAAGTGACCGCGCTGTTTGTGGATGGTAAAGCGGTAGATGCGATTAGCGCGGGTCAGGAAGCCGTTGTCGTGCTGGATCAGACGCCGTTCTATGCGGAATCCGGTGGTCAGGTTGGCGATAAAGGCGAACTGAAAGGCGCAGGCTTCGCGTTTGCGGTTAGCGATACGCAAAAATATGGCCAGGCGATTGGACATATCGGTACGCTTTCGACCGGTTCCCTGAAAGTGGGCGATGCGGTGCAGGCTGATGTGGATGACGCTCGCCGGGCGCGTATTCGCCTGAACCACTCTGCGACGCACCTGATGCACGCGGCGCTGCGCCAGATTCTGGGCACGCACGTAGCGCAGAAAGGCTCGCTGGTTAACGACAAAGTCCTGCGTTTCGACTTCTCGCATAATGAAGCGATGAAACCGTCTGAAATCCGTGCGGTGGAAGATCTGGTGAATGCGCAAATCCGTCGCAACCTGCCGGTCGAAACCAACATCATGGACCTTGAAGCGGCGAAAGCTAAAGGCGCAATGGCGCTGTTTGGCGAGAAGTATGACGATCGCGTTCGTGTGCTGAGCATGGGCGATTTCTCCACCGAACTGTGTGGCGGTACGCACGCCAGCCGTACGGGGGATATCGGTCTGTTCCGCATCGTTTCTGAATCCGGTACTGCGGCAGGCGTTCGTCGTATTGAAGCGGTTACGGGCGAAGGCGCGATTGCTACGCTGCACGCTGAAAGCGATCGCTTAAGCGATATCGCACAGTTGCTGAAGGGCGACAGCCAGAATCTGGGCGAAAAAGTCCGTTCTGTACTGGAACGTACGCGTCAGCTTGAAAAAGAGTTGCAGCAGTTGAAAGAACAGGCTGCCGCGCAGGAAAGTGCGAACCTTTCCAGCAAAGCGGTTGATATCAACGGCGTGAAGCTGCTGGTTAGCGAGCTTGCGGGCGTTGAGCCAAAAATGCTGCGTACGATGGTTGATGATCTGAAAAATCAACTGGGTTCTACCGTTATCGTTCTTGCAACGGTAGCGGAAGGTAAGGTTTCTCTGATTGCGGGCGTGTCGAAGGATGTGACCGACCGCGTGAAAGCAGGGGAGCTGGTCGGCATGGTCGCTCAGCAGGTGGGCGGCAAGGGCGGCGGACGTCCAGACATGGCGCAAGCCGGTGGTACGGATGCGGCTGCTCTGCCAGCAGCGTTAGCCAGTGTGAAAGGCTGGGTTAGCGCAAAACTGTAATAACTATAAGCGTTATCTAACGCCGCAGGCCCCGGTCTGCGGCGTTTGCATCAACGTTATTGACAACGATAAAGTCAGGTTGAAGTTGTGTATATCGGCTAAACTTAGGTTTAACAGAATGTGATGCCGTGACTGCTTACACTTTACGTGTTTGTCATCGCTTACTTTTTGGCGTTATATGATGGATAATGCCGGGATACAGAGAGACCCGACTCTTTTAATCTTTCAAGGAGCAAAGAATGCTGATTCTGACTCGTCGAGTTGGTGAGACCCTCATGATTGGAGATGAGGTCACCGTGACAGTTTTAGGGGTAAAGGGCAACCAGGTGCGCATTGGCGTAAACGCCCCGAAAGAAGTCTCTGTCCATCGTGAGGAGATCTACCAGCGTATCCAGGCTGAAAAATCCCAGCAGTCCAGTTACTAAGGTTTTCGCGTCTCATCTCTTCCGATGAGGCGCAACCTGCTCCTCGCGTCCTTTCTCTTTTTCATTTTTCTTCACTCTTTTTCCGTATCGCTTCCCGTGCCGGTAGGCTCTTTCCTGGCTATTCTGTTTTTCTGCCTGCGTTCAGGCGGTGTAACACGCCGATTTATCTGTTGATAAAACACCCTTTTTGCCGTTTTTGCAGACTAATTGAGCGTGAAGTGTGCAAACGATAAAAGCGCGGGAAAAATTGTTTGACTTATAAGTCCCAGAAAGTAATATGTGCGCCACGCAGCGACGATGAGCAGAAACAAGTTCTTCGAAGCACTCGTAAGAGGCGCGTGGTGAGGTGGCCGAGAGGCTGAAGGCGCTCCCCTGCTAAGGGAGTATGCGGTCAAAAGCTGCATCCGGGGTTCGAATCCCCGCCTCACCGCCATTTGCATCCGTAGCTCAGCTGGATAGAGTACTCGGCTACGAACCGAGCGGTCGGAGGTTCGAATCCTCCCGGATGCACCATC
>NZ_JAOWGA010000018.1:813828-927802 GCF_030333395.1 Citrobacter sp. CK194
GCATCCGTAGCTCAGCTGGATAGAGTACTCGGCTACGAACCGAGCGGTCGGAGGTTCGAATCCTCCCGGATGCACCATCTTCCCCGGTATAACAGTTACGCTGTTGTTTCATGGTCTGCGAAGCTATCGCAAGCACCAGGGAGGATAACGTTGCTTCAGCAACGGCCCGTAGGGCGAGGCGCAGCCGAGTAATCCTCCCGGATGCACCATCTTCTCCTGAATACCTCCATTACCTCTCTACCCTGAACAATCCTCATTTCTCTGTCAGCGACAAAATCAGTCAATTACGATAAAGTAACATCTGGTCATTTGGTTTGTGAGAACACGATGTACGAACGTTATGCGGGTTTGATTTTTGATATGGATGGCACCATCCTGGATACCGAGCCGACGCACCGTAAGGCGTGGGACGAGGTATTAGGGCGCTATGGTCTTCGCTTTGATCTGCAAGCGATGGTGGCGCTTAACGGTTCTCCAACCTGGCGTATCGCGCAGTCGATTATCGAACTGAATCACGCGGATCTTGACCCTCATGCGCTGGCGCAAGAAAAAACTGATGCAGTGAAAAGCATGTTGCTGGATAGCGTAGAGCCTCTGCCGCTGGTTGAGGTGGTTAAAGCCTGGTACGGCCGTCGACCTCTGTCGGTGGGAACGGGCAGCGAAAGCGCAATTGCCGAAGCGCTATTGACCCATCTGGGGCTGCGTCGTTATTTTGATGCAGTTGTCGCTGCGGATCATGTTCTGCACCACAAACCCGCACCGGACACGTTCCTGCTGTGTGCGGAGCGTATGGGCGTTGTGCCGACGCAATGCGTCGTGTTTGAGGATGCGGATTTCGGCTTGCAGGCAGCACGAGCGGCGGGAATGGATGCCGTGGACGTTCGACTATTGTGAGTGACGGGCTGTCGCTCCTGTCACTGTTTGCCAGCAGTTTTCTCAGCGCCACGCTGTTGCCCGGTAATTCCGAAGTTGTTTTAGTTGCCATGTTAGTCTCCGGGGTAAGTCATCCCTGGGTCTTAGTCTTAACAGCAACAATGGGTAATAGCCTTGGAGGGTTAACTAACGTTATCCTTGGGCGTTTTTTCCCGTTGCGCAAAACATCGCGCTGGCAGGAAAAAGCCACTGGCTGGCTTAAGCGCTACGGTGCAGTCACACTATTATTAAGCTGGGCGCCGGTTATCGGTGATTTGCTGTGCCTGTTAGCGGGATGGATGCGCATCTCGTGGGGGCCAGTGCTCTTTTTTTTATGCCTTGGTAAAGCGTTGCGTTACGTTATCGTCGCAGCCGCTACGGTTCAGGGCATTATGTGGTGGCACTAATTGTGGGATAGACATTTACCGTCACCATTACAATTATGCTAATTAAAACGATTTTGACAGGCGGGAGGTCAATTTGATCCCGGACGTATCACAGGCTCTGACCTGGCTGGAAAGGCATCCTCAGGCACTAAAGGGGATTCAACGCGGGCTGGAGCGCGAAACGCTGCGTGTTAACGCTGATGGCACGCTGGCAACCACGGGTCATCCTGACGCGTTAGGCTCGGCGCTGACGCACAAATGGGTCACGACAGATTTTGCTGAAGCCCTGCTGGAGTTTATTACCCCGGTAGACGGCGATATTCAGCATATGCTCACATTGATGCGCGATCTGCATCGCTATACGGCCAGAAATTTGGGTGATGAGCGAATGTGGCCGCTGAGTATGCCTTGCTATATTGCTGAAGGGCAGGATATTGAGCTGGCGCAGTACGGTACGTCAAATATTGGTCGTTTGAAAACGCTTTATCGGGAAGGGTTGAAAAACCGTTACGGCGCGTTGATGCAAACCATCTCCGGCGTACACTACAATTTTTCGCTGCCGATGGCATTCTGGCAGGCGAAGTGTGGCGTCGTGGACGGGGAAGATGCGAAAGAGAAAATTTCCGCAGGCTATTTCCGCCTGATCCGTAACTATTACCGTTTTGGGTGGGTCATTCCGTATCTGTTTGGCGCCTCTCCGGCTATTTGTTCCTCATTCTTGCAGGGCAAACCCACCACGCTGCCGTTTGAAAAAACGGACTGCGGTATGTACTACCTGCCGTATGCAACGTCGCTGCGTTTGAGCGACCTGGGTTATACCAATAAGTCGCAAAGCAATCTTGGAATTACGTTTAACGATCTGCATGAATATGTGGCAGGATTGAAGCGCGCGATCAAAACGCCGTCCACGGAGTATGCGGAGATCGGTCTGGAGAAGGACGGTAAACGCCTGCAAATCAACAGCAACGTGCTACAGATTGAGAACGAGCTGTATGCGCCGATCCGCCCTAAACGCGTGACGCGTAGCGGAGAAACGCCGTCAGATGCGCTTCTGCGCGGCGGGATTGAATATATCGAAGTGCGTTCGCTGGATATTAACCCGTTCTCGCCCATTGGCGTGGACGAGCAGCAGGTGCGTTTCCTGGATCTGTTTATGGTCTGGTGCGTACTGGCCGATGCGCCGGAAATGAGCAGCGACGAGCTGCTGTGTACGCGCACGAACTGGAATCGGGTGATTCTGGAAGGGCGTAAACCGGGGCTGACGTTAGGGATTGGCTGTGAAACCGCGCAGTTCCCGCTGCCGAAAGTGGGTAAAGATCTGTTCCGCGACCTGAAACGTGTGGCGCAAACGCTGGACAGCATCCACGGGGGAGAGGATTATCAGAAGGTATGTGATGAACTGGTTGCCTGTTTCGACAACCCGGAACTGACGTTCTCAGCGCGTATTCTGCGCTCGATGATTGATACCGGGATTGGCGGCACCGGCAAAGCGCTGGGCGAGGCTTATCGCAATCTGCTGCGCGAAGAACCGCTGGAGATTTTGCGTGAAGAGGACTTCATTGCTGAGCGTGAGGCGTCAACGCGTCGTCAGCTTGAGGTTGAAGCGGCGGATACCGAACCGTTTGATGCGTGGCTGGAAAAGCACGCCTGACAGAAAAGAAAAAGGCCACTCGTGAGTGGCCAAAATTTCATCTCTGAAAACAGGGATGATGATAACAAATGCGCGTCTTTCACATACTCAGACTCGCCCCGGAACGAAGAGTTCAGTTTATTTTAAAAAATATTATCGGAGGTGGCTAAATGCCGTTGTTAGATAGCTTCACAGTCGATCATACCCGGATGGAAGCACCAGCAGTCCGGGTCGCGAAAACGATGAACACCCCGCATGGCGATACCATTACCGTGTTTGACCTGCGTTTCTGCATCCCGAATAAAGAAGTGATGCCTGAGAAGGGTATCCATACGCTGGAGCACCTGTTCGCTGGCTTTATGCGTAATCATCTGAACGGCAACGGCGTTGAGATTATCGATATCTCCCCGATGGGCTGCCGTACCGGTTTCTACATGAGCCTGATCGGTACGCCTGACGAACAACGTGTGGCAGACGCCTGGAAAGCCGCGATGGCTGACGTGCTGAAAGTGAAGGAGCAGAATCAGATCCCGGAGCTGAACGTTTATCAGTGCGGTACGTATCAGATGCACTCTCTGAGCGAAGCGCAGGATATTGCACGTCATATTCTGGAACACGACGTTCGCATCAACAGCAACGAAGAGCTGGCCCTGCCGAAAGATAAATTGCAGGAACTGCATATCTAGTAGAATGCAATGCCCGGTGGCGCGATGCTTACCGGGCCTACAATGTGTACGTTCTGTAGGCCGGATAAGGCGCAGCCGCCATCCGGCATTATGCCCGGTGGCGCGATGCTTACCGGGCCTACAACGTGCGTGCTCTGTAGGCCGGATAAGGCGCAGCCGCCATCCGGCATTATGCCCGGTGGCGCGATGCTTACCGGGCCTACAATGTGCGCGTTCTGTAGGCCGGATAAGACGCAGCCGCCATCCGGCATTATGCCCGGTGGCGCGATGCTTACCGGGCCTACAACGTGTGTTCTGTAGGCCGGATAAGGCGCAGCCGCCATCCGGCGTTATGCCCGGTGGCGCAATGCTTACCGGGCCTACAATGTGCGCGTTCTGTAGGCCGGATAAGGCGCAGCCGCCATCCGGCAAAAAAAAAGCCAGTTCATCATGAACTGGCTTTTTTATTAATGCGCGCCTCCACCGCCGCCGCCCGCGCCGAAAGGTGGTTTGGCGAACCAGACCAGCCCAAGCAGCACGAGGAAGATCCCGGCCGACATCCAGAAGATCTCATTGGCGGAAATAATCAGCCCCTGATTGGTAATCTGCTGGGCGATCCAGCCTGACGCCTGCTGCTGAGTCATCCCCAGCCCCTGTAGCTGATCGTACATCGCCTGGGCATTGGGGTTGTACGGATTCACCGACTCGGTCAATTGCGAATGGTGCATCGCTTCACGGTTGGTCCACATGGTGGTGGTGATTGATGTACCAATTGACCCCGCCAGCGTTCGCGTAAAGTTAGACAGACTCGACGCCGCCGCCAGACGCTCAGGCGGCAAGCCGGAGAGCGTGATGGTGGTGAGCGGCATAAAGAAGCAGGCTACGGCGAAGCCCTGAATAAACTGCGGCCAGGCCGATGCGCCGAAATCCATACCCGGTTCAAACGTCCACGCACGCCAGTAAAAGCAGACGGCATACATGATAAAGCTGAACGTGACCAGCCTGCGCATATCCAGCTTGTGGGCGAAACGTCCGATAATCGGCGACAGGATCACCGGGATTACCCCGACCGGCGCTGAGGCCAGGCCGGCCCACGTCGCGGTATAGCCGTATACCTCCTGCAACAGCTGCGGTAACAACACAATCGCGCCGAAATAGAGCATATAGGCGAGACTGATACACAAACAGCCAATCGTAAAGTTACGCGACTTGAACAAGGAGAGGTCAACGATTGGGTTATCGTCGGTCAGCTCCCAGACAATCAGGAAACTGATGGCAATGACGGCGACCACGGTCAGGATGATAATCTCTTGCGAGGCGAACCAGTCCAGCTCTTTCCCGCGGTCAAGCATGATCTGTAGACTGCCGATACCAATCACCAGCAGCGCCAGGCCGATAGCGTCGATACGCCGCTGCTCGGTGCGAGTCTCGCGACCGCGCAGGGTTTGCAGCGTCATCAGCACGACCGCAACCCCAATCGGCACGTTGATGAAGAAAATCCAGCCCCAGTGATAGTTATCGCTGATGTAGCCGCCCAGTATCGGGCCGCAGATCGGCGCGACAATCACCGTCATCGACCATAGCGCCAGCGCGATAGAACGTTTTGCGGGAGGATAGTTATTCAGCAACAGGCTCTGTGAGAGCGGGATTAACGGCCCTGCGACGACACCCTGAACCACGCGGAAGAAGATCAGCATGTTCAGACTGTTGGAGACCCCGCACGCCCATGACGCAATGGCAAAGGCGACGGTTGACCACATGAACAGCTTCACTTCCCCGACGCGTTTCGCCAGCCAGCCGGTAATCGGGATGGAGATCGCGTTCGCCACCCCGAATGAGGTGATAACCCATGTCCCCTGGCTCAACGATGAGCCAAGGTTCCCGGCGATGGTGGGGATCGCCACGTTAGCAATGGTGGAGTCCAGCACCTGCATGAATGTCGCCAGCGACAGCGCAATCGTCATAATGACCAGCTGCGCGCCTTCCAGCGGTTTTTGCTGTTGCATTACACGCACCTCAGGATTATCCCGCGTTGGCCTGCACAATCTCTTCGATCAGCTTATTGACCGGAGCGAGATTAATTTCTCGTGCGTTACTCTCAGAAACCGGGGTACTACGAACCTGGCTTGCCAGCACCTGCCCGTCGCGGTTCGACGTATCCACGGTGACGAGGGTTGATAAGCCGATACGCAGCGGATGCTGCGCCAGTTGCTGCGCATCCAGTTCAATACGTACAGGCAAGCGCTGCACGACCTTGATCCAGTTGCCGGTCGCGTTTTGCGCCGGAAGCAGGGAGAAGGCGCTGCCTGTCCCCATATCCAGGCCGACAACCTTACCGGTGTATTTCACGTCATCGCCGTAAATATCGCTGATGACCGTTGCCGGTTGGCCGATACGCATATGGGCTAGCTGCGTCTCTTTGAAGTTCGCGTCCACCCACAGGTTGGTGGCAGGCACGACCGCCATCAGCGGCGTGGTCGGGCTAATCTGCGCGCCAGGCTGTACGGCGCGGCGGGAGACGTAGCCGGTCATCGGGCTGACGATTTTGGTACGCTCCAGCGCCAGCCAGGCGTTGCGCACTTCCGTGGCCGCCTGTTGCACGGCAGGCTGATCTTCCAGCTTGCTGCCGAGGATCATCGCCTGGTTTGCGTTATATTGCTGAATTGCCACATCCAGCTGCGCCTGCGCGCTGGCGACGGCATCACGCGCGTGTTGCAGTTCTTCGCGACCAATCAGGTTCGCATTGCCCAGCGGCACGCGACGATTAAAGTCGCTTTGCGCCTGTGCCAGTGCGGTTTTCTGCACTTCAATGCTGGCCTGGAGCTGCTTGCTATTGATCATCAACTGGTGCGTCTGGCGAACGCTGGAGGCCAGCGCCGTTTTCGCTTTTTCGAATGCCTGTCTGGCATCCGTCTGGTCGAGCGTGACCAGCACGTCGCCCTGTTTTACAAAGTCAGTGTTATCAGCCCAGACTTTCGTCACGCTGCCTGATACCTGCGCCATGATTTGAACCTGGTTCCCTGCCACGTACGCATCATCCGTCTCTTCGATATGACGCAGTACTAAAAACCAATAAATCCCATATGCCACGGCAATTGCGATAAAGAGCAAGGTTAAAAGGATTAGCGCGCTTTTACGTTTGCCATTCTTCTTAACCGGTTGCTGCGGGGTTTGAGTCTCCGCATTTGCGCTCATGTTGTTCTCCACGATCTTATTTTTCATATCGGCTGGGCCGACGTTTTTGTCAGAAAGGCCAGCAGTATGACGTGCTGGCCTGTCAGTTTTTTCTTTTATAAATCTGGATGATTGAGCGTGTCGACGCGTTAGCGTAGCGCCTCAAGAACGGCGCCATCCTGATCCATCTGATCGAGACGCGTCAGGAGCTTACGAGTGATGTGCTCAAGTTGATCTTTTTCGGCGGTGCTGAGAGAGGACCATAGCTGGTGCAGGCAGTGATGCTGAGGCGGTAACACCTCGCGCAAAAACGCGTGACCTTTCTCAGTCAGTTGCAGATGCAGGCAGCGACGGTCGTTATCGCTTTCACGACGTTCGATCCAGCCGCGTTTCTCTAACTCATCTGCGATACGTGTTGCGTTGGTACGGGACGAGCCCAGCGCGCAACTCAGTTCAGATGGCTGAATACTGTGGTTTTCCTGAGACTCCAGCGTAATCAACGCCATAAACAACGTCTCGTTAATCCCTTGAGCTTTCAGCATCTTATTGCGGTTTTCCAGCAGTTTGCCTTGCATATGCATGCAAAGGCGGGTCAGAAGGATCTCCTGGTAAGGAAACTCTTCGTGGCGGCTGGCGCGAAATTTTAGCATTTGTTCAATGGGCGTAAACGAACTATCCATTTGGGCATGACCTCATTAATTTCAGCCGATATAGTAACGACAGTGACAAATAAAGTAAATGTATTATTAATTTAAAATGATTCTTTTGGGTTATAAAATGACCCCTATCTTCCAGGCGAGTCCATAGCCCAGAGCGCTCAGTAGCGTTGGGATGATGATGCTGCGCGTCTTGTAGAAACTGACGCCCAGGACGGCAAACCCGACCAGCGTCGGAATGAACCGGCTGGCGTCGTGCATCACTTCGGGAGCCGTAGACACCACCAGCAGGGCGCAGATGGACGCGATGCCAATGGTGTCGAGCAACACGCCCGTTGCCCCGCGCCTGGCGGGGCGGGTGTTTCCCATTCGCAGACGAAGCGGTAAATAACGAAAACAATAATTGGCGCAGCCGACCAGCAGCCCCAGCAGCAAAACCTCATAACTCATCGGGCGCTCCTTGCCAGAACGACTGGATCAAGGCGGTCAGACACCCGCTGGCGATACCCGCCAGGATAGCCGCAGGAATGGAAAACAGCGTGACGCCTGCCAGCGCGCCGATTAACGCCGCCGTGACGCACAGCGTTTGTTTGCGTTGAAAAGAGGCGAGCAAAAAGCTCATAAACAGGGCTGGCAGCATAAAACCTAATGCCGCCTCAACGGCGGGGAAGCCTTTCAGCAATCCGCTCCCGGAAAATGCGCCAATGACCGTGCCGAGCACCCAGGAGGCCCAGGAGCAGAACGCGATGCCGATCATCCAGTTTTCACTCCAGCGACGGTTATCCCGCACCAGTTTGGCCGTGGCGGCAGCAAACACTTCATCGGTGAGGCCAAATGCCCACAGGGCGGTTTTAGGTTTACTGAGCCGTTGACTGATGCGACTACGCAGGGAAGGGCCGTACAGCACATGGCGCACGTCCATCGCCATTACGGTCAGCGCGGCGACCCATAATGTGCTGCCCGCCGCGAGCATGGTGGTGATGACGAACTGGCTGGCGCCTGCGTAAATAATGCAGGAGAAAAAAACGCTTTCGAGGGGAGTAAAGCCCAGACGGGTGGCGTTAAGGCCAAACGCAAACGCCACCGGAATATAACTTATGACTATCGGTAAACTGTCTTTGAATCCTTCCGTTAATGTTGCCGGACGGGGCTCAGACTGGGGTGCAGGGCTTTCCATAAGATTATCTGATTCGTCACCGATGTTAAAATAACCAGCATAAATGAATCATATAACCTTAACAGAGTGGGGGACGCCTTAACACCCTGGGGAGCTCAATCAAAGGTAAACGCTTGCCATCTGCTTAATTTGCGGCTTCTTGTCGGTGAAAACCTCGCCACCAGACCAGCAGATTGAGCGCGGCGACGGTGGTACCGGCCAGACAAACGCCGGCCCAGCCGGCATGCTGCCAGGCCGATGCCGAAATCAACGAACCGGCGGCGCCGCCGATAAAGTAGCTGGTCATATACCCGGCGGTGAGCCGGTTACGCGCATCCGGGTGGACGCGGTAAATCACCGTCTGATTGGTGATGTGTACGCCCTGCACGGTGAGATCCAGCACCAGGATGCCAATAATCAGCGCCAGCACCGAGCTGTGTCCGTACCAGATAGCCAGCCAGGAGAGCAACAGCAACAGCAGGCCGAAAGTCGTGGTGAGATGGGACTTCCCTTTATCGGCAAAACCGCCCGCCGGACGTGCGCCCAGCGCGCCAGCGGCTCCCGCCAGACCAAACAGCCCAATCATCCCTTCGGAATAGTTAAACGGCGGCGCGGCCAGTAAAAAGGCCATCGATGTCCAGAGAATGCTGAAGTTGGCGAACGTCAGGCAGCCTAACAACGCGCGGGTGCGCAGGAGGCCGTCGTGGATAAACAGGCTGAACACGGAACCCAATAGCTGCGGATAGTTAAGATGCGTTTCTGATTTCACCTTTGGTAAACCGCGCCACAGCGCGACGGCCATCAGCGCCATCAGCACAGAAGCGACCCAGAAGACGGTGCGCCAGCCGCCAAGATTCGCCAGCAATCCGGCAACGGTACGCGCCAGTAAAATCCCCAGCAGCAGGCCGCTCATGATGGTGCCGACCACTTTGCCGCGCTTATCCGGCGTGGCGAGCGTCGCCGCCAGCGGCACCAGGATTTGCGCCACGACGGAGAACAGCCCGGTGAGCGCCGTGCCGAGAATCATCATGCCGAGCGACTGACTGCTGGCGGTAATCAGCATGCCGCCTGCGGCCAGCAGCGTCATGGAGACGATGAGCGTCCGGCGCTCGAACATATCGCCCAGCGGCACCAGAAAGAGCAATCCGGCGGCATAGCCCAACTGAGCGGCGGTAACGATAAAGCCCGCCGAGCTGGCAGAAAGCGAGAAATTGTTTGCGATGGTGTCGAGCAGCGGCTGGGCGTAATAGTTACTGGCGACGGCCAGACCGGTTGCCACGGACATTAAAACAATCAGCGCCGGGCTAAGCCCGTGAGTGGATTTAGTCATTATTTTGAGTCAGATATGATTTCCTGGGGTATCAATCATAGCGGATGTTTATGAATGTGAGTGGTTTGTTGAGTGATGGATTGTGCGGTTGAGGTAGGGCGTATAGGCCGGATAAGGCGCATCGCGCCACCATCCGGCATTGGTGTGGTTACTGCGCCTGATGGCGCGCAGCTTTAAGGCCGACGAGTGGGTTATTTCTGCGCGGCCAGCGCTTCTTTTACCCAGCCGTCAAACTGCTGCTGGTGGGCTTTGATCCAGCCGTCAACGTGACCCTGAACATCGGCCTCGGACGATTTGCCTTCATGCATCATCGCGTTCTGCGCGTTGATATCCGCCAGCGGTACCTTCATGATGGCGAACAGCTTCGCCGCCGCCGGGTTTTTCTCTGCCCAGGCTTTGTTGGCGACAATGTGCATGGTGTTCACCGGGAAGCCATAGTTCGCGCCGTTCGGCAGTTTAGTATCAATGTCTTTCTGCTCGCCCGGCAGGGAAGAGAACGGCACCTGTAACCAGACAACATCTTTACCCGGCTTCATCACGTCGCTCACCCAGTACGGCGTCCAGGTGTAGTACAGAATCGGCTTGCCTTCTTTGAAGCGGGTGATGGTGTCGGCCATCATCGCGGCATAGTTACCGTGGCTGACGTCGACGGTTTTTTCCAGATCGAACGCTTTGTTCTGGTGGTTAATCACCGCTTCACAACCCCAGCCTGGCGAACAACCCATCATGTCAGCTTTACCGTCGCCGTTGGTATCAAAGATTTTGGCGATTTTCGGGTCTTTCAACTGGGCGAGGTTAGTGATCTTGTACTGCTCAGCGGTTTTCTTGTCGATCAGATAACCCTGCGCGGCGCCCGTCACGAATACCCCCTCGCGATAGAACTTTTTGTCTCCGCCCGCAGCGGCGTACATATCATCATGCAGCGGCTGCCAGTTCACGGCGGTAAAAGTTGCATCGCCAGAGGCAATGGAGGTGTAACCGACGTTGTAATCAACTTCGCTTGGCTTATTGACGGTATAACCCAGTTTCTCCAGCGCGCGGCTGACCAGCAGCGTCTGGAAGGTTTCTTCGGTGATGGTGCTCTGCACCGGCTGTACGGTAACGCCTTTGCCCGGCAGGTCGGCAGCGAATGCGCTGGTAGAGACAAGGGTGGCAAACGCTGTGGCAAATAGAATGTTATGTCGCATCGTTGTTCCTTATTACACTTCATCTTTCAAGCTGCCTCTTTGTTGGCTGCACTCATGCACCCCGGTCACGTACTGCGTGTACGCTCCTGGGGATACATTCGTTTGCCGCCGCGATGCAGCTTGAACGATTTTGTGTAAGCTAATGAATTGTAGGCCCGGTAAGCAATGCGCCACCGGGCAACGGGTGAATTACTTAACGAAAGGGCGAGTGATAAGCCCAACGGGACCGGTGGTATACCAGCGGCGGTTGCCACGGCTGCGCGAGTCGCGACCAACGGCCTGGGTCAGGCGGTCCAGAATGATAGCGAGGATCACAATACCGACCCCGCCGACGGTTGCCAGCCCCATGTCGAGGCGGCCAATACCACGCAGCACCATCTGACCAAGCCCGCCGACGGCAATCATAGAGGCGATCACTACCATGGAGAGGGCAAGCATGAGCGTCTGGTTAACACCCGCCATAATGGTGGGCATGGCCAGCGGTAGCTGTACTTTGAACAGCATCTGACGCGGACTGGCGCCAAATGAGCGTGAGGCTTCGATCAAATCTGCCGGAACCTGGTTAATCCCCAGAATGGTCAGACGCACAATCGGCGGCAGGGCAAAGATAATGGTCACTACCACCCCCGGCACGTTACCGATACCGAACAGCATCACGATTGGCACCAGATAGACGAACGCAGGCGTCGTTTGCATCGCATCCAGCAGCGGGCGGACAATCTTCGCCGCACGCGGACTGCGCGCCAGCCATATCCCCAGCGGCAAACCGATGACCACGCAGAACAGCAGGGCGGTCAGCACCAGCGCCAGGGTAATCATCGCCTGTGACCAGGCGCCAATCGCGCCGATGGCAATCAGGGACACCAGCGTGGCGGCCCCCATCCCCAGGCCGGAGATCTGCCAGGCGATCAGTGCGAAAATGATAATCGCCACCGGAGCTGGCATACCCAGCAACAACTGCTGGAAGCCATTGAGAATGTAATCCACCGGTACACGGATGCCCTGGAAAACGGGGCGGAAATGCGTAACGACCCAGTCGATCCCTTCAGTGACCCAGCTGTCCAGCGGGATCAGCGTCTTATGGAACGGGTCCATAATATTAAAATGTTCTGGCGCAGGCGCGGGAGCGCTGGTCAGCCAGTCTGCGCCGCCGCCATCGGCAGGCGCGCCCGAAGGCGCTCCCCAGGCGTCGGCGGATTGCGCGGCGCTATCCGCCGCTGGCGCGGTATCCCACGGATTAGTTTGTTCAGCCATTGTTTGCCCCCTCGCGATCTAAAGCCTGTAGCAGCATGCGTTTTGAAATAATGCCGACATACTGTTGTTCCTCGTCGACAACCGGCACCGCACAAGGCGCCTGGCCAACATGAGAGAGCAACTCGCTAAGAGGTGTTTGCGCATCCACCGCCAGTGACTCGTCAATAAGCGCTGCTTCAATACCTTGTGCCTGGCTTAATGCCGCTTTTAATGAGTCGATGGAAACAATGCCGACAAACTTATTACCGCGTTCAATCACATAACCAAATTCACGGTCTTCATCCTGCAATAATTTCAGTGCGGAACGCGGACCAAAACCTGGCGTTTTACGAATTAATCCCACCGGGCTGCGGCGGGCAATATCTTTGGCGCTGAACACCTGGCTAATATCGACCCCACGGAAGAAGGTGCGGACATAATCATTCGCCGGGTTATTCAGAATTTCATCTGGCGTTCCCACCTGAACGACTTCGCCGTTTTGCATAATGGCAATACGATCGCCAATACGCATCGCTTCATCGAGATCGTGGGAAATAAAAACGACGGTACGCTGATGTTTTGCCTGTAGTTTTACCAGCTCATCCTGCATCTCGGTACGAATTAAGGGATCGAGCGCCGAGAAGGCCTCATCCATTAACAGAATGTCAGGGTTGATCGCTAATGCGCGGGCCAGACCGACACGCTGACGCATACCGCCGGAGAGTTCATCCGGGTAGCCGTGCGCATAATTCTCCAGCCCCACCTGGCGTAAGGCATCCAGCGCTTTTTCACGGCGCTCTTCAGCGGCAACGCCGGCTAATTCCATGCCGAATGCCGTATTATCCAGTACGGTCATGTGCGGCATTAATGCAAATGACTGGAAAACCATCGCAATTTTCTTTCTGCGCACCTCGCGAAGTTCGGCGTCAGATATTTTTGCAATATCAACGCCGTCGATCAGCACTTGCCCGCGGGTGGGTTCAATCAGGCGATTGAGAAGGCGTACCATTGTGGATTTACCCGAACCGGATAATCCCATGATGACAAAAATCTCGCCTTCTTCAATGGCCAGACTGGCGTCTTTAACGCCAAGCGATAGCCCTGTTTTATCCAGAATTTGCTCTTTCGAAAGTCCTTTTTCAATATATTTGAAAGCTCGCTGCGGATGCTCACCAAATATCTTATAGAGATTCTTAACTTCTAATTTAATTGCCATGCAATAGAAAGATTCCTGTTATTTATTATGTCGATACGATACCTGATAGAAATAGTCACCTTTTTCTACCCTAACATACTGAGAATCTGAGACAACCCTGAATTTCCCTCAGACACAAATATTGCCGGAGGCCATTTGCCGGGATTTCCCATGATATAAGGGCTGAGGGGGAGTGGGGGGAGAGCGATATTTTTTGTAACGACCACCGAAAATGCGCCTGAATTGCTGAAATTCAGGCGAATAATGTGGCAGATATTGAGTGTAGATCACACAGAAATAATTGTGTGATAAAAACGTGATCCCGTTAAAATATTATCGCGGAAGTGTGATCGATATTTACCGCGATAATCGCCGTCAAAAATTCCAGTCTTCGTCTTCGGTTTCGATAGCTTTTCCCATCACATAGGAGGAGCCTGAACCGGAGAAGAAATCATGGTTTTCATCCGCATTCGGTGACAGCGCAGCAAGTATGGCAGGATTGACCTCCGCCATTTCTGCGGGGAATAACGCTTCGTAGCCCAGGTTCATCAACGCTTTATTGGCGTTGTAACAGAGAAAGGCGTTAACGTCTGCCACCCAACCGGTTTCGGCATACAGTTCTTCCGTATAGCGAGACTCGTTGTCATAAAGTTCCATCAGCAAATCAAGGGCGAAATGCTTCAATTCGTCGCGTTCGGATTCCGACAGTTTCTCCAGCCCTTTTTGGTATTTATAGCCGATGTAATACCCATGTACCGCTTCGTCACGAATAATCAGACGAATCAGGTCGGCGGTGTTGGTCAGCTTGCCCCGGCTGGAAAAATACATTGGCAGCCAGAAGCCGGAATAGAACAGGAAAGATTCCAGGAATACGCTGGCGATTTTCTTTTTCAGCGGATTGTCGGCGGTGTAATGTTGCAGGATAATCTGCGCCTTGCGTTGCAGCGGCGCATTTTCCTCACTCCAGGCATAGGCCGCGTCTACGTCTTTCGTCTGGCAAAGCGTAGAGAAAATCGAGCTGTACGAGCGGGCATGTACCGCTTCCATAAAGCTGATGTTTGACAGCACCGCCTCTTCATGCGGCGTCAGCGCGTCCTGCATCAACGCGGGGGCCCCGGCGATATTCTGAATGGTGTCGAGCAGCGTTAATCCGGTAAACACGCGGATGGTAAGCTGCTGCTCGGCGGCGCTCAGCGTCTGCCAGGCGGGGATATCATTGGAAAGCGGCACCTTTTCCGGCAGCCAGAAGTTGCTGGTCAGGCGGTTCCACACTTCCAGGTCTTTATCATCCTGAATCTTGTTCCAGTTGATGGCGCTCACGCGTGATAGTTTCATCCTGCTCTCCTTATAGCGCGCATGATACGCAGCCTTCTATTTCAGTACCTTCCAGCGCCAGCTGACGCAGACGGATGTAATACAGCGTTTTGATCCCTTTTCGCCACGCGTAAATCTGGGCTTTGTTGATATCGCGGGTTGTCGCGGTATCCGGGAAGAACAGCGTCAGCGACAGTCCCTGATCAACGTGGCGTGTGGCTTCGGCATAGGTATCAATGATTTTTTCCGGGCCGATTTCATAGGCGTCCTGGTACATGTCCAGGTTCTCATTGGTCATAAACGGGGCCGGGTAGTAAACGCGTCCGGTTTTTCCTTCTTTGCGGATCTCTATCTTCGACACGATCGGGTGAATGCTTGACGTCGCGTGGTTGATATAGGAAATGGAACCGGTCGGCGGCACCGCCTGTAAATTCTGGTTATAGATGCCGTAGCGCATCACCTCATCCCGCAACCGCGCCCACATTTCGCGGCCCGGAAGCGTAATGCCGCTACGGGCAAAGAGCGCACGAACCGTGTCGGTTTTCGGCTGCCAGTCGCCCTGCAAATATTGTTCGAAATACTCGCCGCTGGCATAGCGCGATTGTTTGAATCCGGCGAAGGTTTTACCGCGTTCACGCGCCATCATCATTGAGGTATTCAGCGCGTGCCAGGTCACGGTGTAGAAATAGAGGTTGGTGAAATCCAACGCCTCCGGGCTGCCGTAGGCAATGCCTTCTCGCGCCAGATAACCGTGCAGGTTCATCTGCCCCAGGCCAATCGCGTGTGACGCGGCGTTTCCGGCTTCAATTGACGGTACGCTGCGGATATGGCTCATATCCGACACCGCCGTCAGGCCGCGAATCGCCGTTTCCACCGTGCGGCCAAAATTCGGGGAGTCCATCGTATGGGCGATGTTCAGCGAACCGAGGTTGCAGGAGATATCATGCCCGGTCTGCGCGTAATCCAGATTTTCATCATAGGTGGAGGCGCTGTTGACCTGCAAAATCTCCGAGCACAGGTTGCTCATGTTGATGCGACCGGCAATCGGATTCGCGCGGTTTACCGTATCCTCGTACATGATGTAGGGATAGCCTGACTCAAACTGGATTTCCGCGAGCCGCTGGAAAAATTCGCGCGCGTTGATGTACTGCTTGCGTACGCGTTCGTCGGCGAGCAGCTCATCGTACCGTTCGCTAATGGCGATATCTCCGAACGGTTTGCCGTAAATGCGTTCGACATCGTAAGGCGAGAACAGCGCCATCTGCGCGTTTTCTTTCGCCAGACGGAACGTTACGTCCGGGATCACCACGCCCAGCGACAGCGTTTTAATGCGGATCTTTTCATCGGCGTTTTCGCGTTTCGTGTCGAGAAAACGCAGGATATCCGGGTGGTGCGCGTGCAGATACACGGCGCCCGCCCCCTGACGCGCCCCTAACTGATTGGCGTAAGAAAAGGCGTCTTCCAGCATCTTCATTACCGGGATCACGCCTGAGGACTGGTTCTCAATACGCTTGATCGGCGCGCCCGCTTCACGAAGATTCGAGAGCAAAAACGCCACGCCGCCGCCGCGCTTGGAAAGCTGTAACGCCGAGTTAACCGCCCGACCAATGGACTCCATATTGTCTTCAATGCGTAACAGGAAGCAGGAGACCAGCTCGCCGCGCTGTTGTTTGCCGCAGTTTAAGAAGGTCGGCGTGGCCGGCTGAAAGCGCCCGGAGAGGATTTCATCGGTAAGCTGCATCGCCAGCGCTTCATTGCCCTGCGCCAGCGTCAGCGCCACCATTGTCACCCGGTCTTCAAAGTCTTCAAGGTAGCGTTTGCCGTCGAACGTTTTCAGCGTATAGCTGGTGTAATATTTCCACGCGCCAAGGAATGTCTGGAAGCGAAAACCGCTGGCGTGGGCGTGAGCAAACAGCTTCACCACGAAAGCGCGATCGTAGCGGGTTAAAACGCTTTCGTCGTAATAGCCTTCGCGAAGCAGATACTCCAGGCGCTCGTCCTGGCTGGCAAAGGAGACGGAATTGGGGCGGACATGGGTGGCAAAGAACACCTCCACCGCCTGCCGATCCTTATCGAACTGAATATGGCCTGCTTTATCGTACAGATTCAGCATGGCATTCAGCGCGTGATAATCCATCGTTTCTTGCTTCACACGTTCTGCGGTTGTCGTTGCCAAAATTCGCTCACTCCTTTTCGGACGTTGTCGATGTCGCTTTGCGTTCCCATCAGTTCAAAGCGGTACAGCCAGGGGACGCCGCATTTTTGTGAAATGACCTCGCCAGCGCGACCGTAAGCCTCGCCAAAGTTACGGTTGCCGGAGGCGATCACGCCGCGAATTAACGCCCGGTTATGTTCATCATTTAAAAAGCGGATCACCTGTCGTGGAACCGCGCCTGCCGTACCGCCGCCGCCGTAAGAGGGGACGACCAGAATGTAAGGTTCGTCTACCCTGATTCGCTCGCGTTCATTAAGCGGAATGCGAATAGCGGGCAGCCCCAGACGCTGCATAAAGCGGTGCGTATTTTCGGAGCTGCTGGAAAAGTAGACGAGTTGGCTCATGCGCTGGCCACGCGCGCATCAGGATGCAGACGGTTGATCATATCCGGGCGGAAGCCTGACCAACTGGTATCGCCCGCGATGACCACCGGCAGCTGGCGAAAACCTTTTTCCCGCAGGGTATCTGCCGCGTCGGGAACCAGATCGACGTTCACCATCTCAAAGTCAAATCCACGGCTTTCCATCGCCCGTTTGGTGGCGTGGCACTGAACACAGTCGTTACGAGTGTAAATAGTAATGCGCATGATTCGTATTTCCATTTAAAATGAGAGAACGGCGCGATGATATGCGTCGGGTTGTGTGTGTCTTGATAGAGAGAATACTAGATGTAGATGAATAAAGTTTCAACCACACAAGATATGGGAAATATCGATTAATTTGCTTCTGCTGATTAGCTCAGCGGGAATGGGGGGGTATGGTTAAACGTCGCCCGATGGCGCTTACGCTAATCGGGCCTACGGTGTAGGCCGGATAAGGCGTTTACGCCGCCATCCGGCAATAGCGGGTTTACATCCGCATCCCAACGGCCAGTCGGTTGAAGCAGTTCATCAGACTGATAGCGAAGGTCAGATCGCTGATTTCACGGGCGCTGAAACTTTCGAGTAGCGGCAGATACGCGTCATCTTCGGCATGCGTTCTTGCGATATCCGTGACGGATTCCGCCCAGGCCAGCGCCGCACGCTCCTGTTCACTGAAGTGATGGCTTACCCGCCACCCGGCCAGCGCATCCAGTTTGCTTTGCGCCACGCCGGATTTACGCAGGGCTTTGCTGTGCATCTCCAGACAAAATGCGCAACCGTTGATCTGTGAGATACGCAGATAAATCAGTTCCATCAGCGTGGTGTCCAGCGCGCTGTTTTCCAACGCTTTTTTGGCCTGGCCCAGCGCACTATAGACTTCAGGGCTAAGTTCATAATAGGGCTGACGTAATGTCGTCATCATACTTCTCCTCGTTTAGACGTCAGCAATGTAGCACTATAATGGACTGCTAAAGAGAGCCATATTTTTATGAAAAAAGCAGACCATAAAGGATCGTTCACCTGTGCCACGCTACCAGCAAATCGCCCGTCAGTTAAAAAACGCCATTGAGCATGGCGAACTCAAGGCCGGGGCGCGTTTGCCGTCCAGCCGGACATGGTCGCAAGAGTTAGGCGTTTCACGCTCGACGGTCGAAAACGCGTACGGCGAGCTGGTGGCGCAAGGCTGGCTGGAGCGGCGCGGGCAGGCCGGTACGTTTGTCAGCGGGCATGTACGTCCAGAAAAAACGGTCGCTACGCCTGCCGTTTTCGCCGGAGAAAGCCAGACGCCCGATCCATTTCAAATGGGATTACCTGCGCTGGATCTTTTCCCGCGTGAGATTTGGGCGCGGGTGATGGGGCGTCGCCTGCGTACGCAGACCCGTTTTGATCTCGCGTTGGGCGATGTCTGCGGCGAAGCGGTTTTGCGCGAAGCTATTGTCGATTATCTGCGGGTGTCGCGCAGTATTGAATGCCTGCCGGAACAGGTGGTTATCACTTCCGGCTATGCGTCCTCAATGACCCTTATCCTGCGCGCACTGGCGAAACCTGGAGAAGGCATGTGGGTTGAAGATCCCGGGTTTCCCCTTATTCGCCCGGTGATTGCCCAGGAAAATGTCGGGCTGATGCCGGTTCCGGTCGATGATCATGGACTGAATGTGGCGGCAGGTATTCACGATTACCCGCAGGCGCGTTTTGTGTTGCTAACGCCGGCCCACCAAAGCCCGCTCGGCGTGGCGCTCTCTTTAACCCGTCGCCGCCAGTTACTTGAATGGGCGGCGAGCGCGCAGGCATGGATTATCGAAGACGATTATGACAGTGAATTTCGTTACCACGGCAAGCCGCTTCCGCCGCTGAAAAGCCTCGATGCGCCGCAGCGGGTGATCTATGCCGGAACGTTTAGCAAGTCGCTGTTTCCGGCGCTGCGTACCGCATGGCTGGTGGTTCCGCTTAATCAGGTGGCGCGTTTTCGTCAGCTGGCGGGGCTGATGGCCTGTAGCGTGCCGGTACTGTGGCAGCAGACGCTGGCGGATTTTATCCGCGATGGTCATTTCTGGCGGCATTTGAAAAAGATGCGCCAGCATTACGCCAGGCGACGGCTTTGGATGGAAGAGGCGCTGCGTGAGCAGGGATTCGCCGTTGTCCCGCAGGAAGGCGGCATTCAGCTGGTGGTTGCGGTGGATGCTGATGACCGGTTGCTGACGGCGAAAGCCAATCAGGCCGGATTAGCGGTGCAGGCATTGAGCCGCTGGCGGCTTCAGTCAGAAGGAAGGGGAGGACTGCTGCTGTCGTTTACCAACATCACTTCAGCGGAAATGGCAAAACAGGTCGCACGTCAGCTTCGGGAAGCCATAACCGACACGCCGTCGGCCGGATAAGACGCTCTGCGTCGCATCCGGCAAGATTCCCCGTTAACGGCGTAAACTTAACAGCGCCCCGACAACGATGCCGACAGCGGCGGCTGTCCCCATGCTGCACCAGGGTTTTTCTCGCACAAAGGTATCCGCACATCCTACGGCATCACGCGCCGCCTGTTCTACTCGCGTGCGGCCATGCATACGGGCACGGGTTTCTTTCAGCAATGCCTGCGCTTTGCGCCGCGCGGATTCCGCTTCATCTTTGGCATCGCTTCCCCATGATTTCAGCACGTCTTCAAGGGTATCGGCTAATTGACTGACATCGTTCTGAATATCCTGAACATTTTCATCGGCGTCTTTTCGGCTCGGTCGGTTAAGCATATGATCCTCCATTGATTTCGATGTGAACTTCAGTGTAGTCCATATTTTTTATCTTCTGAGGCGCGTCACGGTATATTCGCGAGTTTATGGATTTTTCTGAAAGCGTTGCTAATGCTGGATCGGGTAAGGTAAGCCCGCAGTAAAGGATAACGAGGATAAAATATGTATTTACGACCCGATGAGGTGGCGCGCGTACTTGAAAAAGTGGGTTTTACCGTAGATGTGGTAACACAGAAAGCATACGGTTATCGACGTGGCGAAAATTATGTGTACGTTAATCGTGAAGCGCGTATGGGGCGTACCGCATTAGTGATTCATCCGACGCTAAAAGAACGCAGTTCTTCACTGGCTGAACCCGCTTCGGAAATTAAAACCTGCGATCATTATCATCAGTTCCCGCTTTATTTAGGCGGAGAAATTCACGAACATTACGGCATACCGCACGGCTTTAGTTCACGGATTGCGCTTGAGCGCTATTTGCATGGACTGTTTGGTGAAGCAAAACCAAATTCAAACTAACGAAGCGACTGGCCTTGCCAGTCGCGAAGAAAGCGGGGCTCAGGCTTTAGCCTGGTGGTAGCTGCTGACTTTGAACAGGCGTCGGCAATAATCAAGGAAGTAGCCGTAAACCGCGCCCATCAGCATGGATATCACGATATTCGAACTGACTGCCGCTGTAATCTGGTGCCAGTCTGCGCCGACCGTCAACAAAATCGCGACATAAACTGGAGACTGGAAGGTGACGTAAGCCAGTACATCCGCCAGATTCTTCACCCAACTCGCCGGGCTCGCCTTACGCGCGACGCGCATAATCGCATCACGATACATTCCATAGGGCCACGCGATCAGAATATTGACCGGAATGGCGACCAGACGGGAAGACAGCGACTGTTCAAAGGTCATTCCAGAGAGGAATATCTCGATCAACATGTTCACGACAGAACAATAAACAACCATCGCGAACGTGTCTGCGACTGCATGACGCAAGCGTGACTGCGGTGAGAACATGTTAATGCTCCTTGTAAAAGGGTAAAAATCGCCATTGAACGTGTGGTTGTAGTGATTTAGCGTAGTGCTTTCGCTAATGCATAGCGTATATCTCTACATAATAACTAGCAACTAGTGTAAAATTTTTATTTATTGTTTTTTTGTCGATAAAATACTCTGCCGGTGTCTGTTTTTTGTTCGTTTCGGGATTTTCGTTGTCCGCCGTGACTAATGTTTTCCAAATCAATGGCTTAACTTTTATTGTTTTTTTCGGCGTTTTGCGCAAGCGAGGCGGGAGCGAAAGGGCATCGACGGCTGCTGTTGTGTACGCCGGGGAGGGGCCGCTTTTTTAATTTTGCAGGCGTGCGTTATTCAGGCTGAATATATAACGGCGAAGGCGAATAAATATAAGCGGCGGTGTGCAGGCCAAGATATTGCTGTATATCCCACTCTCTGGAAATATAATCAATAATCGAATATACTTTCTGGCGTAATACTTGTTTTCCCCTGCGTTAAAAGGTTTTATTGTTATGACTTTGATGTTACAGAATTTAAATAATATCCGTACACTGCGCGCAATGGCCCGCGAATTCTCCATTGACGTTCTTGAAGAAATGCTCGAAAAATTCAGGGTTGTCACTAAAGAAAGACGCGAAGAAGAAGAAGAGCAACAGCGTCTGCGCGCTGAACAGCAAGAGAAAATTAATACCTTTCTGGAGATGATGAAAGCCGACGGCATCAAGCCAGAAGACTTATTAAATATGGGGGCGGCAACGCCGCGTTCAGGTAAAAAACGTCAGCCGCGCCCGGCGAAATATCGTTTTACCGATTTTGATGGTGAGACGAAAACATGGACCGGTCAGGGGCGCACGCCTAAGCCGATTGCCCAGGCGCTGGCGGCGGGGAAATCTCTGGATGATTTTCTGATCTAATTTCGCGGTATTTTGCCGGATGAGACGGTGCTTATCCGGCTGATATCAACCTGGTCAGTACAAACCACCCGGCCCGCCGGGGGCTGCGGCGATTCTGGCGCTACCGCTTAATGCGTTCGCCGGTTCCAGGGCATCTTTTCGAGCAGTCGCGCCATGCCGCAGAAACCCGTGAATCCCGCCAGCATTAACCCGGCGCCAACAAAGCCGCTGATCAGGAAGAAACCGCTACTGACGGTGTAACCCAGCGCAACGCCCAGTAGAACCAGCCCTCCGGCGGCAATTTGCACCTGACGCATCAGCGGCAGCGGCTGAGACTTATCTTCCGCCACGGGCAGGCCCGCAGCTTTCCAGCCTTCGATTCCCCCCTCCAGCAGCCAGACTTCTGCGGGGGCGGCGACCGCCTGGAGCGTTGCGGCATTGCCGCTGGTACGCCTGCCTGACTGACAGTGAAAGATGACGCGTTCAGCCCGTAACGCCGCCGGAAAAGCGCCGTGCTCAAGCGTGGAGAGCGGCGCCAGCTGCGCGTCGGGAATATGTTCGCGCAGGTATTCATCGGCGTCACGGATATCAATCAGCGTTGCCCCTTGTACTATCAGCGCCTGTGCTTCGCGCGGGGAAATCGTCCCGGTTGTCATGGTTTCTCCTGGTGGACAATACGGTGTATTTAGCAGCGTAAATCAGCTTCCTGGCAGCGTAAAGGGTGTAAATGAGGAATGTCTTGTTCGCCTTACAGTTTGCGCCAGCAATATGTCATGCCGTTTCCCTGTTAAGCCGCTTCCCTCTGCTACACTCTCTGGGTGTCTATTGTGTACAACCGAGGTAAATATGGGTCTCTTCAATTTTGTGAAAGATGCGGGTGAAAAGCTCTGGGATGCCGTAACCGGAAATCATGATAAAGATGATCTGGCGAAAAAGGTGCAGGAACACTTAAACAAAACCGGTATTCCTGACGCCGATAAAGTCAATGTGCAGGTGACGGACGGTAAAGCGACGGTAACAGGCGACGGTTTAAGTCAGGAAGCGAAAGAAAAAATCCTCATTGCGATCGGGAATATTTCCGGGATCGGCAGTGTGGAAGATCAGGTTAAAACGTCAGCGCCTGCGGCGGAGAGTCAATTTTATACGGTGAAATCAGGCGACACGTTGAGCGCTATTTCAAAACAGGTTTACGGTAATGCCAATCTGTACAACAAAATCTTTGAAGCGAATAAGCCGATGCTGAAAAGCCCGGATAAAATATATCCCGGGCAGGTTTTACGTATCCCGGAAGAGTAACCGGACTCAGCTCTGTTCCTGCTGAAGTTTACCGGCCATCGCCTGTTGAATAATCGGAATTGGCGTCAGTAAATGCTGGCGCATTAATTCGCTGGCGCGTGCGGCATCGCGCGCCAGAATAGCCTCCATAAGCGCCCGATGCTGAATATGTTTATCTTCGAGCATTTCAACGGACAGAACCGTTTTGCGCAGCCAGATAAAACGGTAGCGTGCCGCCAGATCGAAAAGTCGCTCGCGCATTTGCAGCAGATAATGTGAGCCGCAACCGGCAACAATAGCCGTATGAAATGCCTGATGGCGCTGATCCCACTCGTCCAGCATACGTTCGCTGGCATCGCTCGATTCCAGTTTGTTGAGCATATGCGCCCTGGCGAGAATATCGGCTTCCCACTCATCGCCGCCACGCTCAATAGCCAGTTGCACCAGCATGGCTTCCATATTGGCGCGGGCATCGAAAATATCGAGCAGTTCCTGCTCCGACATTGACGCCACGCGATAGCCTTTCTGGTTCACCACCGTGACCAGCCGTTCCGCCACCAGTTGAGAAAGCGCCTCCCGCAACGGCCCCACGCCTAACTCATAGCGTGATGTTAACAGACTCATGCGCAGCTTCTCATCGGGCTGATAAACGCCGCGAATAATATCGTTTTTGAGCCATCGGTATCCATCTATGGCCGTCGGTTGGGCAGAGGCGGTCATGGTACAACTCCTGAATAGCATTGGGCTGATATCCCGGCGCGCGCCGGGACACAGGTCTAACGCGTATTTTGCAACGGCGTTTTTTGCCACAATACCAGTTTTTTCCAGCGGGACATAATCGGCACGGTACAAATGATCCCCAGTCCTAACAGCCCGGTAGAAATCACCTCCAGCTGTTGCGCCGGTCGGAATAGCATCACCACCAGCACAAAGCAGATAAAAGCGATAACCAGCCAGGTCAGCCACGGATAGAGCCACATTTTCAGCTTAATTTCACTCCCTTCCGCCAGCAGGATTTTCCGCATTCTGAGCTGGGAAACCGCAATCACCAGGTAGACGAGCAGGGCGATCGCGCCGGAGCTGTCGATCAGGAATTTAAACACTTTCGCCGGGGCGTAATAATTTACCACCACCGTGAGGAATGCCGCCCCCGTGGATAACAGCACCGCCACATACGGCGTCCTGCTGCGGTTGAGTTTGCCCATAACGGCGGGCGCATCGCCACGACGGCTGAGGGAGTAGAGCATTCTCGACGCCGTATACAGCGCGGAATTCAGGCAACTGGTGACCGACAATAAAATCACGCAGTCCATGATCGCTTTGGCATAAGGAATATTCAGCAATTCCAGTACCGAACGGTAGGAACCAATGTCTTTGAGTCCCGGCATGTTCCACGGGATGAGCGCGACCACCACGAAAATAGAGCACAGGTAGAAGATTGAAATACGCCAGATCACCGAGTTGGTGGCGCGCACGATATGCTTATCCGGCGTGTCGGACTCGGCGGCGGCAATCGTGACAATCTCTGCGCCCATAAATGAGAACATGGTGATCAGCATCGCGCTCAGTACCGCGCCGAAGCCATTGGGCATAAAGCCGCCATGATCCCACAGGCGTGAAACGCCGCTCACGTCTGCGTAGGGATAAAAGCCGCTAATTGCCGCCGCGCCCAGCGCGATAAACGCCAGAATGGCAATCACTTTGCACAGCGCCAGCCAGAATTCGAACTCGCCGTAATTTTTGACGCTCAGCAAATTACTGCCGGTTAATGCGATGGTTATCGCCAGAGAGAACAGCCAGATGGGGACGCCCGGTATCCATGAATGCAGGATGATGGCGGCAATATTGGCCTCCAGCGGGATAACCAGCACCCAGAACCACCAGTACAGCCAGCCGATGGTGTAGCCCGCCCAGGAGCCGATGGCTTTATCCGCATAGGTTGAGAAAGAGCCGGTATCCGGCGTGGCGACGGCCATTTCGGCCAGCATTCGCATAATCATAACGACCAGCAACCCGGCAAACAGGTAAGCCAGCAGTACCGCAGGCCCGGCTTGCGCAATTGCGACGCTGGAACCGACAAACAGACTGGCGCCAATGACGCCGGCGATAGACAGCATGGTGACGTGGCGGGATTTCAGTCCGCCACCTAAAGCATGTGATTCTGACAATTGCCCCATCTTCTTACCCCGTTATTGTTATTGAAGCTGTTGGCTGCTCTTGATGCGTAGGCCCGGTAAGCGGAACGCCACCGGGCATCACAACATTGCCGGATGGCAGCGCAAGCGCCTTATCCGGCCTACAACGACCTAACCTTGCTTCGCCTCATCAAAACACTGAGCGATGATGTCCAGCCCTTGCTGAATTTGCGCTTCTTCGATAGTCAGCGGCACCAGAATGCGCAGCACGTTGTAGTACGGCCCGCAGGAGAGCAGGATCAGCCCTTTATCACGGGCGCGGGCGACGATGTCGGCGGTCAGCTTCGCGTCCGGTTTGCTGCGATCGCCATTTTCAAACAGCTCAATGGCGATCATCGCTCCCGGGCCGCGCACGTCGCCAATCTCGCGGTGCGTTTCAGCAATATTCAGCAGCCCTTTACGCAGGGTTTGCCCCAGGTCTTTGGCTTTTTGCAGCAGGTTTTCCTGCTCGAAAATGTTCAGTACCGCCAGCGCGGCGGCGCAGGCGAGAGGATTACCGGCGTAGGTGCCGCCCAGACCGCCCGGCGGGATGGCGTCCATCACATCGGCGCGACCGGTCACTCCCGCCAGCGGAAAGCCGCCGGCAATCGATTTGGCGAAGGTGGTGAGGTCCGGGGCGACGCCCGTCTGTTCCATCGCAAAAAGCGTACCGGTACGCCCCGCGCCGCTTTGCACTTCATCGGCAATGAGCATGATCCCGTGTTCGTCGCAGAGTGCGCGCAGACGCTGCATAAAAGCGGGCGAGGCCGCATAAAAACCGCCTTCTCCCTGTACCGGTTCAATGATGATGGCGGCAATATCTTCCGGCGCGGCATCGTTTTTAAAGATGCGCTGGATGCTGGCAATCGCGTCATCATCACTGATGCCGTGCAGGGCGCAAGGGTAGAGCGCGCGATAAACGTGGCCTGGCATCAGCCCCATTCCGGCAGAGTAGGGATTGACTTTTCCGGTCAGCGACAGGGTGTAGTGGGTACGGCCATGATAAGCGCCGCTAAAAGCGATGGCGCCGCTACGCTTTGTCGCCGCTCGGGCGATTTTCACCGCGTTTTCCACCGCTTCGGAACCGGTAGTCACCAGCAAGGTTTTCTTCGCGAAATCGCCTGGCACCTTCTGGTTCATGAGTTCGCACAGCTCCAGATACGGCTCGTAGGCGAGCACCTGAAAACAGGTATGCGACAGCTTTTTCAGTTGTGCTTCGACCGCCGAGACGATCTCCGGGTGCAGGTGCCCGGTATTCAACACCGCAATACCGCCTGCAAAATCGAGATACTCGCGGCCTTCCACATCCCAGACTCGGCAGTTTTCCGCGCGATCGGCAAAAATAGGGTGGATCTGTCCTACGCCGCGAGGAACGGCGTTACTGCGGCGATGCATTAATTCTTTATTGCTGCTCATCAGGTGTTCTCCAGTATTGTTTTTTTAAAGACCGATACACATGTATTTGATTTCTAAATAATCTTCGATGCCGTACTTAGAACCTTCGCGGCCAAGACCGGAGGCTTTAATCCCGCCGAATGGCGCGACTTCGTTGGAGATAATGCCGGTGTTGATGCCGACAATGCCGTACTCCAGCGCTTCGCCGACGCGAAACACGCGGCTTAAATCGCGGGCGTAGAAATAGGCCGCCAGACCGAACTCGGTATCGTTCGCCTGCGCGATCGCGTCCGCTTCATCTTTAAAGCGGAATAGCGGGGCGAGGGGGCCGAACGTCTCTTCTTTAGCCACTTTCGCGTTATTGGGGACGTCCACCAGGATGGTGGGCTGGAAGAAGTTGCCGCCGAGCGCATGCGCCTTACCGCCGCAGAGCACTTTTGCGCCTTTCTCCAGCGCGTCGGCGATGTGCTCCTGCACTTTGGCTACCGCTTTTTCGTCAATCAGTGGCCCGGTGGTGACGTCCGCTTGCAGGCCATCGCCGAGATGCAGCTTGCTCACCGCCTGCTGGAGTTTTTCCGCAAAGCGGTCATACACGCCGTCCTGTACATACAGGCGGTTAGCGCAGACGCAGGTCTGCCCGGCATTGCGAAACTTAGAGGCCAGCGCGCCTTCTACGGCGTTATCCAGATCGGCGTCATCAAAGACGATGAACGGCGCGTTGCCGCCCAGCTCCAGCGACACCTTTTTGATGTCTTTCGCACACTGTTCCATCAGTTGACGGCCAATTTCGGTTGAGCCGGTAAACGACAGTTTGCGCACCAGCGGGTTGCTGGTCAGTTCATTGCCGACCGCTCCCGCAGAACCGGTGATGACGTTAAAGACGCCTGCGGGAACCCCGGCGCGGTTCGCCAGTTCAGCCAGCGCCAGGGCGGAAAACGGCGTCTGGCTGGCGGGTTTCAGAACCATCGTACAACCGGCCGCCAGCGCCGGGCCGGCTTTGCGGGTAATCATCGCCGAGGGGAAATTCCACGGCGTGATGGCGGCGGTGACGCCAATCGGCTGCTTGATAACGATCAGGCGCTTATCGGCCTGGTGGCCTGGAATCGTGTCGCCATAGATACGCTTACCCTCTTCGGCAAACCATTCAATAAAGGAGGCGGCATAGCTGATTTCTCCTTTTGCCTCCGCCAGCGGTTTCCCCTGTTCCAGCGTCATCAGGCGGGCGAGATCGTCCTGGTGCTCCATCATCAAATTGAACCAGCGACGCAGAATATTCGCCCGCGCTTTGGCGGTGAGCGCGCGCCAGGCGGGCAGCGCGCGGTTAGCGGCGTCAATGGCTTCGCGGGTCTCTTCTGCCCCCATTTTCGGTACGCTGCCTAACGGCTGACCGTTCGCTGGGTTGGTTACGGCGATCGTGTCGCCGCTTCTGGCGTCGCGCCATTGCCCCTCAATAAACGCCTGCTGGCGGAACAAGGTGGGATCGTTAAGTTGCATGATTGCTTCCTGTCTTAAAAGGGTTAACGGGTGAATGCGGCGTTTAATGAGTCCACGCGACGCGCCGCACGTAGCGTGCGTCCGGGATGACTCTGGCTTGCCAGCAGCGTCTGCACTTTGCTGACGATATGCGCCCCGATGGGAATGGCTGATGTGGCCGCCGGAGAGGGCGCATTGCAGGTGTGAATGGATCGTGGCGTGGTAACAAACAGGAAATCGTCGATCAGCTTGCCATCCGGGGACACCGCCTGCGCCCGCACGCCCGCAGGCCACGGCTGCAAATCTTTTAAGGTCAGGCTGGGGCAATATTTTTGCACCAGCCGCAGATAGCCGCTTTTGCACAGTGAGTTCTTCATCTCGCCAAGCCCTGAGCGCAAATTGTTTTGCAGCACGCGGCGGATGCCGGACGAACCGAAAATTTCCAGCGTATCGGATAATGAAAAATCGCCTTTCCGGTAGCCTTCTCGTTTAAAAGCCAGCACGGCGTTAGGCCCGACGGTAACGCTGCCGTCGATCATCCGGGTGAGGTGGACGCCCAAAAACGGCATCGCCGGATCGGGAATGGGATAGATCAAATGGTTAACGATTTGATTATGCTGCGACGCCAGACGGAAGTATTCGCCACGGAACGGGCAGATGATAAAACCGGGATCGACCCCCAGCATTTTAACCAGCCGGTCGGCCATCAGCCCGGAACAGCTAATCAGGGTTGAGGCTTCGTATATCTGCCCGCCCCGGGTTGTGATCACCACGCCCGCCGCATGTTCCTTCAGCGCGCTGACCTCCGCGTTGTAGACAATCTCACCGCCTTTGGCCTGGAAGATTTTCGCCATCGCCGCCGTCACGTCCCGGTAGCTGACAATCCCGCTGGAGGGGACAAAAATCCCGCCCAGACCGGTAATGTTCGGCTCCCGCTCCCGCAGTTCCGCCGCGCTTAACCACTCGCGTTCCAGGCCGTTTGCCGCCGTGCGATCCCACAGCGCCCGCATCCGCGTCATTTCCAGTTCGGATGTCGCCACCAGCATTTTTCCGCAGGTGTCGTAGCGAATGCCGTTTTGATCGCAAAAGGCTTTGGTGGCGCGATTTCCGGCGAGGCAAAACTGCGCTTTGAGGCTACCGGGAGTGTAGTAGACCCCGGCATGGATCACGCCGCTGTTGTGACCCGTCTGATGACAGGCCGGTTCGGACTCTTTTTCCAGCAGGGCGATGCTGGCGTCTGGATACACATCAATAAGCTGCATGGCGGTCGACATGCCGATAATGCC
Source organism: Citrobacter sp. CK194 (assembly GCF_030333395.1). Classification (NCBI taxonomy): domain Bacteria; kingdom Pseudomonadati; phylum Pseudomonadota; class Gammaproteobacteria; order Enterobacterales; family Enterobacteriaceae; genus Citrobacter; species Citrobacter sp. CK194. The sequence goes on from NZ_JAOWGA010000018.1 coordinate 843,479, forward strand.
GCCGCCAATAATTACAAAATCATACATCCGCTCAATTCCTTCGTCTGACCGCGCTTATTGATGAGTCTGGTAGCAATGGGTGGAATAAGCGAAATAACCGCGCTGGCGCATCAGTTCACGGCGCAGATCCGGGTGTGGCGTAAAACGGTCGCGCCCGTGCAGCCAGAACAGGTTGTTAATCAACAGGAATTTACCGACCGGCACCGGAACAGAGAGGATGTTTTTGCTGGTTTCCAGCGCATCGGAGAGATCGCTGAGCCAGACGCCCTCTTCAAAATCTTTTGGCTGGACGAACTGGTCGATATAGCGCATGACCGGGCGCCCCTGCTGGTCAACGTCAAATACCGGATGATAAACATCGTGGCTGACGTTTTTGCTCGGCGGCGCGGCAAAACGCATGGAGCGACGTGCCAGCGGGTGGCTGAAAAAGCGATCCAGATGCTCCCAGTCATCAAGGTGTAGCAACAGTGAATTTCCGCCCGCCATATTTTGTTCGTCGATTTTCATCATCAGCACGTAGTCGGTAACTTCCTCAACGTAGGTGCCGTCGTTATGCAGCTCCATCACGCGGTGCGGTTGTCGCAGGTAGCTGTCTGAATTATCGACGTTCTTCACCACAAAGCGCGCGTAGTACTGGCTGCTCATCGCATCGTAATTAGAACGCCCGATAAGGTGCGCCACCGCCGTCGCCAGCTTGACCATCTCGTCAGCCTGTTCTACGTTGTCGATCCCTTCGGCGTTGATCAGCAGTGCGCCTTCGGCGCGGTTCAGCAGCGTTTTAATAAGCAGCGGCTGTAGCTGGTTGCCACATAAGGCGTCGAGGATCTGACCGACCTTAAAACGTAAAAAGGATTTGTATTCCAGCGCCTGTACCGGCCACTGTTCCACCTGCTGCAAAAATTGCGCCGTCGTTTTTGCGCTAAAGGTCAGTTCCAGCAGACGCGGCGACTGTACGGAAGGGGCGAAGGTAAATCCGGCGTCGCTGCGGGTGACACTATCAGCATTTGTTTTTACGGCGGTCAGTGCATTCATCAGAATCGATCCTCTCAGTAAATGGTCAGGGAGACATGGCGATGCTCATTTCGTAGCCATAAACTAAAAATATCTACATTTTTGATAAACGCATACAAAACTGACGATTTGTTTAATTTTTGTGATCAAAAACAACAAATATTTAACATTATAAATATCAGGGATTAAGAAATGAGACAGGATTTACATCCGCAGCCTAAACTGATTCTGTTTGTGAAATAGCAGATGAGCGGGAGACAGGGATTAAGCCATTGATAAAAAATCTATTCCGACGCCTTAAATGGATGAGTGCCGGACTGGCATCGCTCATCAGGCATGTGGCGTTGACGCTGCTTGTGGTTCTGATCGTTTTTCTTGGCGTGCGGGTTTACCAGACAGAAAGCGGGCCCGATCTTCATCTCTGGCATACCTGGACCGGTAGCGAAATGTCTGCCAACGCGCTGGATAAGGCCACTTTTTCGCAGTACCTGGCGCGGGAAGAAGCGCTGTTTAGCCATCTGAAAACCGGGGTGACGGATAAGCTGAAGCCGGATGAGCAGACGCCCATCAACCGTTTTTACCATAACAGCCGGGTCTGGCCGCCGCAGTTTTCGCCCAACGGCAACCGCTCGTACGTACTCATGCCGCAGGGTAAACCGCGTGGTGTCGCCGTGTTACTGCATGGCTTAACGGATTCGCCCTACAGCATGAAATACGTTGCTAAGGATTATCAGCAGCGTGGCTTTATCGCCGTTGTGCCGCGTCTGCCTGGGCACGGCACCGCGCCCGGCGCGTTAACGGCGGTGGAGTGGGAACAGTGGCTTGCCGCCTCGCGGCTGGCGGTTCGGGAAGCGACGCGGCTTGCGGGGCGAGATGTGCCGTTGCATCTGGTGGGCTACTCAAACGGTGGGGCGCTGGCGCTCAAGTACACGCTGGACGCGCTGGAAGACAACACGTTGCGGCGTCCTCAGCAGCTTATCCTGTTGTCGCCGATGATCGGCGTGACGGCATTCGCCCGTTTTGCCGGACTGGCGGGTTTGCCTGCGCTCTTTCCGCCGTTTGCCAAAGCGGCGTGGTTGAACGTCACGCCAGAATATAATCCGTTCAAATATAACTCGTTTCCGGTTAACGCCGCGCGTCAGTCTTATCTGTTGACAAAAGCATTACAACAGCAGATTTCGCGGGATGCGCGAAGCTCCCGCCTTAACGAACTGCCGCCGGTGTTGACCTTCCAGTCAATTATGGATTCCACGGTGAGTACCCGTGCGGTGGTGGATTCGTTTTATCGTTATCTTGGCAATAACGGCAGTGAGCTGGTGCTGTTCGATATCAATCAGGCCGCCAGCTTGCGTCCGCTGTTGCGCACCTCATCGTATACCGCCATTACTCAGTTGTTACCGCCTGCGCCGCGCAACTATCGCACAACCATCATCACGAATGCGACGCCGGAAACGCTGAACGTCGTGGCGCGCGATACCCCGGCCGGGGAGCATGTGGAGCAGGTTCAGCCGTTACCGTTGGCCTGGCCGCAGGAGATGTATTCGCTGTCGCATGTGGCGGTGCCGTTTCCGCTCAGTGATTCGCTGTATGGTCTGCAACCGGACGAACTGAACCGCTATGGAATCAGTATCGGGACTATCGCGCTGCGCGGGGAAACGTCCACGCTGGCGGTGGGGCTGGATACGCTGATGCGCGTGACGTCGAATCCTTTCTTCCCGTATATGCTACAGCGGATTGAGGCGCGACAGTGATGATTGCCGGATGGCGCAACACCATCCGGCAATCCGTTAGCCGATATCCACCTGTGGCTTGCTGTTGCGCTTGCGGAGCAGGCGCAGCAGCGGCGGGATGATAATCACCGCTATCGCCATTGTCAGCAGCGCTTTCGTCACACCGCTCTCCCACAAAATCGCCATATTGCCGTTGCTGATAGAGAGCGCGCGGCGCAGGTTCTGCTCCAGCATTTCGCCCAGCACAAAGCCGAGGATCAGCGGCGACATGGGGAAGTGCATTTTGCGCAGAATGTAGCCCAGTATGCCGAGCGCTACCATCAGCACCAGATCGAACGTGGTGCTGTGTACCGCGTACACGCCGACCGCAGACACGGCGGCAATCGCCGGGACAAGGAACCACAGCGGGATGGTCAGCATACGGGTGAACATGCCAATTAGCGGGATGTTCATGACCAGCAGCATCACGTTGGCGATCAGCAGCGCGGCGATCAGCCCCCAGACGATATCCGGCTGTTCGGTGAACATCGCAGGCCCTGGCGTGATGTTATACAGCGTCAGCGCTCCCATCATTACCGCCGTGGTGCCGGAACCCGGAACGCCGAGCGTCAGCATGGGGATGAATGAACCGCAGGCCGACGCGTTGTTAGCGGCTTCCGGTGCCGCCACGCCACGGATATCGCCTTTACCGAAGCTGTCGCTGTTGCCGCTGATCTTCTTCTCGGTCATGTAGGTGATGGCGCTGGCGATGGTGGCGCCTGCGCCCGGCAGCACGCCGACGAAGAAGCCAATCACCGATGAGCGTAACGTTGCGCCCACGCACTGCGCCCCTTCTTTGGCGTTAAACAACATGCGCCCGGTTTTGCGTACCAGTTTCTGGCCGCTGCTGGTATGTTCCAGCATTAATAGAATTTCTGAGACAGAGAACAAACCGATCACCACCACGATGAACTGCACACCGTCGGAGAGATGTACGCTGTCAAAAGTAAAGCGATAAACCCCGGTGTTGGCGTCTACGCCGACGGTCGCCAGACCCAGACCGATCAGCGCTGCCAGAAATGATTTCAGTGGATTTTGCGCCATCATGCTGCCGAGGCAGGCGATGGCAAAGACCATCAGCGCAAAGTATTCCGCCGGGCCAAACGCCAGCGACCATTGCGCCAGTAACGGCGCGAACAGGATGATCCCGCCGATGGCGATAAGCGATCCAAAAAATGAACTGACCGCCGAGATGGAAAGCGCGACGCCGCCGCGCCCCTGTTGCGCCATCGGATAACCGTCGAGCGCGGTCATGATCGCCGCCGCATCGCCAGGCACGTTGAGCAGAATCGACGAAATACGTCCGCCGTATTCACAGCCGATATAAACCGTAGCCAGCAGGATCAGCGCGGACTCCGCAGGCAGATGCAGGGCGAAAGCCAGCGGCAGTAAAATCGCCACGCCGTTAATCGGGCCAAGACCCGGCAGCAGGCCGACAATGGTGCCGACGAAGCAGCCGATCAGCGCGATCACCAGGTTTTCCGGCGTCATTGCCACCGCAAAACCCTGAGAAAGATATATCCAGGTATCCATCGTTTCTCCGTTAACTCAGCCAGGCGCCGAGAGGTAAGGTGACGTCAAGCAGACGGTCGAAGGCATACCACAGCAGGATGCCGAGAACCGCGCCGGAAATGCCCGCAGCCGGGATTGTTGCGCCGAACAGAATGCCGATGACCAGGGTGAGAATGGCGGTGGCAACCGGGAAGCCCAGCCACTCAAATCCCCAGGCGTACATCAGCAGGACAATCACCATCGTGAGCAGCTTTTGCAGCACATGGTGGTGAGGCCAGCTAACGGTATCGGGATGACGCAATAACAGCGCCAGCGCGCAGAGCGCCATCAGACCGATAATGCCCAGCGGAAACGGGCGAGGGCCGACCGGTTCGTAGCTGTATTCACTCTGAATCTGCCAGGCGATGAACAGCCCGGCAACGCAGAGCAACAGCCAGATACCTGCAAAAATACGATCGCTCATGATTGCCTCCAGGTTTATTTCGCGAGGCCGAAGGCTTTCGCCTGCTCGCGGTAATCGGCGACCTGCTTTTTGACGTAGTCGTCAAGCTGCTTGCCGGTCATGTCGAATGCAAACAGGCCGCGCAGCTCACGCTGCTTTTTAAACTCGTCGGTCTGCTGGAGCTTTTGGAAGGTCTCTACCCACCACTGGTAGTCGGCATCGCTGACTTTTGGCCCCACGTAGAAGCCGCGAATGATCGGCCAGACCAGGTCGTATCCTTGCTCTTTGGCGGTCGGGACGTTGGCTAACTGACCCGGCAGGCGTTCTTCAGAAAATACCGCCAGCACGCGAATTTTATCGCCGCTCAGGTAAGGCACCATTTCACTGAGATCGCCGGAAACCACCTGCACATGGTTGCCCATCAGCGCAGTGACCGGCTCGCCGCCGCCTTCAAACGCCACGTAGCGCATCTTGTGCGGATCGACATTGGCCTTTTGCGCCAGCAGCGCCGACTTCATCCAGTCCTGGCTGCCAATCGATGCGCCAGCGCCAATCACCACGCTGTCAGGATTTTTCTCCATCGCGGCGAGTAGATCTTTTAGCGACTTCCACGGGGAGTCGGCGCGCACGGCGATCATGCCGTAATCAGTACCGGCGCTCGCCAGCCAGCGCACGTCATCCACGCCGTAACGACCAAATTTCCCCTGCGACAGATTAAGCAGCGAGCCGCCGGAGAAGGCGACGACCGTCCCCGGTTCGCCAGGACGCTGGGCGACGATAGCGTTATAGGCGACCGCGCCGACGCCGCCCGGCATGTAGGTGACGCGCATCGGTTTTTCGATAGCGCCAGTTTCCATCATGCTCACCTGAATTAGCTTACAGGTGAGGTCAAACCCGCCGCCGGGTTTGGCCGGGGCGATACATTCAGTACGCGACGGCGCGTCCTGCGCCAGTACAGCGGTGCTCATCAGTAAAACGCTGGCAGTAAGGGCACGAAGTAATTGTTTTTTCATTGTTTATCCTCACGCGGACGTCCGAGTTTTCAGATACGGAAGAAGATTTTTGTGATTATGTGAGCCGACATGTAGCAGTTCGGTTGCGTGATTGTTAAAACAATAACCTTTCAATTCCCTTTCAATGCGGCAGAAACTTTACAGGATGTGATATGCGTCTCTTATTAGCGGAAGATAACCGTGAACTGGCTCACTGGCTGGAAAAAGCGCTGGTGCAGAACGGTTTTGCCGTGGACTGCGTATTCGATGGCCAGGCGGCCGATCATCTTCTGCACACTGAGACCTATGCGCTGGCGGTGCTCGACATCAACATGCCGGGGCTGGACGGACTGGAAGTGGTGCAGCGCCTGCGCAAGCGTGGACAAACGCTGCCGGTGCTGCTGCTGACGGCGCGCAGCGCGGTGGCGGATCGGGTGAAAGGGCTGAACGTCGGAGCGGATGACTATCTGCCAAAACCGTTTGAGATTGAAGAACTTGATGCGCGGCTGCGGGCATTACTGCGGCGCAGCGCGGGTCAGGTGCAGGAGTTGCAGCAGCTTGGCGATCTGGCGTTTCACGATGAAGGTTACTTTTTGCTTCAGGCGCAGCCGCTGGCGCTGACCCCGCGTGAGCAGGCGTTGCTGACGGTATTGATGTACCGCAGAACGCGACCGGTGTCGCGCCAGCAGCTGTTTGAACAGGTCTTCAGCCTGAGCGATGAGGTCAGCCCGGAGAGCATCGAACTCTATATCCATCGTCTGCGGAAAAAATTGCAGGGCAGTAACGTGCGGATCACCACCCTGCGTGGGCTGGGTTACGTGCTGGAGTGCGGCGATGAGGTGGGCTAAACCCCAGTCGCTGTACCTGCAACTGTTGCTGTTCCTCGGATTGCCGCTGGTGCTGCTGTGGGGGTTGTCGGCATTTAACAGCTACGTTAGCGCGCTACAGGCCGCGACGCAGGCCTACGACAGGACGCTGCTCTCTTCTGCGAGAACGGTGGCGGAACGGCTGGTGGTGCGCCACGACAAACTGGAGGTGAATGTCCCCTGGGTGGTGCTCGACAGCTTTGAACTCAACATGAACGATCGTCTCTATTACAAAGTCGTGGACCCGGGCGGCAAGGTGATCTCCGGTTATGACGATCTGCCCGCGATGCCGCCTTCCACCTCGCGAACCCGGCTCTACCCGGCGCTGGCGTGGTTTTATCACACCCAGTATCGCGGACAGGCGATCCGCGTGGCGCGTCTGCTCCAGCCGGTAAATGAAGGGGCGATATTCGGGATGGCGGAGATCTACGTTGCCGAGACGCTACAGTCCCGGCGCTATCTGGCCGGGCAACTGCTGTTCTCCTCATGGGTGTCGCAAGGGCTGCTGGTGCTGCTGACATTGATTCTCGTTGGCTGGCTGCTGCGACGCATTCTGAAGCCGATGCGCCAGCTCTCCTCGCTGATGGTGCGTCGTGAACCGGGCCTGCTGACGCCCTTGCCGGAACTGCTGCCCTGGTCAGAGACCCGGCTGCTGATCGTCGCCTTTAACCGCTACATTGATCGCCTGCGCGCGCTGATCTCCCGTCAGGAACGCTTTAGCGCCGATGCGTCCCATCAGTTAAAAACGCCGCTGGCCGTATTGAAAACGCAGGCAGCGGTGGCGTTAGCCAGTCAACAGCCGCAGCAGTGGCACGAAAGTTTACGGGCGATGAGCGCGACGCTGGATAGCACGATTTTGCTGACGGAGCGGCTGTTGCAACTGTCGGCGGTGAAACGTAAAGAGCAGGGGGAGCGACAGTTCTTGCCGGTTAATCTGTATGAGGTGGTGCAGATGAGCTGTTTTAGCCGTCTGGCGCAGGCGCGCAGCAAAGCTATCGATCTGGGGTATGAAGGTGAGCAAGAGGCGGTGTGGATTGAAGGGGATGACGTTTTGCTCGGCGAGCTGTGCGCGAATTTGCTGGATAATGCGCTGAAATATACGCCGTCGCAGGGAACGGTAACGGCACGGCTATTGCGGGATGGCGAGGCTGTTGTACTGGTGGTGGAAGACAATGGGCCAGGGATTGACGCTGAGCAGATCCCGCAGGCGCTGATGCCGTTTCATCGGCTTGCTAACGTGGGGAATGAGAGCGGGGCGGGGATCGGTCTGGCGCTGGTCAACGACATTGCCCGCCTGCACCGTACCCATCCGCAGCTGTCGCGCAGTGAAACGCTGGGCGGCCTGCGTGTGCGGGTGCGGTTTTTAACGACGGCGCAGTAAATAAAAACGTCATCACCGCAGGCCGGATAAAGGGTGGTTCGTGGGAATAAAAAAAGCCGCATTAGCGGCTTTTTTCTCATGTCAGGCAAAATTATTCGCTGACTTTTTTCTCAAGTTCTGCTGCGCCTTCTTTGGTTTTGTTCCAGCCTTTCTCAGCACCTTCTTTCGTGGCATTCCAGCCTTTTTCGGTGCCTTCTTTGGTCTTATTCCAGGCCTTCTGCGAGCCTTCACTCACTTTACTGCTCAGGTTGTCGCTTTTACCTTCAGCGGCATGTTCAGATTTCAGTTTCAGCTCTTCACCCTGATTCTGCGCCTGGTGCAGTTTCTCTTTGGCGGTATTTGCGCTTTCATGAGCGGCTGCAACGTCGTTATCGGTCGCGTGTGTGGTCGCAGCAAAAACAGGGGAAGCCAGCAGAAGTGCAGATAAGGCGATCATTGTTTTTTTCATAAGAACCTCGCTTAACGTTATCAGTTATATGCGTGGTTAAGCATGACACGGCAGAAAGGCGGTGGCTTTAGGAATAAACTGTAATTGAATCAATGAGGTCTGGATGTGGGAGCGACGGGGGCTCCGTAGGGGGTCGTGAATATTGTAGAAACTGCCGTGATAAGCGGTCATATGGGTTGACAATCAGACAACGTTGATCTGGCAATCGGGAAGGTTGCGTGATAGGCTTTAACCGGAAAATTTGTGATTTTTTCACAAAAAAAGGAGTTATAAATGCTTATTGAATTTTCAGTGCAGAATTTTAAAGTTTTTAGCCAAAAACAAACTTTATCGATGGCTGCTAAAAAATCTTATAAAGAGCATCCAGAGACGACGGCAACAGCTGAGCATTTTGATGATCTGCTGATTAATAAGGTCGCAGTAATTTATGGTGCTAACGGCGCGGGCAAAAGTAGTTTTGTTGAAGCTTTAGATTTTCTGCAATCCTATATCCTTAGAGGGTTTGCTGATAGTTCACAGAATGATTCAATAAGAACGCGGTTTATCGACAGAGAAATACCTAAATTTATTTTTGATGAGGAACAGTTAACCGCGCCTACTGATTTTGAGATCAGTTTTATCGGCACGACCGGTGAACGGTATCAGTATACGTTATCTATCGGTACAGACGCGATAGAAGCTGAAGGTTTATGGGTTTACTCAAAAAAAGGGGTAAGACCAAAGACGATTATCTCCAGAGTATATAATGCTGAAACCAATGAATTCGAATACTACTGCCCATCGTTGCAGATAGATAAAAAAACGTATGAAGTGGCGATAGAAAAAGCCAATAACAGCAAACGCTCGCCATTCGTATCCATTCTGCATGCTTATGATGTCTCACAACTGGATGAGTTTATTAACTGGTTCAGAGGCGATTTAATTGTATCCAGTAATCGCAATGATGATGTTTTCCGAATGGCATCCAGATACTCTTTTTTAGACGATCTGGCTGATGGCGATGAACAGAAAAAAAATAAAATACTTGAGTTTTTAAACAAGTTTGATCTTTCTATTTCTGATATTTCGGTAACGAAAAAGAACGTGACGTTACCTGATGAGATGCCAGAAGAAATGAAAAAAATGATATTGAGCGATGTCGGTTTTCAAATTGTTTTAGAACATACGACGTCCAGCGGTATCAAGAAAAACATCCCTTATGAAAGATTATCTTCGGGAACGAAGAAGTTATTCGATCTATCAGGCATTCTTTTACTGTGCTGTGAGGCCGGTGAAAAAAGCGTACTGGTTCTTGATGAGTTTGAATCATCGCTCCACCCTTATATCGTCAGAGCGATTTTTGAGTTAATGGTCAAACACTCTGAACGTCTTTTGCAGCTGATTCTCACAACGCATTCAAACGTTCTATTAGATACGGAAAAACTCGTCAGACGGGATCAAATATGGTTCCTGGAGAAAAATAGCGAGCTTGAAACCGTGCTTTATCCACTGAGCGATTTTGCCCCCAGGTTTGAGGACTCTATTATAAAAGGCTGGGATTTGGGTAAATTTGGTGGCGTTCCTTTTTTGGGGTGAATGATGGCCAGGAAAATGAAAGAGTTAATTTCTCCTTCTGCATTGAAAAAACGAGGCAGCGGTAAAGTTAAATCTGAGCGTAAGAAAACCCTGATCGTTTGCGAAGGTACGGAGACCGAACCAACCTATTTTAAGGATATGGTTAAAGACCTTAAAATAGCGAATACAGACGTTTATATTGAACCTGGGCGCCATTCAAACCCAAGTAGCGTTGTACGCACCGCCATTGATCTTTATGAGCAGGATCTTGAATTTGAGCTGATTTATTGCCTAATTGATACGGATGAGTTTGGGAAAGATATTGACCTGGCAGCCAGTATGTTAAAAGAACATACTTTTTCACGGCGTAAAAAGTCCCTTGGTGGCGACCGGTATCCTCAGGCGAAGATCCTGCGTTCTGATCCCTGCATCGAGGTCTGGTTTTTACTCCATTATGAAGTGTTAAGACGGCCATTTGTTAAAGCAAATAAAAGCGCGGCACAGAACTGCAAGGAATACCTTAAAAATACGCATTTGAAAGATTATAGCGAAAAGTATAGTGGACTCTATAGCCTAATAAAGAAAAATGGTCTTAAGGCGTGTGAGGAAAGCGCCAGGCTCAGAGCATGGCTTGAGAAGAACGATTGTATCAATCCGTTTACGCAGATTGATGAGTTATATCTGGATTTACATGAAAAAGTTTTCGCGCCAGCGAAAAGATAAATAAAGAGTAACACTACACACGAAAAAACGTTGCGTTTGTGCCCCTGTAAAGGGGCATTTTGAATTAACGCATGATCAAAAAATAACGCTATTTTAAGCAATATTATCTTCGTCCACGCCTTAACGATTATTTATGGCTGTTTCCCTGCCTGTAAGCCAGAGCGACAACCAATGACTGCACCAGACAAAGCGTCGCGGATTGTGAGCGAAAAGCGTCTACCTGCGCCTCTTTGACTACAAAGCAGAGATCGCTGAAGGTCGCCAGTGGGCTTATCTGACTGTCGGTAATGACAATTTGCTTTGCGCCGACGCTGGCTGCGGTTTCGCTGACCATGACCGTCTCTTCTGCGTAAGGGGAAAAGCTGATGGAGATAACGATATCGCGACTCTTGATTCGGCTGATTTGCTCTCGCAGCATCCCCCCCATGCCATCAAGCAGTATTGGGCGGCATTCAAGGTGGCTGAGCGCGTAAGTCAGATAGGCGGCCACGCTAAAGGAGCGCCGCAGGCCAGCGATATAAATCGTGTCGGCCTCCGCCAGTAATTGAACGGCGCGTTGCAGCATGTCGGGATCGGTACGCGACGCCAGCTGTTGCAGCGCCTGAGCATTCGAACGGGCAAATTCTTGCAGGATGTCTAACGGCGTTTCCGGTACGGATTCGCTCTCCATCTCTCTGAACAGCCGCGCGCGATCGCTGTAGCTGGCCGTTTCTTCCACCAGGTTCATACGAAACAGTTGTTTCATTTCGTTGAAACCGGTGAAGTCAAACGCGTTGGCGAAACGGATAAGCGTCGATGGCGGTACGTCCGCCCGCTCGGCTATGACGGCGACGGTATCGAACGCTACGCTGTTAGTGTTATCCAGCACATAGCGGGACACCTGCTGCAATCGTTTACTGAGACTATCGTAACGGTCGCGAATTTGCTGCTGTAGCTCGCTCAGACTGGATGCTGTCGTCATGTTATCCCCCATACTTAGTTTTCTGATTCTAAACGCAAAACCGTACATTTTAAATGTTAGCGATACATCCGGCCCGGCGATGCAGCCTGTTAACATAAAAATCCATTCCTGATCACAATAATCAATATTTATTTTATTTCAACTTAAAATAGAACGTTTGTTTCATATACAGTGTTCGGGTAACAGTCACGTATTAACAGCGAGAGGTTCAGGATGGAGACGGTAGCGAATTTTATTCACGGCGAATGTGTTACAGGCTCAGGCCAGCGCATTCAGGCGATCTTCAACCCCGCCACGGGCGAGCAAATTCGTCAGGTGGTGATGAGCACGGCGCAGGAAACGGAGCGAGCCATTGCCGCTGCGCAGCAGGCGTTTGCCGCCTGGTCAAGGCAGTCGCCGCTGAAACGCGCGCGAGTGCTGTTTCGTTTTAAAGCGCTGCTGGAGCAGAACATGGATTCGCTCGCCCGGCTGGTCAGTGAAGAACATGGCAAAGTGTATTCTGATGCGGTGGGCGAACTGACGCGCGGTCTGGAAGTGGTCGAGTTTGCCTGCGGCATTCCACACCTGCAAAAAGGCGAACATTCGGCGAATGTCGGCACCGGTGTTGACAGCCATTCACTGATGCAGCCTCTGGGCGTGTGCGCCGGGATCACCCCGTTCAACTTCCCGGCGATGGTGCCGATGTGGATGTTCCCCATCGCGCTGGCTACCGGCAATACCTTTGTGCTTAAGCCGTCGGAAAAAGATCCCTCGCTGCCGCTTGCGCTGGCAAAACTGCTGAAAGAGGCCGGTCTGCCGGATGGCGTTTTTAACGTTGTGCAGGGCGATAAAGAAGCGGTGGATGTTCTGCTGACCGATCCGCGCATTCAGGCCGTCAGTTTTGTCGGCTCGACGCCGATTGCAGAATATATTTATCAGACGGCGTCGGCGCACGGCAAACGCTGTCAGGCGTTGGGCGGGGCGAAAAACCACTGCATTCTGATGCCGGACGCCGACATGAATATGGCAACCAATGCGATTATGGGCGCGGCGTATGGTGCGGCGGGCGAGCGCTGTATGGCGCTCTCCGTGGTGCTGGCGGTGGGGGATAACACGGCGGACGAACTTTGCGCGCGGCTGGAAACGCAGATCGCCGCGTTACGCGTTGGGCCGGGGCTTGATCAAACGCCGGAAAATGAGATGGGGCCGCTGATCTCCGCCGCACATCGCAGTAAAGTGCTGGGCTATATCGACAGCGGCGAGGCGCAGGGCGCGCGGCTGCGGGTGGATGGTCGCGGCTTTAGCGTGAAGCGCCACGAGCAGGGCTTTTTCGTCGGGCCGACCTTGTTTGATAACGTCACGCCTGAGATGACGATTTACAAAGAAGAGATCTTTGGCCCGGTACTCTCCGTGGTGCGGGTGAAGGATTACGCCAGCGCGGTGGATCTGATTAATCGCCACGAATATGGCAACGGGACGGCGATCTTTACCCGCGATGGCGGCTGCGCGCGTCGTTTCTGTGAAGAGGTGCAGGCCGGGATGGTCGGCGTTAATGTGCCGATTCCGGTGCCGATGGCGTTCCACAGCTTCGGCGGCTGGAAACGGTCTATTTTTGGTCCGCTTAACGTTCATGGTAATGACGGCGTGCGTTTTTATACCCGCATGAAAACCGTTACCGCCCGCTGGCCGGAGATGCAGCAGGATAGCGGCGCCGCGTTCTCCATGCCAACGCTGGGCTGACGGAGGGACTTATGACAACCGTACGTATGACCATGGCGCAGGCGCTGGTCAAGTTTCTCAACCAACAGTACGTCGATGTAGACGGGCAGGAGATGCCGTTCATCGAAGGCGTGGCGACCATCTTCGGCCACGGCAACGTACTCGGCATCGGGCAGGCGCTGGAGCAGGACGCCGGGCACTTGCGGGTGCATCAGGGCTGTAATGAACAGGGAATGGCGCACATGGCGACAGGGTTCGCGAAACAGCACCGTCGCCAGCGCATTTACGCCGTCACCTCTTCGGTAGGACCCGGCGCGGCCAATATGGTGACGGCGGCGGCCACGGCGACGGCGAACCGTATTCCGCTGCTGCTGTTGCCGGGCGATATCTACGCCAGCCGCCAGCCGGACCCGGTATTACAGCAAATCGAGCAGTACCACGATCTCAGTATCAGCACCAACGACTGCTTTCGCCCGGTTTCGCGCTACTGGGATCGTATCAACCGCCCGGAACAGTTGATGAGCGCGATGCTTAACGCCATGCGCACCCTGACCGATCCGGCTGATACCGGCGCGGTGACGATCTGTTTACCGCAGGATGTGCAGGGCGAAGCCTGGGATTACCCGCAGAGTTTCTTTGCCCGTCGCGTTCACCATATTGAAAGACGACCGCCGGACCCACACCGGCTGGCGCAGGCGCGGGCGCTGATTGCCCGTAAACGCCGCCCGCTGGTGGTTTGCGGCGGCGGGGTGCGTTATTCCGGCGCGCACGACGCGTTTCGTCAGTTTGTGGAAAACCTGCACCTGCCGTTTGCGGAAACGCAGGCCGGGAAAGGCGCGCTGGTCAGCGACCATCCGCTGAATCTGGGCGGTATTGGCGTTACCGGCGGGCTGGCGGCAAACCAGCTGGCGCCACAGGCCGATCTGGTTATCGGCGTCGGCACGCGTCTGACCGATTTCACCACCGGTTCGAAAGCGCTGTTTGCACACCCGGACGTAGAATTTCTCCTGCTGAATGTCGCCGAGTTCGACGCCCTCAAACTGGACGCCACGGCGCTGGTGGCCGATGCCCGCGCCGGTCTGACGGCGCTGACGGAAGGGCTTCAGGATTATCGCAGCGGCTGGGGAGACGAGGTGGCGCAGGTGAAATCGGCCTGGGACGAGGAGTGCCGCCGGCTGTGGTCTCGCCAGTGGCGCCCGGATGACGCGCCGGAAATTGCCGGGCACCTTGATGCGCAACTGGCGGAATACAGTGAAGCGCTGAACACGCGGCTGACTCAGACTCGCGTTCTGGGGATTATCAACCAGCACATTGAGGATGACGCCATTGTGGTCGGCGCGGCGGGATCGTTGCCGGGTGATTTGCAGCGTCTCTGGCAGGTGAAAACGCCCGACAGCTACCACCTGGAGTACGGCTATTCCTGTATGGGGTATGAAATTGCGGCCGCGCTTGGGGCGAAACTCGCGAAGCCGCAGCTGCCGGTCTATGCGATGGTGGGCGACGGTTCGTACATGATGCTGCATTCCGAGCTGCAAACGGCGGTGCAGGAGGGGATAAAAATCACCATCCTGCTGTTTGATAACGGCGGGTTTGGCTGCATCAATAACCTGCAAATGGGGCATGGGATGGGCAGTTTTGGCACCGAGAATCGCGCCCGTCAACCACAATCCGGCCAGCTGGACGGCCCGCTGGTGGCGGTTGATTTCGCCCAAAATGCGCAAAGCTACGGCTGCCGGGCGTGGCGGGTACATGATGAGCAGAGCCTGCTGACGGCGCTGGAGGCGGCGCGCGCGCATCCGGGGCCGACGCTGCTGGATATTAAAGTGCTGCCAAAAACGATGACTCACGATTACGCTTCATGGTGGCGCACCGGCGATGCGCAGGTGGCCGATTCACCGTCGGTGCGAAAAGCCGCCGAGCAGACGTTCGATCAGGTGAAAAAGGCGCGTCAGTATTGAGTGAGTAATGCCGGATGGCGCTAACCCGTAGGCCGGATAAGGCGTTCGCGCCGCCATCCGGCAACCTGCGACAACGAAATTTTCATTTCATTTTTCCTGTTTTTTCATTCCTCGCCCTCTTTCTGAATGAAAGGGGGCCAATTTCTGCATCTTCTCCATCGTTGTGTTGTGAGATTGATAACAAAATTTACCTCAATCATCACAAGAATGTTAACTTGCGCGCAAAAACATAATTTTCACTATTTATAAAAATGAAATAAATGTTTTATTTAAGGGGTCGTTAGTTCACCGCATTCACCAACACCGGGAGCCGTTATGTTTAACATTGCTTTACTGGGAGCTGGCCGAATTGGTCAGGTACATGCCGCTAACATCGCAACCCACAAAGAGACTACCCTGTGGTCTGTCGTTGATCCGAACGAGACCTTTGCCTCCCGCCTGGCTACGCAATATCAGGCCCGTCAGCAAAGTCTTGATGAGGCGATGACCGATCCTGATGTTCATGCCGTGCTGATTGCCTCCGCCACGGATACCCACGCCGATTTGATTGAACTGGCTGCCCGCCACGGCAAAGCCATTTTCTGTGAAAAGCCCGTACATCTTGATCTTGCCTGCGTGCGCGACTGCCTGAAAGTGGTCAAAGAGTTCGACGTGCCGCTGTTTATCGGTTTTAACCGTCGTTTCGACCCACAGTTCCGCCGCGTTAAAACCGAGGCGCAGAGCGGGCGCATCGGCAAGCCGGAATCATTGCTGATTATCTCCCGCGATCCTTCTCCGCCGCCTGCGGAATATGTGCGCGTCTCCGGCGGGATGTTCCGCGATATGACCATCCACGATTTCGATATGGCGCGTTTCATCATGGGGGAAGAGCCTGTTTCGGTCTACGCCCAGGGAAGCAATCTGGTCGATCCGGCAATTGGCGCGGCAGGCGATATCGACACCGCGTTTATCGTGCTCAAGTATGCCTCCGGCGCGCTGGCGACCATCGTTAACAGCCGTCGCTCGTCTTATGGCTATGACCAGCGTCTGGAACTGCACGGTTCCGAAGGTCTGCTTACGGCGGGCAATATTCTCGAAAACCAGGTGCAGCACTTTGGCCAGAACGGCTGCACCAGCGCGCTGCCTGAGCATTTCTTCCTGCAACGTTATCAGGCTGCCTATGCCGCCGAGTGGGAGCACTTTGTCGCCATCTTGCGCGGCGAGGCAGTGCCGGAGTGCAGCGGTGATGACGGCGAGCGTGCGCTGTATCTGGCTGATAAAGCGCTGGAGTCATTGCACAGCCAGCGTGAAGTTCTCCTCTGATTTTCCATAACAACACACCCTACACAGAGAGACATAACAATGAAAAAGCTGATTTTAGCCGCCTTCATCGCCATGACAGCCGGGGCGGCAATGGCCGAGAACGAACAAATTGTTTTCAGCACGCCGAATCTGGCAATGCCGTTTGAAGTTCACATGCAGCGCACGGCGGTGAAAGCCGCGAAAGAGATGGGCGTCAGCCTACAGGTTCTGGACGGGCAGGGAAGTTCGCCGAAGCAGGTTGCCGATCTGGAAAACGCTATCACCCGTGGCGCCCAGGGATTCATCGTCTCCCCGAATGATGTCAACGCAGTTTCCAGCGCGGTGGATGAGATTCAGGACGCTAAGCTGCCGGTGGTGACGCTCGATCGCTCCGTCGATAGCCAGAAGCAGGTTCCGCATTTTGGCGCGAACAACTACAAGGGCGGCCAGGCCATTGGCGACTTTGTCAAAAGCAAATTTCCTGACGGCGCAGACATTGTGCTGCTGACCGGCCAGCCGGGTTCTTCTTCCAATATTGAACGCACCAAAGGCATTCGCGACAGCCTGAAGGCGGGGGGCGATACGTACCGCATTGTTGCTGACCAGACCGGTAACTGGATGCGTTCGGAAGGAATGCGCATTGTTGAAAGCGTGCTGCCGTCGTTGAAAAAACGTCCGCAGGTCATCCTCTCCGCCAACGATGATATGGCGCTGGGCGCGATTGAAGCGTTGCAGGGGCAGGGGGTGAAACCGGGCGAAATTCTGGTGACAGGATTTGACGCGGTGCCGGAAGCGCTGGCGCGGGTGCGCGACGGCTGGATGGCGGCGACGGCGGATCAGCGTCCGGGGTTCGCGGTACAGACGGCGATGAGCCAGCTGGTTGCGAACGTGCGTGAGAAGAAAGCCATCACCGGTGCGGATTATCCGCCGACGTTAATCACTAAAGAGAACCTGCAACAGGCCGAGCGTATCGGCGAAGCCGGTAACTGATTTGCCCGGAGCCGCCGTCGCTGCGGCGGCTCGCATTAAAGGAGGAGCAGACCGATGTTGCAACCCTTACTGAACGTTACCGATCTGGCAAAGAGCTTTTCCGGCGTCTGGGCGTTGAGCAACGTACAACTGACCGTCGGGACGGGGGAGATTCATGCGCTGCTTGGCGAGAACGGCGCGGGGAAGTCCACGCTGCTGAAAGCGCTGGCAGGGGCGCAGCCGCAGACCCGTGGGGACATCTGGTTCAATGGCGAAACGCTGCCGGTGGAGGATTCGCCGGTTGAGCGGCAAAACAAAGGCATCATTACCATCTATCAGGAATTTAATCTGCTGCCCAACATGACCGTTGCGGAAAATATGTTTCTCGGACGCGAGCCGCGTAAACGTAATGTGATTGTCGATGCGAAGGCCGTGAACCAGGAGGCGCAGGTGGTGCTGGACTATCTGCAACTGAATGTCGCGCCGACCACGCCGGTTGCCCGCCTGAGCGTGGCGCAGCAGCAAATGGTGGAGATCGCCCGCGCGCTGACCCTGAACGCGAAGCTCATCATTATGGATGAACCTTCCGCCGCGCTGAGCGACAGCGAAGTGGAAAGCCTGCACCGCGTCGTGCGGGAACTTAAAGGTCGGGGCGTGAGCATTATTTATGTCACCCATCGCCTGCATGAAGTTTTCCAGCTCTGCGATCGTTTTACCGTGTTTCAGGATGGCCGCTTTACCGGCAGCGGCGCGGTCGCGGAAACCAACGTGGAACAGCTGATCCGCCTGATGGTGGGACGAGACGTGGCCTTTAATCGTCGCCCCCCCAGCGAAACCCATCATGAAGACAAACCGATTCGCCTTGCGGTGAAAGGGCTGTGTCGCGAAAAGCCGCCGCTGGACCCGCACGGCATTGCGCTGCACGACATCAGCTTTCACGTTCACGCCGGGGAGGTGCTGGGGATTGCGGGGCTGGTCGGCGCCGGGCGTACCGAAGTGGCGCGCTGTCTTTTTGGCGCTGACGGTTTTACTTCCGGGACGTTCGCGCTGGACGGCGCGGCGTATCACCCCCGTGACCCGATGTACGCGCTGGATCAGGGCGTGGCGCTGGTGCCGGAAGATCGCAAAAAAGAGGGGGCGGTGCTGGGACTGTCTATTCGCGACAACCTGTCGCTCTCCAGTCTCTCTTCACTGCTGCGCTGGCGCTTTTTCGTCAACACCCGCAAAGAAGATGACCTGATCGAATCTTACCGCCAGGCGCTGCAAATCAAGATGGTCAATAGCGAGCAGGAGGTGCGCAAGCTCTCCGGCGGCAATCAGCAGAAAGTGATCCTCGCGCGCTGCATGGCGCTCAATCCACGGGTGCTGATTGTTGATGAACCGACGCGCGGCATCGATGTGGGCACCAAATCCGAGGTGCACCAGGTGCTGTTTGATATGGCGAAACAGGGCGTGGCGGTGATTGTGATCTCTTCCGATCTGCCCGAAGTGATGGCGGTTTCCGACCGGATCATCACCTTAAGCGAAGGCCGGGTAACCGGTGAAATCCACGGCGATGACGCCACCGAAGAGCGGCTCATGATGATGATGGCCATCAACCATAACGCCCTGAACGCGGCATAACGGAGTTTCACATGACGCAGATAGTGACCAAAACGCAACCCCCTGCCAAACGTAGCGGACGTATCGATCCGATCGCTTTTTTCGAGCGCTTTGGGGTACTGATTTTTATGTTCCTGCTGCTGATTTTTTTCCAGACGCAGAACAGTAACTTCCTGTCAGAACGCAATATTTTCAACATCCTGACCGAGGTGTCGATCTACGGGATCATGGCCGTGGGAATGACGTTCGTCATTCTGACTGCCGGAATCGATCTGTCTGTCGGCTCCATTCTGGCGGTATGCGCCATGACGGCAGCATACGTGATTAAAGGCGACAACTTCACCACGGTAGACCCGAGCGCCTGGGGCGGGATGAGCTGGCTGATTGGCCTCGGCATCTGCCTGGCGATGGGGACGGCGATTGGCTTCCTGCATGGCCTGGGCGTGACCCGCCTGCGCCTGCCGCCGTTCATTGTCACCCTTGGCGGGATGACCATCTGGCGCGGCCTGACGCTGGTGATTAACGACGGCGCGCCCATTGCCGGTTTTGACCAGGGCTACCGCTGGTGGGGACGTGGCGAACTGCTCGGTATCTCCATCCCGATCTGGATTTTTGCGCTGGTGGCGATCGGCGGTTATCTGGCGTTGCACAAAACGCGCTGGGGCCGTTTCGTCTACGCCATTGGCGGCAACCCGGAGGCGGCGCGTCTTGCCGGGGTCAACGTCAAACGTGTGCTGGTCAGCGTGTATGTCGTGATTGGCTGTCTGGCCGGGCTGGCGGGGTTTGTACTGAGCGCTCGTCTGGGCAGCGCGGAGGCGGTGGCCGGGATCTCCTTTGAACTGCGCGTTATCGCCTCGGTGGTCATTGGCGGGACATCGCTGATGGGCGGCTATGGTCGCATCGGCGGCACCGTTATCGGCTCGATCATTATGGGCATTCTGATAAACGGTCTGGTGCTGATGAACGTCTCCGCCTACTACCAACAAATTATTACCGGGCTGATTATTGTGCTGGCGGTGGCGTTTGATACCTATGCCAAGAGCCGCCGTGGCGCGCTGTGAGGGATAAATAATGAAACAAGTGCGAATTGGATTGATTGGGACGGGATACATCGGCAAGGCGCACGCCATTGCCTATGCCCAGGCGCCGACGGTGTTCAACCTGCAAGGCCAACTGGTGCGCGAAATGGTGGCGGAGGTGACGCCGGAGCTGGCGGCGGAACGGGCGCAGGCATTCGGGTTTCGCCGTTCGACCGGCGACTGGCGTGAACTGGTGGCAGACCCGAATATCGATGTGGTGGATATCTGTTCGCCCAACCATCTGCATAAAGAGATGGCGCTGGCGGCCATTCGCCACGGTAAGCACGTCTATTCGGAAAAGCCGCTGGCGCTGAACGCTCACGATGCCCGCGAAATGGTTGAGGCCGCAAAACAGGCCGGGGTGAAAACGCTGGTGGGTTTTAACTATATGAAGAACCCGACGGCGGCGCTGGCGAAAGAGATCATCGCGCGAGGAGAGATAGGCGACGTGATCCACTTCTACGGCACCCACAACGAGGACTATATGGCCGACCCGCTCTCCCCCATTCACTGGCACTGCTTTAAGGAGACGGCGGGGTTAGGGGCGCTGGGCGATCTGGCGGCGCATATCGTCAATATGGCGCACTACCTGGTCGGCGATATTCGCGAGGTCTGCGGCGACCTGAAAATTGTGGTGCCGGAGCGCCCGGCCAGCGCGGGATCGGCGCAGAAGGTGGTCGTGGAAAACGAAGATCAGGCGCATGCGATGGTGCGATTCGCCAGCGGCGCGCAGGGGGTGATCGAAACCTCCCGCGTGGCCTGCGGGCGCAAAATGGGGCTGTCATACGTGATTACCGGCACCAAAGGCGCCATCAGTTTTACCCAGGAGCGAATGGCCGAGCTGAAGCTCTATCTGCATGACGATCCGGTTAACCGCCAGGGATTTCGCACCCTGCTGGTGGGACCCGCGCACCCGGACTATGCCGCGTTTTGCATGGGGGCGGGGCACGGCATCGGCTTTAACGATCAGAAAACGGTGGAAATCCGCGACCTGGTGAACGGCGTTGCCGCCGATGCGCCGATGTGGCCGGATTTTGAAGAGGGCTGGAAAGTGTCGCGCGTGCTGGACGCCATCGCGCTCTCGCATCAGGAAGGCCGCTGGCTGAATGTGAACGATATTGTCTGACGAGGTATCAACGTGGAAAAGCAGTTTGATGTGATATGCATGGGCCGCGTGGCGGTTGACCTCTACAGCCAGCAGATTGGCGCACGGCTGGAGGATGTCTCAAGTTTTGCCAAATACCTCGGCGGTTCCTCCGGGAATGTCGCCTACGGCGCCGCGCGCCAGGGGCTGCGTTCGTCGATGCTGGCAAGAGTGGGCGACGAACATATGGGGCGCTTTTTGCGCGAAGAACTTAACCATGTTGGCTGCGATACCAGCCATCTGATAACGGATAAAGAACGCCTGACGGCGCTGGTGCTACTCGGCATTAAAGACCGGGACACCTTTCCACTGATTTTTTATCGCGATAACTGCGCGGATATGGCGATTACCGCCAGCGATGTTGACGAGCAGTACATCGCTTCATCCCGCTGCCTCGCCATCACCGGGACCCATCTTTCTCATCCGCAAACCCGCGACGCGGTGCTGACCGCGCTGACCTGTGCCCGCCGTCACGGCGTGCGCACGGTACTGGATATCGACTATCGTCCGGTGCTGTGGGGGCTGACCTCGCTGGGCGACGGCGAAACGCGCTTTATTGCCGCAGAGCAGGTCACTCATCAGTTGCAGGCGGTGTTGCACCTGTTTGATGTGATCGTCGGCACCGAGGAGGAGTTTCATATTGCGGGCGGCGCTACCGATACCGTGCAGGCGCTGGCGCAGGTGCGTGAGGTAAGCGCGGCGACGCTGGTTTGTAAACGCGGCGCGCTGGGCTGCTCGGTGTATACCGACGCGATTCCGCCATTGCTGGATGACGGGCTGACGGTGACCGGCGTGCGCGTCGAGGTGCTCAATGTGCTCGGCGCGGGCGATGCGTTTATGTCGGGGCTGCTGCGCGGTTATCTCAATGATGAAGGCTGGGAGCAGGCCTGCCGTTACGCCAACGCCTGCGGCGCGCTGGTGGTCTCGCGCCACGGTTGCGCGCCCGCGATGCCGAGTAAGGTGGAACTGGATGACTACCTCTCTCGCGAGCATCAGGTGCCGCGCCCGGATCTTGATCCACGGCTTAATCATCTGCATCGCGTCACGACGCGTCGGCGGAACTGGCCGGAACTGTGCGTGATGGCGTTTGATCACCGCAGTCAGCTTGAAGAGATGGCGCTACAGTGCGGCGCCTCCCTGAAGCGCATTCCGGCGCTGAAAACGCTGATCTTACAGGCCAGCCGCGATGCGGCGAACAGCGCGGGGCTGGAAGGAAAAGCCGGTCTGCTGTGCGACGGAACGTTTGGCCAGGATGCGCTGAATGCGATAACCGGCGAAGGGTGGTGGATTGGCCGCCCGATTGAGCTTCCCGGCTCACGGCCGCTGGAGATGGAGCACGGCAACATTGGCACTCAGCTTATCAGTTGGCCGCAGGAACATGTGGTGAAGTGCCTGGTCTTTTTCCACCCGGAAGATGCCCACGGCCTGCGCCTGGAGCAGGAGCAGAAAATCGCCGAGGTGTATCACGCCTGCTGTCAGTCGGGGCATGAGCTGCTGCTGGAAGTGATTTTACCTGTGGGTATGCCGCGCAGCGATGAGCTTTACCTGCGGGCTATCTCCCGCTTCTACAACCTGGGCATTTATCCCGACTGGTGGAAACTGCCGCCGCTCTCCTCTGACGGCTGGACGGCGCTGAGTGACATTATCGAACGCCGCGACCCGCACTGCCGTGGCGTGGTGATTCTTGGGCTGGATGCGCCAGCCGAACAGTTACGCGCAGGGTTCAGAGCCGCTGCCGGACATGAGCTGGTGAAGGGGTTTGCGGTGGGGCGCACGCTGTTTGGCGAGGCTTCCCGCGCATGGCTGAAACATGACATTGACGATGCGCAACTGGTGACGCGCATTCGAGATAACTATCTGCAACTGATCGCCTGGTGGCGCGAGCGCGGGCAGGCATAACTTTAGGAGAACATTATGGCTGTGCAATTAGGCATTAATCCGCTGACATGGACCAATGATGATTTGCCCTCTCTTGGCGCGGAAACGCCGCTGGATACCTGTCTGAGCGAAGGTAAAGAGGCCGGTTTTGCGGGCTTTGAACTCGGTAATAAATTCCCACGCGAGGCGCGTCTGCTGGGGCCAATCCTGCAACGCCACGATCTGAAGCTGGTGTCCGGGTGGTATTCCGGTCGCCTGCTGGAGAGGAGTGTAGAAGAAGAGATTGCGGCGGCGCAGGCGCATTTGACGTTATTGCGCGAGCTGGGGGCGAAAGTGATGGTTTTCGCTGAGGTGAGCCATTGCATTCACGGCGAGCAGCAGACGCCGGTTCACCTGCGTCCGCGATTCCCGCAGGCGCGCTGGGCGGCGTATGGCGAGAAGCTCACCGCGTTCGCCCGCTATACACAGCAGCAGGGGGTGCAGATTGCTTATCATCACCATATGGGGACGGTGATTGAGTCCGCTGAGGATGTGGACAATCTGATGACCCATACCGGTGATGAGGTGGGGCTGCTGCTGGATACCGGACATTTGACCTTCGCAGGTGCCGATCCGCTGGCGGTGGCGCAACGCTGGGCGAGCCGTATTAATCATGTGCACTGTAAAGACGTGCGCGCCGACGTGCTGGCGGATGTGAAAAACCGTAAAACCAGCTTTCTGGATGCGGTGCTCAGCGGCGTCTTTACCGTACCGGGCGACGGCTGCGTGGATTACCCGCCGATTATGCGACTGCTGAAAGATCACGATTATCAGGGCTGGCTGGTGGTAGAGGCGGAGCAGGACCCGGCGATTGCCCATCCGCTGACTTACGCGCGGCTGGGATATAACAACCTGAGCCGCCTGGCGCGGGATGCCGGTCTTATCTGAGGAGGCGCTATGTCACGTTTACTGTCACGCTGGCAACAGCCTGACGCGCAGGGACGTACCCAGTCCGTCACCCCGGAGCGGGCAGGCTGGGGCTACGTCGGTTTTGACGCGTTTGAGCTTGAAGAAGGGCAGCAGTTGCATCTTCCCGCCGTTGCTGAAGAGCGCTGTCTGGTGCTGGTGGCGGGGAGGGCGTCTGTCACCACGCCAACCGCGCAGTTTTCAGAGATTGGCGAGCGGATGAGCCCGTTCGAGCGTATTAAGCCGTGGGCGGTATACGTTACGCCCGGAGAAACGGTACAGGTACAGGCGTTAACGAAGCTGGAGCTGGCGGTATGCGCCGCGCCGGGCAAGGGAACGTATCCCACCCGCCTGATTGCGCCGCAGGATATCGACGGCGAGGCAAGGGGCAAGGGGCATAACCAGCGCTATGTACACAACATTCTGCCGGAAGATAAACCCGCCGATAGTCTGCTGGTGGTGGAAGTGTGGACTCACGAAGGCTGTACCAGTTCGTACCCGAGCCACAAGCACGACACTGATAATCCGCCTTACGAGACCCTTCTTGAGGAGACGTATTACCATCGCCTCAACCCGGAACAGGGATTTTGTATGCAGCGGGTATACACTGACGATCGCTCGCTCGATGAGTGTATGGCGGTCTACAATCGCGACGTCGTGATGGTGCCGAAAGGCTATCACCCGGTGGCGACAATGGCCGGGTATGACAGTTATTACCTGAATGTGATGGCAGGCCCGGTGCGCAAATGGATTTTCACCTGGGAAGACGATCACGCATGGATTAACCGCGATTACCCTGCGCGTTGAGAACGCGGTAAATAAAAAAGCCCCTGGCGTATGCTGAGGGCTTTTTACTTTTCGCTGCTATCGTGAGGCGCCAAAAACCTGTACGGCCTGTTGCAGCCGTGACGCGCGTCCCGTTAAATCCCCTGCGGCATCCGTCACCTGCTCCACCATTTCCGCATTGTTGTCCGTCATGGAACCAATTCGTGAAATTGAATTGTTGATCTGTTCGAGCGCTAAAGTTTGTTCCCGCGTCGCCAGGCTTATCTCTTTGATCATGGTAGACATCTGCAACACGTCATCGATCATTCCGGTAAGGTGTGTTTCCGTCTGCTCGACCATTTGCACTCCCGTATTGACGTTGGTGACGTTTTTCTCGATAAGCTGTTTGATCTCTTTTGCCGCAGACGCAGAATGCTGGGCGAGGTTACGCACCTCTGCGGCAACGACTGCAAATCCGCGCCCGGATTCACCGGCGCGGGCCGCTTCGACCGCTGCATTCAGCGCCAGGATGTTGGTCTGAAAAGCAATACTGTCAATGACGCCGATAATGTCCACGATTTGACTGTTATCGCGCGAGATAGCCTGCATCATGGTGATGGTTTGCTTCATGATATGGCCGCCTTCAGTCGCATTGGCGCTGGTACTGTCGGCCATCGTCATTGTCTGGGCTGCGGTATCCGCGGTTTGTTGTACAGCGCTACCGATCTCTTCAATGGCTGCGGCGGTTTGTTGCAGGTCGGCAGATGTCTCTTCTGAGCGGCTCTGTAGGGCTGTGCCTTCCTGAGACACGCGCTGGCTGATAGCCTGAATACCGGATATTTGCGTGCTGACATCATCAACCAGGGAGCGTAGATTAAGCCCCGATTGATTCACCAGTCGCATGAGCATCCCTATTTCGTCCACTCGCTGCAAATGGCAATTATCAGGTTTACGGCCCGAAACCACTTTTTCCATCTGCACCAGCAGCGTATTAACCGGCTGACAAATTTGAACCTTAAGGTAAATAGCCAGGAGCAAAAATAACACGACGATGCTGCCCCCCTGAATAGCAGGAGGAACAGGTAAGAAAATAAATAACAGGGCTGCCAGACTGGTGATGGCTAAAGCATAATTGACGCGTTGGCTAACCGACAGCCATTTAAACATCGAAAGCCAGGACAGCGCTCCGCGACGGATAATTATGCCTTTAAAAAGTCGAAACCCTTTAATTCCATTATTGTTTATTTTCTGATAAAGCTGTTCGCTGTGCGAAACTTCATCCCGGGAAGGCACGGTGCGTACTGAAATATACCCCATTAATTTTTCATTTTGCCAGACAGGGGTAACATTTGCGCGTACCCAGTAATGATCGCCGTTTTGTCGCCGGTTTTTGACCAGCCCGGTCCAGCTATCGCCTTGCAGTATCGTGTGCCACATGTCAGCGAAAGCGGCAGAGGGCATGTCCGGGTGGCGAATAATATTATGTGGTTTACCCATTAACTGCGTTTCATTAAATCCGCTGGCGTCGATAAATGCAGAGTTAGCATAGGTAATATGACTGTCTTTATCTGTGGTTGATAATAACGTTGTTTTATTGTTAAGCAAATATTCTTTTTGCGTGACAGCTATGTTGTTTTTCATGAAAACTCCATGACGCTATTTATATGAAATGCAAATTTCACCCATTGTGCATCAGGTAAATAATAGTAAATGGCGGTTTTATCTGAGGTGTTACATTCTCTACTAATCATCATTTATATGAAAGCACTTCAAATGAATTTTTATTTTTAATAAACCTGGTGTGTCATAAATATGAAACACATAAATGCAGGTTGATAAACTGGAATTGATATATATCGACTTAAACTAAATCTAAAAGATAAAAAAGAGCTGATTTATTGGGGCTGATAAATGCCCGCTTTCCTTGATGGGTTTTAGTCCACCCGCGAAGCCCGTTGCCGCGTTGTGGTCAGTATTCTTACTCATGATGCGATCCCTCTGTGATGGGCTAACCCGATGTCATTTATAGACATCTGGATGGCTAATAATATTTTGCTTTATCTTATGCTTTTTATGTCGTTGTCAGTCAGGGAGAGCTGTGAAAAATTTCGTAAATCAAATGATTATCAGAAAGGATTTACAGCGGATGCTCTCCAGTCGCCTCGACATGCGCGGTATCAGCCTGGCCTTTTCCGGCTTTCAGGCGCTCTCCCGCGTTGATTTCACCCTGACGGGCGGTTCCGTGCACGCGCTGACGGGGGCGAACGGTGCGGGGAAATCCACGCTGATGGCGGTGCTCTGCGGCACGCACGACCATTACGAAGGGGAAATTGCAATTAATAACCAGCCGGTGCCGATACGCGAACCGCTGGACGCCAAACGGCTGGGCATTCATCTGGTGCAGCAGGAGGTGGATGTTGCGCTGATCCCGGGGTTGAGTATTGCGGAAAATATTATGCTCGATCAGCTGGCGCAGCCGGGACACCGCTACCGCTGGCGCGCTATTCGCCAGCAGGCGCGTGACGCGCTGGCCCAGCTTGATGTTCATCTGGATGTGCGCCGGGTCATCGATGGTTGCACGCTCGCCGAAAAGCAGCAGATCCTGCTGGCCCGCGCGCTCTCGCACCACTGTCGTTTTCTGATCCTCGATGAACCCACCGCGCCGCTCGATCAGCATGAAAGCGAACGGCTGTTTGCCGTGGTGAAACGCCTGCAACAACAGGGGATCGGCGTGGTGTTTATCTCCCATCGCATTCATGAGCTAAAGGCCATTTGCGACACCTTAACCGTACTGCGCGATGGCAAGTTGATTGAGTCCGGGCCGATGGCGGAACTGAGCGCTGACGCCATCGTCGAGAAGATGCTGGGTCATGAGTTAAACGATATCTATCCGCCAAAACGCCCGCCGCATGCTGATGAAACGCTGCTGCGCGTGGAAGGGCTGCACGATGAACGGCTGCTGAAAAATATCAGTTTGCACCTGCGTAAAGGTGAAATTCTCGGCATCGCCGGGCTGGCGGGAGCCGGGAAAACCGAGCTGTGCAAGGCGCTGTTCGGCGCGTCGAAAAGCCGCGTTGAACGCGGCGAACTCAATCATCAGCCGTGGACGCCGCGCGACCCGGTTGATTCGGTGACGCGCGGGCTGGCGCTGGTGCCGGAGGAGCGGCGCAAAGAGGGCATTTTTATTGATGAGTCCGTCGCCATGAACCTGGCGGTCGCCGCCGATAACCGTTTCTCGCGCTGGAGCTTGTTTGGTCATCGTCAGGCATGGCGCTGGGCGGAAGCGGTGATTGCCCGCGTTGGCGTGCGCGCTCGCGGGCCGGGGCAAGTGTTGCGTCGGCTTTCCGGCGGCAACCAGCAGAAAGTGGCGATCGGCAAATGGCTGCGCGGCGACGCCCGCGTGCTGATTTTCGACGAGCCGACCAAAGGCGTGGACGTGAAAGCCAAAACCGATCTGTTTGCGCTGATCGACGGCCTGGCGCGGGAAGGCAAAGGGGTGATTTACGCCTCCGGTGAGTTCGCCGAACTGGTGGGGCTGTGCGACCGCATCTGCGTGTTGTGGGACGGGCGCATCGTGGCGGAAGTGGAGGGCGCGCAGGCCCGCGAAGAGACACTACTTTATTATTCAACCGGAGGAACGGCGTTGTGAGTAAGGCCCTTTCAGTCAATGCAGCGGCGTCTGGCCGCCAGCAGATTTTCGATTTTCTCTATAAGTGGGGCATGCTGCTGACGGTTGTCGCGCTGATCGCCATTTTTGGCGTCGCGTCGGATAACTTCCTCGATCCCTTCAATATCATCAACATCCTGCGCTCTATTGCGATCGTCACGGTGATTGCGATTGGCGTCTCCATCTCGCTTACCGTCGGCGGCTTTGATCTTTCCGTTGGCTCAACCGCGTCGCTGGCGAACGCACTGGTGATTTCGCTGTTCGTCTGGCACGGCTTTGGCACCACCGGGGCGATTGTCATTACCCTGGCGCTCTGTACGCTGGTGGGGCTGTTCAACGCTTTTCTGATTGTGGTGCTGCGTATTCCCGACATGCTCGCCACGCTTGCCAGCCTGTTTGTGATTCAGGGGGTGGCGATGACCTACAGCTACGGCGGCTCTATTACTGAAAACATGGTGCTGCCGAGCGGTGAAATGGCTGAGGGGCTTATTCCGGCGGCATTCGGCGCGCTGGGGCAGGTGCCGACTATTGTTGTCGTGATGCTGGTCGTAACGCTGGCGGCGCAGCTCGCGCTGTCGCTGACCACCCACGGGCGACGGATGTACGCCATTGGCGGCAACCCAGAAGCGGCGCGTCTCTCCGGTATTCGCACCACCCGCTATAAAGTGGCGGCCTACGTTATTGCCTCACTGCTGGCGGGGTTAGGGGGCATCCTGCTGGCTTCGCGTATTGGCTCTTCACAGGTTAACGCCGGGGGAGGCTATTTGATGGATGCCGTCGCGGCGGCGTGGATCGGCTTTTCGCTGGCCGGTTCCGGCAAACCGAACGCGCTTGGCACGCTGGTGGGGGCGGTGATCCTTGGCGTGCTCTCCAACGGGCTGGTGATGCTCTCGGTGCCCTATTACGCAATGGACATTATAAAAGGGCTGGTGCTGGCGGCGGCGCTGGCGATCACCTACATACAAAAACGTTAACAACACAACGGGAAACGATAATGAAAAAAACTGTACTTTCTTTGTTGGCGCTGGGATTACTGAGTTCGCTGCCGGGCTATGCGGCAACGCCTGCGCCGGTGCCAGCGGCCATTGCCGGGCATAATGGCCCGGTTCGCATTGCGGTGATCCGCAACCTTGGCTCTGATGACAACACGACCCAGTTCGTTGCGGGCGCGATTCAGGAGGGGAAAAAGCTCGGCTTTAAGGTCAGCACCTTTTTAAGCAACGGCGACGACGCGAAATTCCAGGATTTCGTTAACCAGGCGATCAGCCAGAAGTATGACGGCATTATTCTCTCTCAGGGGCGCGATCCGTACTCCACCGCGCTGGTGAAGAAAGCGGTAGATGCCGGGATCAAAGTGGCGGTGTTTGATACCGCCGTCAACGGTGAGATCCCGGGCGTGACGGTAACTCAGCAGGATGACGCCTCGCTGACCCATCTCTCCTTCGGGCAACTGGTAAAAGATTTCAACGGTAAAGCCAATATTATCAAGCTATGGGTCGCCGGTTTCCCGCCGATGGAGCGCCGCCAGGCGGCTTATCAGCAAATGCTGAAGGACAATCCGGGGATTAAAGAGCTGGAGTCTATCGGCGCGGTCTCTTCCGACGTGCAGGGCGATACCGCCAACAAAGTGGGCGCGGTGCTGACGAAATACCCGAAAGGGAAAATCGACGCTATCTGGGGGACCTGGGACGCCTTTAGCCAGGGGGCGTACAAAGCGCTGAAAGAGAATGGCCGCACTGAGATTAAGCTCTACAGCATCGACATCTCCAACCAGGATTTGCAACTGATGCGCGAGGCGGGCAGCCCGTGGAAGGTGAGCGTGGCCGTTGACCCGAAACTGATTGGCGCCACTAACGTGCGGCTGATTGCCAATAAGATTGCCGGTGAACCTACGCCTGCCACTTACGATTTTAAAGCCGCAGCCATTCCGCAGGCGCTGCTGGCAGCGCAGCCGGGGGCGGTTAACGTCGCCTCATTAGGCAAAATCATTCCGGGCTGGGGCCAGACGGAAGACTTTATCGCGCCGTGGTTTGCGACGCTTGAAGCGAAGAATAAATAATGCCCGCTGGCGCTGCGCTTACCGGGCCTACAATGCGCTCCCTGTAGGCCGGATAAGGCGGTTACGCCGCCATCCGGTGTAATGCCCGGTGGCACTGCGCTTACCGGGCCTACAAAATGCTCTCTGTAGGCCGGATAAGGCGGTTACGCCGCCATCCGGCGTAATGCCCGCTGGCGCTGCGCTTACCGGGCCTACAATGTGCTCTCTGTAGGCCGGATAAGGCGGTTACGCCGCCATCCGGCGTAATGCCCGGTGGCACTGCGCTTACCGGGCCTACAATGCGCTCCCTGTAGGCCGGATAAGGCGGTTACGCCGTTTGGCAAAAGGAGATTAAGGTGACTGAATTACCGCGCCCCGACTATAGCCGCAATATGCGGCTGATTGGCCATAGCGACCAGGGCGGTCGCCCGGACGGCGTACAACTGATGGTACATCGCGGTTTTGCCTATATTGGCCATATGGTGTCGCAGGGGTTTTCGATTGTTGACGTGCGTGACCCGAAAAACCCACGGGCGGCGGGCTATGTGCCTGCACCGCCAGGCACCTGGAACGTGCATTTGCAGGCGCATGACGATCTGCTGCTGGTGATTAACGCCCGCGATTTGTTCGCCGATGCCCGCTTTGCTGATGAAAAGGTCTACTACACGCGGCAGGTCGGTGAGACGGTCAGCGATGTGCAGGACCGGGGCTGGAGCGCAGGGCTGCGCGTGTTTGATATTTCCACGCCGGATAAACCGCGTGAAATCGGTTTTCTCTCCCTGAATGGGATTGGCATTCACCGCATCTGGTACGTCGGCGGACGCTGGGCCTACGTCTCGGCGCTGATCGACGGTTTCACTGACTACATCTTCCTGACCATCGATCTGGCCGATCCGCGTAAGCCAGAGGTGGCCGGGCGCTGGTGGTTGCCAGGGATGAATCAGGCGGCGGGAGAGACGCCAGACTGGCCGGAGGGCAAACGCTATGCGCTGCATCACGCGATTATCGCTGGCGATACCGCCTACGGTAGCTGGCGTGACGGTGGTCTGACGCTGCTGGACGTGAAAGATCGCACGCAGCCGAAACTGATTAGCCATCGCAACTGGAGCCCGCCGTTTGGCGGCGGCACACACACTGCGCTGCCGCTGCCGGACCGCGATCTGCTGGTGGTGCTGGACGAAGCGGTGCTCGACAATCAGGAAGACGGCGAAAAGCTGATCTGGCTGTTTGATATCCGCGAGCCGTCGAATCCGGTGAGCATCGCCACCTTCCCGCAGCCGGATGAGGCTGATTACGTGGCGAAAGGGGCGCACTTCGGGCCGCATAACCTGCACGAAAACCGCCCTGGCAGCTTTATTAGCTCGACGCTGATTTTCGCCACTTACCAGAACGCAGGGGTGCGCGCTTATGATATTTCCAATCCTTATCGTCCGGTAGAGACCGGCGCGCTGGTGCCTGCGGCACCTGAGACGATGATGGATACGCGGCCAAATCGCCCGCAGGTGATCCAGTCCTGCGATGTGTTTGTCGATGCGCGGGGGATTATCTACAGCACGGATTACAACGGCGGGTTATCAGTGATTGAGTATCTGGGGTAAGTATTTGCCGGGTGGCGGCTTCGCCTTACCCGGCCTGCATTCGGATCGTAGGCCCGGTAAGCGTAGCGCCACCGGGCAAACGGCCCGCACTTAGCTGTACTGCCGCACCCGCGCGATCAGTGCTTCCACGCTCTCAATCCGGTCGGCAATCACAATCAGCGCTTTTCCGAGGGTAATGGCATGGCGCAGGCATTCATGGCGCATTTCCGCATCCTGAATGGTATCGATATCCGCTACGTGCGACAGCCCGACGCTGCGGCGAATCAGCTCGGTGCCGCAAAAGCCGATGGCGTCCGCCCAGACTTTTTTCAGAAATTCCGACGCGTAGCCCGGCGCGCGTAGCGCCGCGTCGCGGGTTTTCTCCGTCGCCAGCACCTGAAAACGTTCAGCAAAGGTGTTCCACAGCTCCTGAATATCCGTCAGGCGCTGCTCGCGCGCGGCGGCGGCGTCGCGAATGCCCAGATGGCCCGGCAGGCCGCAGAAGTTCAGTAGCAGATTGCCGATGGCGGTGCCCACATCAAAGCCTATCGGCCCAAAGTAGCCGAACTCGGCGTCGATGGCTTTCAGGCGACCGTCGGCGACAAAGATCGAGCCGCTGTGGATATCACCGTGCAGCAGCGCTTCGGCATGGGAGAAGAAACGATGTTTGAGCGCCGCCACCGCCAGCTTAAGCTGAGCATCACTGCGCAACGCGGCGACGTCGCCTTCGATCTCCGCAGGATAGCTGTTGCGTTCGTGGATCTGGTAGGGATCGTTGAAGAACAGATCTTCGGTGATCTCACACATCTCCGGGTTAATAAATGTCGCCACCTGCGCTTTTTTGTCATGCGGGTGGAGATAAAAATCGCTGGTATGAAACAGCGTTTGCGCCAGATATTCGCCGAGCTGGCGTGCCGCCTGCGGATACCAGGCGCCTTTAATCAGTTCGCCGCGCCAGATGTTATGGTCGGAGAGATCTTCCATCACCATCACCGCCAGTTCAGGGTCAAAATGGTGGATTTTCACCGTATGCTGCGGGCAGTGCTGGTAATGCGCCACCAGCGTTTGCGCTTCAAGACGAGCGCGATCCAGCGTCAGCGGCCAGGATTCGCCGACGCAGCGCACGTAAGGCAGCGCCTGTTTGACGACGATGCGGCTTACGCCTGTGGTATCGAAAATCTTAAACACCAGATTAAGGTTGCCGTCGCCCACCTCCTGCGCCTCTACCAGTGTGGATGGATCATCGATGCCGCCAAACGTTCGGGCGTATTCCACGGCATCCAGGGCGGTAAAGGTACGGTATTGCGACATTGCCTGTTCCTCACTCATTTCACTAATAAAGACATGTAGACGTCTATACATCTGTAATTCATCCTGACACAATGTGATACAACAACGCAACAGAGAATTAACGACATGCAGACATTACAGACGACCAGCCTGCGAGTGGCGGATAATCAATTATTTATTCTCGATCAGCAGGCGCTTCCGCAGGAGAAACGCTGGCTGGATGCCTCAACGGTAGAAGCGCTGGTGGGGCATATTCACGCGCTGCGCGTGCGCGGTGCGCCACTGATTGGTCTTTCCGCCAGTCTGCTACTGGCGCTGCTGGCGGAGTCAGGCCATCGCCGGGATGAACTGGCGATAGCGCTGGAAACGCTGCGCGCTGCGCGCCCGACGGCGGTCAATCTGATGAACAATCTCGATCGCATGAAGCAGGCGCTGAGGCAAGAAGACTTTGTTCCGGCGCTGGCGGCGGAAGCACTGCGTCTGATCGATGAAGACAAACAACTCTGTGACGATATCGCGCGTGCGGGAAGTGCACTGGTGAAGCCGGGCAGCCGTCTGCTGACCCACTGCAACACCGGCGGGCTGGCGACAGCGGGCACGGGGACGGCGCTGGGGGTGATTGCCCGCGCGTATGCACAGGGCAACGTGCAAAACGTCTGGGTGGATGAAACGCGCCCGTTATTGCAGGGCGGCAGACTCACCGCCTGGGAACTGGGCGAACTGGGGGTCCCCTATCAACTGATTACCGACTCAATGGCTGCCAGCCTGATGGCGAAAGGGCTGGTGGACGCGGTGTGGGTAGGGGCCGACCGTATCGCCGCAAATGGCGATGTGGCGAATAAAATCGGCACCTATTCGCTGGCGGTGCTGGCGAAATTCCACGGTATTCCGTTTTACGTTGCCGCGCCGCAAACCACGCTGGACCCCCACTGTCCGAATGGCGACGCAATCCCGATTGAGCAGCGCGCGGCAGGAGAAGTCACCGGCGTGGCGGGCAGTTTTGGCGCGGTACAGTGGGCGCCGGAAAATGCGCAGGTCTATAACCCGGCGTTTGACGTGACGCCAGCAGCGCTGATTAGCGGCTGGGTGCTGGATAGCGGTGTGGTGACGCCAGAAGACGTGGCGAAGGGAGTTTTCAGGACGGAGGCGGCCTGATGCAGAGCAGGCCTGGCGTACGATAGCGTCGCCCGGCCAGATCGTTAAAGCAGGCGCGGATAGGCATCCGCAATGGCATCGCCGGTAAACTGCGCCACCCAGCCTTCCGGGTTATCGAAAATACGGATCGCGGTAAAGTTTGGCTCGGAGCCCATATCAAACCAGTGCGGCGTACCGGTGGGCACTGAAATCAGGTCGTTTTTCTCACACAGCACCTGGTAAACCTGGTCGCCAATGTGCAGGCAAAATAGTCCTGCGCCTTCAACGAAGAAGCGCACTTCATCTTCGCCGTGGGTGTGTTCATTGAGAAACTTTGCACGCAGCGCCTCTTTTTGTGGATTGTCGGCGCGCAGGCTGATCACATCCCAGCTCTGATAGCCTTTCTCGGCAACCAGCTTATCAATCGCATGTTGATAGGCGGTGATCACCGTTTCTGGCGAGGGGGCCTGGCCTAAGTCGCGGTCTGCAACCCAGCGTTCGAAGCGGACGCCTTTCGCGTTGAGCTGTTGGGCGATCTCTGCGGCGTCGGTACTGTGCCACTGGGGCTGGCTGGCGTCTTTATCGGAATAAATAGTCAATGCGCTCATGAAAGGATCTGCTCCGGGTTAATGTCGTCGAATTGATGTACCTGGTGGTGGCGGCTGGCGCCATCACCCTCGCCACGAATCAGTTGCAGGGTACGAAGACCCGCCTCTTCAGCGGCGTCCAGCTCCTGATATACATCGGAGAGGAACAGGATTTGCGACGGCGCGACGCCGATATACGACGCGATATTGCGGTATGACTGCGTTTCTCGCTTTGCGCCGATATGGGTATCAAAATAGCCGCTGAACAGATGAGTAATATCACCTTCGTCGCTATAGCCAAATAACAGTTTCTGCGCCGCGACAGAGCCGGAGGAATAAACATAGAGATCAATGCCTTGTGCTTTCCATTTCTCCAGCGCTGGCAGAACGTCCGGGTAGAGGTGACCAGTAAAGTCGCCATTGACGTAACCATCGTGCCAGATAATGCCTTGCAGGGCTTTTAGCGCCGTCGATTTGCGATCTTCATCCATAAAGGTGAAAAGCGTTTCGATAAGTTCTGCGGTACTGGCGTCCGGCCGGGCAATCTCGTTGCGCAGATTATCAAGAATTGATTTTACCGGTTCGGCATACTGCCGGGCGGTGACAAACGCCGCCAGCCGCTCGCGCGCATAGGGGAACAGAACATTGTGAACAAAACGGATATCGCTGGTGGTGCCTTCAATATCCGTCACAATCGCGCGAATCATAATCTCTCCAGTTGTCGCAAACGCATTTCGCATTCAAATAAAAATTCCAGCCCCTCCAGATGACGGCGGGCCTCCTCCACTGAGCGTCCCCAGCAGGTTAAGCCATGACCGCGCAGAAGAAAACCGTAATTCAGAGAATGCGCTTGCGCGTAATGCGCAATACGTGACGCCAGTGCGTCGATATCCTGGTCGTTGTCGAACACCGGCACGCAGACGGTATCAAGATGGGTGGTCTGCCCGCTAAGCGACTTTTGCATTTCAAAACCGCTGATATATAGCTCCGGTGTTTTAACGATGCGCGAGAGCACCGTGGCGTTGACGGTGTGGACGTGCAACACCGCGTTTGCCTGGGGAAAGAGGCGATAAATCAGGGTATGCAGCCCGGTCTCCGCCGATGGTTTGCGACCGGACGGTGCGTGACTGGTGGCGATTTCCACCTGCAAAAAATCGTCGGTAGTCAGGTTGCCTTTATCTTTTCCCGACTCGCTGAGCCAGCAAAAAGCGTCGTCCTGGCGGACAGACATATTGCCGCCAGTGGCGGGAGCCCAGCCTTTTGCCCCTATCCAGCGGCAGGTCTCGACCAGTTGTGTGAGTTGCAGGTTATCTGTCATCTTCCTTTTAGCCTCTCCCGGGGTCAGGAATGGAGTTTTTAGACATCTAAGCGTCTTGATTGCCAAATGCTAACATCGTGTTACGGCAGCAGCAACACAACTCTTCCGGGCAGGAGCAACAACATTGTCCTGGTGGCAGTGTGACTTGGTGGGGGAGGTGGTTGAGTTTGTCAGGAGCGGGAGTTTTGCGTATTGATTGATGCTTTCAATGGAAGCTGTAGGGGGGGGGCGCCCATAGCAGACCTGATAGCCCTTCGTTCAGGCCGCTTTGTGCCATGAGGGGACATCCACTACAGGTATTAATCGGCAAGGTGCCGGTGATCCGCTTAAATGTTCAGGGAAAGCAATGCAGGAAGTGCGCGGTTTTTTATCATGTTATTTAACAGACCCAGATACCAGACATAAATCTCCTCCTTGATATTAAGAACATTCGGGTGCACGGATGGAAAGTGGTTTATTCTCTTTTTCACAGAACAGGAATGTCAGGGCCGGGAAGAGGGGATTAGCGAGAGATTAAAACAGGCAACTCAGGAGTTCAGTAAATGGATACTAAAAAATGGCGCTGTGTTTGCGCCATTTTACCACATTAAGAATTTGTCACCGGCTTGTTCCCAAAGGGATCTCCGGGTCTGGTTGATGAGTAATCCTGTTACGCAGATCCCGACGGATAATTTCGATAGACCAGAACCAGATTAAATGTCCAAAAATTTCGGATACATTCTCATACCATGGAAGGTCAACCAAAGGTGGAGTCAGCCCCATGAGAGGGAAGGAAATCATATGTACGAAAAGCTGTGCCAGCGCACCAGCCAGCAAACCCTGCCAGAGCTTAATTTTGGGGAAAACTTCAGCAACAACACAGTAACCCACTGCGAAGACAATCGAAAAGATGATGTGTGTTACACCAACCCAGTTAAACACATGCCCGGCAAAGGTGTAGACGGCAGCGTTAGGATCAGCAAGCCCCATCCAGTCACGAAGAAAAATATAAGGGGGATTCAGGAAATTGCGGGAACAGTCAATTTGCCCGGCAGCCCTGATTAATGATTCCGGCCCGCATGCAGCAGTGAACATATCAGTCGGACTGCGGGGTGGCAAAGGTACTTCAGCGCCCCATTTAACAAATGCTGATACGATACCAGCGATTAACCCAATAAATGCAGCCAGGCCATAACGCCTGCGGTTTGGTGGAGTTTGTTCAAATATATTCATATTTCATCCGTTGAATTTCATCGTGTTAACATAATCATTTAGTAGTATTCATGAAAACCACCAAATGTAAAGATGTGTATGTGATTGTATGTTCCGTATTTGCGTCAGTAACTGGAAATTCCCAATCGAGTTGCTTTATATGGCGTAACAGGAAGGCTGTGAAAGTGGTGAGAGCGGCAAGGTCGTATGCGATCTACTGCAAGATTCTCATCAGTAGAATTAATAGAGTAGCAACCACGCCGCATGAAAGAGCATGGTACGGACAGCTGGCGTGCGAATATAGAATGTTGCCAGCCGCCGCAGATTGTATCTGCCCGGCATGACGGATCAATGTGTTTTAAGTATTAATGCCACGTCTTTTTGCTCAGGCTGGTTATAGCTGAAATAGCATGTGCTGAATCATCAAAAAGCCGGGTCAGTACAGGAACCCACTGCC
The DNA here is from genome assembly GCF_030333395.1 of Citrobacter sp. CK194. NCBI lineage: Bacteria > Pseudomonadati > Pseudomonadota > Gammaproteobacteria > Enterobacterales > Enterobacteriaceae > Citrobacter > Citrobacter sp. CK194. The sequence continues at coordinate 881,716 of NZ_JAOWGA010000018.1, forward strand.
TGTTTTTGTACTCAAGCACCAGATGTCCAGTCTGGTCTTTGCTGACGATGGCAAATGTCCTGAGTTCAGGCGTTGGAACAGGGAGAGCGGTTTTACCCCGAAGCTTCCCGTGCAAAAAACAGGCATAAAAAACCAACCGTAAGAGGTTGGTTTTTCTAAGGGATTTTGGTCGGCACGAGAGGATTTGAACCTCCTCCCCCCGACACCCCATATCTGCGATAAGTTAGGCTTGTACCAACGCATCAGATTCAGTGAGTGAGGTCTGATAGCGTTTTACTGCCTCAGCAAAGGCTTGCGCGGCATCTGCATTTGATACCATATATTCTTCAGTTACCCCTGTTTGAGAATGGAAAGTAATATTTCCATAAATGCAAATAGGGATTTGGTAGTTGTCTTTAAATCGACGGTCTGGCGAGCCATTCTTATTCGTTTTCGCCCATGTATGCCCATCTATGCGTGAATCACTGGGAACACCTTCTTCCTCATGGAATCTTCGATATTCTGAACTGACTTGTAATTCGCGTAAATCAATCAGAGCGAACGCCCCATCAGCTCGTGGTATGACTGCAACTCCCGGATAAAGCAAAATATCGTCGCCATTCACATTTTCAAACCGCATTGCACGACCTGTAAATTGAATGAGATCCGTTGAACTGAAATCAAAGGTAACTGGGTGACGATTAACAGACCGGGTTGCTAATGTTCTTTCAGCAAACTGGTCTGTAGCTTTATCTGCAGTAATATCCCATTTTTTGACACTCGATTTTAATATATCGAATGCACGGACCATTGCTGCATATGCGCGCTGTGAAGTATCACTGCTCTCGAAGGTTATGGCTATTTTTGTGTTGCCTTCCCAGGATATCAGGCGAGATATCTCAGCTTGCGTTAGGGGGAGTTCTGTCTCAAGTTCTGTGATGCGTCGTTTGTAAAACCAACGGAATAGACTTGATTTGCGTCGAACCAGCTCGTTCTTTTGTTTTGATTCTTCAGTAAGAGCCTCTTGTAGATCTGCTTTTATCTCTGCCCTTTGTTCTCGCGCTTTAGCAATCAAATCTCGTAAAGGTAAAAGGGAGGAACTTGTCAGGACTTCTACCGAAGCGCTGGAAATTTCATTCATGCCAGCCATGGGCATATATATTTTAGCGTTCGATGGGATGTTACTTGGGGATGCCTCCGGCATTCCAAAATGAGGTTCTGTGGAGGACGGAGTTAATGGATTGGTAACAGAGTGCCCATCACCATAGGGCAGGGTAGGTGTAGTATAAGATAAGCCTGTACCCGGTAGTCCGACGGTCGCTCTGAGTCCTTTTTTCCCAACATTGACAGTTGCACCAGGTACACCGATGCTTGCGCTTATTCCACGCTTACCAATGTTGAGCCTAACGCCAGGAAACAGAGTAAAGGTTTGTCTGAAACGAAGAGACATGAAGTTATCCCTATGTAGTTTTGTGCACCAAAGTTCGAAATGTTTTTATATGAACATTGAGCTGATACAAAAGCCTATCCTTAGCTCATCTTCATACTGCCATGATGCGGCGGTTTGCTTGCTGGTGAAGTAAAACAAAAAAGCCCGCATTAGCGGGCTTTTTTGTCACTCGGGAGCCGCGGCTCCTTTGCGTATCCTTTTTTGTCCCCTCACCGTCTGGTCGGTGTCTTGCCGAGACCGCTAACTTCCTGTTTTTATTAGTGCTGTCCTGGTACTGTCCAATCATGATTGGCTGGCGTCCCTGTAATTAGCTATTCATTCCATTGATTTTTAATATTATTTAAAATTTGAATTTTATGTGTGGTTCTAAAAAGGAACCATAAATCGTAATGGTATGGGTTCTCACGATTAGCGGATTGGAGAATTGTATCAAAAGGAAACAAATTCTTCAGTTCAACTCCCTGCTGGTAGCTGAACTGCGTAAGCAGGATCTGCTTTTCACCGATTAGTGAATGCGGTAGTTTTTCAGCAAAACTGAATTCTATCCGTAGGGCAGTACCAGCATAGGTGGAGAATGGATTTTGAACAACTGGTCACCAGAGCACACAAAAGACATCAAGAGTTGGTTTAAGATTGATACATATCGCAAATTTGAAGACCTCTCATTGCTCCAGTTTTACCATGAGATATGGGCTCGTAACTTGTTCTTTAAGGAATATCGGGAAGAGTTTGAGAGCAGAACTCTTATGGGTTACTTCTCAAAAATTTTCAGTGGCAATCCTTTTTTAATTGAAGAAGGGCAACTGGGATACATGACTCCTGCCAACAAACTTTTTCAGCCTCCCCATTTTTTTCTAACAACTCTTGATCGCCTTGCTGAAACGAGCATCATTGCTATGCAACGCGGAGGTTTTGTTTGGGATGGTGATGACAATTATTCAATAAACAGAGATCTTCGGGAAGAATCACTTTCAGATATTATGCCAGATCAGTTTTCACGAACAGTCATGTTCGAGATTGATTTGGCAAGTGGCACAGACGAAGAGATTGCAGAGTCGCTTAAAGCTGCATTACCGCAGTGGCGTAAAATCAAAGGTATCGAACCAGATCCTTTAGAATCAGTTCGCTTTGGGTATGGAACTATCAAGAAACTCATCAGTTATCGTGTGATACCTATGCTGGATATCCTGGTGTGGGCAGCCGTTAAAAAAATCCGTGTCTCTGACGACAGGTTATCCAGACTGCTATATACAGACGATGACGAAGAAAGCGAAATGAGGCAGTCTAGCCAAATCAAAGATACCGACAGGCCTTTGGCTCTTAAATCCTGCACAACTGACTTTATCCGACAATTCCATTACTTCATGAACAAAAATAGCCATTTGAAGCAAATGAAAGTCTCTGATGTAATGAAACTATCGGATTAGAATTACATTTATAACTATTTGTTTTAATTGTGAAAATTAACTAAAGGCATCATTGTGAATGGTGCTTTTTTTTTGCGATTTTTACTTTAAACCGGGCATTTTGACACTTGCTATAAAACGGGGGAATTTCAGCTACTCTCAAGTTCCCCTTTTCTGTACGGCACCAACTTCGAGAAAACCATCCTGCATAGCTACGAAGAACCTCCGCTTCAGGAGCTTCGCTCTTTTCTTTTCCCAACTGCTCGTATAGTGACTTCACCGCAACGACAAGGGATAACGAAATGAAAAATCAAGCAACCCGCCTCATACGCTTACCAGAAGTTCTCGAACGAACTGGCTACGGAAAAGCCTGGATATATCGTCTGATCAACGATGGTAAGTTTCCTGCTCCTGTCAAAATTGGAAGTCGTGCAGTAGCTTTCGTTGAAAGTGAGATTGATACCTGGATTCAGTCTGTTATCGAAACAAGTCGAAATAATGTTGCTTAATTGAACATAGGAGCGATTTTATGAATATCGAAGAATTTGTAAGCGAAGAAAACCATATGTGCAATTTATGCGGAGATCTTTTTTACAAGATCTTTGACCAAGAAGTGATTTATGACTTACCTAATAACGAGTTTAATAAAGAAATCATTTACTGGCTCAGTCAGTACCTTGTAGGAAATCTGAGAGAACCTTTAGACTCGATCTCTGAGCTTAATGCTTGCAAACAGATATATGTTTACGAGACCTGGTTATCTCTAATTAAATGTCCTGATGAATTGAAACTCCTAGCGAAGCGGATAATTTTATATCTAATGGATTAAGAGCTTTTTATGAAAGTGTAAAGTTTGGCTGCATAATTTACCTTAAAACTTTACAGAATAAATTACATTATTTTGGTTGTCGTTTATTAGCAAGGCAGTGAGATAGTTTTCGAAGTATTAGGTGTACATAACATCAACTAGATCTACCAGATGATAATTTGACAAGAATAATCGTCTATCTCACTGTTTTAATTTAAATAAATATCTTAATCGAACCAAATAAATTTGTAAATCTACGAAATGCTTATTATTAATATATTGGAATTATACTTTTTGTAAAGTTTAGGAGGAAAATATGTGCAGTATTTGTGTGGATTCTTTTATGTTCGAAAATGGTGAGAGATATTGTCATGTTGTAAATAAAGATACTGGTGAGCCATTGTATTATCCAAACTTGTATATAACAACACAAGTCAGGAATCGGTCAGAGTCTATATCAACAATGAAGGTTATCGCTGGGAGCATTTCATTGTTATATCGATTTTTTATGAGGAAAGAGATCAATATTGATGAAAGAATTCAGAAAAAGATATTTCTGGCTCCTCATGAAATTGAAGATTTGATTGAATTCACTTCATTCAATTTCCGAGATGGCGAGGATGATAATTTTAGGAGTTCAAATGTCAAAAAACCAACTAAGTACTTTCGGATTACAACCATAGCTAACTATCTGGAATGGCTGTGCAAAATACATCTTTCTCATACAGGACAGAAGGATACTCTCAAATATATTTTAGATTTCATTAACAACATAAAACGAAAGAAACCGAGAAACAATGACAAATATAATATGGATATAGAAAAAAGCTTAGATAAAGAACAATTGGATTCTTTGTTTAGCATTCTTGCACCGGGTAGTAAATTAAATCCTTTTTCAGAAAAAGTGCAAAAAAGAAACAATCTAATATTTCTGCTATTACACTGCTTCGGCCTGAGAGTAGGTGAACTTTTGAATCTGCGAATTGGTGATATAGATTTTGCAGAATCGACAATTGCAATAAGAAGAAGAGCAAATGATAAAACAGATCCGCGAGTGTATCAGCCATTAGTTAAAACTTGTGAGAGGAAATTAATTGCTGATACAAAGCTCATGTTTGAAATTTCAGATTATATTCTGAATGATCGAAGAAAGATAAAAAATTCTAACAAACATGATTTCCTATTTATTACTTATAAAGCAGGAAAAACTCAAGGGCAACCTATTTCATTTTCTTCATATCACAAAGTGGTGAGTGTTGTTCGTCAATCCTCCTCACTTCTAGGGGGATTGACAGGTCACAAACTCAGACATACGTGGAATTATGAGTTTTCTAAAGCAATAGACAAGAATCAGGACATATCCGATGAAAAAGAGCAACAAATTCGTTCTTATCTCATGGGATGGCGACCGGGTTCAGAAACTTCAATGATTTATAATCGCAGGCATATTTTTGAGCTATCGAAAAAAACTGCACTTGAACAACAAGAGCAACTATTCAAAGGAGAATTTGATGAATAATTTAATTAAAAATAAATCTGATAAAATATCTTTGCATGAACATAAAATCGTCAGTTCGATTGAAAATAACGGAATCAATCTTACAAACTTAATATATGCTATGAACGAAAATTTGGTTTGTGGATTTGTATATACAGTACAATGTTATTTTAATAGCAACAGCTATTTGTATGTGAAAAATATTGTTAGAAATATGGAGAGTCTTATCCGTAAACTATCTCCTACTCATATTGATGATAAGGTTCTAATTGAATATCAAAATAAGAAATTATCAAAAGCCCCGGCATCATTTCGCGTTTTACGACCATTTTTGATTAAATGGTTCGAGTTAGGATATCCAGGAATAGATGAAAGTGCGGTAGAGCTGTTAAAGCATTTGGACCTAAAGATAAAAAAATCTGGTCAGTCTGTGCTTCAAGATGATCCAACAGAGGGACCACTAACTAAAGAAGAACATACTTCTTTGATTAAGGCTATGAATCATGCATATAGAAAAGGTGAACTGTCACTGCCACATTATGCAATATCACTATTGATCAGCCTTACAGGTAGAAGACCTCAGCAGTTAGTTATGTTGAAATATAAAGACCTTCTTCAAAAAAACTTAGATAATGGCAAAGTAGAATATGTAATTTCAGTGCCACGAGTTAAACAACGGGGTAAAGAACTACGATATCGAGAACTTGCAATAATATCAGAGGTTGCATCAATTGTTCAATTGCAAGCTAATCAATCAGTGAAACTTGTTGAGCAAGCTCTTGGAAAAACTCTTGATGATTATTCTAAACGAGAAGTTCCTATTTTCTTAAATGAGGAAAAACTCTCAGATTTATCCATAACAGGTTCAATTCTTCTGGAATATAATAAATTATATGCGAAGCCTACAATTGCTAATGTAGTATTGAAAAGTATTGTTAATAATGAGGGTGTAATATCCAACCGTACCGATTCGATACTAAATGTTACTCCTCGTAGGCTTCGTTATACAATAGCAACTATGCTGGCTAAGGATGGGCATAATGTTAATACTATAGCTGAATTATTGGATCATTCCTCTACTTCAAGTGCGGGGATTTATATTAAAAATCATGCTGACAGTGTTGAAAGGATTGATTCCGCTGTTTCAGAGCAATTGTCATTTGTCGCTGATATTTTTATGAACGGAATCAAATCGAAAAAGAGTTGTCATTTCAAATTTTTTTCTTCAAGTAGATGCCAGAGTCAGAATTCAGGATTCCCTTGCAATCAATGTATATTTTTTATTCCGATTGATCGCAGTGAGGTGAATCAACTATGAAAAATATTATTTTTTTTCAAATCAAAAAAACATATTCTTGTAGAAGAAAATTATAATGAGTTTATAAAATTTTGTCGCTATCAACTGCCCGGACTAACCCAAACTCAGGATTGGGAGCAGTATGCCTGGAAAGGATATGTAACATTTAGAAAAATAGGGGTTGGAAATAAAGTCTTTGATTCCATTGATGCAATGCACGAAGATTATATCAATTTTGCGAAAGCATATATCAGATATCAACACTCATTGAAACCATTGAAAAATTATGGGGTTATTATGATGGCCTTGCGATGTCTCGAACAGGCCCTTTTGCAGGTTCAGAACACTGGTCTCATTTATAATGTTACAGCCGTTGTTTTCGATGAGGCAATGCAGATCGGGAGTAAATATTTTGAAGGTAACGTTTTAGCTAAATGTGGAATACAGCTTGAAAAAATATCAAAGTTTCTATGTGAACATAATCTTGTGAAGTCAGGATATATCTCATGGAAAAATCATGTAAAACAGAAAGTCAAAAACAATTATCTTCCTGAGATTGAGGATTATCACCGAAGCGATAAGTTACCAGATGAAGAGGCATTACTCGCTATTGCTGATATTTTTTCACAAAATGATGAGTTACTGAGTCCAAGGGATAAGTTCACCAGTTCAGTATTTGCACTTCTACTTTGTTGTCCGAGCAGAATCTCTGAAATTTTAGCCTTACCTGCTGATTGTGGAATTACACAAATAGATGGCAAGGGTATCGAAAGATATGGGTTGAGATTTTATTCGGTAAAAGGGTATGGTCCTAATATCAAATGGATTCCACGGGTTATGATACCAGTTGCAAAGAAAGCGATTAGAAGATTACTTTCCTTATCACAACATGCAAGAGCACTTGCTCACTGGTGCGAAAAGTACCCGGATAAATTTTACCGACATGAGCTTTGCCCAACAGTTGATGAAAAAGCTAAATTGACCGTTGTACAAGTTTGCCATGCACTGGGATATCATTTATTTGATCATAAATCATGTGTTTTAAAAATTAAAAGAACGAGTTTGGATGGTGGGAAAAGCTTCTTAAACCACAATGATTACAACTATTCATTGAGTGATTTGTGGGAAATTATTAGTTCTAATTTTAGCAGAGACTTTCCATGGTATGATAAAGAAAAATCCATAAAATTTAGTAATGCTTTATGCTTGCTCAATACTGATCAATTTTCTTTATCAAGAATGACTTCAATTTTCACATTTTATAAGCCTACTAAAAGTTTCTTTTTCAGTGATATACAAAGTAAAAAAAGCTATGAGATGAATTATAAAAATATATTTTCCCGATATGGGTATTATGATGATGAAGGTAAACCACTACTTATTCGCTCACACCAGCCACGGCACCTTTTAAACACAATAGCCCATTATGGTGAAATGTCTGAACTGGATATAGCTAAATGGTCTGGTCGTATCAATGCGAATCAGAACAGAGTTTATAACCATGTGTCAGAAGAAGATATGTTAGATAAAATCAAAGCTATTAAATTGAATAGGAGTAATTACTGTCAAAGGGAGTCAACACCCACAAATGAATTGACAATTGATTTTGATAACCTTAATCAAGGTGCAATACACTTAACTGAATTTGGTTACTGTGTACATAACTATTTAATCAAGCCTTGTGTAAAAATTAATCAGGTTATTGAGTGTGATAATGAAACACTGGGCATTAATTCAGTAGATAGAATTAGACTGCAATCTGTCCGAGAGAAAGTAATGCAATTAAAGAGAATAACTCAGATCGCTTATGAAAATGGTGATTATGGTGCAGACAAATGGTTGCAACACCATGAAAAAAATTTGGAAAGAATTAATAAGCTTTTGAATAATTAAAACAGGAGATACTTATGGCAAAACATTTGAACAGGAGTGAGATAAAGGCAATTAAACACATTATACTGACTTGGGACGGTAAAATCACATGGAGTGATTTATGTGAATCAGTTTATAAGAATCTAAACAGAACTATCACAAGGCAATCTTTAAGTGCTCATGATGAAGTTGTTGAAGCATATAGAACAAAGAAAAGTTTGTCCAATTTGAAAAAATCTGGTCTAAAGAAACCAGCTAACTTAACTATTGCGGCACAACAAATAATAAACCTTAAAGCCGAAAACGAAATGTTGAAAAAACAGAACAATAGATACAAAGAGCAATTTAGCTATTGGCAGTATAATGCTTATAGACACGGTCTTACTATGGAACAGTTGAATAGGCCATTTAATAAAAAATAATACTTGATAGGTTACACCTATTGACAAGTTGAATAAATGCGATAAATATAAATATATGGTCAGGAAGACTATTTAACTAATGCAAGGATGCATTTTATGGACAAGAACATTATCTATCCAGAGTTTACTCTGGAAGAGCAACTTATCATTATCGTCGATAAATATATCTCAAAACGATACCAGCCAGGTGATAAAAATTTCTCATACCAGCTTTACTTAATTTTTGTGGGATACCATTTGAAGTATTTCTACCCTAAAAGGATTTATTCCAAATCCAATCGTAATATTGATAACATAATGACTATGTTTAGCTCGGTATACAAAAGTCTGACAAGCAATCTTCTACAACGATTAAATAACAAAGAAGGAGTTATTAGGGAACTAAACTCGCTTGTTAATTACATAGATAACAATCAAGAAAAAGCAGAGGAAATCTATGCTACTGTCAGAGCACAATATGAAATGAAAGTAATTGAGAAAGAGTTAACCCATGAAGTTCGCGTAAGAACCGTCAGGTTATAGGCAATAAATAGCCCCTATGCAGGGGCTAAAAGAGACTTCTTGATATAGGCTACTACTGAACTTCTTTCCAGATACCATCAGCTTTCACAAGCTTAACAGGCTTTGTCTGTTTCATATTGCTAATTGAGGCATCGACAATGCAGTTATAAACATTATTTACTTCTTCTGTGCAACTAACTTTTTTTACATAATCAATTTTCAAAAGGTCTTTTTCGGGAATACTTGAGTTCAGAGATTTCATACTTGCATTTGATCTATCTACGACACTTTTGAAAGCATTATATATATCGTCTTGGGATGGTTCACTGTTACATGCGGTTAAAAGAAGTGTGGTAAGGAAAACTGTGAGGATTGAGTATATTTTCATTTTCTTATCCAGAAATAATTAATTAAGAATACCAGTCTTGGTGTTGTTGTTATCAGAGGAGAAAGTCCATTTACTTACGGTCTCTCCCTTGAAGTCGATCTCAAGAGTTTTAGACTGAGTCTGAGAACCGCCAGTAAACAGCCCCACAACTGGAATGAAAGTCGTTGCACTGAACTGATTGTTAGAGATGAAATATTTCCACTGCTCATTTCCGTCATCGAGTGTGGTTCTTGTATCAGGCTCACCTAACTTAGAGAGTAATTCCGTCTTAGTTGTTTTGTTTTTAATGATCTTTGACTGGAGGCTTTGTGGTGTTTCGTTTTTAAGGTTCTGGTTCCCTGATGTTGAACAGCCAGAAAGCAGGAAGACAATAATAAAAAAAGAGGACGTTATAAATCGGTTCATTTACTTTCTCATTTTATGTTTGCGATTGTGTGAAATTAATTTCACCGTATAAAAACAACTCTGTCTGCATACGTCTTTTTAATTTTATAGATAAGAATAATGATGCTTACGAAAAACGTAATGACTGATACAAGAGTGCTGCCGGTCCACGAAAATGCTAACCACGCGAGACCAAATGCCACGAATTGAAACAGGAATGCCACACTGAGCGGGCTTTCACCGTAAGCGATCTTTGCATGGCAGCCTTTACAAATCCGCACACCGTGAGGACTTTGTGTAAAGCAGAACGGGCACTTTATTGTTTCGTTTTTCATAGCAACCCCAGGGCGGAAGATTTACTGCGTGTTTGTAAGGATTCTCGATGGCTGGCTGGCTAAAGTAAAATCACTTGTACCGATCGATGTTTGAATCACGATAGGTAAAAACTATCATAACTAGTTTATCGATCTGTAATAACGATCAATGTATTGTTGACTTATCCTAAATTAACCACTACCCAAACGATATTGCTGTCAGGGATAAGCGGTAAGATTATGTTTATAAATGAATTTTCCTTTCTTTATGTAAAGGTCGGGTTACATAGAGATTTGAGAATCCAGGGAGGGGCTTGTGAAGAATGCTCTTACCATAGCTTCGGAGAAGCTCTGCAAGCCTTCTAAGAAATGGAAGCCAGCCGATAAGCCTTAGATGCTTTTGCTGGTTAACCGCATTCTTTTGGAGAATCTTCTCAACGATCTCGTTTCGTCTGTCTTTTCTGAGTCGCAGTTCGAGTTCAGCAATTTTTTCACTGATACTTTCCTTTTGCTCCCTGGTTTCCAAAATTGTTGCAGGAGCAGGAGCAGGAGCAGGAGCAGGAGCAGGAGCAGGAGCAGGAGCAGGAGCAGGAGCAGGAGCAGGAGCAGGAGCAGGAAGAGCTTCCTTCGTCTGTATACCCTTTCGCAGAACTTCTAAGTGGTCGGGGTTGTAGTTGAGTCGGTTACTAAGATTTGCCCAACTGTAGCTATTACCCAATTGCGAAGCTTTGAAAGCTATTCCTGTGTATTCGAAAGAAAAGCCGTTCATTTTACCAGTAGAGGCAATATTGGCCTTCCAGGATACTTCAGCTTCTTCCAGCCTCTTGATAAAAGTTAAAAGGTCCGGTGTATCTGCCAAACTTTTATCAAGTATCTGCTGGAGAGCTTCTTTAGGGGAGGGAAGGCCAGTCCGTTCTGAAAGCATCTGTTCATTACGGGAAACTTTTCTTCGCTTCTGTTGCTTTGGTGTAATGGAAGGTGTTGTCTTGGTCACTGTCAAACCGTGAGCGATTTCGAGTTCACTAATGATCCGTGTGCTTATAAGGTTTTCGTTCTTACCCAAGTAGAGCTTCCCACCGGCTATGTCAATCCTGCTGGCAATGATGTGTATATGCTGGCCATCGTCGTCATGAAGCACATAGCAACGGAGATGAGTATCACTGAACCCCATCCTCTTCATGTAGTCGTCAGCTATGGTTACCCATTGGTCATTCGATATTGATTCAGTATCAGGTAAGCGAAGCGAGTTGTGCCAAACGGCCTTCTGAACATCTGGGCGAAGTTGTTTTGTGCCATTGAATTCGGAAATCAATTCAAGAGCAGAGCCACCTAACATGTTCCCGCCAATTACAATTGGATCACTTTTATGATGTGAACCTGGCTTCAATGCATACCGGACCACACCAGCGAAGCTCTTACCCCTTTTGATCTTCTGCATACCCTTCATCGGGTTTGTTCCATATGTCAGCATTTAGCAGGTGATGGCGAAGCTCTTCCAGTTGTCGTTTCACAGCGAACAATTCAGTATGAGTTAGCTTGCTGTCTTTGCTCTTACCATCGATATGGATCGCAATTCGATTTAGCTTTTGCGATATGTCTGACAACATTTTCCAAGCTTCAACATTTACTAATGGGATGTTGGTTGGAGTGTGATTTAAAAAGGCTAATCTTAACCACTCCCCTTTTTTATGCTTGCCCCTTCTATTGTTTAAAAGCTCAAGCTCTGCCTGATTCAAACGCACACTGATACAAAAATGGCGTAACAACCTTAGATTTTTATCTTTCCTAAAACGATCATGATGCTGATCGTCATGATTAGATTTTTCCATAGCATTTCCTTATGCAAAAATGGTTGGTCGAGTTAAATCATTGATTATGATGATAAAATACATCTACCAAATGAATTGTGTTTGTCAACCTGAACTTTATAATATGTATTGAGTTCGATGAACTTTAGCACTAAGGCTGATCGCTATGACCACGGACTTCATGTATACTGGTTTTTTATACAGTTATGGTGGGTGGTGTATGCTTAATGGATTTGCTCGTTATGCTTTGACTGCTAGTTCGGTTGCCCCAGTTTGCCTGACATTGGCATTCTTAGCTTATATTAATGATAATTATAAGATTCTTGTTTCCTCAATTCTTTTGGCTGTCGTAAGTGTAGTTTTTTGTGTCTTTATAATCAAACAAGCACAAAAATATAATCCGGTCACATTGAAAAACTTAGAATCGGCATCTCCGGCAGATAAGGAAATAACTAACTATTTCTTGACTTACTTATTTCCACTTATATCTGGGCCGACCACTTTTATGGATTGGCGATTAGCCCTGTTTTTTTATCTAAGTCTTTTCTTCTACATAAAGCACTCGTCTTCGTATAGTTTCAATCCAATTTTGTCTATTATATTTGGATTCAAGTTTTATGAAGCCGAAGATGATACTGGGGTGAGCTTTGTTCTTTTGTCAACAAAACCTCTTACCAATGCGAAGATCAAAGGTTTGAAGGTAAAAAAGCTTACTGAACATACCTATATGATTGTATAAGGATATTATATGGAACTTTTTGCGATCACAGACAGCGAAATACCGACTAGAATAATTAAGATTGACATAGATGCTCCCGCACAAACGGTAGTGGAAAATCTATTTAGAACTCAGAGAAGTGAGTTTATAAATGAAGATATCGAAGAGATAGAGTTTTGTGCATCTTATAATGTTCAGGATGGTGAAATATTTTCCATCAATCCATTTGATGACGAAATAGGCATTATTAATGCAATCGAACGGCCTGATGCTGTTCCGGTTTGGGACCCCGATGATGTGTCAGTTCATTATTTCAAAGCGTTATTTACGGGTGAACCAGCTTCGAATGGTAATCCTACTCAGGTTTGGCTTCAATGTTTCGACAGACGACAAATAATTAATAATGAAAAATCCTTTTTCCAAGTAGTAACTCAGCCTGGAAATAGATTCTCAGTGTCCACTCGTCCTGGTTTTTCGCTTAGTGATCGATTAACTGCTATTCTTGTGGGTGATAAATTATTGTTCAAGAGTTTCTTTATGCTCCGGCGATTTTTTAACATGGAAGAGTATTTTAATGAAGCTACTAGAGAGGATTTAGACAACTTTATCGGTAATGATATATTTCATGTGGAAAATGCTGAAGATTTTATGACATTTGCAGATTCTGCAATTAAAAAGAAAGTATCTTTGATAATAAGTTCTGGAATACTGAACGATCAGCCTATTGAAAATCTAATTGAGTGTGCCCAGAAGATTGGGTATCAATTAGGTATAACTAATGTGAATGGTGACAATAAAATCACTATGCCAAACTCTAAAAGAGAAGTGAAGCAACTATTATATTTCCTCGATCAGGGCTACTTTAATTCAATAATCACAAATGAGTTAATGTTGACGAATTCGAAGCGACCAATAAGAATTTGAGATTTTGCTTTCCTTTACTAATCGAAGAGCAAGTAAAGCAAGACTACTCAGCTTCGCTGAGTTAGCTCTTGCTGCTAGTATGTCTTAATGTTAGTGTATGGTGTTGTATGTGATTGAATTTATTATGCTAAAATAGTCTATAGGATTTGACTCATAAACGTGTTGAATTTTTGTTTCATTTGATGTATTTTCTTGCAATTCATTGACTATACTAAGAAATTTTAAAATGCTTGATTCACTGCATGAACATTACAAGCTTAACATTGATAGGCTCAAGTCTGCTAACAATCAAAGAGATTTGATGTTTTTATTCTTGATTCTTTCTGTAATGTTAATCGTTGTTCAAAGTGTAAATATTGATTTTCTCAATTCTATAATTATTAATTATGTAAAGGTTGATAAGAACTCATTGCCGGGTAATGCTTTGTTACTTTCAACATTTTGGCTAACCTCATTAGTTCTGTTTATTAGATATTCACAGTGTTGCATATTTATTGATATGCAATATAAGTATATTGCTATGCTTGAAGCTGAAATTAACAAAAATTATCCAAATACGAAAATATTCCTTTTCGAAAGTGAATTCTATAAATCTCATAACAATCGTTTCAGAAAGATGATTGGTTTTTTTTATAAAAGAGCATTTCCAGTATCATTAATTTTGATAATCTCATTTAAAATAGTGACTGATTTTAGATTGCATAATCTTCCCGATGCTTACTTATATCTCAATATTGCTTTTGCCGCAATATATGTTATTTACCTTATAGCTTACATCTTGAGAAAATAGAATATGGAAATTGATGATAAAATTAAAGTTTTTATTAGCTACTCTCATGCAAATAAAGCTGAGAAGGATCGCATACTAAAATATCTTGAACCTAACACGGATATGTTAGTTTGGTATGACAAAGAATTACTGGCCGGAGATCAATTTGATGAGGTCATCTCAGCGAAAATAGATGAAAGCGATATTTTTATTTTTCTGATAACTCAGGATTTCTTGACATCTAAATATTGTAATGAAATAGAAGTTAGCAAGGCTCTAGCAAGAAAGGGAGAGGATGATGAGCTTAGAATCATTCCTGTAATTTTAGACTATTGTACTTTTAAAAAGTCAAAGTTATCCAAGTACAATGCTGTTCCAGATGATGCACACCCGGTATTTTCTTATGATAATCATAATAAAGCTTATCTAGAAATTGCCAATGCAATTGAAGAAGTGGTTGCATATATTAAAGATAAGAAGAAAAAATTACAACAAATTGTCTCCATTCAAAGTGAAAACAAAAATTCATTAAACCAAGCTTTCGCTTTATATCTTTCTGATTTAGGTTTCACCATACAGCATCGAAAAAAAGAAGTACTATATTTAGATGATCTGTTTATATATCCGGATCTAAAAAGAAACAAGCATGATTTCGATGATTATGATGTTTTTGTAAATGCTAAAAATGCTCTTAATATAAATAAAGTTTTGAATAATAAAAATTTAATTATTGGTAGTGAGCAATCAGGTAAATCTACTTTAGCGAAAACATTATTCAAAGATTATCATAGCTTAGGTTACTTTCCGATTTTGGTGAAGGGGGAGTTGTTTAAGAAAGTTGCAGACTTTGAAACGGTAATCAGCAATGCTTTTCTGGAACAATATTCCAGCGGAAAACTCCCTCAGGCCGATAAAATTATCATAATTATTGATGATATTACTGAGTCACCTATGAATGAGAAATTCCAGCGAAATTTGATAAGTAACATTACTCAAACTTATGGAAGTATAGTTGCAATTTCCGACTCAAAACTTAGATTTAGAGAGCAACTCCTAAAAGATTTCGATCAATTTATAACGTATGAAATAACTGAGTTTAGTCATTTACAGAAAGCTGAGTTAGTTGAGAAATGGAATACAATAGGCATTGATGAAACATCTTTTATAGAAGATTTTCAGAGTAATGTTGATAATATGATTCGTAATATTGATTCGATATTAATGAAAAATATCGTGCCAAGCAAGCCTATATTTATCCTTATGATTTTGCAAATCCTTGAGTCTAATACTCAAAGCAATTTTGCATTAACATCATATGGCCACTGTTATCATTCTTTAATTATTCAGGCATTTAATAAAGTAAATGTTAAAGCCGATGCACTTAATGATTATTTCAACTACCTGAGCGAGTTGGCATATTTTATTTTTAGAAAAGGCAATCATTCTATAATAAAAGAAGAGTTTGAAGAGTTTAAGGTTTATTACTCAAATAACTATTATTTAGCCTCACATGAGGAAGTTTCAGATAAACTAACTAAATCTAAAATTATCCAAATATGGAATGAGCGAGTTAGATTCCAATATAAGTATATATACTATTTCTTTGTTGCAAAAAAAATAACAGAGTTAACAATAGAGCAATCATTACTCGTGATTGACGAATTATGTAGTAAAATCCATACTGAAAAATGCGCCAACATCCTTATTTTTATAACGCATCACACTCGTGATAGCGTCATTATTGATAGAATAAGCGACACTTTAAGCAATATATTCAAAGATCATAAAGAAGCCACTTTAGGGAAAAAAGATGTAGATTTTCTGAACGAAATGGCTTTTGAAATTCCTAAAATTGTCATGGATAAAAGCAAAGATGTTGAGGAAGAGCGAAAGAACTATTTGATCGAGAAAGATAAAATAGATAGAGCGAGTACTTCAAATAATGGTGATTATAATTTTAATGATGATGAAGACGATAATGAAGATATCGAAGCCGTAAATAAAGATTTATTAGATGTTAATCGCTCCTATAAAGCATTAGAAGTTTTGGGACAAATTATAAGGAATCGCAAAGGTTCAATTCCTATACCACAGCTTGAAAAACTTGGTGCGCAAACCTATTCTATTGGGTTTAGATACTTAGATTTCTATTACTCTATAACGAGAGAATTGAAAGATGAGATCATAGCTGAAGTTCACAGATTAATTTCAGAAAAAAAGAGTTGGACAACTGAGAAGATTGCTAAAGAAGCAAGTCTGTTTTATTGGACATATAGCTATATTATGTCTTTGAATGTTATAAAAAAGATTGCACACTCAGTCGGACACAAAGAGTTGACAGCTTATTATTCAAGCCTTTCTAAAAAGTTTGGTTCTGAAATAAGCAAGTTAGTGGAAATAACCATCCAACTCGAATTTACAAAACAAATTAATAGAGAAGATATTGAGAGTGTGTGGTTAAAAGTTAAAGATAACTTAATGACCAGAAGATTATTGCAAGAGATTTTGATTACTCACTTGCATATGCATTATACCAAGCATGAAGATAAAGCTTGGATAGCGGAGAAATTGTCAATTCCGGTTAAGGATCAAGTTACACTTCAAAAAAGAAATGCAATGAAAATCCCTCAAATTAAGTTAGATAAATAGCTGAACAATAAAAAGTTTAGGCTTGCTTGTTATGGAGCCTAACATAACTAAACATAAAAATGTTCATGATTTTAGAGTCACTTAAGGAATAAGACATAATTATAGTATTCTTTTTATCTCCTTTTAAATAATTCATTAAGTTAATCCATGTATTTGCTATAAACCTATTTCTCCTCTTTAATTCAACAAGATTGACATTTGTTTTTTATGTGATATTTGTGAAATAAAAATGAGGATATATATGAAATATAAAATTGAAGTATTATACAAGTGGCCAAATGATCTGAAGAAAATTACGAGTACTCAACACGCTATGGATATTAATGATTTCATAACACCAATGCAAAGAAGATTATTCGTTTTTGAAAGGAATGAAATATATGAGCATACTATTCTTTGCCCATTTCTTTCAGATTTAAAAAATAACACTTTGATTACAGTGAAGGCCACAGACCAAAGTAATTTTATCATTGAAACATTAGACAAGTGGCCTGAGGGGAAAAGTCCATTAAAAGGATTTATTCCACAACAGAAATATAATCGTCTAGAATTCGGGTATTTCTGTATGTTTGGTAAATCCTCTTTGATTCCGTCGCATTTGGAGTTCAATGTTCTGATTGAACATTATCATGTTCATAAGAATAACAATAAAACCAGACCATTAATTAAAATTGTTAAATTAACGGATTAGTTGATAGGGCATTACAGGCTTCTAAAGCTTCATCGTAATGCTCAAAACTTTTTTCAGGTTGTATCTTTGTTTGGGTTCCTTTTATGCAGATATAATATAAAGTTGTTCCATTTTCCTTAAATTCAACAACTTCATAGTATTGCTTTGGATGTCTGTTACCAAAATTGCCCATTATCTTTCCTCAATTATAACAAGTAAAAACCGTTATAAGTTATCTTTCTATCTTAGTCTTGTCTACAAAAAAAAGCAGTAAACATCGTTTCTATATTTTATAGATATCCGTTGTCAAACACTTTTTGATTATGCAGCAATGGATTTGTATTTTTGAGACGAAACATAGTCACTCCACCATTGCATGAGAACCACCCGTTCAGTGAGATACTCTGCACGATTGTAGGCTGCAATTATTTCATCTTTCTTCGAGTGGGCAAGAGCAGCTTCGAGGACATCTGTTCTGAACTTACCAGACTCCTCTGCGGCCGTTCGTGCAATAGATCTCATTCCATGAGCTACAAGCTCACCTCCGAATCCCATTCGAATAATCGCGGCATTAGCTGTTTGTTCATGCATATGGCTAAGAGGAGCCTTTATGCTTGGAAACACCCATTCACGATGCCCACTTATCGCTTTCATTGACTCCAGGACTCTCAAAGCTTCTTTGCTTAGTGGAACTTTGTGAGGCTTCTTCATTTTCATAAACTCCTCCGGGATGTTCCACATTGAGTTGTCAGTATCTATATCGGCCCATCTTGTGCGAACAGCCTCACCAGGACGAACCCAAGTTAGCAATTGCCATTCAATCAGCAATCGTGTCTCCATACGGACTGATGCGTTGTTTAACACTGTAAGGAAGCGGGGGAGTTCGGTTGGGGGCAGGGCTGGCATGTTCTGTTTCTTCGGCTTACTAAATCTCTGGGCAAGATTGTCAGCCGGATTGAATTCTATGAGTTCTTCTGTTGCTGCATAGCGGAAAATTTCATTCAGGCGGGATATGATGCGGCGAAGTGTTTCAAGGACACCTCGTTTTTCTATGGGGTCTAAATGCTGTTTAAGCATTTTAGGGCGAATGTCCTTAATGGGGGTATCACCCAACGTTGGAAAGATATTTCTCTCTAGGCTTCGCCAGATGTCGTTAGCATGATCCTGGGAGATGCCTGACGTTTTGACTTTCTCATCAAGCCACTTCTTGGCTACTGCTTGAAATGTATGTTCCGTTGCATCTTTTAGGGCATTGGCTTTCTGGGTGTTATGAACTTGTGGGTCTATACCATTTGCAAGCAACGACAAGTATTCATCACGTAAAGCTCGTGCCTTCGCAAGTGTAAGGTGAGGATAGGTTCCTAAGCTCACCTTAGTTCGCTTTTTGGTCACAGGCACTGCATATCTGAAATACCAATTCTTCTTTCCTCCTTTCGAGAGGGGAGCGATTCGTAGTATCAAACCATCTCCGTCAAACAAGTTGATTTCTTTGTCGGCTGGCTTGGTGCTTTTGATTTCAGTGTCAGTGAGCTTCTTAGCGATTTTTGCCATTTTGGGACCCTCGGTTTTTGGACCCTTCTTAGTGGGTCCCATTCAGGGTGCCATAAGTGATAGTTCTCAGCAATTCTCACTGGACGACAATAGACGTAAAAAAGCCCGCAGAGCTTGTGCTGTGCGGGCTTAGTAGACTTCATTGTACTTCAAACAACTAAAAAGTGGTGGAGCTGGCGGGAGTTGAACCCGCGTCCGAAATTCCTACATCCTCGGTACTACATGCTTAGTCAGTCTTTACATTCGCCTGGCACCTGCGGACGGACACGCCACTACCAAACTAGCCTGATTAGTTTTAACGCTTCAACCCCAGGCAGGGCATCCACGCGATCTCTTTTGGGTTTGACCTCTCTTTGATCCCCGTCTTAAGAGCGGAAGCTAGGGAGAGAGGGCTCAGAGCAGGTTATTAAGCTGCTAAAGCGTAGTTTTCGTCGTTTGCGACTATTTTTTGCGGCTTTTTACGAGGCCAACCGCCCCTCGGCATGCACCTTGGGTTTCGCAAATCCCGTCGAATCCAGAATCAGCCCCAATGTGTTACGTTAAGTATAACAGAGTTGTGACACGCGTGACCAGCCCCCGATTTTCCTTATCTTCAAGGATTTACCGCTCATTTCGCGTGATGGAACGATTTGCTTAAATAGCCAGCAACGAAAGCGGTGTTATCAGGGAACGTTTAGCGGCCTGCATTCTTCATGATACGGGCTTTATCCAGTTGCCACTCACGCTCTTTCAGGTCTGAGCGTTTATCATGCTGTTTCTTACCTTTTGCGACGCCGATTTTCACTTTGCACCAGGCGTTCTTCCAGTACAGTGAAAGCGCGACGACGGTATAACCTTCACGATTGACGCGTCCGTACAGGGAGTCGAGTTCGCGCTGGTTCAGTAGCAGTTTACGGGTGCGAGTGGGGTCGCACACGACGTGCGTTGAGGCGACGGCCATTGGCGTAAAGTTTGCGCCGAACAGGTACGCTTCGCCATCCCTGAGAAGGACATAGCTATCGCTAATATTCGCTTTGCCCGCGCGCAGGGATTTAACTTCCCAACCTTGCAGGGCGAGTCCAGCTTCGAACTCTTCTTCAATAAAGTATTCGTGTCGGGCGCGCTTATTCAACGCAATAGTGGCTGAGCCAGGTTTGTGTGCTTTTTTCTTCGTCATAATGCCGCTCAGTATAGGTAATCTGAAATCGAAAAACACCCCATTTCATCCTGCGGGGGATAAGGCGTTATCTTAGCATGAACCTGCGTAGGCCCTGTTGAGGTATAGCGTTTTTTTTACCTGGGGATAAATGGTATTATTTGTTCGATTTATGTTGATGGAAATTGCTATGCCTCAGATTAGCCGGACCGCTTTAGTCCCTTATAGCGCGGAACAGATGTATAAGTTAGTGAATGATGTTCAGTCCTACCCTCAGTTTTTGCCGGGATGCGTCGGCAGCCGTGTGCTGGAATCGACGCCGGGTCAGATGACGGCGGCCGTGGATGTGTCTAAGGCAGGGATCAGCAAAACATTCACGACACGTAACCAGTTGACGAATAACCAGAGCATCCTGATGCATCTGGTCGATGGCCCTTTCAAAAAGTTGATTGGCGGGTGGAAATTTACGCCGCTCAGCCAGGAAGCGTGCCGCATCGAGTTCCACCTCGATTTTGAGTTCACCAACAAGTTAATTGAACTGGCGTTTGGCCGCGTCTTTAAAGAGCTGGCTTCTAATATGGTGCAGGCGTTCACCGTTCGGGCCAAAGAGGTTTACAGTGTCGGCTAAAATTGTCGTCGAAGTGGCGTATGCGCTGCCCGAGAAACAGTATTTACAGCGTGTGACGTTGCAGGAAGGCGCGACGGTTGAAGAGGCGATTCGTGCTTCCGGTTTGCTGGAACTGCGCACCGATATCGATCTCGCTAAAAACAAAGTCGGTATATATAGCCGCCCGACAAAACTTGCCGACGTGGTTCATGACGGCGATCGGGTAGAGATCTATCGACCGCTGATTGCCGATCCAAAAGAGTTGCGCAGACAGCGAGCGGAGAAATCGGCAAATAAATAATCATGGATGCCTGAACGCTTATCAGGCCTGCATTCTTTCGGCAAAGCGGGTTCAGGTTCGTCAATAATTAAAAAAGGTGCCAATGGCACCTTTTTTAACACCAGAAAACAATCTTACTTGTTGTCGGTCAACGCTGGCTTATTGTCGATGTTGGTCAACACGCCGTTGCTGTTAAAGGTCAGCGTTAAGGTTTGTTGCGTTACGCCTTCATGACCCGGTTGCTGACGGAACACATAGAACCATGTGTTAGTGCCAAAAGGATCGGACATCATCGGTGTACCCAAAGCATAAGCAACCTGCTGTTGCGTCATACCGACGCGCACTTTGGCGACATCGTTAGCGGTCAGATAGTTCCCCTGGTTGATGTCAGGGCGGTAAACCACTCGCTCCAGAGTGGAACAGCCTGCGGTCAACATCAGTAGTACTGCTGCGGCAGCAGTCAGCGTTTTACAGCGCATAGTGATTTGATTCCTTTTCGGGCCCGAGCAGTACGCGGCTCATATGTAATATGCCGATGATAATAGACCTTTCACCACTTTAAAACCTTTTGGTGTCGGGTCTTACGGCGATTTTGTTTTGTACTCAGACCTTAAAGGGTCAAAAAAGTTTACGCAGCCAACAGTTCTTTCGCATTTGCGAGGGTATTACGCGTCACTTCGCTGCCGCCAAGTAAACGAGCCAGCTCCTGTAATCGCGAGCGTTTATCCAGCGACTGCATATGCGTTTCGGTCATGGCGCCGTCCGTTTCTTTGCTGACAAAGAAGTGCTGATGACCACAACCGGCAACTTGCGGAAGGTGGGTAACGCACATTACCTGAGTTGACTCACCTAACTGGCGCAGCAGTTTACCGACAACGGCCGCAGTAGGGCCGCTGATACCGACATCGACTTCATCGAAAATGAGCGCCGGGGTTTCCATTTTACGGGCAGTAATGACCTGAATTGCCAGCGCGATACGGGACAGTTCGCCCCCGGAAGCGACCTTTGCGATTGGCTGCAATGGCTGACCCGGGTTTGTGGTGACTTTAAACTCTACGCGGTCGGCACCGTCGCTGCTCAGATGATGCTCATCAAATTTCACATCAATAGTGAACTGGCCATGCGGCATCGACAGCGCATGCATGCTTTCGGTGATCAACTGCCCCAGTTCCTGCGCGTCATGCTGACGCTGAGTATGCAGCGCTTTTGCCGTCTCCAGCGCCTGCTGGCGATGTTTGTTCACCGCCAGCGTCAGGGTTTCCAGTGAGTCGGCCTGATCGTCAAGCTGCTGCTGTTCTTCGAGCAGTGACTGATAAAACTGCGGCAGCGCTTCCGGGCTGACGTGATGTTTACGCGCCAGTGAAATCTGCTTAGAAATGCGCTGCTCAAGTTCGAACAGGCGATTGGGGTCTAAATCCAGACGGTCGCAATAGTGACGCAGTTCGTCGCTGGCCTCAGTTATCTGGATTGTGGCCTCCTCCAGCATATCCAGAATGCCAGACAGTTTGCTGTCCATGCCCGTCAGTTCGGTGACTAACTGTTTTGCCGTGTACAGCTGGCTTTGCAGATTGACGTCTTCGCCATCAGCAAGCAACGTCAGCGCATTCTGGCTGGTCGTCAGCAACTGGCCGCTGTTTGCCAGTCGTTTATATTCTTCATCAATTTGCTCAAACTCACCGGGCTGCGGGTTAAATTCGTTCAGTTCTTTCAACTGATATTGCAGCAGCTCCATACGTGCGGCGCGTTCCTGGCTTTGCTGTTGATGATGCGCCAGATCGCGGCAGCTTTGATGCCACAGTTGATAGCGTGAGGACATTTCCTGAATCAGAAGTGCTTCGTTGGCGTAGCCGTCGAGCAGGGATTTTTGATGTTCAGACTTGGTCAGTAGCTGATGCGCATGCTGGCCGTGAATTTGAATGAGCAACTGGCCCAGTTCCCGTAACTGGGAGAGAGGCACGGCGGTGCCGTTGATGAAGCCGCGGGAGCGACCGTCGCTGCTAATGACGCGGCGAAGTAAGCACTCACGCCCTTCTTCCAGTTGGTTTTCTTCCAGCCAGCGCAGCGCTGCTGGCGTATCTTTCAGTGAGAAGCGGGCGCACAGGTCTGCGCGGGTTGCTCCCACCCGCACCATGTCGGCGTCTGCACGGCCACCCAGACACAAGCCGAGCGCATCAATCGCAATAGACTTACCCGCGCCGGTTTCACCGGTAATGACGGTCATTCCGCTCTGGAAATCGATCTCAAGTTCACGAACGATAGCAAAATTGCTGATGGTCAGTTGTGCCAACATAGCTGTTTTCCTGTATGAAAAACCATAACTGTGATTACATACAGTATAAACTGGTTTTTTATACAGTAAAGAGGGCGGCGTTAAATTAGAATAATTTTTTTGACCAGCCTAGTTTTGTGCTTAATGTGTTGAAATAACTGTAATCTTTAGGGTGTATCAGGTTCAGATGGTAGTCACAGCGGCGGATCAATACATCTTCACCTTCCTGTATGGGCAGGGCAATCTGACTGTCGCAACTGATTTCGAGGTCGCTACGGCGGTGTGAGAAACGCAAACGAATCGTGCTGCTGCCGTTAATGACCAACGGGCGTGCGGATAGGGTGTGTGGGAACATCGGCACCAGCGTGATGGCGTCCAGCGACGGCGTCAGAATGGGGCCGCCCGCCGAGAGTGAATAGGCGGTGGAACCGGTCGGCGTGGAGATGATCAGACCATCGGAACGCTGAGAAAAGGCGAAGGTTTCGTCGATATACACTTCAAATTCAATCATGTGCGCCACTTTTCCCGGGTGCAGCACGACTTCATTGATGGCGGTACTGATGCGTTTCTGGCAGTTTTGCTGGCAGACCTGAGCTTCCAGTAAAAAGCGTTTCTCGGCGATATAATGGCCTTCCAGTACGTCCGCGAGTTGTTGCAGGGCGTTGTCCGGGTCAAGGTCGGTCAGGAAGCCGAGATTGCCACGGTTAATGCCGATCACTTTGATGTCATAGCGCGCCAGCGTGCGCGCCGCGCCGAGCATATTGCCATCCCCGCCGACAACGACGGCGAGATCCGCCAGTTGACCAATTTCCGCCAGCGTGCCGGTTTTTACATTTTTCAGCTGTAATTCGTGGGCGATCTGCTGCTCCACGATGACCTCGTAACCTTTTGTGCATAGCCAGCGGTAAAGCATTTCATGTGTCGTCAGTGCAGTGGGGTGACGTGGATGTCCCACAATGCCAATACACTTGAAATGATTGTTCATTTTCTCGAGGTCCTTGTAGCGAAGATTGATGACAATGTGAGTGCTTCCCTTGAAACCCTGAATCTGATCCCCATAATAAGCGAAGTTAGCGAGATGAATGCGAAAAAAAAACGCGGAGAAATTCATGAGTAGTAAAGAACAGAAAACGCCTGAGGGGCAAGCCCCGGAAGAAATTATCATGGATCAGCACGAAGAAGTTGAGGCGGTTGAATCAGACGCTTCTGCTGAGCAGGTGGATCCGCGCGATGAAAAAATTGCGAATCTGGAAGCGCAGCTTGCTGAAGCCCAGAATCGCGAACGTGACAGCGTGTTACGTATCAAAGCGGAAATGGAAAACCTGCGCCGTCGTACCGAGCTGGACGTAGAAAAGGCGCATAAGTTCGCGCTGGAAAAATTCGTCAATGAGCTGTTGCCGGTTATCGATAGCCTGGATCGTGCGCTGGAAGTGGCGGATAAAGCGAATCCAGATATGGCGTCAATGGTCGAAGGCATTGAGCTGACGCTGAAATCCATGCTGGATGTCGTGCGTAAGTTCGGCGTAGAGGTGATTGCTGACACCAACGTACCGCTGGATCCGAACGTGCATCAGGCGATTGCGATGGTGGAGTCTGAGGATGTTACCCCGGGTAACGTGCTGGGCATTATGCAGAAAGGCTATACGCTGAACGGTCGTACTATTCGCGCGGCGATGGTAACGGTGGCGAAGGCGAAAGCGTAATTTGCCATCCGTAGTGCCGGGTGGCGGCATTCGCCGTACCCGGCCTACAGCATTACTCTGAGATACTCTCCCGCAACGGTTTCACCGGCAAGACTTTAACCTGCTTAATCATATTGTCCTGGACGTCGAGAATATCGATATCGTACTGGCCAATGCGCACGCGCGTTCCGGCGATGGGGATCTCTTCCAGCGCTTCCAGAATCACGCCGTTTACCGTTCGCGCATCGTCTTCCGGCAGGTGCCAGTTAAAGGCTTTGTTGATTTCCCGCACGTTGGCGCTGCCGTCGATAATCACTGAACCGTCATTCTGCGGCGTGACCTCTTCCGCCAGCGTTGGCGACATCGAGGTAGTGAAGTCGCCGACAATCTCTTCCAGAATATCTTCGACCGTCACCAGCCCCTGAATATCCCCGTATTCGTTGACCACCAGCCCGACTTTCTTTTTATTACGCTGAAATTTTACCAGCTGCGTGCTGAGCGGCGTGCCTTCCGGGATGAAGTAGATCTCATCGGCGGCGCGCAGCATGGTCTCTTTAGTGAACTCTTTTTTCTCGGACATTAACCGCCAGGCTTCGCGCACGCGCAGCATGCTGATGGCGTCATCCAGCGAGTCGCGGTAAAGCACAATGCGCCCGTGCGGCGAGTGAGAAAGCTGGCGGACGATCGATTTCCAGTCGTCATTGATATCAATGCCGATAATTTCGTTGCGCGGCACCATGATGTCATCCACGCTGACCTTTTCCAGATCCAGCACTGAGAGCAGCATGTCCTGGTTGCGGCGGGAGATTTGCGAGCGGGATTCATTCACGAGCGTGCGCAGTTCGTCTTTACTCAGAGAGCCGCTGATGACGATATCCGTTTTAATGCCCATCATACGCATCAGCAGCCGGGTAATGGTGTTAAGCAACCAGACCAGCGGCATCATCAGCACCTGCAAAGGCGCCAGCAGAAAACTGCTGGGGTAGGCCACTTTTTCCGGGTACAGCGCGGCGATGGTTTTCGGCAGCACTTCCGCAAATACGAGGACGACAAACGTCAGTACGCCGGTGGCAATCGCCACGCCCGCATCGCCGTACAGACGCATACCGACGATGGTGCCGATGGCTGAGGCGAGAATATTGACCAGGTTATTACCGATCAGAACCAGGCTTATCAGTCGATCCGGCTTACGCAGTAGTTTTTCCACGCGCTTTGCCGGACGGTTGCCCTGTTTTGCCAGGTGGCGAAGACGATAGCGGTTCAGCGTCATCATGCCGGTTTCGGAACCGGAAAAATAGGCTGAAATAACCACCATGATGATCAGTGTGACGATCAGCGTGGTAGTGGAGATATGTTCCAGGGGGTGCTCCTTTAAGACTTAGCTTACAAACTGCTGCAATACGCGGCTGCCGAAATAGGCCAGCGTCAGAATGCCTGCGCCCGCGACGTTAAACCATACGACCCGACGTCCGCGCCAGCCTTCGTGGTAATGTCCCCACAACAGAACAATATAGACAAACCATGCCACGATAGAGAGAACGGCTTTGTCGATATTTTCCATGCTGAACAGGTTATGCATGTAAAACAGGCCAGTACACAGCGTGAGCGTCAGCAGCACCACGCCAATCTGCGTGATGTGAAACATTTTGCGCTCAATGCTCATCAGCGGGGGCATTTCATTATTGAACGCCAGCTTTTTGTTTTTGAGCTGATAGTCGATCCATGCCAGCTGCAACGCATACAGCGCGGCAATGATCAATGTGGCGTAAGCGAACAGCGACAGGCCGATGTGTATCATCATACCTGGCGTGGCTTCGAGGTGGGTGATGTACTCGTTCGGCATGAACGTGGCGAAGGCCAGGTTAATCAACGCAAAGGCGTAGACAACAGGCAGCAGCAGCCAGCCGCGATTGCGTGAAGCGACAATTGTCATGACGGTACAAATCATCAGGCTGACCAGCGAACCGACGTTCAGCAGGCTCAGGTTTTGACCGCTTTCGCCGCCGGGCAGGATTCGGGCTTCCAGCGCAAAAGCATGGCACACCAGCGCGATGACCGCAGAAAGGATAGCCATACGCCGCCAGCCGCTGTTTTTTTGCAGCAAAGCAGGAACGATCAGCGCGAGGCTGATGGAATAGGCGACAAGAGCGAGTAAAGCAAAAACGGGCATAGGAGTGTCGACAGTTGGCCAGTGAGAGAGAAGCAGTATAGCGTTACGTGACCGCTGCTCCAACCGTTGCATAACAACAAAGGCGGCTTCATGTTATACTGCGACAAAATTCTGTATATGTGTCGCGCTAGCGACCAACCGTTTCCACCCCAGGCGAGAGACAATGTTTGATAATTTAACCGATCGTTTGTCGCGCACGCTGCGCAATATCAGTGGCCGTGGACGCCTTACTGAAGACAACGTTAAAGAGACGCTGCGCGAAGTGCGCATGGCGCTGCTGGAGGCTGACGTTGCGCTTCCTGTAGTGCGAGAGTTTATCAATCGCGTAAAAGAGAAAGCGGTTGGTCATGAAGTTAACAAGAGCCTGACGCCGGGGCAGGAGTTCGTCAAGATTGTGCGCAACGAACTGGTTGCGGCGATGGGCGAAGAGAACCAGACCCTGAATCTGGCCGCGCAGCCGCCAGCCGTCGTGCTGATGGCGGGCTTGCAGGGCGCCGGTAAAACCACCAGCGTCGGTAAGCTGGGTAAATTCCTGCGCGAGAAGCACAAGAAGAAAGTGCTGGTCGTCTCTGCCGACGTTTATCGCCCGGCGGCGATCAAACAGCTGGAAACCCTGGCGCAGCAGGTTGACGTCGATTTCTTCCCGTCTGACGTCGGTCAGAAGCCGGTTGATATCGTCAACGCCGCGCTGAAAGAAGCGAAACTCAAATTCTACGACGTGCTGCTGGTGGATACCGCCGGTCGCCTGCACGTCGATGAAGCGATGATGGACGAAATCAAACAGGTCCACGCTTCTATTAATCCGGTAGAGACCCTGTTTGTCGTCGATGCGATGACCGGTCAGGATGCCGCGAATACCGCGAAAGCGTTTAACGAAGCGCTGCCGTTGACCGGCGTGGTGCTGACGAAAGTCGACGGTGACGCCCGTGGCGGTGCCGCGCTCTCTATTCGTCATATCACCGGCAAGCCGATTAAATTCCTCGGCGTTGGCGAAAAAACCGAAGCGCTGGAGCCGTTCCACCCGGATCGTATCGCGTCCCGTATTCTCGGCATGGGCGACGTGCTGTCGCTGATCGAAGATATTGAAAGCAAAGTTGACCGCGCGCAGGCTGAGAAATTAGCCAGCAAACTGAAAAAAGGCGACGGCTTTGATCTGAACGATTTCCTCGAACAGCTCAACCAGATGAAAAACATGGGCGGTATGGCGAGCCTGATGGGCAAGCTGCCGGGCATGGGCCAGATTCCTGATAACGTGAAATCGCAGATGGATGACAAGGTGCTGGTGCGGATGGAGGCGATCATCAACTCGATGACGCTGAAAGAGCGCGCGAAGCCAGAAATCATCAAAGGTTCCCGTAAACGCCGTATCGCAGCCGGTTGTGGCATGCAGGTACAGGACGTTAACCGTCTTCTGAAACAGTTCGACGACATGCAGCGCATGATGAAGAAAATGAAGAAAGGCGGGATGGCGAAGATGATGCGTGGCATGAAGGGGATGATGCCGCCTGGCTTCCCGGGTCGTTAATCAGCCTGGCTTGTTTGCCATTTCGGCACCGGGGTGTGCTCGCCATCCTTACGTACTGCGTGTACGCTCCGGTGGCTGCGCGCACACCGGTGCCGAACTGCCTGCACCGCCGACGGCCTTTTATAGCAGAGTTATCAACTGCTGATTGCATTTTCCCCAGAAATCAGTAAAATTTTCGGGCTTTTAATATGACACCCGGGCTCCGTTCCTCGATGGGGCCTGGGTGTTTTATTCACACAAGAGGATGTTATGGTTACTATTCGTTTAGCTCGTCACGGCGCTAAAAAGCGTCCGTTCTACCAGGTTGTTGTTACCGACAGCCGTAATGCACGCAACGGTCGCTTCATTGAGCGCGTTGGCTTCTTCAACCCGATCGCCAGCGAAAAAGAAGAAGGCACCCGCCTGGATCTGGATCGCATCGCTCACTGGGTTGGCCAGGGCGCGACTATTTCTGATCGCGTTGCAGCGCTGATCAAAGCAGCAAACAAAGCAGCTTAATCTGTCACGGTGGTCATGATGAGCAAGCAACTCACTGCGCAAGCGCCCGTTGACCCCATCGTTTTGGGGAAAATGGGGTCGTCTTACGGTATTCGTGGGTGGCTCAGAGTGTTTTCTTCCACCGAAGACGCCGAAAGCATTTTTGACTATCAGCCCTGGTTTATCCAGAAGGCGGGTCAGTGGCAGCAAGTACAGCTGGAAAGCTGGAAGCACCACAATCAGGATCTGATCATCAAGCTGAAAGGCGTTGACGATCGTGATTCGGCGAATCTACTGACTAATTGCGAAATTGTCGTGGATTCCTCGCAGTTGCCTGCGCTGGAAGATGGTTCCTACTACTGGAAAGACCTTATGGGCTGCCAGGTAGTGACCACTGAAGGCTACGATCTCGGTAAAGTCGTCGATATGATGGAAACCGGTTCGAATGACGTCATCGTCATCAAGGCAAACCTGAAAGATGCGTTTGGTATCAAGGAACGTCTTGTGCCGTTCCTCGATGGGCAGGTTATCAAGAAAGTCGATCTCGCTACTCGTACTATCGAAGTAGATTGGGATCCTGGTTTTTAAACCACCGGATAAACGGTAAAAGTCGGCGTTATGGGGATTGGCTTGTGTTTATAGGTATCGTTAGCCTGTTTCCTGAAATGTTCCGCGCAATTACCGATTACGGGGTAACTGGCCGGGCAGTAAAAAATGGCCTGCTGAGCATCCAGAGCTGGAGTCCTCGTGATTTCACGCATGACCGGCACCGTACCGTGGACGATCGTCCTTACGGCGGCGGACCGGGGATGTTAATGATGGTGCAACCCTTGCGGGACGCCATTCATGCAGCAAAAAGCGCGGCGGGTGAAGGCGCTAAGGTGATCTATCTGTCACCTCAGGGACGCAAGCTTGATCAAGCGGGCGTCAGCGAACTGGCAACGAATCAGAAACTGATTCTGGTGTGCGGTCGCTACGAAGGAATAGATGAGCGCGTGATTCAAACCGAAATTGACGAAGAATGGTCAATCGGCGATTACGTACTCAGTGGTGGTGAGTTACCAGCAATGACGCTGATTGACTCCGTTTCCCGGTTCATTCCGGGGGTTCTGGGTCATGAGGCATCGGCAATCGAAGATTCCTTTGCCGACGGATTACTGGACTGTCCACACTATACTCGACCTGAAGTGTTGGAAGGGATGGAAGTACCGGCAGTATTGCTGTCAGGAAACCATGCTGAGATACGTCGCTGGCGTTTGAAACAGTCGCTGGGCCGAACCTGGCTTAGAAGACCTGAACTTCTGGAAAACCTGGCTCTGACTGAAGAGCAAGCAAGGTTGCTGGCGGAGTTCAAAACGGAACACGCACAACAGCAACATAAACATGATGGGCTGGTCTGAGACCCCCAAATATCAGTTTACCCAGGATAAGAGATTAAATTATGAGCAACATTATTAAGCAACTTGAACAAGAGCAGATGAAGCAGGACGTACCTTCCTTCCGTCCGGGTGATACCGTGGAAGTGAAAGTATGGGTTGTTGAAGGTTCCAAAAAACGTCTGCAGGCATTCGAGGGCGTGGTTATCGCTATTCGTAACCGCGGTCTGCACTCTGCATTCACTGTTCGTAAAATTTCCAACGGCGAAGGCGTTGAGCGTGTCTTCCAGACTCACTCTCCGGTAGTTGACAGCATTGCTGTTAAACGTCGTGGTGCCGTTCGTAAAGCTAAACTGTACTACCTGCGTGAGCGTACTGGTAAGGCTGCTCGTATTAAAGAGCGTCTTAACTAAGATATCGCTCAGGCGACATCCTGTAAGAAAGGGCTGGCCAGTTGGCTGGCCCTTTTTTTATCTTCGTGAAGCTCACAACGTTAACCATTAGTTCATAAATCATTTACAATGCCCGTTCGTTACGGGAGGGGCAGTGGTTATCGGTACATTTCGTCAGCCTGCGTATCAACGCAACGCGACATGGCTCGCGATGTTTGCGATCCTGCTGATCGTGGTGGCGCCGCTTATCTCCGTCTCGTTGCAAAAAGATCCCATGAGCGCCATGCCTGGTATGCATCATGACATGAGCATGATGGCTGAACATGCCGGACATCATGGGCAGTCTTCATCAATGCCGATGCCTGTCGATCACGGTGAAGCGTGCGGGTATTGCGTCCTCCTGACCCATGTTCCTGGCCTGGTACTGGCGCTGGTCATCCTGTTGTCCGGGATGCTGCTCAGACAAAAGCTGACGCCGCCACGCCCGGTTGTTAAACACTGGCATTTCTTCCCCTGGCTTTATCCCGATACGCGCGCGCCGCCGCGCAGGTCTGCTTTTTCCTGAATCTAACAATACGTTTGTGCGCATAAGCGTCACGACACATGTGTGCTTTCTCTGAGGAAAAGTATGACAACCTGCACTCCGCGCGCGGCATGGATAACCCTGCTGCGACGTTTTCATTTCTACACAGGTCTGTTTGTCGGGCCATTTATCTTTGTGGCGGCCTTAACCGGTACGCTCTACGTTGCGACGCCGCAACTGGAAGAGGCGCTCTATGCACCGGCGCTACAGGGCACAGGGCAAGGAGAGCGGCAACCGCTGGCGGCGCAAATCGCCGTTGCCCAACAGGTGACGGGAGGGCATTTACGACTGCATGCCGTTCGTCCCGCTCTTGAAGAGGGCGCAACGACGCGGGTGATGTTTGCCGACCCCGGACTTGCCGCTTCCGAGAACCGGGCGATTTTCATCGATCCAGTGACGCTGACGGTGAAAGGCGATATGACGGTCTATGGCACCAGTGGCATTTTGCCCCTGCGTCAGTGGATTGATTATGCTCACCGCTCTTTGTTATTGGGGGATATCGGGCGAATTTACAGCGAGCTGGCGGCCTCCTGGATGTGGGTTGCGGCGACTGGCGGCATCATGCTCTGGTATTTCACCCGACCAAAACGTCGGCTGAATAATCGGGTGCAAAATAACCGGCGTTTACACGTAATGCTGGGGTGGTTACTGCTGGCGGGGATGCTGCTGTTCTCGGCAACCGGTTTAACCTGGTCCCAGTGGGCCGGAGGCAACGTGGATAAAATGCGTGCGGCTTTTGGTTGGCTGACGCCGCAGGTGAATACGCAGCTTTATGGCGACGAACACCCTGCTGATGAACATGCCGATCATCATGCCGGGCAGGAAATGCCGGTTATGCATATGGATGTCAGCCAGTTTGATGCGGTTCTGCATACGGCGCAGGCGGCGGGAATTGATGCTAAAAAGCTGGAGATTCGTCCGGCCAAAGATGCGCAACATGGCTGGACGGTAACTGAAATTGATCGTCGCTGGCCGACACAGGTTGATGCGGTATCAGTAGACGCCGCAACCCTGCATGTTATCGACCGGACGCATTTTGCTGACTTTCCGCTTATGGCAAAGCTGACGCGCTGGGGCGTCGATTTCCATATGGGCATACTGTTTGGTCTGCCAAATCAGTTACTGCTGATCGCCTTCGGCATCGGGCTTTGCCTGATGATTATTATCGGCTACCGTCTGTGGTGGATTCGCCGACCGGCCAGGTCAGGCGTTAACCCGGCGCAAACGCTGATGCAGTGTTGGCTTACGTTAGGTTGGCCGGGAAGGTGCGGGGTTCTGGTGCTGGCTGCCGCCCTGGGGATGGCGATGCCGGTGCTGGGAGGCAGTCTGCTGGTATTTATCGTTATCGACTGGCTGCGCTGGTTCAGCACGTCTCGCGCCGCCCTTGCGCAGCCAGTTGACTAACATTACGGCGTGCTGATGACGACGGCAACGCGGCGGTTTTCAGCACGACCTTTCGCGCTCTGATTGCTGGCGACCGGGTGTT
This sequence comes from Citrobacter sp. CK194, assembly GCF_030333395.1. Lineage (NCBI taxonomy): Bacteria > Pseudomonadati > Pseudomonadota > Gammaproteobacteria > Enterobacterales > Enterobacteriaceae > Citrobacter > Citrobacter sp. CK194. Next base: position 915,106 of record NZ_JAOWGA010000018.1, read on the forward strand.
TTTTACCTAAACCCTGTGTCGTCAGATTGCCGCGTGGGATGTTGGCACCTTCGGCCCAGGCGTCAGCAACCACATTGGCGCGCTTGAGCGACAATGCCTCGTTATAACTGTCTTCGCCGTAGTTGTCAGTATGGCCATCCATACGGGCATGTTTCAGCCCGGTGGCTGCCAGCCTGGAGGCCATCTCACGGATTTGCTGCTGGCTTTCCGGGCGTAACTTATAGTCGTTTTTATCAAATAAAATGTTGTCAGACAGCCCCAGAGACCAGTCGCCTGCTGATTCAGTAAATCCATAGGATTTCATTGCCGCAACTTGTTCGGGCGTAAATTTCCCCTGCGGCGTCTGGCAACCCGCCAGAATCAACGCTATCAGAATGATCGGGGAGAAAAGTCGCTTTAGCATATATCTATTCCTGTTATTTAATTGAACGTTCAGAACGCTGATGTTTGGCCTGATACATATTACGATCGGCCAACTCTTGTAATTTTTCTGCGGAAGCATGTTCCCACGTCAGCGCGAAACCAATACTCAGCGTCATACTCGCCAGATGCCCGTTATGCAGATCAAAGGGGCGATTAAATTCTTGCGATAATGCCGAACAAATGCGTTTAACTTCGTACTCCGAATGCACGTTGTAAAGCACCATGGCGAATTCATCTCCGCCAAGTCGATATGGCTGGTGGTGATTGCCGCCAAACTCCGCCAGTCGCCGGGCGACCTCGATCAAAACGCGATCTCCTGCGGCATGCCCCCATGTATCGTTAATGAATTTGAAGTTATCGCCGTCCAGAAATAGCAGCGCCGAACAGCTACGGGCGGAGCTGTCGTTCATCAACTCGGTTATGCTGTTACGAAAGGCGGCACGATTAGCAAGACCAGTAAGGGGGTCGTGCAGCGCGGTACGCAAAAGCTGGGCGTTTTTAGCCTGTAGCCGCAGTTGCCACTCTTCCATCTCATCCAGCAGGCTGTTGAAATCCTGAGCAAAAAGATGGAACTCTTCAATGCGTTCCTCAGAAACGCGACGTGAAAAGTTACGGTTCGTGCGTACATCATGTACCACATCGGTGATGTTTTGCAGCGCGTCCACCACGCCATTATGCAAATAACGCGTGAGCATTAACGCAATGCCGGATGCGAGCAAAATACACCCGGTAAGAACCGCCAGCGAGAGCCAGATAAAATGACCAATCAAGCTGTCGCGCGCGGTCAGGCAGACCTCGCCGATAATTTTGCCATTGTGCCAGACGGGCTGAGTCACCGGCAGCGGGAAAAGCCACTGGCTGATCAGGCCATTGAGCTTATCGTCCGACGCTTGTACGTCATAGTACCAGGAGGCGATCACCTTCTGGTTTTTATCGCGAACCTCTGCGGCCGAGAACTGCCCCTGGCGCCCCAGCGCGGCCAGCGTTTCTGTCGCGGCGACGCCATCGGAAAACACCAATGCGGCCTCAAGACTATGGGTCATTGTCGCGGCAGTCAGATCCAGATTTTTTTGCGCATATTGTTTCAGCGTCAGGACAGAGGCGACGCAAAGCAGCAGCCAGATCAGCAGCATGGTGACCAGTACGCTGATCATGTTGATCCGGCGTAATGTACGCTTAAAGGTCGGGCGCGTTGTAGGGAAAAAATCCTTATCCATGCTTTTGATTCCGTGCAAGCATCAATACGTCGGGGTTCACTCTTACGCCACTGCGTGACAGGGAATCCAGATTTACGGAAAATCTGACTTCATCATTGTTTATGATCAGACAAAATGCGCTGCCAATAATGCATTCAGTATTTTGTTCGGCAATTAATAACAATGCCTTAGACGGATATTTATTCGTTAATTCTACCTGATACGCCGGAGATTCACTGCCGAAATAAAAGCCATCGCAACGGGCTGTCAGAGCTTCCTGCTCCGTGCGGATGATGACGGGCAGATAAGGTAATGACCTGGCGCTGTTGTCGTTCAGCACATCGGCAAAACGAGACGAGGCGAAAATACATAGCCGTGGAGGGCCAGATAATGCAGGCCAGCGTGTATAGCTGACGATACCGGAAACGATTGAGCGTACAGATTTCGCTTCTTCTGTGATGCCCTGAGCATACAGTGGTAATCCTGCCAGTAATAGCGTTAGCAGGAGTATGAGTCGGTGAGAAAAGCTCATAAACAGGTGCCCACCAGCGTCAGTCAAAAAGCATCAAAATACATCCGTGATTGTTTGCAGCAAAATAACATTATTTTGCCTGTCAGTCATTACACCATGCCGATTAATGGTATTTCCTTAAGTTAAATCCCATACTTATTTATTGGTAAGGTCTTAATTAATTTAGCCGCATTGAGCGAACACCTTCGTCTGCGCCTTTTTGCCAGGTATCATGCAATTGACGGGCGTTTTCAACCGTGTCGCAACTGGCGGGAAATGTTTTCCCGGCCAGTCCTCGGGCGTGGACAAAGTTTAACTGGCAGGTTTTTCGCTGGCCTTCGGCGTAGCCCTTAAGATATTGCGTTCGCTCCACGTCAGGATCGTTCCAGGCGTCAGCTAGTGTTTCGTTATCTTTGACGGCAACGCCTGAAATCGCATCTTCGATACCGGCGCTATACCAGTCGGTCGCGGTCCAGGTGGGAGCATGCGTGTAAGGATCGATCTGACATCCGCTGATGAATAAAACAAATAAGGCGCCTGCGAAACGCTTCATTGCCTGTTCTCCTGTGTTTTTCAAAGCATAGTGGATGCGCAAATATAATGATGTAAATTTTTATGTACGATTTGAATGGCGTTAATTGCGAGATAAATGGTTTGTGTAAAGTAAAATTTACGGAATGTGGATTGAAATCTTTACCGATTATGTTATCGTTACGCCATCCTCTGTGAGGATCATTTATCGCAAACGAGCTAAACAGGATCGCCATCATGCAAAAAGACGCGCTGAACAACGTACACATTACCGACGAACAGGTTCTGATGACCCCGGAACAACTCAAAGCGGCGTTCCCGCTGAGTTTGTCGCAAGAGGCGCAAATCGCCCAGTCACGTAAAACAATTTCTGACATCATCGCCGGTCGCGATCCGCGTCTGCTGGTGGTGTGCGGCCCTTGTTCTATCCACGATCCTGAAACCGCTCTGGAATACGCACGTCGATTTAAAACTCTTGCCGCAGAGGTCAGCGATAGCCTCTACCTGGTAATGCGCGTCTATTTTGAAAAACCCCGCACCACTGTCGGCTGGAAAGGGTTGATTAACGATCCTCATATGGATGGCTCGTTTGATGTGGAAACCGGCCTGAAGATTGCGCGTCAACTTCTGGTGGAACTGGTGAACATGGGCTTGCCGCTGGCGACGGAAGCGTTAGATCCAAACAGCCCGCAATACCTGGGCGATCTGTTTAGCTGGTCGGCAATCGGCGCGCGTACGACCGAATCCCAAACCCACCGTGAAATGGCCTCTGGCCTTTCCATGCCCGTTGGCTTTAAAAACGGGACGGATGGCAGCCTGGCGACGGCGATTAACGCCATGCGTGCCGCTGCTCAGTCACACCGTTTTGTCGGTATCAACCAGGCGGGGCAGGTCGCTCTGCTGCAAACGCAGGGCAACCCGGATGGCCATGTCATTCTGCGCGGTGGGAAAGCGCCAAACTACAGCCCGGCAGATGTCGCGCAGTGTGAAAAAGAGATGGAACAGGCAGGACTCCGCCCGTCTCTGATGGTAGATTGCAGCCATGGTAACTCGAATAAAGATTACCGTCGCCAGCCTGCCGTGGCAGAGTCTGTGGTCGCGCAGATCAAAGACGGCAACCGTTCCATTATTGGCTTGATGATTGAAAGTAATATTCACGAAGGCAACCAGTCCTCCGAGCAACCGCGCAGTGAAATGAAATACGGCGTGTCTGTTACGGATGCGTGTATCAGTTGGGAAGCCACGGATGCACTGCTGCGTGAAATTCATCAGGACCTGAACGGCCAACTGGTGGCGCGTGTAGCATAAGAGGTTGGTTATGGTTGCTGAGTTGACCGCGTTACGCGATCAAATAGATGAAGTGGATAAGGCGCTGCTGGATTTACTGGCTAAGCGCCTGGAGCTGGTGGCCGAAGTCGGTGAAGTGAAAAGCCGCTTTGGGCTGCCGATTTACGTGCCTGAGCGTGAAGCGTCTATGCTGGCTTCGCGCCGTGCGGAGGCGGAAGCGCTTGGCGTTCCTCCTGATCTGATTGAAGACGTCTTGCGTCGGGTGATGCGTGAGTCTTACTCCAGTGAGAATGACAAAGGGTTTAAGACGCTTTGTCCTTCTCTGCGCCCGGTGGTTATCGTCGGCGGCGGCGGTCAGATGGGCCGTTTGTTTGAAAAAATGCTCACGCTGTCGGGATACCAGGTACGCATACTTGAGCAACAGGACTGGGGACGGGCGCAGGAGATCGTGGCCGATGCCGGGATGGTGATCGTAAGTGTGCCGATTCATATCACGGAGCAGGTGATCGCGAAATTACCGCGTTTGCCTGCGGACTGTATTCTGGTCGATCTTGCATCGGTTAAAAACGGACCGCTACAGGCGATGATGGCGGCGCACGATGGCCCGGTACTGGGCTTACACCCGATGTTTGGCCCGGACAGCGGCAGTCTGGCAAAGCAGGTGGTTGTCTGGTGCGATGGCCGTCAGCCGGAGGCGTATCAGTGGTTCCTTGAGCAAATTCAGGTGTGGGGCGCGCGGCTGCATCGGATTAGCGCCGTTGAGCACGATCAGAATATGGCGTTTATTCAGGCGCTGCGTCACTTTGCGACGTTCGCTTACGGTTTGCACCTGGCGGAAGAGAATGTCCAGCTGGAACAACTGCTGGCGCTGTCGTCACCGATTTACCGTCTCGAACTGGCGATGGTTGGGCGACTGTTTGCGCAGGACCCGCAGCTGTATGCCGATATTATTATGTCGTCGGAAAATAACCTGGCGCTGATCAAACGCTACTATAAACGTTTTGGCGACGCGATTGGTTTGCTGGAGCAGGGCGACAAGCAGGCCTTTATCGACAGTTTCCGCAAGGTTGAGCATTGGTTTGGTGATTACGCCAAACGCTTCCAGAACGAAAGTCGCACGCTGTTACGCCAGGCGAACGATAGCCGACAATAAGTGAGATGCCTGATGGCGACGCTGGTGCGTCTTATCCGGCCTACAAAATTGCATGAATCGTAGGCCGGATAAGCGTAGCGCCATCCGGCATTATCAAACAGTTAGTTCGGATCGACAGGCACAACGTTCTCGCTGGGGTAGCAGCCCAGTACCTTCATTGAGCGGGTAATTTCCCCCAACTCTTTCAGCGCTTTTTTCATCTCCGGTGATTCCAGGTTGGCCTGGATATCGAGATAAAACATCTCTTCCCACGGGTTGCCGTGAATCGGACGGGACTCCAGTTTGGTCATGATCAGGTTGTGATTGCGCAGCACCAGCAGCGCCTCAACCAGCGCACCTGCCTGTTGACCCGTGGCGATCAGCAGCGTGGTTTTCGCCGGGACCTGGTCGGAAACATTGACGGCTTTGCGCGCCAGCACCACGAAACGGGTAATATTCTGCGTCTGGTTGGCTTCGATTCGTTCCAGCACCTGTAGCCCATGCAGCACGCCACCGGCTTCGCTACCCAGTGCCGCCACGCGTGGAGAGTTCGCCTGCGCCACTTTTTCCATCGCCGCAGAGGTGCTTTCAGTGTACTCAATCTTCCAGTGCGGATAGCGGTTAAGGAATTTACTGCACTGCTGGAACGGCTGCGGGTGGCTGTAGACCGTCTCAATGGTGTTTAAATCGGTCGTCCCTGAAACCAGCACGCAATGGTCGATGGTAATGGTCATCTCGCCCACGATAGAGAGGCTGGTGTGCTGCAACAGATCGTAGACGTCGTTGATCGCGCCTGAACTGGTGTTCTCAATCGGCACGACGGCGTAGTCCGCTTGCCCGGTTTCGACCTGATTAAAGATATCAGCGAATTTTGCGCAGCCGCTTTCAATAAACTGTTCAAAGTGGCGGGCGGCATACTGACGCGCAGCGAGGTGCGAGTACGACCCTTTTGGTCCAAGAAAGGCAATACGCGCTGAATGCGGGTTAATTTTGTTCAGATGTTGCTGCAACAGCGCCTGCTGGGTAAGGACGGAATCTTCAATGATGAGCTGGAACAGGCGAGTAATATAGTGCGCGTCCAGATGATGGGTTTTGCCAAGCGCGATCAGCCTGTCCAGCAGGTCGCGCTCGCGGTCGATATCACGCACCGGGCGATGAGAAAGCAGCTTCGCTTTCCCGACTTCAACGGCCAGTTCACGACGCTCCGCCAGTAAGGCCAGTAATTTTACATCCAGAGCGCTTATTTTCTCTCGCAGCGCCAGTAACGGGTTTTCCGATGTCATAGTGTTGCCTTTCTTGTTATCAATAAAAAAGGCCTCCCGTGTGGGAGGCCTTATTGTTCGTCTTCGCATTCTTTTTCACACGACGAAACGCCTCCCATTCAGGGGAAGGTAAAAAAGAATGCGAAGAAGAACGGGATAAGTTTCATGTCAGTTTCCTTGAGCGACTTCAGTAAAGTACCCGTACTGTTTTAATCCTGTCAACAAAAAACGCGCCCGAAGGCGCGTTGGCGATACACTCAATGTAAGGGACTACTCTTCTTCTGCTTCGACGAAGTTGGCGTCTTTTACTGAAGTTGTGGCACGACGGGCTTCGCCTTTGTGCTGCACTTTATTGAGCTGCCGTTCCAGCTTGTTGATCAAATCGTTAATGGCGGCGTACATATCTTCGTGTTTTGCGCTGGCGACCAGATGTCCGTTCGGGGTATTGATGGTGGCATCAGCGATGAAACCCTGTGGCTCCTTAGACAGAATGATATGTGGATTAATCAGGTGAGTTTGCCATTTTTCTAGTTTGGCGAGACGGTCTGCGACATGCTGGCGTATTGCCGGAGTAATTTCCATTTGTTTACTGGTAATGTTCATTGTCATAAATTTTACCTCTTGTCTTTCCCGTCTTGGTGATTCCAGCATACCGTTCCCAATGTCAAAAAGCGTGATTTAAATCACATTATTTTGTCACTTTTTGTCAAGGAAGCCTTTTTGTGAGTTATCGCAGGAACAACGGATTTTTTACTTGAGGAATAGCTGAAAGGGGGCCATATTTGACGGGATGCGTTGTACTGAAACCGCTTCAGCAACAGCGTAAAATGGATAAAAAAACGGCAGCCTTCGGGCTGCCGTTTTGCGTTCAGTACGCAATCAGGTGTTGCGACCATTGGCGGCGATAATTTTCGCCACTTTGTCAGCCTGAGTCGTCATCTGCATCTGACGATAAGCGTTTTCCATCAGCGGCAGAGCGTCGCGCGTCGCCTGCGTATCCGGGAAGTCGCGCAGCATACCTTCCACACGGTTTACCACGGCAACCCATGCGCCGCGAGCGGTGTAGTAGTCGGCAACGGAGTATTCATACTTCGCCAGACGATCTTTCAGGAAGACCAGACGTTTGGTGGCGTCGGTCGTGTACTGGCTGTTCGGATAGCTACGCACCAGCTTTGAGAAATCATTGAATGCAGCTCGGGCGTGCTGCGGATCGCGATCGCTACGATCGACGCCGAAGAAACCTTGCAGCGCGCTGTCATCCAGCGCCATATTGGTCAGACCGCGCATATACATGACATAATCAATATTCGGGTGCGTCGGATTGAGGCGAATAAAACGATCGATGGCGGCCTGAGCTAACGGCAGATCGGCGTTTTTGTAGTAGGCGTAGATCAGATCCAACTGCACCTGCTGAGAATACGGTCCAAATGGATAACGGTTATCCAACGCTTCCAATTGCGTTATTGCCTGTTTCCAGTTACCGTCCTGCAGCTTTTGCTGGGCAGTCGCGTAGATTTCGTTAGGCGGATTATCGGGCACCTCTTCCTTTGAACCAGAGCAACCCGCCAAAAACAGGCTCAACGTGGCTGCTGCCACCAGATATTTCATGCGCGTCATGACGTTTTGACTTTCCTCAAAATGTTTTACGGGAGATTCTCTGTTCCTGCTCCCGGTTAAGACCAGCTACAATAGCACACTATATTAAACGGCAAAGCCGTAAAACCCAACGTTAAACGAAGAAGCTGTATATGGCACAACGAGTACAACTCACCGCAACGGTATCCGAAAACCAACTCGGTCAACGCTTAGATCAGGCTTTGGCCGAAATGTTCCCGGATTATTCACGTTCGCGCATAAAAGAATGGATTCTCGATCGGCGCGTGCTGGTCAACGGTAAACTTTGCGATAAACCGAAAGAAAAAGTATTGGGCGGCGAACAGGTTTCCATTAACGCGGAAATCGACGAAGAGCTCCGCTTTGAGCCGCAGGATATCCCGCTGGATATCGTCTACGAAGATGACGATATCCTTGTCATCAACAAACCGCGCGATTTAGTGGTTCACCCTGGCGCCGGTAATCCCGATGGTACGGTACTGAACGCGCTGTTGCATTACTACCCGCCGATTGCTGACGTACCGCGCGCGGGTATTGTGCATCGTCTGGATAAAGACACCACAGGTCTGATGGTGGTGGCGAAAACGGTTCCGGCGCAAACGCGACTGGTGGAGTCTTTGCAACTGCGTGAAATCACCCGTGAGTATGAAGCGGTCGCGATCGGACATATGACGGCGGGCGGTACGGTAGATGAACCGATCAGCCGTCACCCGACCAAACGAACCCATATGTCAGTGCATCCAATGGGGAAACCGGCGGTGACTCACTACCGCATCATGGAACATTTCCGTGTGCATACGCGTCTGCGGTTGCGTCTGGAAACCGGACGTACGCACCAGATCCGCGTGCACATGGCGCATATCACGCATCCGCTGGTGGGCGATCAGGTGTATGGCGGTCGTCCGCGTCCACCGAAGGGGGCATCGGAAGCGTTTATCTCCACGTTGCGTCAGTTTGATCGCCAGGCGCTGCACGCGACGATGCTGCGTCTTTACCATCCGATTTCCGGTATTGAAATGGAGTGGCATGCGCCGATTCCGCAGGATATGGTGGAGCTGATTGACGTGATGCGCGCTGACTTTGAAGAACATAAGGATGATGTAGACTGGCTATGAGTAAGCTAATTGTTCCGCAGTGGCCAATCCCGGAGGGGGTTGCAGCCTGTAGTTCTGTACGTACAGGCGGTGTCAGCTTATCGCCTTACGATTCTCTGAACCTGGGCGCCCATTGCGGCGATAACCCGGAACATGTGGAAGAGAATCGCAAGAGACTCTTTGCTGCGGGCAATTTGCCGTCAAAACCCGTCTGGCTTGAACAGGTGCATGGCAAGGACGTGCTGAAACTCACCGGCGAGCCTTATGCATCCAAACGTGCGGATGCGTCGTACAGCAATACCCCCGGCACCGTTTGCGCGGTGATGACGGCGGACTGTTTGCCCGTGTTGTTTTGTAATCGCGCGGGAACGGAAGTGGCGGCGGCTCATGCGGGCTGGCGCGGATTATGTGAAGGTGTGCTGGAAGAGACGGTCGCCTGCTTTGCCGATAAACCTGAAAACATTATCGCCTGGCTGGGTCCGGCTATTGGCCCTGCTGCTTTTGAAGTGGGGGCTGAAGTGCGTGACGCGTTTATCGCAAAAGATGCGAAGGCGAGCAGCGCATTTCAGGTGCGCGGCGAAAAATATCTGGCGGATATTTATCAGCTTGCGCGTCAACGTCTGGCGAATGTGGGAGTTGAAAGCGTCTATGGCGGCGATCGCTGTACTTACAGCGAAAGTGAGACTTTCTTCTCTTATCGTCGCGACAAGATCACAGGTCGTATGGCAAGTTTTATTTGGCTGATATAACCTAAAGAATCAAGACGATCCGGTACGTGTAATTTTCTTTTCACATAATTCAGGTCATTCACCTTGAATAATTGAGGGATGACCTCATTTAATCTCCAGTAGCAATTTTGACCTGTTATGGGAGGAGTTATGCGTCTGGATCGTCTTACTAATAAATTCCAGCTTGCTCTTGCCGATGCCCAGTCGCTTGCACTGGGGCACGACAACCAATTCATCGAACCTCTTCATTTAATGAGCGCCTTACTGAATCAGGAAGGGGGATCGGTACGTCCTTTATTAACGTCCGCTGGCATTAATGCTGGCCAGTTACGCACGAGTATTGATCAGGCGCTGAGCCGTTTGCCGCAGGTGGAAGGCACCGGCGGCGACGTACAGCCGTCTCAGGATCTGGTGCGTGTACTGAATCTTTGCGACAAGCTGGCGCAAAAACGTGGGGACAACTTTATTTCGTCGGAACTGTTCGTTCTGGCTGCGCTTGAGTCTCGCGGCACGCTGACCGACCTACTGAAATCGGCCGGGGCGACCACCGCCAATATCACTCAGGCAGTTGAACAAATGCGCGGAGGTGAAAGCGTGAACGATCAAGGGGCTGAAGACCAACGTCAGGCCTTGCAAAAATATACCGTCGACCTGACCGAGCGCGCGGAGCAGGGCAAGCTCGATCCGGTGATTGGTCGTGATGAAGAAATTCGCCGTACCATTCAGGTACTGCAACGCCGTACTAAAAACAACCCGGTATTAATTGGTGAACCGGGGGTCGGTAAAACGGCGATTGTCGAAGGGCTGGCGCAGCGAATCATTAATGGCGAAGTGCCGGAAGGGCTGAAAGGCCGTCGCGTACTGGCGCTGGATATGGGCGCGCTGGTGGCCGGGGCGAAGTATCGCGGTGAGTTTGAAGAGCGTCTGAAAGGCGTGCTGAACGATCTCGCCAAACAGGAAGGCAACGTCATCCTGTTTATCGATGAATTACACACGATGGTCGGCGCGGGTAAAGCCGATGGCGCAATGGATGCCGGAAACATGCTGAAACCGGCGCTGGCGCGTGGGGAACTGCACTGTGTGGGCGCCACAACGCTGGACGAATATCGCCAGTACATCGAAAAAGATGCGGCGCTGGAACGTCGTTTCCAGAAAGTGTTCGTCGCGGAACCGTCTGTGGAAGATACCATCGCTATTCTGCGTGGTCTTAAAGAACGTTATGAGCTGCACCACCATGTGCAGATTACTGACCCGGCGATTGTGGCGGCGGCAACCTTATCTCACCGCTACATTTCCGATCGCCAGTTGCCGGATAAAGCCATCGACCTGATCGATGAAGCGGCATCCAGCATCCGTATGCAGATTGACTCCAAGCCGGAAGAACTGGACAGGCTCGACCGCCGTATTATTCAGCTCAAGCTGGAACAGCAGGCGTTAATGAAAGAGTCTGATGAGGCGAGCAAAAAACGCCTCGATATGCTCAACGAGGAACTGGATGACAAAGAACGCCAGTACTCTGAATTAGAAGAAGAGTGGAAAGCAGAGAAAGCCTCTCTGTCCGGTACGCAGACCATTAAGGCCGAACTGGAGCAGGCGAAGATCGCCATCGAACAGGCGCGTCGTGTGGGCGATCTGGCGCGGATGTCTGAACTTCAGTACGGCAAGATCCCTGAGCTGGAAAAACAGCTGGAAGCAGCGACTCAATCTGAAGGTAAAACCATGCGTCTGTTACGCAATAAAGTGACGGATGCGGAAATTGCTGAAGTGCTGGCGCGGTGGACGGGGATTCCGGTTGCCAGAATGCTTGAAGGCGAACGTGAAAAACTGCTGCGTATGGAGCAGGAATTACACAGCCGCGTGATTGGGCAGAACGAGGCCGTTGAAGCGGTATCGAATGCCATTCGCCGTAGCCGTGCGGGACTGGCCGACCCGAATCGTCCAATTGGTTCGTTCCTGTTCCTTGGGCCGACCGGGGTGGGTAAAACCGAACTGTGCAAGGCGCTGGCAAACTTTATGTTTGATAGCGATGACGCGATGGTGCGTATCGACATGTCTGAGTTCATGGAAAAACACTCCGTGTCTCGTCTGGTTGGCGCGCCTCCGGGATATGTGGGTTATGAAGAGGGCGGTTATCTGACGGAAGCGGTACGTCGTCGTCCTTATTCCGTCATACTGCTGGACGAAGTTGAGAAAGCGCATCCTGATGTATTCAACATTCTGTTGCAGGTGTTGGATGATGGCCGTCTGACGGACGGGCAAGGGAGAACGGTCGACTTCCGCAACACGGTTGTCATTATGACCTCAAACCTCGGTTCCGATCTGATCCAGGAGCGTTTCGGTGAGCTGGATTACGGCCATATGAAAGAACTGGTGCTTGGTGTGGTCAGCCACAACTTCCGCCCGGAATTCATTAACCGTATAGATGAGGTCGTGGTATTCCATCCGTTGGGTGAAAAACATATCGCTTCTATTGCACAGATCCAGTTGCAGCGTCTGTACAAACGTCTGGAAGAGCGCGGGTATGAAATCCATATCTCTGATGATGCGCTGAAATTGCTGAGCGCGAATGGTTACGATCCGGTTTACGGGGCGCGTCCATTGAAACGTGCAATTCAGCAGCAGATTGAAAACCCGCTGGCGCAGCAAATCTTGTCTGGTGAGCTGATTCCGGGTAAAGCGATTCGTCTGGAGGCGAATGACGATCGCATTGTGGCAGTGCAGTAAGTCACAAATAATAAAAAACGGGCCCATTCGGGCTCGTTTTTGTTTAAAAACCAGGCAAAAATAAAAGGGTGATATGCAAAACGTCCAAAAAACGAACGGTTGATAAGTTTTTTCTAATTTCCCCTTGTCAGGCCGGAATAACTCCCTATAATGCGCCTCCACTGACACGGAACAACGGCACACAGGCCGCCGGGT